>CADBBK010000058.1 GCA_902792895.1 uncultured Bacteroidales bacterium | reverse complement strand
CTTGCTCTTCTTGGTCAGGATGTGACTCTTGTAAGCATGTCTTCTTTTAATCTTTCCGGTGCCGGTAAAGGTGAACCTTTTCTTCGCAGCGGAATTCGTCTTAACTTTTGGCATTTTGTTTGAGTTTAAAAAATGTTATTAATTAATCGAGACCAGGCACTTACCAAGCCTGATGCTCTTCCTTCTCACGTTGGTTGATCTATTACTCCTCGCTCGGAGTGTTATCCTGCTGAGCGGACGCGTCACCGGTGGAGGCGTCCTTCGCCTCTTTCTTCTTGGAGCCGGGCTTCTTGGGGGACAGCATGATCGTCATGCGCTTTCCCTCAAGCACGGGCATCTGGTCGAGTTTGCCATACTCCTCAAGGTCGTTGGCAAATCTCAGCAGCAGCACCTCGCCTTGTTCCTTGAACAGGATGGAACGTCCCTTGAAGAAGACATAACTCTTCACCTTGGCACCTTCCTTGAGGAAACCGATGGCATGTTTCAACTTGAAGTTGTAGTCATGCTCGTCGGTCTGTGGTCCGAAACGGATTTCCTTGACCACGAGTTTGGTGGACTTCGCCTTCTGTTCCTTGGCATGCTTGCGCTGTTGGAACTTGAACTTCTGGTAGTCCATCACGCGGCACACGGGGGGATCCGCCTGCGGGGCAATCAGGATCAGATCCAGTTCCTGCCCTTCGGCGATTTTCAGGGCCTCATCGATCGGATAAATGCCCTGCTCCACGTTGTCACCAACCAGGCGCACCTCTCTTGCGCGAATTTCATCGTTTATCGCATTGGTGTCTTGGTCGTTTTTGCCCGCCATCTTGCGATTGCGGCCTCTAGGCCTGGTGGCATTGCTCGGGCGTTTGGGCCCGGGACGATACGGTTTTTTGTTCATTCAGCAGTTTAAAATAGTTAGTATTATCGTGACAATCAAGCACTTCCATACCATTTCTGCCACTTCGCGATTAATATCGGCTGCAAAGGTAGTAATTTTTTTCGAACCTTGATCACCTTCGCCCTGTTTTCTTATCGAAACTTCTTCACATCCGGCTTCTTTTTCACCGACAATGAGCAGATAAGGGATACGTTTCAGTTCGTTATCACGAATCTTGCGACCGATTTTCTCGTTGCGGTCATCCACGATGGCACGCACATCGAGCTTGTTCAGCTCGTCGGCCACATGATGGGCATAGTCGTTGAACTTCTCACTGATGGGCAGCACGACACACTGGTCAGGAACGAGCCACAACGGCAGCTTGCCGGCGGTGTGCTCAAGCAACACGGCCACAAAGCGCTCCAGCGAACCGAAGGGGGCACGGTGGATCATCACGGGACGGTGCTTCTGGTTGTCGGCTCCGGTGTACTCGAGCTGGAAGCGCTCGGGCAGGTTGTAATCCACCTGGATAGTACCCAACTGCCAGCGGCGACCCAGGGCGTCCTTAACCATGAAGTCGAGCTTGGGACCATAGAAAGCGGCCTCACCGGTCACCTGCTTGGCCACTAAGCCCTTTTCCTCACAAGCCTCGATGATAGCGCGCTCGGCCTTCTCCCAGTTCTCCTCGGTGCCGACGTACTTCTCCTTGTTGTTGGGGTCACGCAATGAGATTTGAGCCTCGTAGTCGAACCCGAACACGCGGAAGATAAACGAGATGATGTCCATTACACCCAGGAACTCCTGCTTCAACTGGTCGGGTGTACAGAACAGGTGTGCATCGTCCTGCGTGAAACTGCGCACGCGGGTCAGGCCGTGCAACTCGCCACTCTGCTCATAGCGGTAAACGGTACCGAACTCGGCATAGCGGATGGGCAGGTCACGGTAGCTGCGGGGAGCAGTCTTGTAGATCTCGCAGTGGTGGGGGCAGTTCATGGGTTTGAGCATGTACTCCTCTCCCTCCTCGGGCGTGGTGATGGGACGGAACGAGTCCTTGCCATATTTTGCATAGTGACCACTGGTCACATAGAGCAACTTGTTACCGATGTGAGGCGTGATCACCTGCTGGTAACCATAGCGCTTCTGGATCTTGGCAAGCATGTCCTGCAGGCGGTTGCGCAGGGCAGCACCCTTGGGAAGCCACAAGGGCAGACCTTGGCCCACGTTGGGCGAGAAGGCAAACAGTTCCATCTCCTTGCCGATCTTGCGGTGGTCGCGCTTCTTGGCCTCCTCGAGCAGCACGAGGTACTCGTCGAGCATCTTCTTCTTGGGGAAGGTGATGCCATACACGCGGGTCAGTTGCGGGCGGGTCTCGTCACCGCGCCAGTAGGCGCCAGCGAGCGACATCACCTTGATGGCCTTGATCATGCCAGTCGAGGGGATATGCGGGCCACGGCACAGGTCGGTGAAGTTACCCTGGGTATAAGTGGTGATGTGACCGTCTTCCAGGTCATTGATGAGTTCGCACTTCAGCGTCTGGCCCTTGTCGCCGAAAAACTTCAGCGCATCGGCCTTGCTGATGTCGGCGCGGACAACAGCCTCATTTTTTTGTGCGAGTTCAGTCATTTTTTTCTCAATCTTGGCGAAGTCTGCATCGGTCAAGGGGGTGCCACCTGTGTCGATGTCATAGTAGAAACCATTCTCCACAGCGGGACCAATACCGAACTGTACGTTGGGATACAACTCCTGAAGGGCCTCGGCCAGCAAGTGTGCCGATGTGTGCCAGAAGGCGTGCTTGCCCTCGGCGTCCTCCCACTTAAAGAATTTGATATCGCCATCCATACAAATGGGGCGTGAGATATCCCATTCCTCGTCGTTTAATGATGCGGCCAGCACGTTGCGTGCAAAGCCTTCGCTAATGCTC
>CADBBK010000057.1 GCA_902792895.1 uncultured Bacteroidales bacterium | reverse complement strand
AAGTTAAGCCTCACCACGCCGATGGTACTGCGAAAGTGGGAGAGTAGGTAACCGCCCCCTAAGAGGGAGTCGATCGCAAGGTTGGCTCCCTCGTTTTTTTATAGAAACTATAACTGGGCATTTTTTTAGGAGGGATTGATGGATGAATGGGCAATTTGTATTACCTTAGCGAGTTCAATAGAATGAATTAGTAACCAAATAGATAATACTCGTTAAGTTATGAGGTTCTCAGGATTATTAGTGGCTGTAATGGCCTTGGTGATGCCGCTAAGCGTTTCGGCCCGTGTCGAGACGGTGTATTCACCCGATCGCAATCTCTGTGTTTATTTTGATGTTAAGGAGGGCGGTATTCCGGTCTATGATGTCGTGTTCATGGGCAAGCAGGTGATTAAGGAGAGCCGCTTGGGGCTGGAACTCGTCAGTGTCAAGGGAAATGGTGAGTTCAATAACTTTGACAACAAGCAGGTCATGAATCAGAATTCGTTGCTCGACGGGTTCTCGATGATGACGGCCCGTTACTCGACGTTTGACGAGACCTGGCAACCCGTGTGGGGCGAGGAGAGCAGCATACGCAATCACTATAATGAGATGGCGGTGTCCCTCTTCCAGGAGGATTTGAACCGTTATATCATCGTGCGTTTCCGTGTCTATGACGATGGCATCGGCTTCAGGTACGAGTTCCCGCAACAGGAAAACCTCACTTACTTTGTCATCAAGGAGGAGCACACCCAGTTTGCCATGCCTGGCGACGTGACGGCCTGGTGGATTGCCGGTGACTATGACACGCAGGAGTATCAGTACACCCGGTCGCGCCTGAGCGAGATCAGGGGGCTGCTGCCGGGCACGATTACGCCCAATGCGTCGCAGGAGCAGTTCAGCGATACCGGCGTGCAGACCTCGCTCCAGCTCAAGACCGATGACGGCATCTATATCAACCTGCACGAGGCCGCGCTGGTCGATTATCCGTGCATGCATCTGAATCTCGACGACAAGAATATGGTGTTTGAATCGTGGCTCACGCCCGACGCCCAGGGCAACAAGGGCTACATGCAGACGCCGTGCCACACGCCCTGGCGCACCATCATGATTGTTGATGATGCCCGCAAGGTGTTGGCTTCCCGACTGATTCTGAATCTGAACGAGCCGTGTAAGATTGAGGATACCTCATGGATCAAGCCCGTGAAATACATGGGTGTGTGGTGGGAGCTGATTACCAGCAGGAACACATGGAACTATACCGACCAGCTGCCGTCGGTGAAGCTCGGCGAGACCGATTACACCAAACTGAAACCAAACGGCAAACACGGTGCCTGCAACGAGAACGTGAAGCGCTACATTGATTTTGCTGCTGCCAATGGCTTTGACCAGCTGCTTATCGAGGGTTGGAACGAAGGCTGGGAAGACTGGTTTGGCAACAGCAAGGATTATGTGTTCGACTTCGTGACACCCTATCCCGACTTTGACATCAAGATGCTCAACGAATATGCCCACAGCAAGGGCATGCGCCTGATGATGCACCACGAGACCTCGTCCAGCGTGCGCAACTACGAGCGCCACCTTGAGGCGGCTTATCAACTGATGAACAAGTATGACTATAATTCGGTCAAGACTGGTTATGTGGGCAATATCATTCCGCGAGGCGAGCATCACTATGGCCAGTGGATGGTGAACCACTACCAGTACTGCGTGGAGCTGGCTGCCAAGCATCACATCATGGTCAATGCCCACGAGGCAGTGCGTCCCACTGGACTGTGCCGCACCTGGCCCAACCTGATCGGCAACGAGAGTGCCCTTGGCACCGAGTACCAGGCCTTTGCCGGCACCCAGCCAGGCCACACCGCCATCCTGCCGTTCACGCGCCTGCAGGGCGGCCCGATGGACTACACGCCGGGTATCGTTGAGATGGATATCGCCAAATTCTCGCCCGAGAAGCAGACGCATGTCCTCTCGACCATTTGTGGCCAATTGGCGCTTTATGTGACGATGTACAGCCCCCTGCAGATGGCAGCCGACCTGCCTGAGAACTATGCCCGCTTCATGGACGCATTCCAGTTTATCAAGGACGTTCCCGTCGACTGGCAGCGCTCGGTATATCTCGAAGCCGAGCCGATGGAGTATGTTACCATTGCCCGCCAGGACAAGAACAGCGACAGTTGGTTTGTCGGCTGCGTGACGGGAAAGAGCGCCCACGACAGCAACTTCAAACTCGACTTCCTTGATCCTGGCCGCAAATATGAGGCAACCATCTATGCCGACGGCAAAGATGCTGATTACCGCAACAATCCGCAGGCCTATACCATCACCAAGAAGAAAGTGACTGCCAAAACGGCCCTTAAACTGCACAGCGCAGCCGGAGGCGGCTTCGCCATCAGCATCAAGCCCCTGTAAGGGATAACTGGCGCAAAGTGGTAGATTGTCCTTAACGCATTGTGGCCTGCTCGGCATCGCCGGGCAGGCCACTGTGCATAAAAAAGAATGGGCAACCAGCCCGAAGGCATAGTTACCCAAATCCTCTCTCCACTGCGGTGTGTACGTGACTCGAACACGCGACCCCCTGCGTGACAGGCAGGTATTCTAACCAACTGAACTAACACACCAACATGTGAGTGCTAAGCGAAATAACTTTCTCAAAGCGACTGCAAAGGTACTGCAAGAATTTGAATTGACAAAGGATTTTGCGAAAAATTTTTCAAAAAATTATCGCATCATCTATCAATCATCTGAAATTCAGTGCAATAGATGATGCGATGTCGAAAAATGAAACAGGTGTTTTTATAGTCGTTCCTTCTCGCTGGCGCCTGCACCGGTGCCCTTGTACTTGCTTTGGGTGGCGTTGAACTTGTAGCG
>CADBBK010000056.1 GCA_902792895.1 uncultured Bacteroidales bacterium | reverse complement strand
CGCGAACGAGGCGCTCATCGCCGAATGGAACGACCCCGACAGCCTCGTCAGACCCATCCTCACACCACGTTTCATTCCATCATGCTCGTCAGCCATGCTACGGATGTGCGGCGAACAGGCACAAAAGTACCAAGTGCCCGTGCAATCTCACCTGTCTGAGAATCTGGGTGAAATCGCGCTGGTGCGTGAGTTGGAACCCGAGAGCCGCTTCTATGGCGATGCCTATGACCGCTACGGCCTGTTCGGGCAGACACCAACCATCATGGCACACTGCGTGTTCAGTGCAGGCGAAGAGCTGGAACTGATGAGCCGTCGCAACGTGATGGTGGCGCATTGCCCCACGTCGAACATCAACCTGATAACCGGAATCGCGCCCATCCGCGCCTTCCTCGACAAGGGCATAAAAGTGGGCTTGGGCAGCGACATCAGCGGAGGCCATGACATGAGCATCATGCGCGTGATGGTCTATGCCATTCAGGTAAGCAAACTTTACAACCAGAAGTACAAGAACGATCGCTTCCTTTCGCTCTCCGAGGCATTCTGGATTGCCACCAAGTCGGCAGGCAGCTTCTTCGGGCGCGTGGGCAGCTTCGAGCCAGGCTACGAGTTTGATGCCCTCGTCATCGATGACAGCGACCTCAACCACGGCAACTACACGTTGCCCCAACGCCTCGAACGTTTCATCTACATGGGCGACGACCGCCATATCGCCGTCCGCTTCTGCCGCGGCCAGGAAATCCCCGAGCCCCGCATCCTGGACTAAATCCACAAATTGACGATTGACGACGAGTGAGAAGTTTCTCGATGGGAACGCCTGCGATGACAGCCTGTTTGGGAACAAAACTCAACTCTTCGCATTGGACCAGTGGCGACAGCTCGATGTGGGGCGTATCGTCGCTGCCTGACGGTGCATCGCTCCTTCCCACCACTCGCCCGAATAGCGGGCGCCGCCCCTCGGTTACCATCGTGATCATGTAAATCTGCCGTCCCGTGTAATCATGACCCACGCAGCGACGAAGCATGGAAGGCTTCTTCTCCCCAGCAAAGGGTTGTTGTGATTTGTAGGTCTCTTTTTTCATCGTCTTGAGTAGTTAATTATTTCTTGTGTGTTGCGTTGTAAACGCAACTCACGGGACAACACACGGAACTACAAAGATAGTCGTTTTTCCCCATTGGATGGGCTGCGGAGGTGGGGAGGAAGTGTTAGTTAATCTTTAGCGCTTTGAATTTTTGTTAAATCCGAGGGCTATTCAATCATTTTGGACAAAATAATTGCAAAATATCGTGGTTGGAGTCGCAAAGTATCACTAAATTTGCAGGTCTTTTTTGCACAATAGCGCAGATGATGGCAACATTACTATTGACATTGGGGATTGTGGGCCTGGCGGTTTTACTGCTAGGAGTGAAGATATTCTTCGTGAAGGGTGGACGGTTCCCCAACACCCACATCCATGACAATCCCGAGATGCGTAAACGTGGCATCAAGTGCGCCAGAGACAAAGAATTTTACAACTAACAACAAATACATCAAGAAAAAGTCAAAAAACCATTTGAAATGAACTTCATTAAACACTACACCAAGCTTGCTCTGTTTGCAGCTCTCGTGATGATGATGTCGGCCACCTCGTGCAACGATAAGCCCGCTGCCGAGGCTCCCAAGAGTGCCGGTGGCACTGCCATGGAAAACCTCAAGATCCGCTACATCGACGAGGATTCCATCATGGCCAACTACAACCTGGCCAAGGACATCAACGAGGCCATGCTGCGCCGCCAGAACCAGTTTGATGCCGCCCAGAAACAGCGCGGCAACGAGATCAGCAAGTTTGGCAACGCCATGCAGCAGAAATACCAGAATAACCAATACCTTACCGAGGAGGCCTTCAACGCCGACCAGGCCAAGTTGCAGAAGATGCAGGCCGAAGCCGAGAACTACCTCGCCGGGCTACAGCAGAGCATCCAGAACGAGCTCAACCAGAGCCAGATGCAGCTGCTCGACTCCATCGACAACTTCATGAAGGACTATGCCAAGAAGAAAGGCTTTGACATGGTGCTTCGCAAGAGTGCCACGCTGTACATCGACGAGAAGTATGACGTGACCGAAGAGGTCGTTGAGGGCCTGAACAAGCGCTACAACAAGGTTGGTGGCAAGGTGGCTCCCGCTCCTGCCAAGACCGAGTCTGCTCCCGCCAAGACCGCTGCTCCCACTGTGAGCACCGAGAAGCCCGCTACCCCCGGAAAGGTTGACCTGAAGAAGTAAGGAGAAGTAATTCTCTTTTCATATTTTATCGATTTAAAAGTTAATAACGAACTATCCGCTACCAAGACTCGTCGAGGTGCGGATAGTTTTTTGTGGCTAACAATTAATCACATCATCAACATTTATCAATCATGAAGAAATTTGCATCACTGCTGGCCATCGCCCTCATGCTGGGCGCTTGCCAGAACACCAACCAGGGCCAAGCAACTGCCGAGGGTAGCGACAACGCAGCTACCGACAGCGCTGCCCGCACCACGCTCGTGGCCTATTTCTCGGCCAGCGAGGCACACATTACCGCCCAGGCTGCCCGCACCCTTGCCGAGGCCGCTGACGCCGACCTGTTTGAAATCGTCCCCGAGCAGGTGTACACTGCCGAGGACCTCGACTGGCACAACAAGAAGAGCCGCTCTAGCGTCGAGATGAAGGACAGCACCGCCCGTCCGGCTGTGGCCAGCAAGGTCGAGAACATGGCGCAATACAACACCATCTATGTGGGCTTCCCCATCTGGTGGTACACCGCCCCCCGCATCATCAACACGTTCCTGGAGCAGTATGACCTCACAGGCAAGACTATCATCCCGTTTGCCACCTCGGGCGGCAGCGACATGGGCAAGAGCGGTGAGGACCTGAAGAACGCCAGTGCCCCCAGTGCCAACTGGATTCTTCCCGGTAAGGTGCTCAACGGTAATCCTCCCGTCGACAGTGTCAAGACCTGGATTGAGACGCTGAAGTAACACTTCCCTACTCTCCCTACAACACCAATCGAGGCTGCATCCTCTCCATGGAGATGCAGCCTCAACTGTATTGATTTGGAGCCCGAAGGGCTTGTGAATTTGATGCTAGGTGGTGATTACTTCACCTGCTTGAGGACTTTCTTGTTGATCTTGGCAGGATACTTCTTGGCGAGTTCCTCTTTCCATCGCTGCTCGAGCACGTCCTGGTAGTCGCTGGCCACAGCGCCACGCACGTCGCTCACCTCCTCGGGGTTGTTGATGAGTTTACCCTCAAGGATCATGAAGGCCTCATAGCCACGACGCTCGGGCTTGTCACCAACATGGAATGCCAGGTAGTCGGCAAGGTTGTTCTCGCCCTGCTTCACGACCATGCGCTCCATGCGGATGTCGTTGCCGAACCTGTTGTAAAGGCCATCGGTAAGGGTGTCGGGAGCCATCTCGCGCTGGGCAGCCTTGACAAGCTGGAGAACGCTGTCGTTCTTGGCGCTGAGGATGATGCCCTTGAAGTGAGGCTCATTCCAGTTGTAGCGGTCACGGTGCTCGGCAAAGTAGTTCTCCAGACCGACAGTATCCTTGTTGGCAGCCTTCCAGACACGGCGGTTGCTGATTTCAAACAGCAGCATGCCGTCACGGTACTCGTTGAGCAGGTTGCGGTATTCAGGATTGGAGTTAACCAGCTCGTGAGCGTTGTAGTCGGTGAGAACGCCATCGGCAACATTCATAACCTTGCTGAGGATGTATTCCTTGGCATTGTCAGTATTGAGGATAAGCGTCTTCTCGATGAGCTGTGGAGTGAGCTGCGACACGGGCACCGATTTGTCGGCATAGAAGAACATCGGCAGCTTCACACCCTTAATGTTCTGTGCCACGTAGGTCGAGTCATACTTGCCATGGCTCTGCAACGTCGAGGTCAGGTATTTGTCAAAATCGGGATTGAGCTTGTAGTTGTACTTGGCCTTGAGGTCTTCGAGGCGGCGCTCGGTAATCAGCTTCGTGCGCTCGTCGCGGCTGATGGCACGGTCAATCATGGGGCGCATCATCTCAATCGTCGGCATGCCATGGGCCACCTTCTTGATGATGTGGTAGCCATAGACCGTTTCGAAGGGCTCGCTGATTTCACCATCGGCCAAAGCATAGGCTGCTTCCTCAAAGGGCTTCACCATGCGGCCGCGGCCAAACCATCCCAGGTCACCGCCACGCTGGGCGCTGTTGTCCTGCGACTCGGCTTTGGCCATCTCCTCAAAGTTGGCACCAGCCTTGAGCAGGGCATAGATGGAATCCATCTTGGCCTTGCACTCGGCCTTCTGCTCGTCGGTAGCGTTCTTGGGGAAGAGCTTGAGGATGTGCTTGGCATGTACATCGTCGCGCTCACGCACGGCGTTGACACGGATCATGTGGACACCGAAATTGGTGGTAAACGGCTGGGAGATACTTCCGACCGGAGTGTTGTATAACTGATTCTCAAACTCGTAGGGGAATGTGCAGGAGCTCACATAGCCATAGTGGCCATGGTTGCGGGCCTTGGAGGGGTCACTGGAGTACTTCATTGCCAGGTCGGCCCAGTTCTCACCTCTGAGAACGCAGGTGCGGATGCTGTCCATGCGCGCCAACAGCTCTTGGGTCTCAGCGGGGTTGGCACCGGTGGGAAGCATGAAATGGTCAATGTCGATCTCCTTCTTGCTGCGTTCATAGGCCTCGGAAATGAAGTTCCAGCGATAGGTGGTGTCCTCGGTGATATACGGAGTGGCAAGATCATTCTGGTAGCCTTCAAACTCACGCTTGAACAGGTCGGTGGTATCGATGCCGGCAGCCTCAGCGTCGGCAACCTTCTGCTTGTAGAGCACAAAGCGGTCCACATACTGCTCGAGAGTTTCCTTGTCGAGCTGCTGTTCATTGTTCTTGTGATAAAGGTACTCAAACTCCGAGAGTTTGATGTCTTTGCCGTTGATGGTCATGATGACAGGATCCTTCACCTTAGCAAAAGCGAGAATCGCAGTTCCCAACAGCAATGAAGAAATCAAGAGTTTTGCTTTCATCTTCTTTAGGTTGGTTTGAATCTATATTTTACGTTTTTTCATTCTGTATTACTAATGTATAACGCACGCGCACGGGAAAAATTATATTCTCCCCGCGTTTTTTTTGTTAACAATCCTAGTTTTTGAAAAAGCCGGCGGTGCCGGTGACGCATCAGTTGCCCATCTCGCTGAGGAACTTGATACGCACAAGACGGATTTCCTCCTCGGTGTTGTCCTCACCCAGTTCCTCCATGGCAGTTTCGATATCGTCGGTATCGCTCTCCTTGAAGTAGCTGAAGATGTCCTCCACAATATCGGTATCGAGGCAATCGTC
>CADBBK010000055.1 GCA_902792895.1 uncultured Bacteroidales bacterium | reverse complement strand
CTCGAAGCAGGAAGCGCGCTCATCGGTGATGGTCACGTAGTCCATGTCCTTGTTGACCTTGATGACGACGCGCACCTTGACCTTGTCGCCCACGTTGAATGAGGTGGCCTGGTGCAGGCTGCCGTCCTGGGCGTACACATAGTACTCCTTGCTGATGGAAACCTCCTCGATGGCCTTCTCCTTGACCTCGGTCATCGGCGACTTGTACTGGGTGTAGATGGCACCCCATGCCGGGCCGCTGCCCGAGCGGTCGATAACGACGTTACCTGCCGTGGCAGCATCGATCGTGGTGCGGAAGTATCCCAGCCACTCAGCCATCTTGTCGAGGTTGACGGGCTGTCCGGCAATGGCGATGGTGGGCAAGGCGTTGCGCTCGAGCCACTGGCTGCCGGTGCTCAGCAGGCTGTTGACGGCATCAGCGGCAAGGCTGTAGCTGCCCCAGTCATTGGTCTGCTTCATCAGTAGCATCCACTTGCGTATCTGGTCAATCTCGTCCTGACGCGGGTCAACCTCGCTCATCGCGCGCAGGATGGTAGTGGTGTAGGCCACCTTGTCAAGCTCCCACCATCCGCTTCCGGTCTGCAGGTTGTCCCAGTACATACCCGTGCTGGGCTTGGTGATGGCAAACTGACGAATGCTCTCGACGATCTTAGCAGCGGTCTTCTGGCGCCCGTTGCGGTTGAGCGTCAAGGCATACCATGCCTTGTCCCTGATTGTGATGCCTTTGCTCCAGGTCTTGTCCATGTATTTGACAATCTTCTTGAGCAGTTTGGCGTTGTCTTTGGGCATCTTGTACTCGGGGTAGAGCCCTCGGGTGTAGGCATAGCTCTTGAACTTGGCTTCGGGCTTGCTCATGTATTCCTTTGTCATGATGTAATCAGCCATGGTCGCGTTGTCATAGTACTTGATGGCTCGGTCAATCATCGAATTCAAGCGACTGTCCTCGGGCAGGCCGCCCAGGTGCTTGACTTCGCCAATGAGTTCGAGTACCGTTCCGGTAGCCCACAGGCTGGACTTGCAGTCGGGGTGGCGGAACCAGGTGAATCCGCCGTCGGACATCTGCAGCAACTGCAGTGACGCAAGGATTTTCTCGTAGGTCTGCTTCGAGATATTGTCATCAAACAACTCATGCAGTCTGGACATCCTCAGCGATTGGGCGTCAGCGTCGCGCACCCAGGGCGATGCCAACAGCGTACCGATCTTGAGGTCGGGGTTCTTCTCGAGCATCGATACGAGGGTGCTGTCCTCATTGTGCTCTTTCCAGTAGTTGACGGCCTCCTTGATTTGGGGCTGGGACTTGGCGGCAATTTGTGCAATCTGCAGCGCATACAGGCTGTGGGCCGCTTGGGTGGCGGTGCAGTAGCTGTCGCTGAAGATGGTGGGCAGTGCCAGCACGCAGTACCACATGGGGTTGTCACAGTACTCGAGCGTCACGCGTGCGTCGGCGGGGAACTCGGGCAGCGTGGTCTCGTAGTGGCTCTGGGCGGCCTCGATGTAGAACGGCTGTGCCTCGATGACGGGTGAGATGGTGGTGAGCACCGGTATCATGACCTGTTCACCGTCACCGTAGCGGCCGTTGGCGGCCTTGATGCGGAATCCGGCAAACGAGATGGTGTCGGGGACGGTCCAGTCGATCTTGACGGCTTGGCTGCCCATGGGGTCAAGTTCCAGGTTGAAATTGCGCGAGGCGTAGATGTCGCCCGAGCGCGGGTCAAACAGTTCAATCACGGCATCGCACTTAGCGGCCTTGTCGCTGGCGTTCTGCACGGTAGCGGCCAGTTGTGCCTTGTCGCCCTGGCGCAGGAAGCGCGGCATGTTGGAACGCACCATCAGCGGTTTCTGGGTGAGTACCTCGGCCATCCAGGTGGAGCCCACGGCTTTCTCATTCCATGCCACCGCCTGGGTAATCCAGGTGGTGTTGAAGTTGGGCACCTCAAATTCCAGGTTGATGTTGCCCTTGGCATCGCTGGTGAGCATCGGCTGCCACAATGCTGTCTTGACGTCGTTCTCGCGCAGCACGACCTTCTCCAGGTTCTTCTCGTTGACGTTGGGCTGCGCCGTTACCTGTTCCTCTTCCATGGCTCCGTCACTCATTGCTGAATTTTCTGTCATCTTGTACATCGGGCTCTCATCGTACATGCGTGCGGAAGTACGAGCACCCAATAACATCCTGGCCCCATCTGCTTCACGGACGCCCATGTATCTGCTGAACGGGGCCGTGTGATAGGTGTACAGGAAGGGTAACAGCTCCTCGGCCTTCTCGTTCTCATCGAGCATATCGCCAACCCATGACGAGATGGCGTGGTTGCTTCCGCTGACGCCGATGGCGCTAATATGGCCGGCGGCACCGCCCTTGCGCCAGTTGCGCCATCCCCAGTTATTGCCGGCGATGCTGGCAATGGCCTTATCATACATGTCCAGCACCATTGCGGCACGCACTGGCTTGCCGTTCTGGTCGGTCAGGGTGAATGTCCAGTGTTCGATGTCACCGGGGGCAAGCTTGTCGCGGAACGAGGTGGCGCTGATTTCTACAGCCTCGGCCTTGTAGGGATTGATGATGAACCTGGTGTCGCTGTGCAGCTGTGTCTCGTAGTAGGAGGTGAATGACACGGTTACATCGGCACCGGCCTCCTTGGGCAGGGGCACGGCAAGGTCATGCAGGCCTCTCGTGTAGTTCAGCCATCCCTCGGCAATCACCTTGGAGGCCGTCGCAGCCACGTAATAGATGTAGGCCTTGGGCACCGAGACTCCCACAGTGATGTGGGCCGTATTGTTCTTGTCCACGTCAACTGCCATCGGCGAGAGCCACATGGGGGTATTCTTCACGGGCGGTTCGGCATCGGTCTTGCGGAACAGGGTGATGTTGGTTTCGGCGTCAACATCCTTCTCGCCCTCCTCGGCATCGAGGATGTGAACCTTGATCTTGTATTGTCCTGACGGCAGGTCGGTCAGGTCAATGGTCGGATTGGCGGTGTTCAGGTTGCCGGTCTTGACGGGTTCCTTGCCGTCCAAGGGCGTGACCTCCCAGGTACAGTAGGTGCTGGGATTCTTCTCGTCGGTGGTGTTGTACTTCAGCGGCAGCGTGATGGGTTTGTCGTTATAGAACGCATTGCCGTTAGTGATGCCCAGCTCGATGCCACGGCGCTTGCCCACGATGAACAAGGTACTCTCTTCTTGCGTCTCGCCGGCATCGCTGGTGGCGGTAGCGACAACCTCGTAGCAGTAGCTCGACCAGCCCTTGCCATAACGGCTGTTCTCGCTGAACAGGCTAGGCTCATAGCTAAAGGTGAACATGCCTTGGGCATCGGTATTCACGGTGGTGTCCATCAGGTGCTTGCCGTTGTCGTCGGGCGCATACCACCAGTGCCAGCGCCACTCGTTCTGGATGAGCGACAGTCTCACCTGGGTGTTGGCCACGGGCATGCCGCTATAGGTCTCGACCTTGCCTGTGATTTTGACTGGCTGGCCAGCGACGTAATTGAAGCGCCCGTCAGGGAAGGTGATGGCAAATGTCGGCGTCTTGTACTCGCTCACGTTCACGCCCTTCCATCCCACGTTGGACAGGCTGGATTTGGATTCACCGTCATACACATTGAGCGAGAATCGTCCGTTCATGCGGTCCTTGGGGATGACAAAGGACCCCTCGATGCGGCCGAAGGCGTCGCTCGTTACATTCACCTCGTCGATGTGCTTGCCGCTGTAGTCGTCAAACTTGACGGTCATATTCCGGTTGGCCAATGGCCTGCGGCCATTACCGGGATTAAAGTAGGTGACTGCGGCCCAATGCACGGTCTCGCCTGGGCGATAGACACCCAGGTCGGTGTAGATTTCACAGTCGGTACTGTTTGAACTGCGGTCGGTCAACCTGTGATAGCGCATCCTGTCGGCCGATGTGTCATTGCCCTTGATGGCTTGGAGCCTGAAGTTGTCGATGTTGTAGTATGATCCGTTATGCTTGGGGGACGGATAATGCTCCAGGATGGAAACCAGACCATCGGCATTGGTGGTGCCAAGGGTGCCGGAAAACTTATCGGGGTCATTCTTCGGCTTGTTATCTTCATAATTTATCGTTGCTCCTTGAATGGGCTTGCCGGTCTTGATGTCCACTGTGCCCACCTTGTCCTTGTGGTCGTAGCGGGTGATGCAGATCAAGGCCATGTCGGTGACACTCATGATATTACGGTAATCCAAACCAGAGCTGGTCCTTCCGTCGTCCTTGTCCTTGTCTGGAGCGAGGTCTGTTGCACATATCATATATCTGCCGTAGGGCAGGGGAGGCAGGGTGAACTTCACATTATTTTCAGTGAAGGGGACAGTGCCTTGTACCTTGATGGGATATTGCTTGAGCAACTCGTAGGTGTAGCCCTTGTTCGATGGGTACATACCATCGTCGGGTTCACCTTGCACTCGATAGACCGAGAGGTTGAACGAGTTGGCATTGGTGACGCTCATCGACACCGTGATGCTGTCACGCGACGAACGTGTCGCGGGAAAACTCATTGACACTCTCCTTTCCTCGATCGAGGTGATCTTGTTGGCAATCTCGGGGGTGAAAATCGATTTAGGGAAACGCTTGACATAGTCCCTGTACAAGTCATATTGCTGTTTCTCGTCCTGGTAGCGCAACTCATCCAGCAGCAGAGCGCTGTATTCGCTTTCCTTGTACTGCTGGTAAGTCTCCTCGTCGATGTCAGCATCCAGATAGCTCATGGCATAGATGTGGGCGGGAATATTGCCCTCGGTTGCCTTGAGCCAGCGTTCCTTGATGTCCTTGCGCATGGTGTAGCTGACGCCGTTGCCGCTCAGCATGTCATAGCACTGGCTCAACATGAACTCCTGCATGGTGGGGATGTAGGTCACGCCCAGGTCATTGTACACCAGGATGTCGGACAGCGACGTCACGGGTATCTGTTTGAGTGCCTCGGGCTCTTTCAGCGCCTTGTCCACCAGCTGCATGATTTTTAACTCAAATTGCTTCCGGCTCCACTCGCTCACGTCGGTGGGCTCTTCCTCCACCGGGTTGTTGCGGTCGCGATAAGAAGCATAGCTGTTACAGTAGCCTTGATAGACCACTGCCTCGAAGTAGTTGAGCAGCGCCCTGATATGGGGCTGCTTCTCGTTCTTGATGACCTTTTCGATGCGGTTGACGATGTCGGGCATGTTGTCCTGCGAGATGCCGCTCTGCGCGATGCTGTAACGTACCAGCGCGTCGACCGTCAGTTGGCCGTTGCCCGACTTCAGCGCTTTGTCAAGGTCCGAAAGCGCCGTTTTGCTCACGTCTTTAGGATAGTTGAAGTCAACCTCCTTCACTTTTCCTGATGAATGGAATGGAAATGCCATTGCAAGTAATGCGATGAGTAAGAAGTTAATAATTCGTTGTTTCATAGCCATATGGGTTTTGAAATTGTCATTATAACGCCAAAAATACTATAATAATGTATACTCCCCAACGATATTCCTTATTATTTTGCAATAATTAACATGAAATTTACCAGATTACATCCCCGCCTCTAATCAGACAACCCGCTCTACAACCAAGACAACTGTTTTCCAAACATCCTCGTCCGCCACATGTAACGAATCTCGCGCTAGGTCGCTAAGTTTTTTATCGTCGGCCCTAACTTTGTGGCGATGAAAGTTTGTCGAATAAACTTTCATCGCCACACGGTTTTCGTTACCTTTGTCGTAGTAAGGTAATGATTGACCGCC
>CADBBK010000054.1 GCA_902792895.1 uncultured Bacteroidales bacterium | reverse complement strand
CTCGAAGCAGGAAGCGCGCTCATCGGTGATGGTCACGTAGTCCATGTCCTTGTTGACCTTGATGACGACGCGCACCTTGACCTTGTCGCCCACGTTGAACGAGGTGGCCTGGTGCAGGCTGCCGTCCTGGGCGTACACATAATACTCCTTGCTGATGGAAACCTCCTCGATGGCTTTCTCCTTGACCTCGGTCATCGGCGACTTGTATTGGGTGTAGATGGCACCCCAGGCCGGTCCGCTGCCGGTGCGGTCGATAACGACGTTTCCTGCCGTGGCAGCATCGATCGTGGTGCGGAAGTATCCCAGCCATTCAGCCATCTTGTCGAGGTTGACGGGCTGGCCTGCAACGGTAATGGCAGGCAAGGCGTTGCGCTCGAGCCACTGGCTGCCGGTGCTCAAGAGGCTGTAGACGGCGTCGGCGGCAAGGCTGTAGCTGCCCCAGTCATTGGTCTGCTTCATCAGTAGCATCCACTTGCGTATCTGGTCAATCTCGTCCTGACGAGGATCAACCTCGCTCATCGCGCGCAGGATGGTAGTGGTGTAGGCCACCTTGTCAAGCTCCCACCATCCGCTTCCGGTCTGCAGGTTGTCCCAGTACATGCCCGTGCTGGGCTTCACGATGGCAAACTGGCGGATGCTCTCGACGATCTTAGCAGCGGTCTTCTGGCGCCCGTTGCGGTTGAGCGTCAAGGCATACCACGCTTTGTCCCTGATTGTGATGCCCTTGCTCCAGGTCTTGTCCATGTACTTGAGGATATTCTTCATCAGGTCGGCACTGGCGCTGGACTGTTGCTTCACCTCGGGGTAGAGACTGCGCGTGTAGGCATACTCCGTAAACTGGCCTTCAGGCTCCTTGTAATACTTCTTGGCATTGTTGTACAGGCGCACGTTCTCGCTATCGTAGTAAGCGAGGGCGCGGTTCAGCATTGAAGTCAGTCGGTTGTCGTCGGGCAGGTAGCCCAGGTGCTTGATTTCGCCGATGAGTTCAAGCACGGTGCCTGTGGTCCAGACGTTGGACTCGCATCCGGGATAGCGGAACCAGGTGAATCCGCCGTCACCCATCTGCAGCGACTGCAGAGCGGTGATAATCTTCTCATATTCCTTCTTGGCGATGGCCTCGTCAAAGAGTTCGTTCAACTTCGACATCCTAAGCGTCTGGCGGTCAGCATCTCGAACCCATGGCGACGCCAGCAGGGTGCTGATCTTCAGGTCCTGGTTCTTCTCGAGCATCGACACGAGGGTGCTGTCCTCGTTGTGCTGCTTCCAGTAGGTCACCGCCTCCTTGATCTGGGGCTGTTCCTTGGCCACACCTTGTGCCACTTGCAGGGCATACAGGCTGTGGACTGCATGGGTTGCCGTGCAGTAACTGTCGCTGAAGATGGTGGGCAGTGCCAGCACGCAGTACCACACAGGGTTATCGCAGTATTCCAGCGTCACGCGGGCATCCTTGGGGAACTTGGGCAGCGGCTGCTCAAAGTGTCCCTCTCCTGCCTCGACATAGAAGGGCTGGGTCTCGATGACGGGCGAGATGGTCGTCAGCACAGGTACCATCACCTGCTCGCCGTCGCCGAAGGTGCTGTTGGCTACCTTGATGCGGAAACCCACCATAGCCACGGTGTCGGGCACCTGCCATTCGATAGTAACCGCCTCACTGCCCATCGGGTCGAGCGTCAGGTTGAAGTTGCGAGAGGCATATACGTCATTGGTACGCGGGTCGAAGAGCTCGATCACGGCGTCACAGGCGCTAACCTCGTCGGTAGCGTTCTGCACGGTGGCTGCCAGCGTCGCCTTGTCGCCCTGTCGCAAGAAGCGCGGCATGTTGGCCTTCACCATCAGCGGCTTCTGCGTCAGCACCTCGGCCATCCAAGTGGAGCCCACCATCTGCTTGTCCCATGCCACGGCCTGGGCATTCCAGGTGGTGTTGAAGTTGGGCACCTCAAACTCCAGCGAGACGACACCGTTCTGGTCGCTGGTGAGCATCGGCTGCCACAACGCGGTCTTGACATCGCTCATGCGCAGAGTCACCTTCTCCAGGTTTTGCTGATTCACTTGAGCATCTTCGGTAGAAGAAACTCCACGGACCCTGATTTTTGAAGCGGCACCAAATCCCTTTTCGCCCTCTGCGAGTTCCACGCTCTGAACACTGCCAGTGTAGACTCTTTTGTCAACCTTTTGATAGCCGGTAACTACCACTTCGCCTAGCGTTCCGTCTTTTGGCTCTAGTTCGATTACCATTCCGTCAAGGGCCTGGACCTCAACGGTCTCGTAGCCCACATAAGTGATTTTGAGAGTAGCTCCATAAGCACAGTTGAGTGAGAAGATTCCGTCAAAGTCGGTAGCGACGCCATTTTTGGGATTGCTCAACTCAACAACCGATGCCCCGATGACCGGCTCGCCATTTTCGTCAACCACCATACCGCTCACCGTGTTTTTGCCTGTCGAACGGGTAGCCCCCAGCGATTGTGATTTTAACAGCTGGCGTCCATGTCCCATGGCATAGCTGAACGGCGATAAGCCGTAAGTGTATAATTTAGGCAGTTGAGCTTGAGCTTCTTTGGGTATAGCCAGGTGATCCTGCGACCATCTGGTGGAACCCCGACTGTAGCCGCCTAAACGCATGGACCAGATGTTGAATGAAGGGGTGGATCCGTAGGGCGTAAATACTGAATAGTCCCAGTCGTTCTCGGCAATGCTGGCGATGGCTTTGTCATACATGTCGAGCAGCATGGCTCCGGGACGGGGCTTGCCGTTCTGATCGGTCAGTGTGAATGACCAACGCTCGATGTTACCCGGCACGAGTTTGTCGCGGAACGAAGTGGCGGTAATCTTCATCTCCTCGGCTTTGTACGGATTTGCCAGTATCACCTCTTTTTCCCATTTCTTGATGCCGTAGTAAGTGATGAACGATACGGTCACGTCTGCTCCGGCCTCCTTGGGCAAGGGAACGGTGAAATCGTTCATGCCGGTTTGGTAGTTCAACCAACCCTCACTGATGATATCTTTATTGGTGCTGGCGACATAATAGATGTAGGCCTCTGGGGTGGACACGCCGACGGTGATGTGGCCCTTGTTGTCCTTGTCCACACTCTTGCCGAATGGCGAGATCCACAGCGGGCAATCGTTGACGGGCGAGGTCTTGTCACCCTTGCGGTAAAGGATGATGTCACGGTTCACGTCAACGTCCTCCTCGCCCTCCTCGGCATCGAGAATGTGGATTTTGAGGGTGTATTCGCCCGAGGACAGGCTGGTCAGGTTGATGGTCGGGTCGGCGGTGTTCAAGTTGCCTGTCAGCGCCGGCTCCTTATTGCCTTTCTTCGTCACTTCCCACGTGCACCAGGTGTCGGGGTGTTCCTCGTCGGTGGTGTTGTATTTCAACGGCAGTTTGATGGGCTGGTCGTTGAGATAGACGTTTTCGCTCTCACTGCCCAACTCGATGCCTCGGCGCGTGCCCACAATGAACGAGGTGCTCTCCTCATGAGTCTCGCCGGCATCGTTGGTCACGGTGGCGAGAACTTTATAGTTATAGCGTGCCCAACAACGCTTGCCGGGCTTCAAGTCCTTGTTCTCCTGGAACAGGTCAGGGGCAAATTCGAAGGTGAAGTTGCCCTGGGCGTCGGTCACAACGGTGGTATCTTGCAGGTGCTTGCCATTGTTGTTGCGCATGCTCCACCACCACCATGACCACTGGTTCTGGATGAGTGACAGGCGCACCTCGCTATTGGCGATAGGCATGCCGCTGTAAGACATCGCTTTTCCGGTCACCTTGACAGGCTGGCCGGCAACATAGCTGCGACGCGCATCGGGGAAGGTGACCTCAAACGTCGGCGTCTTGTACTCGCTCACGTTCACAGACCATCCATTGATTCTTTCATTGCCTTTCTCAAGAATGATGAGGAACCTGCCGTTCATGCGGTCCTTGGGGATGACGAACGAACCCTCTATGCGTCCGTACTCGTCGCTAGCAACAATTACTGTATCGATACCCTTGTTGTTGGAATCTTTAAAGATTACCTTGAATTCTTCGCCTCCCAAGTGGGTGTTGACATTGTTAGTGACGCGATAGACAATAATAGCCCAATGGACGGTCTCGCCGGGACGGTACACGCCTAAGTCGCTGTAGAATTGGGCTGTATTGTGGTCAAAATTGTAGTCGTAGTCGTCGATTTGATGATAATAGCACTCGGGACCAAATCGGTCCTCACCCTTGATGGTGCGCAGTACTCCCCAATACTTGCTGGAGATATTGAGCGTTCCGTCGTTGCCGGTATTGCCTATTTTGCTGTATAACTTGTTGACAACGGTTACGCCGGGCAAGGGTTTGCCGGTGGTGATGTCCACAGCTGCGATGAAACCTTCCTTGTCCTTACGGCTTACGGTGAAATTGCCGATGTCGGTAACGCGCAACAGTTGATATGTATAGACGTCATGATGCGGCCTCTCGTCCTTATCCAGCATGGGGAGGATGACATAGTTTCCGTAAGGCAACGGTGGCAATTCTGTCTTGATACCGCTTGCACGGAACGGCACGTTCTCTTGTACGGCGACTGGCGTCTGCGAGACGAACTTCAACATCTCGTGGCCAATGCGGTATATATCCTCCACGAAATCAGGGGCGCGATACACATTCAGCCAATAGCTATTGGCATTGTCGACATCGGCAGTTACTGTGATTTTGTCACGCGAGGAGAGGACGTCGGGATAGGAAATATTAATACGCTTCTCCTCTAGGTCGAAGATCATGTTCTTGACCTGAGCGGTGTAAATCGAGGAGGGAAAACGCTGCAGGTATTGCTTCAACTCGGCATATTTCTGTTTGTTGTCTGCAAAACTGAGTTTGGAAAGCAATATGGCGCTGTACTCGCTGTTGCGGTAACGGTCGTAGGCGGCGCGAAGGTCCCCTTCGCCGGTGTGGACCATAGCGAACATGTCGGAGGCTGCATGACCATCGGTCGCGTCAAGCCACCGGGTCTTGATGCGGTCAGTGAGCTCATCGTTGTCCTTCAGCAGTTCCAAGCTTTTCATCGACAGGAACTCAAATAGGGTAGGGACATAGGTTGCACCCAACTCGTTGCACTCGATGATACCGGGCAGTGACGTCACCGCCACGGCTTTGAGGACTTCGGGTTCGGCAAGGGAATTCTCAACCAATTCTGCTATCTTTTTATTGAACTGGTTGCGGTCCCACTCGCTCACGTCGGCGGGCGTTTCCTCAACAGGATTGTTGCGGTCGCTCCAGCGGGCGTAACGGTTGCGGTAGCCTTGATAGACCAGTGCCTCGAAGTAGTAGAGCAGCGCCTTGATGTGGGGCTTCTTTTCCTTAGCGATAGTGGACTCCAACCGTTTGACGACTTCCGGCATGTTGTCCTTAGAGATGCCACTTTGGGCGATGCTGTAACGCACCAGCGCGTCAACCGTGAGTTCGCCATCACCTGCCTTGAGCGCTATGTCAAGGTCGGCTAGCGCCTCCTCGCTGACGTCTTGCGGATAATTGAAGTCAATTATTCTATAGTCATCACCCGATGCGTTGAATGGGAATGCCATAGATAATATGACAATCAATATAAAATGTAGAATTTGCTGTTTCATAGTTGTAAAAATGTTTAGATTTGAAATAATAAGCCCCCAAAAATAATTAAAATTGTACAAACCTCTTGCGTGCTCCCCTTTATTTTGCAAAAAATTAACATTAAGCGCGTATATGTATAGAACAAAAAACGGTCAACATGGCTTCACCGCCATGCTGACCGTTGAGGCTGATACAGGATGTCGGTCCTATTCTTTCAGATTGACGGTGATCATCTTGCCGGAGCTGTGGGCGGTCATCTGCGGAGCATACTGGCTCTGGATGGTGGCGATGCCCGAGGTGAACTCACCGGGGTTGGTC
>CADBBK010000053.1 GCA_902792895.1 uncultured Bacteroidales bacterium | reverse complement strand
CGGCAAATCAGGTCACTTTTGTGCCGATTTCAATAATATTGCATTTTTTAACGGAAATCTTCATCAAAATACTTGCACAACAACTTAGGAAGCGGATTATACGGATTAAATCGATGGCATCCGCACGGTTTTGCCGCAACAGGTGGTAGAAGACAAGAGATGCAAATATATTGTATTGATAAACAATACATTGTATTTGTTGTATTTATTGTTTTCAAAATTTAGTGTGAGGCCAAGGTGTGGCGTCAGTGGCTGGCGCTGCGGGTGGCAATTTTCTTGCCGTTCTTGTCCCAGGTGTATATCCAGCTGCCCTTGCGGCTCGTGAAGGTGTCGCCTGTCGCCGACAGGATGTCGCCCACGTTGCTCACCGCGAAGGTGTGCAGTTTCTTGCCCTTGGCGTCACAGGTGTAGTACCAACTGCCATTCTTGACGATGTAGAACGACTCGCTGTAGGCAACCACTTCGCCCTGGCTGGTGCTGAAGGTGTGTATTTTCTTCCCCTTCTCGTCATAGACGTAGTGCCACGAGCGGGTAGTCTCGATGTAACTGATCTTCTGGGCTTGCATGGCGGTGAATGCCATGAGCATGATGAGTGCGATGAATATTCTTTTCATAATGATATCGGTTTATTTGATGATTTTCATGAGTTTATTTTCGGGTGTGTGGGGCAAGAGTTGCCTCAGATGCGCCATGATGCGGGCGAGGGATTCCTCGGGGGTGCGGTCGCAGTGGCACGCCTCCTTGCCCAACAGGTCCTCGGGTGTGGTCAGCAGAGCCCAGCCCCAGCCGTACTCGTGGCCGTGCTTGTCGCGCGGATAGACAAAGTCCTGGGTGATGATGCGGCACGCCATCTGCAGGCGAGTCACATAGCCGTCAAATCGGCTACGCATCTTGGGCTCGGTAAAGCCGCAGGCACGGCGCAGGTCGCGTGTGATCAGGCTGCCGTGCTCGCGCAGGGTCATCACGATGGCCTCCTCGATGGAGCCAGGTGATGGGGCAGGGTAGGCATGGCGGCGGTAGTTCATGAAGTCGGGCCACCAGTCCATGCTGATGTATCCCGCCTTCTTGTCATAGAACTTGCCATACACGCAGCCGCCCTCGGTCACGATGGGGCCTTTCCACTTCCACATGGGCCAGTCCCAGCCGCCGTCGTCAAACACCACATAGCGGCAGTCGCTGTCCACGACCTCCTCGGCCGAGAAGCCTGGGATGCCGCTGTACAGCAGTGGCAGGAACCCGATTTCCTGAATCAGGTTCATCATCTCGTTAGCATTATGTATCGTTCCTCGTCTGACCATCTAAAACAAAAAATCAATGATTGAGAATCTTGTCCAGCACAGGGTAGATGTCCTCCTCCCGCTCGTAGGGGTGGATGTGGAAGTAGGGGTTGCCAGTGAGCATCGCCGACAGCTGTGTCTTGCCACGGTCGTAGAAGATGTGGCATGGGATGCCGTGGGCCTCAGCATAGGCCAGTTCGTAACCCACTCCCAACGACGGACAGGTGCATTCGCCGATGAGCACGTCGCTCTCGCGCAGCCATGCCGTGTCCTGGTCATAGATGCGGGCATCACGTTCGCGCCCCTGCTCCACAAGGCTCAAGTTGCTCTTACCCACGTGCTCGGTGAGCACCACGTCGGTACGCTGGATGTAGGTGATGATGCGGTTATACAAGTCGGCATCCACACGCCCACCTCTAATCGATCCCGCAAAATATATCTTCTTTGCCATAGTCGTAATTCTTTTATTGATTCACAAAAGTAATCAAATCGGCCATAATCTGCAACTTTTTACTCCAAAAGAATTGAAGGAAATAAAAAGGGCTGAGGCACTTGGCCCCAGCCCAATTCATAATAGAGTGATTGCATCAATCGTTTTTATTATTGCCTATCCGCTTGTTTAGCAATTTGGCCCTTTTCTTCATCTTTGAACCAATTGTAACCTTCGGATTATCAATAGTTTTGGCTTTATCCCAATCGGGATCGTCAGGCCAATCACCAGGATCAACGCCTTCGGGGAGATATTCTCCAATTTCTTCATTCCAGTAATAATACTCTCCAAAATCACCAAAGAAATCAACCTCGAACTCAACGGTGTTGTCTGGATGATCCACAGAGAAAGGATAATTCAGAACGTGGATTTCACCATCATCATCTGGAACATAGTAGGTAACTTTGCCACTGATAATATTCACACCTCCATAGGCTGTTCCACCAGCACTAATAGATTGTTGATGATATCCCTCAATTTCACTGTCGTAATATTCGGTAATCGGGAGATTGGCTATTTCTATTTCCCAAGATTCATATAGCTCATTATCTATATAACCATTACGTTCGTGTCTAATGTTGGAGATTTGCCGCCCACCAACAGCAATATTATTATAATTCAAGATGTCAAACGATAGTGTCTCAACAACATAGGAGCCTGTAGGTATGCCATTTTGCATTGGTGTTTCCTTCGAATATAGCTTCACATGGAGGGACGTGCCGCTATCTGTGATATCTTCTTTATAAATATAGTAGGCCCAATCGTCATCATTATCGTGTTCATCGTGATAGAAGCTTCCTCCACTAGACATAGTAGCGTAAAACGTCGTATCTTGGGTAACAATACGGGTAGCTACATCATATGAAATATTGGTGTCCCACAACATTCGTTTGGTAGTCGGCTCAAAGGTTCCCGGGTCATCACCTCCGAGTCCTTCCTGGGTGATTTCGATAGCGTGGTAGCTAACCTGTAGGCCTTCGGGTGAGGTGCCTTCCAGGATAACCCAATCATAGCGACTGCTCTCATCGGTGTTCTCGGTGGCGGTCACGGTGATGATGTCACCATCCATTGTCACAGAGATATCGGGAGAAGCAATACGGGCGGTGATGTCCCTGAGGCTGGTCTCGACGATGGTCGCAGTCTGGGTGCCGCCCTCGATGGTGAATTCCATCTTGTTGGGTTCAACAATGACGTATGGTCTAGCCTGGATGACGGAGATACTGTCCACGGTGAGTTCCTCTCCCAGCTTGGACAGGCCAGTCAAGTAGATGGTGCTTTGGCGCGTCTGCACGCCTTCGGGCAAGTCGTTCCAGAAGATGCTGAGTTTGTTTCGGTCGCCAAACCAGATGAGGTCATGCAGCCAAGCGTCTTTGGCGTTCACCTGCACGTTCTCCATGTTGGGGGTGACGCTTACCTCGATATTGCCAACGTATTGTCCCTGCACCTTGCCTCCCTCGGGCCCCAGGTAAAGGGTGCGCTGCGGAATGTCGAAACGTGCGGAATCCACCTCAAACATCAGTTTCGCACCTTCCACAATCATCTCGTGGCCATTGATGAGTTTGACCATCGGATAAGCGGTGTAATGAGCGGTTTCGCCCTTGCCGGGATCGATACTCAGTGAGCGGAAATAGGTGCCGTTGCTGAAGAAGTTGTGCCCCTGGTCGTTCTCAAAACTGTCAGCTCCGCTCCAGGGGGTACCGCAGTACTTGGCGTGAATATTTTGGTCGACATCATAGACCACGAAGCCGACTGTTGTTGGGAGCATCAGATCGCGGGTGATGGGTGAGACAAAGCGGTGCAAGTAAGGTTTAATAGGTTCTTGATACTGATCGATGGACGCTCTCAGATGGGTGATGAGAGGCACAAGTCCCAGTGTTTTAAAGGCTACTTCACTTTCTTGGGGTTCCGCACCATTCCATGGCCCCAAGGTGAGTGTCGCGCCACCCTTGGCGAACAGAGAGGCTTTGAACTCACTACCGTTGTTCAGTTGGTTATAGGAATCGCCGGATTCAAGAAGACTCTCTTCCTTCAGGAAGGCTTCCCACGGGGCTTTCATGCTGAGCTTGCCGCCGACATCGAGGCCCAAACCTATTTTGAATCCTGTTGTGTCGTTATTTTCATTGTTTACATACTTCAGCATGTATTTCACCAGCCACTTGGGTAGCGCTTTCAATGCCTTGTCTATAGGAATAGCGATTTGAGTTTCGGCTTTGGCAAAAACTCCGCAGGCGATGCTTGCGGTGTTGGGCAGATGCCATTCTCCGTCCTCATAGGGCAGATAGCTTTCTCGTTCTGCCTCGCTTTCTATGACTTTACGTCCGATTTTGAAAAACGGGGTGACGGCATCGTTGTAGCCCATAGTCAGCACGCTTAAGAAATTATCACATGTCTCTCCTGCGATGACCTTGTATTCCTCATCTAGCATGGTGGACTGCTTTACCTCGTAGCCACCGATAGAACCCTCCATAAAGAGTCCTGCCCCAATCTCAATCTTCAAGCCTCCGATGTTCTTCTTGATTTTGCCCCCAAACGGTAATTCGATACGGCCGCTCAGTTCTCCCGCGACGGATAACTCAGTTTCCGCAGTATGGTGCCATGTGACCACGGCATTAGAGTTGAATATCATGTTGGGCACGTCAACAAAGAGAAACGCACGTAAGGTCAGGTCATTGCTGTACTTGGTCTCGACCGTACCTGTCAGGTTGGCTCCTATGGACCAGTTGTCACCCTCTGCAGTGGCCGCTCCATAGGACAAGGTGTACTTCTTGTCAATGTCAAGTATAGGGATGTTTACCTCGGGTACCTCAGAGTAGTAGGCGCCGTCAATACCAAAGCCATGGCTCGGTGCCCTGCTCGGCACCTGTGCGGTGGTCGCGGCGTTCTTGATGACCAGGCGCTCATAGATTTCGGTCACGTCGGTAGGCTCGGTGACGATGAGCCAACCCTCGTCCTCATGCTCCACCACTGCCACACGGCCGCCGAAGCCATCGGGGATGAATTGGCTGACGCCCTCCTCAATCAGCAGTTTGCCGCCCACTGTCGGCAGCAGGTCTGGTGGTGTGTCATGAGATAGGCGTATCCACCAGATTGAGTCGCCGTCGATGATGTAGTTGCCGATGCGGTCGTCGGGGCAGAACACGTCGGGCCACACCTTTGTCTCGGGTGTGATGAAGGCGACTGAGTCGATGGCCGTCAACGGGATGCGGAAGACGGTGTCCAGGGCCCACACTTCCTGCACGACATAATCGGGCTGTTCCACGCCCGCAGTGTCAATCTTACTGTAGGCGATGCGGTCGATGTCGCCGTAGAAGAAGCAATCAAAGCCGCCGTCGTTGCGGAAGATGTAGAGCGCATCCTGTCGCGTCTCGGTCTTGGCCACCGCCTCCTGCGCGCTCAGCAGCGAGAACAGCAGGGCCAAGAGGCTTAAGAGTAGGTGTTGCTTTTTCATCGTTTCGCAATTTTATAGGTGACACGGTCTGCTTTAACGATATATACTCCAGTGGGGAGTTCCGAGAGGTTCAGGCTGTAGGATCCCGACTCTTGGGCAGTAAGTTGGCGCACCAGACGGCCGTCGACGGAGTAAACCGCCACGGTGGCTCCAGCCTTGAGTTGGTTGATGACAATTATGCCGTCCTTGAAATTGACCTGAGTTTCGTCAGCCTTGAGTTCCTCAACGGCGTCGGTAGTGTTCAGGTAGGTGAAACGGATCACGTCGGGCAGGGGGAAGGTGGTCGTGGAGTTCACGCAGGTCACCACCAGATCAGTGCCCTCAAAGGTCACCTCGGGCTTGTCAGCCAGCACAAACATGTGCTGCGCGTTGTCACGGGTCAGCACTACCAGCGTTACCGGATTGTTGGCAGCACGCAACGGCACTGCCAGCACAATTGATGCCAGTAGCAACAGGGTTAGTTTGAGTAATTTTTTCATAAATGTAACAGGTTAAAAAATAAATATAAGGTATGATGGGACGATTCAAATATATAGTATTAATTTGGAGAAATGTTATCGGGGGGTATTACGTGCTGCAAATTTACTGAAAAAGGTGCTCTCGTGGACTCTCAAAACGTACAAAACGACTCTCAAAATGTACAAAGCAACTCTCAAATCGTACAACGAGAGCCGTTTTTTGCATCTATCCTTTCGATTAGCCCATTTTATGCATTACCTCCTCAGTGCATTACGTCCTTAACGTAGAGACGCAAAATTTTGGATAAATTTGGCGGCACCTCAACCATCGATGCAAGCATCATGGTGTTCGGTTTGCTCAAATTTTGCGTCTCTACATAGTACACGGGA
>CADBBK010000052.1 GCA_902792895.1 uncultured Bacteroidales bacterium | reverse complement strand
GGCCGAGCCTGTCATGATTGACGGTTATCGCTGCAGCCGGCTGGCCTACGTGGGTGAGCAGGGCGACACGTTGGCCTATGTGGTTGAGGGCATCGGCTTTGACAGCCGCGACATGGGCGACCTGCTGACGCCTTTCACGCGCAAGCCCGACCCCTCTGCTGATTATCAGGAGTATTGCGGGTTGAGCCATGTGGTCAAGGACGGCAAGGTCATCTACAAGGGCCTGCGCTGGCGCGAGGAGACCATGACAGGCATCGACGAGGTGGTGGCCGAGCCGACGCGGCGCCCGCTGGACGATAGCTACTACAACCTGATGGGCCAACCCGTGGGCAAGGACCTCCCCACCGCCCCCGGCATCTACATCCACCACGGCCAAAAAATTTGCGTAAGCCGAACGCGATGATGCTTGCATCAATGGCTGAGGCGCGACCAAATTTATCCAAAATTTGCGTAAGCCGAACGCGATGATGCTTGCATCAATGGCTGAGGCGCGACCAAATTTATCCAAAATTTGCGTAAGCCGAACGCGATGATGCTTGTATCAATGGCTGAGGCGCGACCAAATTTATGCAAAATTTGCGTAAGCCGAACGCGATGATGCTTGCATCAATGGCTGAGGCGCCACCAAATTGATGTAACATCATCGTCTACTGATTTATTCAATGTCTTGGGGTGTCAAACCGCCTCAAGACATTGAAGTTTTAGGGGTGGCCAGCGCCGACTCGCCTTCCTTTGACCATGTGAAGCCGGCCCTATTTCGTTGTATTTAAGCTGTTGGCATTCCCCAGACGCTAACAGCTAACTAAGTTGTCTTCTATTAATTTCCATAAAAACAACTTGCGATTTGTGCTGTTTTTCGTGTTTGTTTTTGTGGATTTTAATTTTATTGTTTATTTTTGCGAGATATTAGTACTGGGGCTATGCCGCAGTCAATCAAGTAAGTGGCGGATCGCCCTCTAGGATGGAGGGGAGTTTTGCCGATTGTGTAATTTAATAAAGTCTAAACATTATGAGGAAGATTGCATTTTCATTATTTTTATTGGTGACTGTGCTGCTCACGTCGTGCGGCACATCTAACGGTTTGACCAAGGCCGAGCGTGAAGCCGCCGTGACGCGGCAGGTTCAGGAAGGTCTGGACACGCGCCACTACACCATTGCCGTGGACTGGATGAAACCCCTGGGCGGCATGGCGCGCCACGTGAGCAGTAACTTTGAGGTGAAGGTGGACGGTGAAAATATGGACTGTTACCTGCCCTATGCCGGCGAGGCCTACTGGTTGCCCTACGGTGGCGGCAAGGGCTTGAACTTCAAGGGCAAAATCAAGGACTACTCAATCAATTACCTGACAAGTAACCGCTCCCACATCGAGTTCACGGTGAATAATATTGAGGACCAGTTCCTCTTCCGCATCGATGTGTTCAACAACGGCAAGTGCATCATCGATGTCGTGCCGCAGGAGCGTGATGCGATCTCGTTTGAGGGCGAAATGATTTTTCCGCAAAAATAGCGTGTAGGGCACCGCGCATAGCCATGGCTGCAGCGTTGTTGCTTCTCTAATCGCCCCCCCCAATCACGAGCCATAAAACGCAAGTTCCTGGAGCAGTGCCCCAGGAACTTGTGTGTTGATCAGTTGCAGACGACGGTCACGCGGCTGGCTGTGGTGTTGCCCTGGTCGGGTTCGACCTGGATGTGGGTGGTCACGCTGCCCTTGAGGGCCTCGACGTGGCTGATGATGCCCACGCGCCGCCCACCGATTTCGTAGAGGCGGTTGAGGGTTTCCATCACTTTCTCGAGGTAGTCGCCGCTCAGCGACCCGAAGCCCTCGTCGATGAACAGCGTGTCCACGCTGAATATCCTGCCCGAAGTGCTCGCCAGGGCCAACGCCAATGCCAATGAGACCATGAAACTCTCACCTCCCGAGAGGGTGTTGACCGACGTAAGATCGCCCTGCAGCTGGTCGCGCGCGAGGATGACGAGTGTGCCGGGCTTCGCTTCCAGCTCGTAGCGGTTGTTGAACTGCCGCAGATAGCCGTTGGCATTGTTGAGCAACTCTCCCAGCAGGTAACTCTGGGCAATCGCAAGGAATGTCTTGCCCTTGTCATCGCCCAGGTCGCTGCTCAGTTCATCCCAGCGCTCAAACTCGGCCTTGGCCCGCTCCATCGCCTCTTTCCTCTCGCCGACCTCCTTCTGCTTGTCCTCATCGGCCTTGAGCTGGGCCTTGAGCTCGGCGATTTGTTCGGTGAGCTGCTGATAATGATCTTGGCTCGTCTGGATGATTTCGTCCAGTTTCTCGCGGTTTTCCTCGTCAAATGCGGGCTTGCTGGCGACGATTTCCTGGTGCCGCTTGTCGAGTCCGGCGATTTCGCCCTCCATGTGTGTGATGGCGTCCTTGAGTGCCTCGATGGCGCGCTTGATGGCGTCAATCTCGCTTTGCTGGTGCTGGCTGAGCAGCGTCAGGCGCTCGGTGGTCATGCTGGGGTTCTTGCTGAGGTAGGCCTTGAGGGCGTCGGTGGCGCGCTCTATGTTCTGGCGCTCGTTGCCGAGTCGGTTGTTCCACTCGATGTGCTTGTTCTCGAACTGTCGCCACTGCTCGTCAAGGTTGGCGGGCGCCTGGTTGCTGGTGTTGCCGTTGTCGGTCAGTCCCACGACATTCTGCTTGTTGGCTTGCATGCCGGGGATGACGGCCTGTGCTACGCTGATGGCGTGCTTGAGTTGCTGGGCGCTTTCCTCCCGGCGCTTGAACTCGGTGGCTTTCTGTTCCAGTGTCGCCATGAAACCGCTGTCCTGGGCCATGCGTTCCTGCCAGTCGGGCATGGTGAACATGCCATTGAGTTGCTCCGTGAGCGATTGCATGCGCTCGGTGCTGGTGGCGATGGCTTTGCGCTGGCTGTTGATGCTCTCGATGAGCGTGTTCAGGGCGATTTGGGCTTGGGTGTGGGCCTTGGTGAGTTTGTCCAGTTGTCCGCGCGCGGCTTTGATCTGCCGCTGCAGAGCGCTGGCTTGTTCCTGGCGTTTCGATAGTTGATTTGCTTTTTCGCCCAGTTCATCGATGAGCAGGTCGGCTACCGCATTGTTGGCTATCTGGTCAACTTTCCTGCCGCATGATTCCAGGCGCTGGCGGGTCAGTTGCCATTGCCTGTCACGGGCTGCGGTCTTGTCGTCTAGTTCCTTCTTGGCGTTGGCGATGCGCTTGGTGAATTGCTCGATGTTCTTGTTGGCTGCGAGGATTCTAGCCTCTGTCTCCTGCAGGTCATTGTCGGCTTGTCGGAGTTGTTCCCTCAACTCCTCGAGTTCATTCTCATCTTTGGTCGGCTGCAACTCCTCGATTTCCTTGCCGCACACGGGGCAGGTATCGCCCTTGTGCAGTGACTTGTGGGCCTGCTGCAGCAACTTGCTCCAGTCGGTCTCGCGCTCGACGGCCTTGCTGAGGTCCTCTTTGCGGGCGCGTTTCTCGACAACGATGATCTGCCACTTCTCGCTCTCGTGCTTGGCATTCTCGCAGTCGGTGGTATAACCGCTGAGTGTGTCAGTGGCAGCGGCTACGGCATCGTTGGCGGCTTTGAGGCGTGTGAGCGCCAGGGTGGCCTCGCTCAAGGTGCTCTTCTCACGGTTGATGCCTTCCACGTCCATCTTCTCATAGTCAGTCTCAAGCTGCTTGACTTGTTGCGTTTGCTGCTCCTGGGCTTCGCGGGCCTGTTTCACGTCGGCTTCGGCTTGGGGCTTGCGTTCTTCGTTTCGTTTCAGGTCACGAGTGAAGTCGTCGATGTCCTTGCTCACCTGGCGGCGCTGCTCCAGCAGTGACTTGATGCCCTTGATGCCCTTGTACATCTCGCTGTTGGGCGCTTCCTCCTCGAGATACTGCCGGGTTTCGTCGAGCTGTTGCTGGTCAGTGGCTAACTGCTTTTCCTTGGCACGCAGGGCGGCACACAGGCGGTCAAATTCTTCCTGCATGGCGGGCAGCTGCTCCTGCAGTAACCGTATCTCCCGCTCGGCCCGCTGGATTTCCCTCTGTTCGCGCCGGGGCTCACTGGTGGCGTCCCAGTCGATGACCAGTTGCTGCTTTTCGCGTTGGGCAGGCTCGTTGGCGAGGGCTCTCTTCTCGGCAAGTTCCTGGCTTTTCTTGGCGCGGTCTTCCTCGTTCTTGGCCCTGTCATCGAGCCACTGCGCCATCTTCATGGCACCATCGCGTCGCTTGCCTGTTTGGGCCTGGTCTTGGGCATATCGTTCGATTTCGCCGGTGATACCAGCGATTTCTTCAGGGGAGAGCAGCGTGATGTTGTTCAGCATTTCCAGCAATTGCTTGTATTCCCTTTCCTTGCTGCGGCGCACGTCATAGATTTTGGCACCGATTTTCTCGTAGATTTCGGTCCCGGTGATTTTCTTGAGCAGTTTGGATTTGTCGTCATCCTTGCTGTTGAGGAACTCGGCAAACTTGCCCTGAGGGAGCACGACGGTGCGGAAGAATTGATCCGCATCCAGCCCGATGAGTTCGGTGATGTGTTCATTGATTTTATCGCTCCTTCGCTCGAGGTAAGGCTTCTCGACACCGTCCTCAGTCCGCAACTCGCGGGTAATGTCTTGTATGGCGCCTTCCATTTTACCACGCGCACGGTGCACTTCCCATGTGGCGACATAGGGGATTCCGTTGTTGTCGTCAAAGGTCAGCGTGATGTTGGCCTGGGTGGTACCGCGGCGCAGCAGCTGACTGGGATCCTTGGCCGATAACGTCTTCTGGTTGGCTTCGTCGGCGCGGTTGGCGGCATATCGGACGTTGCCATTGGCGGCAGTCTTCAGGCGGGGCGTGCTGTTGTACAGTGCCAGGCAGATGCAATCGATGATGGTCGATTTGCCCGAGCCGGTCTTGCCGGTGATGAGGAACAGGTGCTCGTCGCACAGCGGCGATGCATCAAAGTCGATTTCGGCATGCTCAATCGATGCGATATTCTGTATGGTGAGTTTCTTGAGTTTCATTGTTGTGCTTCCTCCTGTACCAATTGATAGACATAGTTAAACATTGCTTGCTGCTCATCGCTCATGGGACTGCCATACTTCTCGGTGAAAAACTGGTTGGCGATGTCGAGGGGCGTTTTGCGGTTGAAGTCCTCGGCGGTCATCTGTGCCTGAACGTGCTGGATGAGTTGCGTAGCGGTCTTCTTGATTTCGCAGAATCGGCACTGCTTGTCCTTCATGGCTTGCACGGCCTGCTCCTGGGCGCCTTGGGCGAGATAACGCTCCACCTTGACGTTGAGTCTGATGTAGGAACGCTCGTTGGGGTTCAGTGCCTTGACCAGATTGAGGGCCTCGTCCCATTCCACGGGTTCGCCGGGCGGTATGGTGTGCAGCGGTTTGGTATTCTTGATGGGCTTGGTCTGGATGCGGGGCAGGGACCCGTGGCTGTCGATTTCGACGATGCTCACCGAGTGCTCGCACTGCTCGTCAAAGCTCACGGGAATCGGTGTGCCGCAGTAGCGAACGCGGTCGCTCAGATCCTGGGGGTGATGGATGTGTCCCAGGGCCATGTAGTCATAGCCCGTGCCCAGCGTGGACAACTCCACGCTCTCCCTCGACATGTCGCGGTCGTGGCCCGTACAGTCGCTGTCGCTCACGGCCAGATGCGCCATCAGCACCACGGGCAGGTTGTCGTTGTTGTTGGCGTTGGCGCGGTCGAGCAGGGCCTGGAAATAGGCCTGTTGGCGCTGTGAACGCTCGATGTCGGTCGCGCCGGCCGTCACGGGGAAACTGGTGGGGTAGGCAAACGGTACAGCGGCGATGATGCCCTTGCCGCCCACCTCGATGATGTGGGGCGCCAGGTCGGCATGGCCTTTGCTGTCGCGCCTGATGCCGCCCAACACGCTCACCTTGGCCAGCTTCCACAACGGCCTGTCGCAGTCCAGACGCGAGGCGCTGTCGTGGTTGCCGGCGATGACGACGATGGTGGTCGATTCGCAGGCGTTGTGGATGTTGAGCATCGCGTCGACATACATCTTGACGGCGGCGTTCGATGGCGTTGACGTGTGGAAGATGTCACCGCTCACGAGCAGCGCGTCGGGCTGGTGCTTGCGCACGATGTTGGCCAGCTGCTCCAGAAAATCCTGTTGTTCCTCGCTACGGTCATAGCCGTAGAAACTCTGGCCCAGGTGCCAGTCACTGGTGTGGATAAATTTAAACATGGATAGTATCTTGGTTATTTTCAGGTGATAGAGAAGATTTCACACTCATTTTCTCCTCTCAGAAGTTCATTGATACAAATGTAGGAAAAATACTTGAAATAAACAAATTTTCGGTGTTAATAGATGTTAGTGCATGGCAGCCACGCTAAGGCGCAATGCCCCTATGGTTTTTATATGGTCGGCCCTAACTTTGTGGCGATGAAAGTTTGTCGAATAAACTTTCATCGCCACACGGTTTTCGTTACCTTTGTCGTAGTAAGGTAATGATTGAC
>CADBBK010000051.1 GCA_902792895.1 uncultured Bacteroidales bacterium | reverse complement strand
TTTTCTGATACGCAATAATCCTCTTGAATTTTCATCCTGCAATTTGACCTATAGAACCACTATAAGTCAATTTCATCCTGCAAAATGACCTATACACCTTACTTTTTTGCTGTTGCCTTTGACACCTGATGAGGATTCATCAGGGCAATCGGCTATTGCAGGGCATTGATGGCTGCAGCCTTGACCGTGAAGAAGTTGTCCGCATTGTTTTTCAGCAGTTTGTACTCACTGTGGTTGCCCCATGGGGCAGGCTTGTCCTCGATGGCGGTGTCCTCGCCCGTGTCATTGTCAACGTAGGGCTCGATCATGCGCTGCCAGGCGCGGATACGGGCCTGGGCCGATGCGCGGTCCATGTAGGCATTCTTGGCATCGACCATTTCCTTGAGATAGGCAACGTATTTGGCCTTGAAGTCGCTGAATTTGAGTATGCGTGCAATCAGGCGGTTGTTGTTATTCCCCCAGTTGAGCGGGTTCTGCCGTCCTGCATCGTCCTGCACACCGCAGCGCAAGCTGGTGCCCAGCGTGTTGTCGTAATCGAAGGGGATGAAGAAGAACTTGTAGCCTGTCAACTTCGTGCCGTTGAAGTAGATGTAGTAGTTGTTGGCGTTGTTCCAGTAGTCGTCCCACATGCCCACGGCGACGTTGACGGCATAGGTCTTGAGCAGCAGGTCTATATCGGTGACCTGCTGAATCCAGTTGTAGAACTCGTTGTCGTTGAGGCTGCTGAGCTTGCCCATGAAATCCACCAGCTGTGCCCGTGCTTGTTCAAACTCATCGGTCTGAGTCTCGAGCGTGTAAGCATGGCGGTCGTCGGTGTCGTCATCGTACGAGATGTCACCATTGGGATTGTTCAGTCCCGCTGCGCTGTTGCGGCATTTCCACAGGTAGCCGTCGCTGGCACCGAAGCGTGTCTTGCGGTCCTTGAGGTAGCGTTTGTCGATAGGCTCCATCAGTTCATACACACCATAGTAGGCCTCCTTGCTGTCGCCCTCGACGTGGAGCCACAGGCGGCAGTAGTTGTCGCGTATGGCTGTCCACACGCCGGCGCGGCGGAACAGTTCGTAGCAGAACATCTCGCGCACATATGCCGGATCGTCCTTGAACCATTTCAAGTGCAGTTTGCGCACACCCTGGATGGTGTGGGCCTCGTCATCGACATACTTGCGCAGATTGAGACCGAAGTGGGCATGGTGCCAATCGGTATTGTCGCGCTGGTGCATCTGTCCGTACCAGCCCTCGGGACGGCGGCGGGAGGTGTTGCCCTTGATGCGCAGCCCCACGTTGTCGATAACCGTGGTCTCTCCCTGCTTGACAAAGGTAGCGGTCGCCTTGACATATTGCGTGGTAAAGGCATTGGCGTCATACAGCGCCAGCAACCTATTCCATTCATTGAGGCTCACGCTGATGTGTACCTCGGGCAGGGCACTGTCGTCCCAGACGTAGTCATAACCTTCCTTGACGGGCTCGGGCATATCGCCACCCAGCAGGTAGTTGACGATTACGTTCAGGTCGCTGATGGAAATCTCGCCGTCGTAGTTGGTGTCGCTGCGGTGACGCTTGTCGTAGTTGGCAAAGCCGCCCAGCAGGATTTCAATGATGGCATTGACGTCGGCAATGGTGATCTCGTTGTCGCCGTTCACGTCGCCCACCCTCAACATAGTTGGGTCGGGCAGCGGGGGCTCCTGGTATTCCTCGATGCTGAACGTGAGGGCTCCTGTGTTGAAGGTGAACGTGTACTCGCCGTTGCCGGTGAACTTGTAGGAGTGGTTGTTGTTGCTCTTTTGGGTATGATAGACGTTGCCAGTGGTCACTTCCTGGCTGCCTCCCGACGATGGGCCGTAGCGGTAATTGGCGTTGAACACGTTCCAGTCGCTGCTCAGCCCGTCGGCAAACACAAACCAGACCGTGCCGTTGATGGCGGTCGTCAACGTGTAGGTGCCGTTACCCTCGTTCGTCATCTCGACGCCGTTACCCGGGTTCCAGTCACCGAAGGGGTGATTGCCCACCATATACATGGCTGCCCGTGCCGGCAGGGTAGCCAGCACGAGCATCATGATTGTCAGTAAATAATACTTTTTCATCTTGAATTCTGGTTGTAGGAGCGTCTGGCACTCGGAGTTCCCGGGGAACTCCTGGACTAGGATTAATCTTCGTACCAGGTGGAGTACATCAGGTAGTTCTTGGCGATTTTCACGTTGATTTCGCTGGCCTGCTTGGGGTCAACCATCTTCTTGAACTTCGCCGGGCTGCCGGCCCACAGCTCGTGGGGGCCTACCTTGGTGCCGCTCAGTACGACGCTGCCTGCAGCGACGATGGCACCCTCACCGATTTCGGCGTGGTCCAGGATGATGCTGCCCATGCCGATGAGAGCCATGTTACCGATTTTGGCACCATGTACGACTACATTGTGGCCGATGGACACGTCGTCGCCGATTTCAGTGACTGATTTCTCGTACAGGGTGTGTATCACACTGTTGTCCTGAATGTTGACGCGGTTGCCGATGGTGATGGTGTTCACGTCGCCGCGCAGCACGGCATTGAACCAGATGCTGCAGTCGTTACCCATGGTCACATCGCCCACGACAACGGCGCTGTCGGCCAGAAAACAGTTCTCTCCGATTTTGGGGTCGAAGCCCCTCACTTTCTTGATGATAGCCATATTTGGTTTCTATTTTTTCGTTATAGTGTTCTTGGTGATTTATAGTTCTTTGGTCTTCTCGGCGAGCCAGGCAGCTTCCTCGGCGTTGAGCAGCGGGGTGATGCGCTCGCGCACCATGCGGTGGTAGGCATTGATCTGGTCCACCTCCTTGGCGGTGAGCATCGAGCGGTCGATGAGCTGTAGGTCGTAGGGGAACAGCGTGAGCGGCTCAAAAGTCAGGAAATTGCCGAATTCATCGGTCTTTTCGGCCTCGACGACGAGCAGCAGGTTCTCGGTGCGGATGCCATATTCGCCGGTCTTGTACAGGCCGGGCTCGTTGCTGGTGATCATGCCCGGTATCAGTTTCACGTCAACCAGGTTGGTGCGGATGCTCTGCGGCCCTTCGTGGCAGCCCAGGAAATGTCCCACGCCGTGTCCCGTACCGTGTCCGTAGGTCATGGCCTCCTGCCACAGCGGCAGGCGGGCCAGAACGTCGAGCTGGCAACCGGTGGTGCCCACGGGGAACTTGGCGCCTTGTAGTGCCAGGTGGCCCTTGAGCACGAGGGTGAAGTCATGCTTCTCCTGTGCCGTGGGATTGCCCAGGGTGATGGTGCGGGTGATGTCGGTGGTGCCGTCCAGGTACTGGGCACCGCTGTCAACGAGTAGTATGCCCTCGCCGTGCAGTGTCGAGGCGCTCTCGTCGGTTGCCTCGTAGTGGACGATGGCACCATGCTCCTTGTAGCCGCAGATCATGGCGAAACTGTCCTCGCGGTACAGCTCCTGCTGGGCGCGGAACTCCATGCCCTTGTTCCACACGTCCACCTCGTTGATGGTGCCCGTGGGTGCCATCTCCTCAATCCACTTGAACAGGCGCACCAGGGCGGCGCCGTCGCGCTCCATGGCATGGCGGAATCCGTCAATCTGCACCTCGTTCTTGATGCACTTGAGGTCGGTAATGGGAGAGCGGTAATAAACTTTCTGGCAGGGTAGGGCGTTGGCCAGGGTGTCGCTCACACGGTTGGGGTCGATGAGGACCACCTCGTGCTCGCTCACGCGCTCCAGGAAGCGGACAATGTCATCGTAGTCGCGCACACGCACACCGCAATCCTTCAGGTGCTTGCGCACTTCGTCGGTCACCTTGCTCTCGTCGATGAACAGTTCCCTGTTGTTTTCCGAGATATAAGCAAAGGCGATGGCAACGGGGGTGAATGCCACATCGTTGCCGCGCAGGTTGAACAGCCAGGCGATGTCGTCGAGGGCGGTAACCAGCATGGCGGTAGCCTCGTTGTCCTCGAGCACCTGGAGCAGTCGCTCAATCTTGGTGTTGGCATCCTCGCCGGCATATTGCACATCGTGGACAAAGGCCGGTTCACTGGGACGCGCGGGACGGTCGGGCCAGATTTTGTCGGCAGGGTAGAACTCGGTGGCCAGCATAAAGCCGTTCTCACCGCAGAAACGTTCCAGCCTGTTGGCTTCCTGCGCACTGTACAGGCGTCCGTCGATGGCGATAACGGAGTCCTCCTCCAGCACTTGCTGCAGCCACTCGTGGATGGTGGGGTCATTGCCCATATTCTCCTTCATCATCACGAAACCGCTGTCTTCCAGTTCAATTTCGGCCTGCAGGAAATAGCGGGAATCGGTCCACAGGGCGGCTTGGTCGAGGGTTACCACGGCAGTGCCGTTGCTGCCCGTGAAACCGCTGATCCAGTCGCGGAACTTCCAGTGGTCACAGATGTATTCACTCTGGTGAGGGTCGGTGCCGGGGATGATCACGGCATCGACATTCAGGCGGCGCATCTCCTCGCGCAGCGCCTCAAGGTGCGGAAAAGTCTCTCTGCTCATTGTTATTGGTATTTGTCGTTTGATTTCTTTTTACAATCGTGCAAAGTTACAATTTTCTCAATAATAAATGGCCAATCCCCTTGTTTTTTCGCGTCGAGGGGACTTGTAACCATCAAAATGTGGAAATATTTTCTACACCTGATGCTTGCAATTATGGGAACAAAACGGTATTTTTGCAGCATGAAAAATTAGCATTATTTACTTCATTTTTTATTACCCGAAGAACAATGAGAATCATCTGTCGTCCCCCCGATTTTTGATCTGGCTGATAACAATAATCAGTTTTGTGGCTATGATTTTCTATTGGTCTGATTCCCAGTAGAATGTCTTTTGATATTTTGAGATGCCAGGGATAACTGTGCACTCATGTGCCGTGATGCAACGGTCTCTTGACCGTGGTGGCTGTGCACGCAATAATCAAGAGGCAGTCAAGAATAGGAATTGGCTGTAGAGAACTTGTTCTGGTCTCATGCTGATTGTTGTATAACCAATGTGCAACAGGAAACTGTTGCCAAAGATCAGGACGACTGTGATGATACACATCGGGAAAGAAATTAAGGATGAGCTGCGCCGTCAAGGGCGTGGCGTTACGTGGTTTGCTCAGCAGCTGCACTGCGACCGCACCAACGTGTATAACATTTTCAAGCGCGAGGGCATAGATACCCGCCAGTTGCAACGCATCAGTGAAATCTTGCGTCGCAACTTTTTTGCCCTCTATTGCCAGGAGTATAGTATGAGCGTAGAAAACGATTCTACAGATGTGTAGAATCATCTGCTACGCAATTAGCATCCCTGTTCACGCTCTTCTCAATAACTTTGCATTGAGAGTAAATTAGTGTGTTGTGGCCGTTCCATCAATTCCCGGAACGGCCTAGGAAACAACAAGTTATTGGGAATTACCTCAACTAAATCATTATGTTAAAAAAGTTCTTAGTTATTACCTCAATGATTGCTGTGCTTGGCATGGCTTCATGTACCACTACGTTAAACTCATCTAAGACCAAAGACTTCAGTTCGTCGGCAATTTCTGCGACCTTTGCCGACCTGGTCGTGTCACCCCAGAAGATCACTTACACCTACACACCAACCGATGACGTGCGTCGTGGCGGTCCAACCAATGTGGTTAACACGGCTATCCGTAAGGCCCTTGAAGTGAATGGCGGAGGCGACGTGCTCGTAGAGTTGCAGACAACCATCAAGAAGTCAGGCAGAAGGAACATCTCAGAAGTCACTGTCTCGGGATATCCTGCTACATACAGGAATTTCCGTTCGGCTGACGACGCAATGCTGAGAGAAGCGCTCAAACTGCGCGCCGACTAGTTCTATGCAAGAGAGACACTCTTGGGCATCTTCTGATTGTTACTACGAGAGAAAGATAAGGTAGCTAATGGAAAACGGAGCTGTGTCATAATTCGCCTCTGGCACTTTAATCGGCCTAACGGCCGTGCGAAGCACGGATTCCTCTGCTGGAATTGCAATTATGACACAGCCTCGTTTTTTTCGATGAAATGGGCGTTTTTATTCAAAGATGGGGGTGCCGATGCAGGCGTTGGGGGCCTGGATGTGGAGCATGGCACAGACCGTGGCGGCGATGTCGGTCATGTGGGTGAGACGTGAGGTCTCACCGGGAGTGACGTGCCAGCCCATGAAGATGAGTGGAATGTGGGAGTCGCTCTGGCTCCAGGTGCCGTGGTTGGAACCGGCCCACTCGGTCTTGCCGGCATAGACACCGGTGCGGGGCACGACGTAAATCTCGCCACTGCGCTCGGGGAAGTAGCCTAGCTTGATGCGTTCCTTGAGGATGGTGGGAATGGGATAGGTGTCGATGCGGGCGACGTCGATGGCCCATTGGATTTCCTCGGGCAACTCCAGGGCATGGCAAGCGGCTTTCATCACCTTGTCGTAGTCCAGACGGGCGCTGTCGATGGCCTCATGGTTGAGGTAGAAGGTGTATTCCATCTCCTCCTTGAGCAGCCTTTTCACGCCAAACTGCTTCTCGAGCAGCTCGTTGGCCGCAATGAGTGCATCGGGGTTGTGCCAGCAGCCGCTGGGCAGACCGTGGGACGTCATGCGGGGATAGCTGTGGGTGCCGCCATGGTCGGCGCTGAGGAAGAGCAGGTAGTTCCCGCGCCCGATGCGCTGGTCAAGAAGTTCGATGAAATGGGCGATTTCCTTGTCCAACTGCTGATAAATGGAATCAACTTTGGGCGAATGGGTGCCGTAGTAGTGTGCACACATGTCGGTGTTGGAGACGCTGATGGCGAGCATATCGGTCACCTCGCCTTGGCCCAATTTCTCGTTGATGAGTGCCTGCTCGGCAAGGGCAAAGGTGAGGGTGGTGCCTGCGGGCAGGTTATAGACATCGCTGGCCAACTCGTCGTGGTGCCGCTTGTTGAAATCGGCCACCCATCGCGGCAGCTTATCCATGTAGTAGGTGCTGGTGACAAATGACTTGCTGTTGCCGTCATACCAATAGGCGCCGACGGGGTGATGCCCGGCGGGCAGGATGGCGGCGCGGTCCTTGAGGGCGATGCCCACACAGCGGCTCTTGAACTTGGTGGCCAGCAGCAGCTGGTCGGCGATGGTGGTGGTGATGAGGTTGCGGGGCGACTTGCCGCGCGTCTTCTCGTTGCCACCCACGGCACGCTCGCTGTCGTCCTGCACACTGGTAACATTCTTGCCATTGAGCATGAAGTTATTGCCGGCGATGCCATGGAAGGCGGGTGTCGAGCCGGTATAGATGCTGGAGTGCCCCGCGGCAGTAACGGTGGGCACATAGTCGATGATAGTGTTGTTGCAGCGGTAGCCGTCATGGAGCAAGGTCTTGAAACCGCCCTCGCCCCACTGATAGTTATAGAGGTAGTCCCACCTCATCTGGTCCACAACCAAACCCACAATCAGTTTAGGCCTATCCACCTGGCCACTGGCACACAACGCCACGACAGCCATCAAAACAACTAATAATCTCTTTATTCTCT
>CADBBK010000050.1 GCA_902792895.1 uncultured Bacteroidales bacterium | reverse complement strand
ATTCCCAGCGGGAGTACGTCAATATTTAAAGCGCCATCAGTCACATCGACTGGTGGCGTTTCTATTTTAATTATTCAGCAAAAAATCAAAAAAATGCTTTGTTTTGCTTTTTATTGAGAATAATTTGCTATATTTGTGGCGTCTAATTATTCACAAATCTAAACATTTTAAAGGATGAAACGACCAATACTTTTGAGATTTATGGGCCAGCAGTGTATGCTGTTGTTGCTGCTGCTTACATCATTTGCAGCCTCGGCCCAGGAGGCCTACTCGGTGTTCACCGAGGCCGACAGCACGTTGACGTTCTACTTTGATGGACTGCGCAGTACCCGTCCAGGCACTTCTTATGACCTGAACACAGGTAATAGTGATCCCGACTGGAGAACGAAATATCGCATGATTTCTCACGTTGTATTTGACCCCTCATTTGCTGCCGCCCGTCCCACATCCACTCGCAGTTGGTTTTTGTCTATGTCAAAACTCCAGTATATTGTGGGTTTGAATTATTTGAACACCTCGAATGTGACTAACATGAATAATATGTTCAGTGGTTGCAGTTCTTTGACTTCTCTTGACCTGAGCGGATTCAATACCGGGAATGTGACAAGCATGCAGGGTATGTTCGATTACTGTGAATCATTGACATCCCTTGACCTGAGCGGATTCAATACCGGGAATGTGATAGACATGCAAGTCATGTTCAATAACTGCAAATCTCTGGAATCTCTTGACTTGAACAGCTTTAACACAGAAAGAGTGAGGGACATGTACGGCATGTTCGCTTATTGCGAATCCTTGACATCCCTTGACTTGAGTCGTTTCGACACCAGGAATGTAACAAGAATGGAGAGGATGTTCTTTTACTCCAATCATCTGGAAACCATATATGTCGGCTATGGTTGGAGTACTGATTCAGTGATGGGCCCTTCAAGTTCCTACCGTATGTTTTTGGGTTGCACCAATCTTGTCGGCGGGCAAGGTACGGTTTATGATGCCAACCATGTGGATGTAACCTACGCCCACATCGACGGCGGACCAAGCTATCCGGGCTATCTCTCCGGCAAGAGCCCCTCGCCTGATGCTGTTGCCTATGCCGTGCTATCCCCCGACGAAACGAGGCTGACGTTCTACTATGATGACCTGAGCAGTACCCGCCCGGGCACATCCTATTCGTTGAATACTGGTGATAATGATCCCGATTGGTATGGGAACTGTGGCAAAGTTACCCAGGTGGTGTTTGACCCCTCGTTTGCAGAAGTCCAGCCCACATCGACTCACAGTTGGTTTCGCGGTATGTATGACCTTGCCTCCATCAGTGGAATCCAATATTTGAATACCAGTTCGGTGACCGACATGGCATACATGTTCTTTGGTTGCTATGCTTTGACTGCCCTTGACCTGAGAAGCTTCAACACCCAGAATGTGAGAGACATGTATAACATGTTCTATGAGTGCATATCCTTGACTTCCCTTGACTTGAGGGGCTTCAACACCTCGAATGTGACGCGCACTCACGGCATGTTCAATTACTGTGAATCGTTGACTGCTCTCGACCTGAGTAGCTTCAATACCGGGAATGTGGAAGACATGATAATGATGTTCCAAGCCTGCAGTAACCTGGAAACAATCTATGCCGGCGATGGCTGGTCGACAAATGCCGTGACTTATTCCTCCAATATGTTTAGTGCCTGTACCCGTCTTGTCGGTGGCCAAGGCACAACTTATGATGGTTATCATGTGGATGCCACTCGTGCCCATATCGACGGCGGACCAAGCGATCCGGGCTATCTCTCGGCCAAGAGTTCCACGGCCACTTCTGAAGCCTATGCTGTGCTGTCCCTCGACGAAGTGACGCTCACATTCTATTGCGATAGCCTGCATTGCCCCCACCAGGGCACTTACTATTCGTTGAATACGGGGGATAATGCCCCCGAATGGTATGAGAAGCGTGGCAAAGTTGTCCATGTGGTGTTCGACAGCTCATTTGCTGCGGCCCGTCCCACATCGACTAACAGTTGGTTTCGCCAGATGGAAAGGCTTGTCTCCATTACTGGAATCAATTATTTGAATACCGACTCAGTGACCGACATGCGATGCATGTTCAATGACTGCAGATTATTGAGCGCCCTTGACGTGAGTGGCTTCAATACGTCGAACGTGACCAACATGATGGGCATGTTCTGTGATTGCAAATCATTAACCACCCTTGACGTGAGTGGTTTCAACACGTCGAACGTGACCAACATGATGGGCATGTTCTGTGATTGCAAATCATTAACCACCCTTGACGTGAGTGGTTTCAACACGTCGAACGTGACTGACATGTCAGACATGTTCTCAGGCTGCGTGTCTTTAACCAGCCTTGACGTGAGTGGCTTTAACACGTCGAACGTGACCGATATGTCATACTTGTTCTCAAGCTGCATGTCGTTAACCACCCTTGACGTGAGTGGTTTTAATACCTCGGAGGTGACAAGTATGGAATACATGTTCTATGATTGCGAATCCTTGACTAGCCTTGACGTGAGTGGCTTTAACACCTCGAATGTGACAAATATGAAAAACATGTTCTGGTGCTGCGGTTCTTTGACAAACCTTGATGTGAGTAGCTTCAACACCGAGAAAGTGACAAACATGAGTGGCCTGTTCACAAGCTGCAAATTATTGACCAGCCTTGACGTGAGTGGCTTCAACACCGAGAAAGTGACAAATATGAGTGGCCTATTCTCTGGCTGCAAATCTTTGACCAGTCTTGATGTGAGTGGTTGGAACACCTCGAATGTGAAAACCATGTATAGCCTGTTCGATGACTGTTCATCGTTGACCACCCTTGACGTGAGTAGTTTCAACACCGAGAATGTGACCAACATGGAAGATATGTTCTCAGGCTGCGAATCCTTGACTAGCCTTGACGTGAGTGCTTTGAACACCTCGAAAGTGAAAAGCATGTTTGGCCTGTTCAATGGCTGTTCATCGTTGACCACCTTAGACCTGAGTGGCTTGAACACTTCAGCGGTGACGGAAATGTATCGCATGTTCAGCGGTTGCTCATCATTGACCAGCCTTGACCTGAGTAGCTTCAACACCGAGAATGTGACATCAACGACAGCCATGTTCGATGGCTGCTCATCGTTGACCACCCTAGACCTGAGTGGCTTTAACACCGGGAAAGTGAAATTCATGGGGACGATGTTCCAGGGCTGCAGTGATCTGGAAACAATCTATGCTGGAAAAGGCTGGTCTACAAGTTCAGTGACTTATTCCTACAGAATGTTTTACGATTGCACCCATCTGGTCGGTGGCCAAGGTACCACTTATGATGCGTCCTTTGTTGACGCAGCCCGTGCCCACATTGATGGCGGCCCGAGTAATCCCGGCTATTTTACCAGGAAAGTTGGTAAACAGCATGCTGACGTGAATGGCGATGGCGAGGTGACTGTCGCCGACGTGAATTGTATCATCAATGTCATCTTGGGAGCCACCGACATCTATGATGGACGCGCTGACGTGAATGGCGATGGCGAGGTGACTGTCGCCGACATCAACATCGTCGTCGATTGTATATTAGGCTTTAGCTAATAGGCTTTAGGTATTGGGCTTTAGGTGGCCTTTACGCTTTAAACATTATCTAGCGAGGGGCGCGTGAAATAGTTAAGGCAACTTCTTTAACAAGAGGTTGCCTTATTTTGTTGTAGTAAGCGAGGTGAGGGGTTACTCCTCGTCGCCGCCTTCAGCCTCGGCCATGGTGGTGAAGACGTTCTGCACGTCGTCATCCTCCTCGAGGGCCTCGATGAGGGCCTCGACCTCGGCACGCTCGGCATCACCAAGCTCCTTGTAGTCGGCGGGCTCGTAGACAAACTCGCTGCTCTTGATTTCGAAGCCGTTGTCCTCGAGGTACTTCATGATGTCGCCGTTGGAGGCGAAGTCACCCGACACGAGCATCTCTTCCTCGTCGATGGCAAACTCCTCGGCGCCGCAGTCGATCAGCTCCAGCTCGAGCTCATCGGGATCGATGCCGTCCTTGGGGGCGACATGGAAGTAGCACTTGTGGCTGAACATGAAGGCTACGCTGCCCGAGTTACCCAGCGAACCGCCCTTCTTGTTGAAGTAGTTGCGCAGGTTGGCCACGGTGCGGGTGGTGTTGTCGGTAGCGGTCTCGACCAGTACGGCGATGCCGTGGGGGCCGAATCCCTCGTAAATCACCTCCTTGTAGTCGCCGGCATCCTTCTCGCTGGCACGCTTGATGGCGCGCTCGATGTTCTCCTTGGGCATGTTAGCCGTCTTGGCGTTGGCGATGAGGGCGCGCAGGCGTGAGTTGCCTTCGGGGTCGGGACCACCGGCCTTAACGGCGATGGTGATTTCCTTGCCGATTCTGGTAAACGTGCGGGACATGCTGCCCCAGCGTTTCATCTTTCTTGCTTTGCGGTATTCAAAAGCTCTTCCCATTGTTTATATAAGTTTTTTAAGTTGTGAGTTTCTTCTTGAATGCTAATAGCTAACAGCTTATCTGAGCTGTGCACCGAGCTGCGTTTCCAGACTCTTGATGATCTTGCTCATGATGGCGTCGATCTGCTTGTCGTTGAGCGTCTTCTCGTTGTCTTGCAGAATCATGCTGATGGCATAGGACTTCTTGCCTGCCGCCAGCTTGTTGCTCTCGTACACGTCGAACAGCGTCATGGACCGTAGCAGCTTCTTCTCGCAGCCCTCGACCACGCGGCGGATGTCGTCGTAGGTCACCGAGCGGTCCACCAGCAGCGCCAGGTCGCGGCGCAGGGGGAGCGTCTTGGGCAGGTCGCTGTACTTGATGTCCTTCTTCATCGCGAGTTTGCAGGCCAGGTTCCAGTTCACCTGGGCATAATAGACGGGCTGGTCCACGTCGAAGCGTTTGGCCAATGCCTCGTCCACGACACCCATCACGGCAATGGTCTTGCCGCCGCGGTTGCTGTAGCGCAGGGCGGGGTTCATGATCTCGTCCTCGTGCTGCTCGATGACCAGGTCGCGCAGATCAATGCCCATGTTGGCGAGCACGTTCTCGAGGTCGGCCTTGAGGTCATACACGTTCAGAGCCCTCACCTTGTCGGCCCACGACTCGTCGTGGTTGTTGCCGGTGAGCCACATGGCCATCTGGGTGCTCTCGCTGTAGGGAGCGAGGGCCTTCTCCTCTTGGCTGATGCTGCCGTCGTGGCTATAGACGTTGCCGAACTCATAGAGTCGCAGGTTGGGGTTCTTGTGGTTGATGTTGCGTGCGATGCTCTCCAGACCACCGAACAGCAGCGTCTGGCGCATGACGTTCAGGTCGCTGCTCAGCGGATTCATGATGCGCACGCACAGCTCGGCGGGATAGGTCGTCAGGCCCTCGTAGTAGGCTCCCACGGTGAGCGAGTTGTTCATGATCTCGTGGTAGCCCACGCTGGTGAGCTGGTTGCTCACGGTCTCCTGCATATCGTCGCGGAAATCCACGTCGGTCTTGTTCGAGAGGCTGCTGTGCACCTCGCTGGTGAACTCGACGTTGTTATAGCCATACACGCGCAGGATGTCCTCCACCACGTCGCACGGACGACGCACGTCCACGCGGTAGGTGGGCACGACGAGGTTGAGTTTCTCGTCATCCTCGGCGGTAATTTCCATCTCCAGGCTCTGGACGATGTCGCGGATTACGTCATGGGGAATCTCCTTGCCGATGAGGCGCTTCACGTAGTCGTAGTGCAGCTCGACGGGGAAACCGGGGAAGTCATGTGCCTTGACATCGACGATGTCGCCACAGATTTCGCCACCGGCCAGCTCCTTGACGAGCATGGCGGCCAGCTTGAGGTTGTAGATGACCTGGTTGGGGTCGATACCGCGCTCGAAGCGGAACGACGCATCGGTGTTGAGGCCGAAGCGGCGTGCCGTCTTGCGGATCCACGTGGGGTGGAAGTAGGCCGACTCCAGGAACACGTCGGTAGTGCCCTCGGTCACGCCCGAGTCCAGACCGCCGAACACGCCACCGATGCACATCGGCTCCTCGCCGTTGCAGATCATCAGGTCGCGGTCGGTGAGCGTGCGCTCCACGCCGTCCAGGGTGACAAACTTGGTGCCTGCAGCGACGGTCTTGACCACGATGCGGTCGCCCTTGACCTTGCTCAGGTCAAAGCAGTGCATCGGCTGGCCAGTGCCCAGCAGGATGTAGTTGGTGATGTCGACAATGTTGTTGATGGGACGCTGGCCCACGGCGAGCAGCAGGTCCTTGAGCCACTTGGGGCTCTCCTGGACCTTGACGCCGCGCACGGTCAACCCGGCATAGCGCGGGCAGGCCTCAGCGTTCTCGACGGTGACGGGAATGCCGCCGTCGTTGCGGTCGATGGCAAACTCGTCAACGCTGGGCAGGTGCAGGTTCACGGCCATGCCATGACGGTGCATCCATGCTGCCAGGTCGCGTGCCACGCCATAGTGCGAGCCGCCGTCGATGCGGTTGGGCGTCAGGTCCACCTCGATGAGGTAGTCATCCTCGATGCCGTAGTAGTCGGCTGCCGGGGTACCCACCACGGCGCTCTCGGGCAGGACGATGATGCCGTCGTGGCTTGTGCCCACGCCGATCTCGTCCTCGGCACAGATCATGCCCAGCGACTCCTCGCCGCGCATCTTGCTGCGCTTGATGGTGAACTCCTTGTCGCCGTCATAGAGCTTGGTGCCCAGCGTGGCGACGATGACCTTCTGACCGGCGGCCACGTTGGGTGCGCCGCACACAATCTGCACCGGTTCATTGCCGTCACCCAGGTCAACGGTGGTGATGTGCAGGTGGTCGCTATTGGGGTGATCGATGCAGGTAACTACTTGTCCCACAACGAGTCCACGCAGACCGCCCTTGATGGTTTCGACTTGTTCTACTGCTCCCACTTCCAGACCCAGCGAGGTCAGTGCCTCGGCCACCTTCTCAGGTGTCAGGTCGGTATCAATATAGCGTTTGAGCCATTTATAGGATATATTCATAGTGCTGAATAGATTTATAATCGCTTAAAAACGTGCAAAGTTACGAAAAGTCGAGCGAAAAGCCAAAAATTTTTTTTGAGCTTTTCCGAGACGGAGTAACTTCGGCGCCAGCCAACGTACGAAAAGTCGAGCAAAAAGCCAAAATTTTTTTTGAGCTTTTCCGAGACCGAAAGCAACGTGTTGGATTTTATCCATCATTTTGATGCTGTCCTGATGGTGCTACAAAAAAGTCGGGCAACCTGTGGGCCGCCCGACCTGTGACACGCTTCACTAATTGCTAAAGGCTAATAGCTGGAATCACTTCATAACCTTGATGGCGCTGGAGGTGCCGTCGGTATAGGTGGTGACAATGATGGTCATGCCGTTGGGTAGCTGCATCTCTTGGCCTGCCATGTTGAAGTAGCGCACGCTGGCAACAGATTTGTCAGTAGTCATCTCCTCAATGCCGGCCATCGGGCTAATGGTGAATACCAGCACACCAATTTCGCTAGGCAGCTTGCCCTCGGCAACAGCATAGAATTCAACACGATAGCGGCCATCCTCATAAAGCGAGAATGCGTCAACGTAGGGCATCCAGTCGCTCTCGGTAATGGTGCCATCAGGAGCAGTGTGGATGATGCGGTAGAAGACGTCACCTTCATACGGGGTAATGGTAACAATAACTTCGAGCTTACCGTGGACTACCTGATAGCTGCCGCTGGGGGTCTGAGTCTGCTCGGAACTTGGCTTGCCGGGAACGAAGATGGTAGCCAGAGCATACTCGCTGACTTCCTTGCCTTCCTCCTGAGCGGTAGCGCTTACACCATACTCCTCACCTTCGGGATCGTCACCGTAAGGAATGGTCCAGGTAGCAACCCCTTCGCCCTCAGCCTGGAGAACATCGTCCCAGTACAGGCAGATGTGGCCATTACCGGTAGCGGTAACAACAACGCCTTCCTCGGTCTCCTCGCTGGTGATCACGGGCTTCTCGGTCTGCTCCATGGGAGCGCCATCAACGGTCAGGTTGAACTTGTACCAAGCCTTCTCACCAGCGGTGGTGGTTACCTCGGGATTGTTGTCGAAGCCAGAGGTCGGACGGGTCTGGATAGCGATCTCGCCACCAGTGAAGTCGGCGGGGATGTTGAAGGTCATCTTCCACATCTGCTCATACTCGCCAGGACCCCACTTGGCAACACCCTGGAGCTCAAACTCGCCGTCACCATCGGGATCCCAGTAGTTACCTTCCATCTGGGCTACGATGAAGCGGGTGTTGTCCTGACCTTTCTGCAGCGAGGGGCTTACAGTACCCTCGTCACCGGCGTCGTCGGTGTAGGTCAGAGTCAGGTCGCTGCCCTTAGCAGCAGTCTTAACGGTCAGGCCACCGGGGAGCACGTTGGAAATGAACTCGCCGTTCTCGTTGTACATACCGAAGTCTACCTGCCAAGCGCTAACGGAAGCCTCGAAGTGGGCCTTCACGTTGAGCTGAACGGTGCCACCGAGGTTCTCGGTCACGTTGGCGTCGTCCATGTAGAAGTACTCGGTACCACCGC
>CADBBK010000049.1 GCA_902792895.1 uncultured Bacteroidales bacterium | reverse complement strand
ATCCAATGTCGTTCCACGTTGGCTAAGGGACGACGAATTGTACTTTAATGTCGCTTCCTGAAAAAGATAACTGCTTCTGCCTTCTACACTGGACAGACCGGTCGCGTCCTTGTCCAAAGTAGTGCCCTTGGCCTTGTTGGTCGAGATGTAGTAACTTCCTCCCAAATAGCTCTTATCGTTGATGTTGTGGGTAAGACTCAAACGGTTACTGAAAGTTTGCCACTTGAATTTTACTTCTTCATCGATTTCTGTAAGCAAATCCTCAGCCTGATCCCAGATTGACTGCTTTGCAGTCTCTTGTGGCTGGTATAAAGACAATGAGAGGTTATCATAGATGCTCAGGTTTTTGTACCGATAGTAAATTAAAGCACCAAGATTCTCATCTCTGAAACCGTATGAAGGTTGATATTCAGCACCACCCCACAATGATCCGTAATAGCTGCCCTCTGAAGGTTTGCGTAATGTGATCTCAATAGTTCCTCCTGCATTTGCAGCATCTTGATTGACTCCCGCGAAATATTTAACCTTCACTTTATCTATCATGTCCGCAGGGATGTTCTTGAGTTCATCTATAGATGGGAGTTTTACTCCATCCACATAGATTTCACTTACCGTCAAACCATTGATTGAATAGCTGCCTTCGTGTTTGCTGACGCCTGGAAGAAAAGCCAGCATATCAGATGCCTGCTTGCCTTTGGCAATATCTGATGAACGGAGGTTTATTGTGTACCCAGTGGCATCGTGGTGGATTCTTGAGCCTTTGATGGTAACACCGCTGAGCGCGAACTGGTCGGGTTGCATTTTGATGGTGCCCACGTTGTCACGGCTGCATAGTCGATACTCGGTCTTATAGCCGACGTAGGTGATACGGGCGATGACTTTGCCGTGGTCGTTGGGTATGACGAAGCGGCCACTCTCGTTGGTCACACCGCCGCCCACCATCGATGAGTCGGCGGGGCTGAGCAAGGTGACGTTGGCGTAAGGCAACGGCAAGTTGTTCTCGTCAACCACCAGACCCTTGAGGCGGTGCTCGGTCTTTTGCATGCACTCCACATAGATATCGTTGTTATCACCCAGGATCATCTGGATGGGATAGAAACCGATGATCTGGCGAATGGCATCAGGAACAGGTTTGTTCTTGACACTGGTGGTAACAGTGAAGTCCTCCAGTTCGTTGTAGATAAACAAGGAGCACAGCAATAGTATCATGGTAAATAGTCTCTTCATTACTTGCCCTCCTGTGCTGATTCAACAATGAGTTTGTTGCCCTCACGAGAGATGCTGAGTGACTCGAAGTGGGACAGCATGTCCACGACCATGTCGAGAGAATAGTCCGGCTCCCACTCATAATAGAGACGCAACGAGCGCACATCGTCGGTGCGGTATTCCACGTCAACATGGTAATAGGCAGCGAGTTCGGCCAGCATCTGCTCCAGCGGTACGTTGTCATAGAGCCGGGGCTCGGCCATGGCTGTTAGCGTATCGGTCGCTTGCTCAATGGCCTCTGGAGTCGCATCGGTAGTGACGGCAGGGGCTTCAGGCTTGACAGTTGCGGCCTCCTCGGTAGTCTGCTTTTGCAGGCCGAAGAAACCGGTCTTGACGGCAGCATAGGAAACTCCAAAGAGAACCAAAGCGATGGCGGCGGTCGCTGCTACTTTGCGCCACAAGGGGATGATGGTGGCGCGAGGACGTTGCGACTGGGCCAGACGTTGCCATTCGGCATCGGCGGTGCTCTTGACTTTCGCCATCAGGGTATAAAGTTCACGGCACTCGTCATCGGCAAGGATCTCTTGCCATTGTGCCTCGCTGTAACGCTCGGGTTGCTCCAACATCTGGAATAGTAAATCGGTCTTGTTCATTGCTCAATAGTCTTTAAGCGTTTGACGTAATTGACGGAGTGCGCTGTGCAGGTGCTTGTAGATGGTGGTATGGCTCACGCCCAGACGGCGAGCGACCTCGGTCAAGGCCACCCCCTCATGGAAATGCAGGCGTATCACCTCTCGGTACACAGGCGGCACCAGAGCATCGATGCCCTTGCTAAGCACTGCAATTTCGCGCTCAAGGTCCTCGGGCGATGTCTGTTCCGCTACCGTGTCGGGAATGAGGTACTGCTGCAGCTGGGCATGCAGCCGGCGGTCACGCATCACGTTCAGGCACTGGTTGCGCACGCATGACAACAGATAAGGCAGGACGGTCGTTTCACGCAGTTCCGTTTGTTCCACAAGCAACTTGGCAAAGACGTCGTGCACAACGTCCTTACTGTCGTCATCGTCGTGCAACAGCAGGTAAGCCAGCCGATGCATCGCACTGTAATGTTGCCTGAACAGCCCCTCGATATGTCTTTCTCTGTCTGTCATACATTCTATATACACACAGAAACCGATTTTTTAAACCCCAAACGGATTTTTTTTAATCGCGCGACAAAATTACCCATCAAAACCCACACCCACAACCCCCAAACGGGTGCTTTTGGGGTGGCCACATTGGAATAAACCATGACAAATGGGGTAAAATCCACTCGGATTTCACCCCATTTGTGAGACTGGTGAATAAGAGAATAGCCCCTTTTTACAGACGGTTGTGTGCGGCTTGGTTACCCTTGTTCGCGGGTGTCAGAACTTCATGCCGAAGGCAATCTGGATGTTGCTGTTCTTGCAGCGGTCATATTTGAATACCTTGGTCAGGCCGAGGGTGTAGCGCGCCTGAATAAAGGTGTTATCCGTCAGGCTGTAGGTGCCTCCCAGACCCACTCCGAAGTCAACGGCCTTGGTGGAGTCTTTCATGTTGTGTGCGTCTTTGTCGATGGCATCCTTGCCGCTGATGGAGTATTTGCTGTACACGTTGAAGCCGACTTGAGGACCCAAATCGATGCTGAAGTCCGGCGTGGCATAGAACTTGAGCATCAAGGGCACGTTGATGTAGTTGGTCTGATATGAAATCTTGGCTGTTGACGAGGTGGGTATGTCTCCGACCCAACCAGCCTCGATCAGCGACATTTTACCGCTGCCTTGTGAGGCGAACACCACCTCGGGCGCAACGGCGAATGCGCTGCTAAATTTCACCTCCATCAACAAACCGGCCTGGTAATTGAATGCCATGGCGTGTCCCTTGTCCTTACCCCAGAAGTTGGTCAAGTCAAAACCTGCCTTGGCCCCGAATTGCACTTGCGCGCTGGCGCTCAAACCTGCGAGCACCGCCAGCAACAGAATCATGAGTTTCTTTGTCATAGTTGTCTAGTTTTTTATTGAGTTGTGTAATTGAATTCATTTTGCTGCAATAAGCACAAAAATCTGGATTTCAAAGATTTGTGCTTATTGTATGGCTGTGATATAACTGCCAGCCGCAAACCCTGCGGGGCTAATGCGAACCTTTAGCTCGGCGAAGCCAATTTTACGAATTTATCAAATATTGCAAATACGTTTATTTGGCATCGTTGAGCTGAAAGTTCGTCTATCCCAGGCGGCGCTTGACGAACTCGACGATGAGTTGGGCTGTGCCCTCGATGCCGAGCAGGCTGGAGTCGATCGACAGGTCGTAGCTCTCGGCGTGGCCCCAGAACTTGTCGGTGTAGAAGTTGTAGTACTCGGCGCGCAGCTTGTTCATCTTGTCGCTGCGTTTCTCGGCAGCCTCGCGCGTGTCGCAGTCACCGCGCTCGATGATGCGTGCCACACGGTTGTCGATGGGGGCATGCAGGAACACGCTGATGACGGGGCAGTAGTCGCGCAGCACGTAGTCGGCCGTGCGGCCCACGATGACGCACGACTTGCGGTCCACCAGGTCCTTCATCACTTGGCACTGGGCCTTGTAGATGTTGTCGTCGCTCGTCGCGGCCTCGCTCAGGAAGGTCGAGCCGGCCATGGCCAGGTTCAGCGGCCACAGGCTTGGGAAGAACTTGGGGGTGCGCTCGTCGGCGGCTTCAAACATCTCGGCCTGGATGCCGCTCACCCTCGACGCCTCGAGCAGCAGCTGCTTGTCAAAGTAGTTGATGCCGAGCAACTGGGCCACGCGCTGTCCCACCTCACGGCCACCGCTGCCGAACTGGCGTCCGATGGCTATCACATAATTCTGGTTGTTTTTAAGGTCCTCGTTCATCGTTGTATGCTGTTAATGTTATAATGTGTTCTTGCTTATCGGCCCGCTATGGCTCCTCGTTGATGTTGACGGTGAGCCACTCGAGGCCCTTGTCGGGCGACCAGCGCGCGATGACGTTGGTGGGGTAGTTGGGCGTCTTGAAATCGACGAACTCAAACTCCTGTACGAACTTCACCTTGCCCTGGCGCTTGTAGGTCTGCTCCAGCAGCCCGGCGTTGTCCTTGCCCGTGAGCACCACGAAGTGGTAGCGGCCGTGCTCGAGGTCGCCGTAGTAGATGTCCTGCAGGTTCTTGCCGCGCGTGAGGATGTCGTCGCTGTGCATCGCGATGGCGATTTCGCCGCCGTCCTTGGGCTCAATCAGCAGCACGAAGGTGCGGTTCATGTAGTCCTCGCTGGCGATGGTGTCCATCACCTGGGTGATGGCGTCGATGAGGCCTGCTGTGGCCTTCTTGGCGGGCGTTAACCGCTTCATTTCCACGGTGATGGTCTTTTCGGGCAGGCTGTTGCGCTGGCCCGTGGTCAGCTGGCGGGTGACGATGACCTCGTCGTCCTTGGCCCACAGACATCCGGCCGTGAGCAGCACGGCCATCGATAGAATGAACAATCGTTTCATCATCTTCATTTCCTTTCAAAGCGCTAAGTTACGCTTTTTTTTGACATCTGAAGTCATAAATAGTTTATTTCGTTCAATATTTTCTCATCAAAATGATGATTGGTTGCAATTATTTGTTATATTTGCGGTCTCCTGACGATCTCCATCGGGAGTCACTGAGTACCGATAGATTGTATTAACCAACTAATAATTGTTTAGGTTTATGAAAAAGACATTACTTTTGTTTGTTGCGGCGCTTCTGGCGCCATTATCGCTGTTCTCGCAGGGTTGGCCTGCCGACTACGGCGGCGTGATGCTGCAGGGCTTCTTTTGGGATAGTTTCCGCCCTGCCGAAGGTATGAACAACCAGACCATGGCCACCATGTATGGGGCAGGGTGGGGCGAGGACGACCAGTGGTATGTCCCTGTCACCAACTGGGTCGAGTTGCTGAACCAGAAGGACAACATCGCTCCCTTCATCGACCTGCTGTGGCTGCCCCAGAGCGGCGCGACAGTGTGCTCGGACCAGAGCGTGTTCACCACCGAGCCCGAAGCCTGGCGTGCCGGCCACAACGGCACATGGGTGTGCACCCACTACGGTGACATCATCAACAACCCTGACTGCATGGGCTTTGTGCCCGTGTTCTACCTGGACCATAACCGGGGTGAGACTTATGAGGTTAACGGCAGGACATGGACACCCAAGAGCTACTTTGGCACCGAGACCGAACTCATCAACCTCATCAGCGCCTACAAGGCGGCCGGCACGGGAGCCATGGAGGATGTGGTGGCCAACCACAAGGGCGGCCTGAGCACATGGGATGAAGGCGTGCAGTTTGCCTACGACTTCGTGGACGAGGTCGATGTCGTCGGTCCCACGACGGGCCGGACCTACAGCATCCGCTGGGACTGGGACGAGAACGGCAAGTGCAAGGACATCTGCTGGGACGATGAGTGCGGTATGGGCAGCGGCAATACCGACTGCGGTGGCGATGCCGGCAAGGGACCCTGGGCCCGTGACATTGACCACCACAACCCCGCCACGCAGCAGAAGATCATCACCTACCTGAGCTACCTCAAGGACGAGCTGGGATACATCGGTTTCCGCTACGACTATGCACGCGGCTTTGAGCCCAAGCATTTCGCTTACTACAACACGACGGTAAGGCCCACGTTCTCGGTGGGTGAGTTCTGGGGCACTGCCGGCGATATCACCGATTGGATCAAGGGTGTGTATGACGAGGGCGGTTTCCAGAGCGCGGCCTTTGACTTCCCCCTGCAGGAGCAGATCCGTCAGGCCTTCAATGACCTGAGCGGAAACAGTTTCCGCCTGCTGAAGAACGACGGCCTCATCTGGGACTACCGCTTCAGGCGCTATGCCGTGACGTTTATCGACAACCACGACACGTTCAAGGACCTGCCGACCGACGCCAGCAACAGCAACTATATGCACCGCGTCAACAACCAGATTGTCGAGGCCAACTGCTTTATCCTGGCCATGCCTGGCACGCCGTGCCTGTTCTATCCCCACTTCATGCACCCCGTGTGGCATGACCTCATCACCCGCTTTGTGAAGGCGCGCCGCACTGCCGGCATCACCAACGAGAGCACCGTGTGGGATCCCGTGGAGACGGGTAACAACGGCATCTCGTGGCGTGTGACGGGCGAGAAGGGCGAGCTGTACCTGCAGCTGGGCAGCGACGCCGTGGGCAGCGGAGTGCCCGAGGGCTTTACCGAGGTGTGGGTCAATACCCAGAGCACCTGCCGCCTGAGCATCACCGCAGCGCTGGCCGACGAGGTGGACACCAACGTCAAGCAGGACCTGGTGTATGGCTATCCTGTCATCGACCGCAACAGCGGCACCTACAATGCTCCGGTTGCCGTGAACGTGAAGCCGTCGACCGAGGGTACCGTGCTGGTCTATACGACCGACGGCCGAGAGCCCAATGCCTACAGCAAGCAGATTACCGACGTTGCGGGCCTTGACTTCACGTTTGACCACACGACAACGCTCAAGGTGGGTGTACTGGCCAACGGTGAGGTGCGCGCTAACAGCATCGTCACGCGCAACTATGTGGTGGGCAACACTGCCGACGACGAGAACATCATGGTCTATGTGAAGTATGACGGCGGCAATCTGCCGTGGATTTACGCCTTTGACGACGAGGGCAACAGCATGACCGGCTCGTTCCCCGGATGGCAGTATAGCTATGACAACCGTGTCGTTATCGGTGGCGTGACCTGGCTGCATGCTGCCTTCAATGCCAGCCGCATCAACTTCATCCTGAGTTATGGCAACGACCAGTCCAAGACGGCCGACATCAACGGCATTACCCGTGACGTGTTCTACAGCTTCGCTGACGGTGTGGCCTACGACCTGACGGCGACCTACACCCAGGCGCTCAACAACCCCATCGTTTCCATCGACCTGGCCAGCGGCGAGTATGACCATGCGATTTCGCCTCGCCTCACGGCCAGCAACAGCAATGCGGTGATCGTCTATACCACCGACGGCAGCGAGCCCTCGCCGACCAATGGCCGACAGGTGACCACCTATCAGGGCACGGTGACGTTTGACACCAACGGCAGCCATGTCCTCAGGGCCGGTATCCTCAGCAATGGCGCTGTCATCAACCAGGTGGCCCGCACCTATTTCGTCAACGGAAACAGTGCGGTGAACATCTACGTCAAGGCCGACAACGATCCCTACATCTACGCATGGCAGGAGATTTCGGGCGAGATTGTCGCTCCCGTGGCTTGGCCGGGCACCAAGCTGACCGAAAAGAACGAGGAGGGCTGGTACCACTACTCGCAGGATGTGCCGTCGCTCAATGTCATCTTCAACAACGGTTACGGCGCCCAGACCGGGACCATCGAGGGCCTCACGCCTGGCGACCACTACTTCACCTATGACGGCGGCACGGGTTACACGCGCGTCGAGACCGACCTGCCGTCGTGCGCTACCGACATGGGCGAGGATGTGTTCTACTGCTACTTCGAGAGCAATTCACACTATGCCGATCCCTACGTGTGGGCTACCAACCAGACCGCCATCTACACCGGCAGCAGCTGGCCTGGCGAATCGATGGGTGCTCCCGTCGGAGTGGCGCCTAACGGTAACCTCATCTATCGTTGGGTGTACAAGGGCGACATCACCGAGATGCCCGCCAACGTCATCTTCAGCGACAATGGCAACCAATCGACGCAGACGGCCAACTTCGACTTTGTCAACGGCGGTTACTACAATGCCGGTGGACTCGTGGGCGTTGTCAACAGCAACGTGATGACACTGGCCGACATCGTCAGCAAGGGCGAGGTGGGCAAGGAATATGTCATCGCCAATGACCTGACCAGCGTGTGGATGAATGACCAGGACCAGTGGCTGTGGGTAAAGGACAACGATGGCGACGCCGTCAATCCCAGCTACAACACGCAGTTCCTGCCCGTTCCCGAGATGACCGCCGATGCGGAATATGACCAGAGCAACTGGGCTCAGCTCATCCTCAAGGAGCCCGTCGGAACGGACGCCGAGGACATCCAGGGCCGCCTGCTGCTGGGTCAGACCGTAATCGGTACGCTCACCAACCGTGACAATCCCACGATTGAGCTGCGCGTCAATCCCATTCCCACGGTTGAGGCATCCTATGTGCCCAACACCTTCCTGCCCGCCAACTTCGTGGAGCAGACCGACTACTTCATGGTTGAGCCCAAGGCGCAGGAGTTTGTCAACATCCAGTGGGCGATCTGCCGTGAGCAGATTAACGATTCCACCTTTGTGATGGTCGTTCCCAAGTGTGACGGCGACGTCAACAGCCAGAACCTGCCCGGTGCTTTCAAGGCAACCGTCAAAGCCGGCTACTGGGAGGATATGGACGCCTTCACTCCCGAGAACTCAATCCGTGTGAACTACGGCTACGAGCTGGCGGGCATCGTCAGGGCCATCGACAACCGACCCATGCTGGCAGGTGTCGTTCCCGATGATGCCGGACATTCGCCCGTGAGCGGCAACTGGGAGCTTTACCTCGTCAGCGCCACCGAGACGATGGCACCTGCTGTCCTGATCGGTGATGTGGACGACGATGGCGAGGTGGGCATCAGCGACGTTTCGACGCTGGTTGACTACCTCCTGGGCAACAATCCCGAGCCGTTCAACATGATCAATGCCGACATTGACGGCGACGGTGTCGCCATTAGCGACGTGTCGGCCCTCATCGACATGCTGCTGAATCAGAACTGACGTCATTACTGACGCACTCATCTGGACAGGCGACCCGCCTGGGGCCGCCTGTCCTGTTTACATATATTATATATATAATGAACATGGAAAAATCTCCTTTGGTCGAAAAACATATCTAAAAAAGCATTATCTTTGTACCTGGAAAAAACAAAACAGTCAACAATATGAAACACCTTTTCCTTTGTATAGCAATCATGCTGGTGGCATGCACCGGCAGCCAGACCACGCAGCAGGTGGCTCAGGCAGCCACCATGAGCCGCATGCGTTTCCACTGCGACAGCGACACCACCGCCATCAATCGGCTGCTGATGAAAGGCTACGAGAGCGGCCTTACCGATGCCAATGCACTCATCGAGTTCTATGCGCGCCAGTTGCTGGGCACCCCCTATGTCGCCCACACCCTCGAGGCCGACGAGGAACTGCTCACCATCAACATCCATCAGCTCGACTGCCTCACCTTCATCGAGTCGCTCTATGCCCTCACGCGTGCCACGCTCAACCAGCGCTACTCCTGGCGTGATTATGCCGCCAACATCGAGAACGTGCGCTACCGCGGCGGCAAGATGGGGGATTACTCCAGCCGCATCCACTACATCAGCGAGTGGATCATTGACAACCATGTGCGCGGCAACCTCGTCGAGATTACCCCTGACCTGCCTCATGCCGACTTCATGGTCAAGAACATCGACTACATGACGCACAACCCCGGTCAGTACCGCCAGCTCAAGAACGACAGCGCCATGGTGGAGAAAATACGCCGATTTGAGCTGCGCAACCACCGTTTTCCTTATCTCAAGCGCTCCTGGCTCAATGACAAGGCTGTGAAAGCAGCGCTGCGCTCGGGAGACTTCTGCTCGCTGGTTACCAAAGCCGAGGGCCTCGATGTTTCCCACAATGGCATCATCATCATCGACGAGAAGGGTGACCCCTATCTGCTCGACGCGTCGATGTCGGGCGGTAAGGTGATGCTCGAGGCAAAACCGCTGTTCAAGTACCTCGAGCGCTCCAAAAACAATATCGGCATCCGCGTCTTTCGCATGATGCTGTAATCGCAACCCAATTGACACAACTTTCTCCCATCGGCCAGGTGCGTTCACCTGGCCGTTTTTTTGCTGTTTTTTGCCTGTACGCAAATTTTCACAAAATTTTTTGAAAAAATTTTTTGCTGCTTATCATTTTGGCTTTCAGAGCATTGTAGCGATTTTTGGAGAAATTGTTAATAACTTCGACTAAAAAAAGTTGCTAAAAAATTTGCCAGTTTCAAAAATGGCAGTACCTTTGCACCGCTTTTCGCCACAACGGTGGCGTCAAACGATAGCTCTTTGACATGTTTGCAGCAACAAGTAGTACAAGAGAACAAGGGACAATTTAATGGTTGTCCCCGTCGATTCCAAGTCAGTTAAGACGATGTACGACAGGCAGTAAGATACGTATTCAACCTGATTTTTTTAGAGGCCAGGGAGAGACACTCGGTCGAGTGTTGCGTTTTCATTTAATTCTTGAAAAAGAACAAAACGAAATACAACAACGAAGAGTTTGATCCTGGCTCAGGATGAACGCTAGCGACAGGCTTAACACATGCAAGTCGAGGGGCAGCGCGGGAGTGGCAACACTCCT
>CADBBK010000048.1 GCA_902792895.1 uncultured Bacteroidales bacterium | reverse complement strand
GCCGTTACGGACAATCAGTTTCTGAAGACCGATGCCGGGGTTGAAGTTCAGGTCGTGGAAGGGCAATGACTCCTCAAAGATGTTCCACATCGCCTTCTGCGTGTAGCTCAAGAACAGGTGGCTGTGGAAAGGAAGGATGGATTTGGTCAGGCGCTGGCGGAAACTGATTTGGAACTTCACGTCGCTGTTATACTCGTTAGGCTTCTCGTTCAATGGCAAACCCACCGTGAAATAGGTATCCTTGAAAGGCCCGAAAAACGGCAGTTTGTCAAACTCCTCGATAACACTGTCGGCATCAAATTGCCGCTTGTCCTTGGTGATATTGGTGATTTGGGCCGACATAGTGCCACACATGCAAGCCAACACGAGTAAAAATATAGTTCTTTTCATTGTTTTCATCTTTTATAGTTAGGATTAAATTAGTTAAAGCACAGTAAAGTTGACGATATCGATGCCGTGGAACCTGCGGTAGACCTCTCCATTGAGCCACACCACAATACTGATGCTGTATTGGTCGCCTGGCACATCATACATCTCCAGGGAGAGCGCATACCAGTCGTCTCCATAACCGATGACCTCCATAGCCCAAGACCAATACAAGCCTTCCTGGTCTGAGGTCAGATGGTAGGGCATCCCATCAACCCACAGCATAGCTATCTCGTTATGGTCTTCGTCTTCCTGAACATCGCTGCCCACAGCATAGGTGTGGCCATTGCAGCAAGTCACCGAGTTGACGTAGGCCACAGGCAAGCCTTCGCCAGTCCTGTCGTGAGTATCGTAGAGGCGCGGAAGTATCTGCAGCTGTCCATCGATCCACAGGCAGGGGTCCTCGCCATTGCGTCCGCCAATCACCGTGTGCGTGCGGTCATAGGCGTATACGGCATAAGCAGCGGCATTGATGTCCGCTCGTGACTTGGGAAGGACGGTCTTGACATACTTTCCCTTGCTCTCGCTGTAGAGCACCGCATTCTGGTACATGTTATCGTCCATGGGGTGGTCCCTTCCCACCACATAACAGCGACCCTCAGTCACCGACATGCATTTGTCGGCTGGCTGGAAGTCAGCGCAGTCTTCAAGCGGGAAGATGCCGCTGTTCCTCAAGATGTTAGGGTAGTCAAACAGGAAGATGTAGTAGTCCCACTTGCCGATGCCATCGGTCCAGTGTTCCACATCGTCGATGAAATCCACGTGCAGGGTGTTCCACTTGCCGTTTTTCCAATAGCCCACGCGCTCCTTGGTCGTTTTGCCCGACACGAAGTAGTCATCACCATCGCTGATGATTTCGTTGGCCTCCTCGCAGTTAGGTAGTTCCTTGATTTTTTGGCCCGACTGGTCATAGATGTAGCCTTCGCTGGTGAGTAGCAACACTGTGCGCTGCTCAAGCGGCTTGATGGGACTGACGGGATCGTCGTGCTCACAAGACGAGAGCAGGAACAAGGCGCCAATCGCTAAGAATTGATAAAAAAGAAATTGCCTCATAAGTTGGAATTCATTATTTCGTTTAACAAGTGCAACGTCAATAGGCGATGCTTGATATAGTGATTTCACCTTATTGAAGAAAGCCCTGCGATTACTCTTTCTGTCGCTGAGCGCATGGTGCTACCTATAGTAGTCTGTGCTCCAGGCATCTAAGGAGATGTGAACAGTTTTATTGATCATCGGGCTCAATGAGGTCGGTTGAATTGGTTACGGTCTTAACGTGCTTGCGGGCGAGGCGCTTCTGGTAAGCATACACGATGCAAGCCATGCCCAGATAAGCGGCAGCCTGAATCCAGAGGATGCGGATCTCGGGCAGGATCTGGCTGACGGAGGCACCCATGGAGTTGACACGGATGAAAGCACGTACACCAAAGGTGCTGGGGAAGAGCCAGGATACACCCTGCCATGCACCGGGGATGCTGGACTGCGGCCATGACACGCCGGAGAGGAACAGCAACGGAATCGAGACAAAGACCATCAGCAACATGACGTTCTCACGGTAACGCACCAGGCAAGAAACGGTCATGCCGAAGAAGATGCATGCCATCGTATAGGGCAGCAACATTGCCAGCAACGTCTTGCCGTCGGCCAGCTGCGGGAATGAGAACATACGGGGAACAGCCATCGACAGGTAGGCGGCTGCCACGGCACCGATCATGCCATAACAGAGTGCCTTGCCCCAGGCGACGCGGTAGGCGCCACGGTAGTGGGGATCATCGTCGGGGATGAGTTGGCCGTTGCGATTACGCTCACGGGCCGTACCCGCCGACATGCCGATGCCCAGCGCTAACGCCTGCTGCAGCAGGAGCATGAGCACTGCGGGCAGGACGCAGGATCCGTAGCCGCCCGATGGGTTGAACATCGCCACATCGTGAGCAATAAGAGGCTGCGCAGTGATGGAATTCTCGTGATCGGTGTAGTTGCCGGCCTTCTTGATCTTCAGGCCAGCGCTGAGGCGTCCCGCCTCGACCATGGCAGTCTGATAAACGGCCTTGTAGGCGAGCATGAGCGACATGTCACAATAAACGCTGACGGTCGCCTGCTCTCCACGGTTGATGCAAGTGGCGAAGTCTGACGGGATGAGGTAGATGCCCTTGGCGAGCTGGCGGCTGACGAGTGCACGGGCTTCGTCGAGATCGGCGGCGTAATATTTCACATCGACGTCAGGGGTGGCGTCACAGTCGTTGATGAACTGGCGCGAGAGGGCCGAGTGTGACTGGTCAACGACCACTACCGGTGTCTCGTGCAGCGTCTCGTTGTTGTAGATCCAGGAGTAGAGCAACGGGTAGCCCAGCGGCACGATGACGAGGAACATGAGCACGCCCTCGTCCCTGATGACCTGTTTCATCTCCTGACGCCATACGTATAGCACGTCGGTGATATGTTCTTTGAGTTTACGGAATATAGACATAGTTGAGCATTGCGATTTTGACTTTACGGAGTACGAACCATGGCAGCAGCGTGAAGGCCACGAGTGCCACGAGATGGAACCAGACGTCAATGACGGGGAAGCCGTTGAGCACTGTTGCCTGATAGAGCATCCAGTAGTGGCGCAAAGGGAATAGCCAAGACATGGCCTGCAATGGGGGATCCATGCCTGCGACAGGGAACGCCGAGCCGCACATCGAGATGCCGAGCACCATCCACAGCGAACTGATACTCATCGACATGCGCAGCGAGGGCATAAGTCCGAAAGCGAAGATGCCAAAGCCAATCGAGGCAGCGACCTGCAAGAGGGTGAGCCGCACGATGCTCCACACGCCGCCCAAGTGCGGGAAGTGAAGCACGTTGAAGATATAATACTGGTAGGAGAATATCACAAGCAGGAACACTAGCGCATGGACGATGTACTTGCCGAGGATGGCCACGAGGATGTTGTTGCCAGCGCGGGCGAGCCATTCCTTGCCCGAGTCAAACTTCATCTCCATTCCGAGCGCGTAGGCCGACAGCAGCGCCATGAAAAGCATCAGGATGCCTGGCACAAAGACCGTGGTCAGGCTGTAGTTGTAACTGCCCTGAGGGTTGGCGATCATGTGTGCGTCAATCGTCACGGCCTGTAGTGCCGTGCGTATCTGTTCCTTAGTTGCGCCCTTAGCACTCAATGTCGCTTGGCCCACTGCCGCAGAGCCCAGCATGCTGATGGTTTTCAAGTCCTTGGATGCCATCGATCCCGCCGTCATACACGTCATGGTGTAGTAGTACGAGATATCGGGCTGTCGACCTGCCATGAGCTTGGCCGCCGTGCCCTCGGGGATGTACAGATAGGCAAAGACCTTGCCTTCTTGCATGGCGTTGCGGGCTTCGGTGACCGATGCAAAGCGATACACCACCCGCGAGTTCTGCATGGCATCGAGGTTGCGGATGAGACTGCGCGAGGTAGCGCTGTTGTCATGGTCCACCACGCCGATGGGCAGGTCCTGGGGCAGCCCGTCATCGAGCATCGTGGTGAAAAACACCACCAGCAGCACGGGGAACACCACCATGCAGAAGCCGTAGATACGGTTCTTGCGCACGATGATGTTGAGCTCGCGCAGCACGATGTCGAAGAATTGAGAAATATACTTCATAATGTTCGCAAGTTCTCAACTTGCTCACTGTTTAAAGGTTAAAGTTTAAAGGATAAGGGAAAATCACTCCTAACCCCTAACTTCTCACTTATTCTTAAGGATTACCGACATGCCCGGACGGATGCCATCAATCGCCTGGGAAGGACGAGCCTTCACCTCGAAGGTCTTCTGGTCATACTGGCCGCTGGCCTTAGTGGACTTCCACACGGCAAACGAGCCCTTGTCCTTCATCGATGTGATCTTCATCTTGGCCTCGATGTCGAGAGCGGGTATCCTGACCGTGATCTCCTGACCCACCTTCATGCCCTTCAATTGGTCCTCGCGGATGTTGAACGTGGCCCACTGGTCGTCCATCATGGCGATGCTCATGATGGGAGTGCCGGTGCCAACGAGTTCACCCACCTTGGGATAGACGTCGGTGACTTCACCGGCCATCTGGGCCCTCTGAATGGTTTCGCGCACGTAGCCTTGCACCTCCTGCACGGCACCACGGGCCTGACCTGCGGTGGCCGCAGCTGCACGGCGCTCCTCGTCACGGGCACCGTTCACGGCCATCTGATAATTGCTCTGTGCAGTCTTGACCTGTGCCTGTGCCGATTTGTACATGGCCTCGGCCTCGTCAAACTTCTGGGCGCTGATGACTTCCTCCTCATGGAGTTTCTTCATGCGATTGTAGGACTTCTCGGCAATTTCAAGACCGGCCTTTGCCTGCTCCAGGATCTGGGCGGCAGCTTGAATCTGCTCCTTGCGGGCACCGTTCTGTGTCATCTGTGCGATGGCCGTTGCGGCGTCGGCAGCGCTCTGGGCCTGCACCATCTTGGCATTCACCTCGGGAGCCTCGATAATGGCGAGCGTGTCGCCTGCGTGTACAAAGTCACCTTCCTTGGCCAGGAGAGCAAGGATACGTCCCGGCACTTTACCCGACACACGGTATTCCTCGACTTCCATTTCGCCCTGGATTTCCTCGGGGTCGCGTTGCAGGGCCAGGTGACCGATGAGAGCGACAATGAGGACCACGGTGGCAAATCCGAGGACTGCTAGCAAAATATTGGTATGTTGACTTTTAGCTGACATAATATAATACTGTTTGATTGTTTTTAATTTAGTGACGGGTTATTTCAGGATGCCTAATGCCTTGAGCAGGTCGGTGTTACTGAGCTGTAATTCGATTTCGGCATCAATTTTCTGGGTTTGTGCCATGAGCCAGGCCGACTGGGCCTCCATGACGGTCGTGGGCGTGATTACGCCCTCCTCAAAGCCGCGTTTGGCCATGCGCAGATTCTCCTCGGCACTAGCGATGTTGGACTTGGCGAGCGCCAGATTCTTGTTGGCCTCGCTGACGCGGAAACGGTTCTGGCTGACCTGCAGCTCAATCTTCTCGCGTGCGTCCTCGAGTTCGAGGTTGGCAACCGTTGTCGCCTCTTGGGCCGCCTGAATCTTGTGCTTCACATCACCCCAATTCCAAATGGGGATGCGCACTTGCAGTCCCACATGCCAGAAACCACCAAAGCGATGCTGGATGCCGTTGAAGGCATTGGGGTTGGTCACAGCATATCCACCGTTGAATAATACCTGAGGACGGTTCTCTGCCTTGAGCAGATTGACCTCTTGATGAGTCAGGTCAATGGCATTTTGGAGCAAGCGTAGCTCGGGGCGGTTGTCGATGTTAGTTGTCAAGGGTATAGCGGCCGGTGCAGCAATCTCGTCGGCTTTCTCATCGGCTAACTCGATGGGCTCGTCAATCGGCAGTCCGCACAGTTGGCACAGGAGCATCTTGGTCAACGACAGGCCGTCCATGACTTTGGCAAGAGCCATCTCGGCTTCATTGACGCGTACCTGTACACTCAGTTTGTCGCTGCGTGTTGTCAGGCCGGCTTCGGTCATCTTCTCGACATCGTGGTCAAGTTTCTTGACCAGGTTGAGGTAGGACTCGGCCAGATCCTGCTTGTGGCGCAGCGATACCACCTGCCAATAGACATTGTCGATGTCATAGAGTGTGGCCTGCCTGCGCGCCTCGAGCGTGTTGGCGGCCAGTTCCTCTTTGATGTCGGCAACGCGGTTCAATGTTTTGATGGCTCCACCCATGTAGAGGGGTTGTGTCAACGTGATGGCACCGGCAAAGGTATTGTGATTATTGGACTGGAGCGCCTCATTCAGCGATTGCCCCAAGTGGTCGATTGTTCCCTGGGTAGCACTGACGTAGGGGGCGGCCATTTCAGCCAACTCCTTGAGTTTGGCGGGGTCTAAAGGCAACTTGCTCACCTCATTCTCAATGGCCGAGGTAAACACTTCGCCCAAGTTGTTGAGCAGTGCTTTCTGCTCCTTGTTGAGAAGAGAAATCCCGCGGCTGGTGTACTCATATGCTCCGAGGGCACTCACCCGCGGCAGGTACTTCGTCCTTGCCGACTTGCGCTGATTCTCGGCAATACTCTGTTTTACACGTGACACCTGCATCTGCTTGTTATTCTCCAGAGCCATGGCACGGCACTCATCGAGTGTTAACACCCGCTGGGCATGCGCTTGAGTTGTTGGTGATACCAAAAACATCACCAACAAACATCCCCAAAATAGTGACTTCAGTTTCATACCTTCCATAAATAAAAGGTTCGTTTATTACTAGTAATTTTTGTAAATATGTCTTGTTACTTACCATCTGTTCCAGTATCACTAATCAACAAGCAACATCTAGAACTTAAATAATCTTTCAGGTTGTTGATTACCAGCAGATTTTCTACTCTGTTCACAACCCGCTAAATTTCAGTTAAGCCACCAAAATAAAGCTGACTTTTCCAAAAACAGTCGCAAATTTAACGCTTTTTTTTAATTATTATCTCATGTTTAAAAATAAAAGCGTCATTATTATAGTAAGTGGTTAGAAACCGAACATCTTTTGGGAAAACAGAACACAAATAATATCTTCACCAACACGGCTTTACAGCCCCGTGCGTCAACGCCTCCATCCTGCTCCGTGTCAAGCAATAATGCCTGTGCGGCTTGATCACATTATCACCTGCAAGTGACCAATAGCACGATACGCTTAGTGGCGATTTCTCCTGCACGGTTATCGGAGACAAGGCATACCTCAGCGCAGAAATCCAATACAATCTGTTCGAGAGTGCGAACATTCAGCTTGAAGTGCCCCATCATGCGCAACTACGCCAAAGACTATCGGGGTTTCTTCACGAGAATTATCAGTAAGGTGAGCGCCTTTACTGTTTCACAATACATTAACAAGATTAACGACAAACCCATCGGCAGGATCAAGTATGCGCTCGCTTAATTCCGCCAACGGGTTAGTTTTAAGTTTTAAGTTGTAAGATGTAAGTACAATTACTATCGCCTGACGGGCGTGGCTATCACCCGCCGCTTATTATTTCGCGACGAGGGCCGACAGGGCGTTCTCAAGGTCGGTAGTGCTCAGGCGGGTGTGCAGGGCACCCTTGTAGGCATAGGAAATGCCTCCCGACTCCTCACTCACGATGACAGCGATGGCATCGGTAACCTCGGTGATACCCTGGGCCGAGCGGTGCCGCAGTCCCAGATAGCGGGGGATGTTGGTGTCGTGCGATACAGGAAGGATGCAACCGGCACTCATGATCTTGTTGCCGGCAATGATGAGCGCGCCGTCGTGCAAGGGGCTGTTCTTGAAGAAGATATTCTCGATGAGGCGCGAGTTGATGTCGGCCTTGATCATGTCGCCCGTGCGTTCATAGTCGGTGAGTGGGATGGCACGCTCGATGACGATGAGCGCACCGGTCTTGGTCTTGGACATGTTCATGCAGGCATGGACCACAGGCATGATCCACCGCTTCTCGTCATCGACCTCGGTCTTGCTCCTGAAGATTTTCTCAAAGAATTTGAGTCCCCGCCTTGACCCCAGCTCGGTCAAGAAACGCTTGATCTCGTCCTGGAAGAGGATGACGAGAATGAACAGGCCGATGTCGATGAACTTGTCCATGATGGTGCCGATGAGGCGCATGTCCATCAGCTTGTACATCACGGCCCAGGCGACGACAAACGCCAGCACGCCGATGAAAATGTCGAGGGACCCGGAGCTCTTCATCGTCCTGTAGAGGTAGAAGAGCAAAGTTGCCACCAGCAGGATGTCGATCAGGTCCTTGATGCTGAAGAGTGTGAATAGTGAACTTCCCATTATATTCGCTAGGTGTTAATTACTGGTTAATCGGGGGGCATGACGAGTGGCGCATCAGGGTGGTGATTTTCACCGCCTCGGCAGCGGCCTTGACGTCATGCACGCGCAGGATGTGTGCGCCCTGCAGCAGGGCGATGGTGTTGACTACAGTGGTGCCATTGAGCGCCTCGTCGGGGCCGCACTCCAGCGGCGTGTAAATCATGCGCTTGCGCGACACGCCCACAAGCAGCGGCGCATCCAGCGCGTGGAAGGCATCCAGGCAGGACAGCAGGCGGTAGTTCTGCTCCTGATTCTTGGCGAACCCGAAGCCCGGATCGGCGATGACATCGGCCACGCCCATCTGTCGCAGGGTGTCGATGCGGCGCGCCATCCACTCGAGCACGTCGGCAGCCACGTCGTCATAGTCGGTCATCGATGCCATCGTCTCGGGGGTGCCACGTGTGTGCATGAGCACATAGGGGACCTGCAGACTGGCCACCGTGTCGAACATCGCCTCATCGAGCGTGCCGCCCGAGATATCGTTGATGATGTTGGCTCCCCACTCTTCCACACAGCGCCGGGCCACGTCGGCACGGTAGGTGTCCACCGAAATGATGACGCCAGGTGCAGTGCGGCGGATGATGTCCAATGCCCACTGCAGGCGCTCCATCTCGCCTTGAGCGTCCACCGACTGGCTACCCGGCCTTGTCGAGCAGGCGCCGATGTCCAGGACGTCGGCCCCATCGGCAAGCATCTGCCCCACCCTAGCCACCAGCGTCTGCTCGTCGTTGACGCGGCTGCCGCTGTAGAACGAGTCGGGCGTGACGTTGATGATGCCCATCACCCACGGACGGTCGATGGTCACGAGACGGCCTTGCAGATTGAGGCTATATGGCTTGAACGGCTGCATCATGGCTGTAATCACATTTTAACTTGCAAAGATACACAAAATCTGCAAAAATGCACTACCTTTGCCACAAATTAACCGACATGGCAACTATCACACATGACAATGGCATCGAGCAAGCGCCCATCGGCGTGTTTGACTCGGGATTTGGCGGGCTGACCATCCTGCGCGACATCAGGCAGCGTCTGCCGCAGTACGATTACCTCTTCATCGGCGACAACGCACGCGCCCCCTACGGCACGCGCTCCCGCGAGCTGGTGTATGAGTTCACGCTGCAGGCCGTCAAGCACCTGTTCGCCCAGGGTTGCCACCTGATTATCCTGGCCTGTAACACGGCGTCGGCCGAGGCGCTGCGCACCATCCAGCAGCAAGACCTCCCCACCCTGGCCCCCGAGCGCCGCGTGCTGGGCGTCGTGCGCCCCACGGTGGAACGCGTCGGTGAACTGACGCACACGGGCCACATCGGCGTGTTCGGCACGCCCGGCACCATCGCCAGCCGCAGCTACAACATCGAGATTGAAGGGATGTACCCCGACTACAAGGTCCACGGCCACGCCTGCCCCATGTGGGTTCCGCTGGTCGAGAACCGCGAGAGCGAGGGCGACGGCGCCGACTACTTCGTGAAAAAAGACATCGCCCTGCTCATGGACGAATGCCATGACATCGACACCGTGATCCTGGGGTGCACCCACTACCCGCTGCTCATCGACAAAATCAGCCGCTATATGCCTGAGGGAGTGAACGTCGTCCAGCAGGGGCCCATTGTCGCCGAGAGCCTCGAGGACTACCTGCGCCGTCATCCCGAAATCGAGCGCCACTGCAGCCGCGGCGGTTCGTGTGAATACTTCACCACCGAGGACCCCGACCACTTCTCCCCGCTGGCCAGCGTGTTTGTCAACGAACCCGTCAACGCGCGCCGCGTGATCCTGTAAACCGCTTGGGTTTCTAGAAAACTACAAATTACGCAAATAGAACTAATTTGGCATCCGCGTCCTTTCTTAAAACTACAAATTTAACGAATTAAACTAATTTGGCTTCCCTGCTCACTGTTCTTGCCTGCGGATTAAACGGATTATTATGATACTGGCATCCGCGAACCTTTTTTAACCAGGAAGTATTAAGGCATATACAAAATCAAAGTGACTCGTCTCCCGACGAGTCACTTTTCAATCTCCTGAATCTTTACCTTATGAAAAAAATTATTACCTTGTTTTGCGGGTGCAAAATTAGTGCCCTTTTTGTTACTGGCAAAATATTTTCACGTTAAAATTAGTGAAAACGGGTATTTTTCTGCATAATAGGCCCATACGGAACACTTTAGTGGAGAAAAAGGATGATTCAGCGATGCCAAATCATCCTTTTTTTTGTGATTTTGCGGGTTTATTGGATGAGAATATCGACGAGCGCGACGACATCCGAGATGCTCAATTCGCCATCACCATCGATGTCACCCACCTGCAGGTCATCGGGCGTGTAACCTCCGACCAGGAGCAGATCAATCATCACCGACACATCGTTGATTGACAACTCGCCATCACGGTCCATGTCACCCAGCAGGAAGGCATACTGGTCGGTAATGTCGGCAACGGTGTATTTGTTGGTCGTGGAGGTAATCTCGAGGTAGATGTCCTTGCTGATGCCCGTCACGTCAACACTCTGGTGGCCGCTGTCGCCCTGGCTGAGCACGACATTGAAACTATAGCCCTCGCTGGGAACAGTGAAGGTGCGGTAATAGAAACGCTGTCCACGCACCACCTTGGTTGCCGTCACATGGACACCGGGCCAGCTGTCACTGATGCCACCCGTGCCGTCCCAGGCGTAGACATAGACGCTGCTCCAGTTGTTGGGAGCCACAGTCGGGTCCTTGACATAGACCGTCGCGGTGTAAGGCACAAAGCCGTGGAAGATGTACTCGCGCTGCACCACGTTGCGCACCTTGCCCTCGTAGAGCACGCCTGCCGTGAGCACGGTGTTGTCGGTGAACGTGAGTTGCACCTGTCCGACGGCCTGGCGGCTGCTGGGCGTGGGCATGGTGCCGTCGGTGGTGTAAACGATAACGGCATCGCTCTCGCTGGCCGTCACGGTGACGGTCACACTGCCCTCGTACTGGCCGCTGGCCTTATCGATGGTCAGGGTGGGTGCCGGCGAGGTGTAGTTGGTCACGGTGTGGTCCCAGGTGCCGTCGATGTAGTAGCCGTGGTTGCGGAACGTCAGGTCGCTGGTCTGGGTGCCGTCGGTGACAAAGATGATGCCCGTGGGGTCGCCGGTGTTGGTGCCCTCATAGGTCCATTTCCAGATTTTGCGCGAGCCGTCGCTGGTCGTGCCCATCAGCGTCATGGACTGGCCCGGCCAGTTGCCGCCCGTGAAGTTGGTGCTGCTGTTCCACACCCAGGTGGTCACACTGCCCACGTTCATGCCCGTCTCCAGGAACACGCTCATGTCGTCCTCCTCACAACTGGGCTCGTAGGGCTCCAGGTCGGTCACTGGGGTAGAGCCGTTGCCCTCACCGTCGTTGCTCGACAGTTCCTCCTCGGTGCCGTCATAACTCAGCACGGTGCCGGCGTTGGGACTGCTGGTGTACAGGTAGGGGCCGTCGGAGCCGATTTTGCCCGGCGCGGGGGTGAGGCTGGTCGAGAGCACATAGATGCGCATATTGCCCTTGCCGCTGCACGAGGTGGTGGTGAGGGTGCCGTTGGTCACGGTCTTGACGTCGCCAGTGACGCAGTCGGTGTAGGTGCCGTTGAGCACGCCCGTAAAGGTCGCGGGGCCGTTGATGGTCACGAGGACGTAGCTGTCGGTCGTGGCATCGGTGTAACGGCGCTTGAAGGCATAGCCGCCACTGGACGAGCAGCCGCTGGTACTGTACTGCCCCTTGCGCAGGGCGGGCACAGCCTGACGGATGCGGTTCAGGCGCTGCAGGTGCTTGACCAGGGGCTTGGAGAGTGTGGCAGCCAGGTTGCCCGTAGCCCCGCTGGCGAGGCCAAAGTCGCCGGCCGTCACCTGGCCCTTGATGTAGCCGCCATAGTAGGCACGGCCGCTGTCCTTGAGGGGGCCGTTGCCACCCGGGTCGATGGTCTTGCCCGCCTTGAACTCCACCTCGCTGCCGTAGTACAGGCACGGAATGCCGCGGAACGTGAACATCAGCGACAGGTTCTCGGCCCACTGGTCGGTGCCCTCATTGAAGCGGATGTTGTCGTTGGGGCCGGGGCTGTAGTCATGGCTGTCGACATAGACCACGTTGTAGGTCGCATCGTTGTAGTACTTGTCGCCGTTGATGGCCAGGTTCCACACACTGGAGATGTTGTGGAAGGAATAATGCACCGGGAAGTCGATGACGTTCAGTCCCGAGGCACGGCTCACGTCGGGGGCGTGATAGTTGTTGCCGTCGAGGACGGCATTGCTCGACGTGGGCATGGCGCTGCTGGTCTCGTGGCAGTTGTCGGCATACATCTGCTGGCAAGAGCCGATGTTGGCCAGCGAATTCAGGTCGGTGCTCTCATAGATGGCCACACCATCCCAATAGGCCGGATCGTCGTTCCAGCTGTAGTTCTTGTTCTCGGCCCAGGTGTAGAAGTAGGGCGACAAGGCAGGCTGGTTGCGATAGGTGACGCTGCCCTGATAACGGGCGCACACCTCGGTACACATGAAAAAGTCGGCCCCGTTCAGTCGCTTGCTGCGGTACTGCTCGCCCAGGGCTTGGAAAGCCGGGATATAAATCTTATTAAATGTCAGGCGCGCGATGTGGCCTCCCGTGTCGATGCGGAAACCGTCCACGCCCATCTTGATGAACGAGCCGTAGCAGTTGATGAGGTACTCGGCCACAGCGGGGTTCTCGGTATTCAGGTCCACGCAGTCGCCGGCAATCTGTGCCCACCAGCGCGTGTTGTCGTCCCAGTTGAACTGGCCGAAGTGGTGCCACCGGTTGTGCGAGTCGTGGTTCTGGTTGTCGGTATTCTTCATCTGCTTCAGGCGCGCGTCATACTGCTGGCCCGAGGGCAGGCTGCTGTAGTTGGTGGGAAGCAGGCCTCCCACCGAGTCGGTGGTATAGGGCTTCATGCACTCGTTGACCTTGAACTGGTTGGCGCTCCAGTCGCGGGTGAACAGTTTGCACAGGTGCTCCTCGCCGAAGTTGCCCGTGTGGTTGAGCACCACATCGAGCAGCACCTTCATGCCGCGGGCATGGGCCTCGTCGATGAGCGTCTGGAACGTCGTGTCGCCGCTCTCATAGCGGTGGTCCACACGGCTGAAGTCGCGGGCATGGTAGCCATGGTAGTCCAGGCCCGAGGCATTCTCGACAATGGGCGTTACCCACACGGCGGTAAATCCCAGGGCCTTGATATAGTCCAGTTTGTCGATCAAGCCCTTGAAGTCACCACGCCAGCAGGGGTCACCGTGGTTGGCGCCGGCAGCGTCCCAACACTGGGCATTGTTGCCGGGGTCGCCGTCGTAGAAACGCGTGGTAATCACAAAGTAGATGCTCTCGTCGCGGAAGTCGCTGCGGGGGCCGACAAATGCCGCCCACGCCTGCTGGGCTGCTGTCACAGCCAGCAACAGCACCAGCACAAACAATCTGAAGTCTTTTTTTCGCTCTTTCATAAATTAAGAATTAACATTAAACCATGTTATCTGCCTACAAAAATAAACAGTTTGTGGTCGAAAGCAAACAATCCGTCTTAACAAACGCCATTTTTAACATGTAAACGTTTGCATATAACGCTCAGCATAAATTTTGCCCCACTTTATCGATGCAAAGCGGCTGATATTCATAATCTCTTTATATCTTTGTAGCGTTATTACTAAAAACGCCTGTTATGATGAAACGCTTATCCTCTATCATTACCATCGCCCTTATCGCTCTAGTGACGCTGGGCGCAGCCGCCAACACTCCGAAGGCCGAAGATTGCGCGATACCGTTTGAGAAACTCGTGAACGTGATCGCATCAAGCGGCCACTGGTCCGAGGAGAACCTCTCGGCGATAGGTCTCGCCAAAGTGGTGTCAAGGACTGCCCAAGAGGAATTTGGAGAAAGCACCGCATACGTTTACGGCCAGAATGTAAAATGCCGCATCACCGAGGACTGGGAGGTGAACCTGTCGGCCAAGGGGCTTCATGCTTTTGCCATCGTGGTGACGCTGATGACCGACAACAGCACCGAGCTCTATTTCATGGAAAAAGCCGACCACGATGCCTTCATGGAATGCGTCAGGCAATCCAGCGAATATCGCCAGGATGAAGGCTCCGAATACAATGAAGAGTTCCTGGGCGAGAATTATATCCAGAGTGATGAATACCGTAACGGCTGGTATGTCGTCACGTTCCATGTAGGATAACGCCAGAACAGCACTGCCGACACAAAAAAAGACGCCCGCCGATGTTACTCAGCGGGCGTCGTCTTCATTCACTTCATTCATTTCATTCAATCAAAACCAAATTTATCTCAGATAGCCAGCCACTACGTAAACCGTTCCACGGCGGGTGGGAATCATTCGGTAGAGTACCCCGTTGGCAGTCCACATGCGTTCACGGTTGACGATGATGAGCTTGCCTTTAGCGGGTCGGTGCGAGAAGCGTGTGCCGATGGCCGGACGATGAGCGACGTGCATTCGGTGCTCGATGCGGGCCTTGGGCCTTGCCTCATGACGATGCTTGTGATTACTTGCCATAGCAGTGCTGGGCATGAGTAACGCGATAGTCGCAATAGCGCTCAGTAAAATTTTCGTTTTCATAATCTTCTCTGTTTTGTGTCAAGGTCACCGGAGCGGCCTCGACGGGTGAAACAATACCGATTTACTTGTTCTGTTTTCTGCCTTTTTGACTCACCGCAACGGCGAAAGTTAAAAGCGCTGCAGGCCGTTATCGACACAGGCTCGGTTTTCTACGATAAACCAACGAATCTTCAAGACCAATCATCCCGGCAAAAACCGGCCCTGACGGCACTTTGCAACCCGGTTGCACGCGATTGTGCGTACCTTTGCCCGCAGAAAAAACGATAAACATACATCAAAATGAAACCACAGGACGAACACGAGGAGCATTGCCACAGTCACGGCTGCAGTTGCTGCAACGGTGGGCATGACCACGAGGAACATGAAGAGCAGATGAGTTGGTGGAAACCCGCGCTATCGCTCGCGATGCTGCTGGCCGGCATCGTGATGGAAGCGATGGACGTGCAGTGGTTCCAGCACGGCTGGGTGAGGTTGGCATGGTATGCCGCGGCCTGGCTGCCCACTGGCCTGGGCGTGCTGCGCGAGGCCATCGAGGAAGCCCGCGAGGGCGAGGTGTTCAGCGAGTTCCTGCTGATGAGCGTGGCAAGCCTCGGCGCATTTGCCATCGGAGAATATCCCGAGGCCGTTGCCGTGATGGCGCTGTACTGCATCGGTGAGGCCCTGCAGGACCGTGCCGTGAGCCGTGCGCGCGGCAATATCCAGTCGCTGATTGCCTTCCGTCCCGACCATGCCACGGTTGTGCGTGACGGGAAACATGAGACGATCGATCCAGCCGAAGTGCGGCAGGGCGACATCGTGGAAGTCAAGCCCGGCGAACGGGTGCCCATCGACGGCAGGCTCATGGGCGAGGCAGCGGCATTTGACACCGCCGCCCTCACGGGTGAGAGCGTGCCGCGCGTCATCGAGCCTGGCGACGAGGTGCTGGCCGGCATGATTGCCAGCGAGGTTGTCGTTCGGCTCCAGGCGGTGCGCCCAGCCAGCGAGAGTGCCGTGTCACGCATTCTCCATCTGGTAGAGGAAGCCACCGAGCGCAAGGCTCCCGCCGAGCAGTTCATCCGCCGCTTTGCCCGCATCTACACGCCCATCGTCGTCGGACTCGCCGTGCTGGTGGTGGCCCTGCCATGGGCGTATTCGCTCATCGTGCCCGCCGCGGGCTACAACTTTGCCGAGTGGCTGCACCGCGCGCTGGTATTCCTGGTGATTTCGTGCCCGTGTGCGCTGGTCATCAGCATTCCGCTGAGCTATTTTGCTGGCATCGGTGCCGCCTCGCGCCGCGGCATCCTGTTCAAGGGCAGCAACTACATCGATGCCATCGCTGCTGTCGATACAGCCGTGTTCGACAAGACGGGGACGCTGACCACCGGACAGTTTGCCGTGAGCCACATCACCGGGCTGACCGACGAACAGGTGGCCACGGTAGCCGCCATCGAGCAGGACAGCCCCCACCCCATCGCCCGCGCCATCGTGGCGTGCTGCAAGCCGGCCCAGGTGGGTGTCGCCGACTTGAAGAACATCGCGGGCTACGGCCTGAGTGCCACGGTCAACGGCAAGACATGGCTCGTGGGAACGACACGTCTGCTGGAACGCGAGGGGGTGGAATACCCTGCCCCACTGGCCGATGTGGCCGGGACAATGGTCGCTGTGGCTATTGACAGAGAATATGCAGGCTATATCCTGCTGAGCGATGTGCCCAAGGAGGATGCAGCCCACGCCATCGACCACCTGAAGCGCCTGGGCATCGCGACGGTGATGCTCTCGGGCGATCGTCAGGCCCTTGCCGAGCAGGTGGCACGGCAACTGGGCATCGACACGGCACATGGCGACCTGCTACCGCAAGACAAGGTGGCACACATCGAGCGCATTAGGCAGTCGGGCCGTCAAGTGGCCTTTGTGGGCGACGGTATCAACGATGCTCCAGTGCTGGCTATGAGCGACGTGGGCATCGCGATGGGCGCCCTGGGCAGCGACATGGCGGTGGAAACGGCCGACGTGGTCGTCCAGACCGACCAGCCGTCGCGCGTGGCCGATGCTGTGACGCTGGGCCGCCGCACGCGCCGCATCGTCATGCAGAACATCGCGCTGGCCATCGGCATCAAGGTGCTGGTGATGGTGCTCGGCGTGCTGGGCATTGCCACGCTATGGGAGGCGGTGTTTGCCGACGTAGGCGTCGCCCTGCTATGCGTGCTCAACTCCCTGCGCCTGGCCTCATTCGCCTCACACTAAGACGCTAAGGTTTTAGGCTTTAGGTGTTAGGCTTTAGGTGTTAGGCTTTAGGTGTTAGGCTTTAGGTGTTAGGCTTTAGGTGTCAGCGGGCATCCGCACCCCTTTGCCTCACGCTAAGACGCGAAGGTTTTGGGGTTGAAGACAAGAAAGACTTTAGGTGTTAGGCTTTAGGTGTTAGGCTTTAGGTGTTAGAAAACAAGAAAGACAAAAAGGACAATAATTTATATAGCATCCGCATTGTAGAGACGCAAAATTTTGGATAAATTTGGCGGCACCTCAACCATCGATGCAAGCATCATGGTGTTCGGTTTGCTCAAATTTTG
>CADBBK010000047.1 GCA_902792895.1 uncultured Bacteroidales bacterium | reverse complement strand
CCCGACTACTTGCCACTCTTGGTTTCGTGATATGGCCCAACTTCAGACTATCTATGGGCTAAACTATATGAACACAAGTGCTGTAACCCATATGGTGAGTATGTTCAGGGGCTGCAGCAGCTTGACGGCCTTAGACCTGAGCAGTTTCAACACGGCCAATGTGATTGCCATGGGAGGCATGTTTATGGGTTGCAGTAACCTTCGTACCATCTATGCGGGCAGTGGCTGGAGCACGGCTGCCGTGGAAGCATCCGCGGGCATGTTCTCCAATTGCACCTCTCTGGTCGGCGGTCAGGGCACGGCTTACAATTCCTCCAACCCGAAGGCAACCCGGGCTACTTCACCGAGTGGAAAGAGGCCTATGCCTGCTACACGCCGTCGAACACGACGCTGACGTTCTACTACGACAGCCAGCGCAGCAGCCTCTCGGGCACGACCTATGACCTGAACACGGGATATGGCGTTCCCCTTTGGTACAATGACGAAATCACTGGAGATGTGACCAAGGTAGTCTTTGACCCCTCGTTTGCTGGCGCCCGCCCGACGACCACCTACGCTTGGTTCTATAACATGTACTATCTTGAATCCATCAAGGGCATGGAGTACTTGAACACCAGTGAAGTGACCTATATGTATGGAATGTTCCTGAACTGTGTAAGTTTGGCAAGCCTAGATGTGAGCCACTTCAACACGTCCAAGGTGACCGATATGGAGATGATGTTTGGTTCCTGCTGGGAACTGGCAAGCCTTGACTTGAGCAGTTTCAACACGTCCCGGGTGACCGACATGACAAAGATGTTCACAAACTGCTATAATCTGAACTACATCCGTGTGGGCAGTGGTTGGAGCACTGCTGCCGTGACGAACTCGACTGATATGTTCTTTAACTGCACCAGTCTGGTGGGCGGCCAGGGCACGGCCTATAATTCCAGCCATACGGATGCGGCTTACGCCCACCTCGACGGCGGCACAAGCAATCCGGGCTACTTTACCGATAAAGAACCCTATGCTGTTTTCACGTCGTCGAACTCGACGCTGACGTTCTACTACGACAACCAGCGTAGCTCCCGCTCGGGCACGACCTACGACCTGAACGAGGGATACGCCCATCCCGGTTGGGAGAGTGACGGCACCAATGCCAGTGTGACCAAGGCGGTCTTTGACCCCTCGTTCTCCAATGCCCGCCCGACGACCACCTACGATTGGTTCTATAATATGGAGAACCTTCAATCCATCACGGGCATAAGTTACCTGAACACCAGCGAGGTGACCAATATGGCTTGGATGTTCGGTGGCTGTAAAAATTTGACGAGTCTTGACTTGAGTCACTTCAACACGTCCCAGGTAACCGACATGGGCGCGATGTTCCCTAGCTGCAAGAGCCTGACGAGTCTTGATTTGAGCAGTTTCAATACGTCCAAGGTGACTACAATATCCTGGATGCTCTCTAACTGCACCAATCTGCGGACCATCTATGTGGACAGTAGTTGGAGCACGGCGGCCGTGACGAATTCCGAGTCTATGTTCGCTTACTGCTCCAGCCTGGTGGGCGGACAGGGCACGACCTACAATGCCAGCCATGTGGACAAGACCTACGCCCACATCGACGGCGGCCCGAGCAACCCGGGCTACTTCACCGCGAAGAATGCCGGCCTGCGTGGCGACGCGGATGGTGACGGTGAAGTGAGCATCAGCGACGTGAGCAAGTTCGACCAGGACGGCGAGGTGGCCATCGCCGACGTGAGCGCGATCATCGACTACCTGCTCTCCGGCAACTGGTAAACCGCTTTAGGCTTTAGGCTTTAGGTGTTAGGCTTTAGGTATTAGGTATTAGAAAACAAGAAATACAAGAAATACAATTTTTTTATATGGCATCCGCACTCCACCCGGGGCGCGGATGCCTATGTCCCCACGCACTTTGCGTCTCTACAATGCGGATGCCATATAAATTGTATTGATAAACAATATATTGTATTTATTGTATTTCTTGTTTTCAATACCCCTAGCGTCTTGGCGCCTTAGCTAGAGGCTAGAACGCGCTGATGCCCAAATAATTGTTGTCCGTGTTGTCTGATAAGCGTGAGGCATGGTTTAGCGCAGGCTGATGCGCTGCAGCACCACCACGATGTTGCCCTTGTGGTCGAGCAGGGCCATTTCCTGTTGGTTGATGCGCTTGCACGACTCTGTGCTCTCCAGCGCCAGCAGCAGCGCCGTCTCGTTGTCGATGTCCTCGCACTGGTGCTCGCTAGAGCGCAGGTCCTCGAACTGGATAGCCATGTCCTTGGTCGGGTCCAGCGTGATGATGCCATTGATGATGTTGCAGCCCGTGTCGCCATGGATTGTCTGCATCACAGCATCGACCACAACACGCATGTTTTTCTCTGACACATTGCGGCTGTCAATCTCCTTGATGAGCCAGGCACCGTTCATCGCGTCCAGGTTGTGGCGCTTGAGCACCATGATGACTACTCCCTTGGAGTTCATCAGGTTCATGTATTGCGCGTTGTACTGTGCCTCTAGCGTGAAGCGGCGCACATCGGCCAGCGCGTGCATGATGGTCCTCTCGTTAGTCACGTTGCGGCATGATTCGCTTGTGGAGATGAATTCGTTGAACTTCAGGTTGTTGCCGCTCAGCTGGAAGGTGCCGTTGATGGTGTTGCAACCGTTGTTGCCGTACACCTTGTTGCCGCCGGCAAAGTCCAGATACAGGTAGGCGCGCTCCAGGGTATAGACCTTCTTCTTGCGCAACGACACGATGTCCCACTCACCATATAACTGCTTGGCGGGGTCGGTGATGGCAATCTCGCGCATGGGCTGCTCCACGTCGGCGATGACGTTCTCCACGTCAACACCGCGCTTCTCCAGTTTCCTGTCTTTCTTCTTGCGGGCATCCATCGTGGCTGGGGCCAGCAGCATCGCCAGCAAGAGAGTAAAAACCATATATTTTTTCATTGTCTTTGGGCTCTGATTATGTTTGAAACTTCAAAATTGCACTTTTAGTCGATATGCGAAATAAACGTAGTTTAAAAATATAAAGAGAATCTCTTATCGAAGTTTATCTGTGACAACAAAAATAGGTTTAAAAAAATATATAAGGATGGGATATCGATACAACATATCATAAAAAAATAAGATTTTACTTTTAGTGTCAAGATTTTGATATGGGTAAATATTCATTTTCTTCAATCGTTTAATGAGTTGTTTTACTCTGAAATAATTCAGATTACATCTCAACAATAGAGGAATTAGAAGATCTGCTGAGTAATTTTGTTTCCACAAAAGCCTGTTGACTATGAGTGGCTCATTTGTTCTATATTTCATTTCCTCCATGTATTCAAGAGCTGCCATCAGATCATTAATCATCAATAAGTTTTTCTTTCTAGATGAAATCGTAGATAACGAATTATTATGGTCGGTTATCCAATAGTGTATTTGACAATTAACACGTCTCACAATAACGTCATCGTGTAGGATAGAATCCAAATTAAACAATGCATCTTCTAGATAACTCAGATTACGAAACTTAACATTATACTTATTAATAAGTTGCCTTCTATAAAAAAAAATCCAACATGTATTAGTGTGGAATTGAAGAAAAAAATCAGTACCCTTTCCTTCCCACTCTACCTCATTCTGAGTGTATTTTGGGATAGGCTGGTTAACTAATATCTTATTATCCTTCACGTTGTTTTCTTTTATTATCTTTGTTTTAAACGAAAGGACACTAATACTTTCACTAAGGAAATTCTCGCACAAGCCTTGATAGGCACCATCAACAAGAGCATCATCAGCATCAAGGAAAGTAATCCATTCACCTCTTGCAATATGTAATCCATCATTGCGTGCTTGGCTAACACCTTCATTTTTTTGTTTATTAATTAGCTGAGTGTTACTTGAATGGCGTTTGCAGAATGCCTCTAGTTTTGGTTGCGTTTGGTCTGTGCTGCAATCATTAACAAATATTATCTCAAGGCACTTGTCGTTCCATTGGCGCTCAAGACATTGTAATGACTGATCAAGATAATGCTCAGCGTTAAAACAAGGCATTATTACCGATAATTTAAAAGGATATACCATCGAAATTGATATATAAAAATAGTATGGTCTAATTCTGATTAATTAGTTAAATATAAAATAATAACAATTAATAGGTCATTATCCATTATGCTTCGAATTAATCAATAGACGCAACAAAGGTACAAATAAAATCTGACAAAATATACGTTCTTATAGCGATTATTAGATGAATACCCTGAGTTCGCCTGTAGTTCCCTAAAAATGTTGAATAGATTATACATTATCTCGGAATTATCTCAGATAATAGCTGAACTTTTTATACTTAACTGAGTAGAGGGTTTATAATTTGCATTTGGATTTAAACATTCACTAAAATCAGCATTTTGACAGGTATTATCCTTTAGCGACTTTTAAGATTTGATGCGATAAAATGTAAAAAAACAGGGTGATGAGGGGCGTTTTTTGGCCATTGCGAAATTTTGGCATATTTTTGCCGTTACTTTATTGAGGTAATGAAAAAGATGAAGCTGATATTACGCCGCTGGGTGCTGCTGCTGGCTTTGCTGGCAGCTGTCTCCATACAGGCACAGATCAATACCGACCAGGTGGTGAACATTGGTCGCAATGCCTTGTACTTCGAGGACTATATCCTTGCTATCCAATATTTTAACCAGGCAATTAAAGCGAAGCCTTTCCTCGCCGAGCCTTACTTCTACCGCTCGGTGGCAAAAATCAGCCTCGAGGACTACCGTGGCGCCGAGCAGGATGCCAGCATGGCGATTGAGCGCAATCCGTTCATCGTCGATGCCTACCAGGTGCGTGGCGTGTCGCGTCAGAATCTGGGTGATTTCAAGGGCGCAGTCCAGGACTATGACGCGGGCCTTAACCTCATGCCCGAGGACAAGAACCTGCTGTTCAACCGTGCCGTCTGCGAGAGCGCCCTCAAGAACTACGACGAGGCCCAGGTGACCTTCGACCGCTTGCTGCAGCTCGATCGCCGCAACGACCGCGCCTACATCGGCCTGGCGCAGATGAACCTGGCCCGCAAGGATACCGCCGCTGCTCTCGATAACCTGAACCGCGGCATCGCCCTGAGCAAGAACAATGCAGTGGCCTATGTCATGCGCTCCGAGATACACACGCGCTCCCACCACGATTTTGAAAAGGGCCTGGCCGACATGGACAGCGCCATCACCCTCGAGCCCCACTATGCCGGATATTTCATCAACCGTGCCTACATGAAGTATAACCTGGATGACTACTTCGGGGCGATGGCCGACTACGATTACGCCATCGGCCTGGACCCCGCTAGCCAGGAAGCCCACTTCAACCGCGGCCTGCTGCGGGCCGAGGTCGGCGACAACAACAAGGCCATCAGCGACTTTGACTTTGTACTCAAGAGCAACCCGTCCAATTTCATGGCCCTGTACAACCGTGCGCTGCTGCACATGCGCACGGGGCAGTTCCGCCATGCCATCAGCGACTTTACGGCGATATTGAAGAAGTATCCCGACTTTGAGGCGGGCTACATGGCGCGTGGCGAGGCCAAGCGCCGCATGGGCGACGTCAAGGGCAGCGAGGCCGATATGGAAAAGGCGATGGCCATCTTCCGCCGCAACAAGACGCACGTCTCCAATTTCAACCCGGCCGAGATCGAGGCTACTGCTGCCGTCAAGAAGGCCGAGCAGCGTGCCCTCAACCCCGCCGAGGAGGAGCCTGAGAGCGCCGAGGATATCATCAACCGCTTCAACATGCTGCTCACGGTCAGCGAGCAGGACCCCGTCAAGCCCGAGTATGCCAACCGTCAGCGTGGACACATCCAGAATGACAACATCGAGGTCGAGCCGATGCCCGTCTTCACGCTGTCCTACTATGCCCAGGACAACCAGCTGAACGGCAACACCTATTACATTCGCGAGATTGGCGACATCAACGACACGCGCTTGCTGCCGGGCGTCCTGACACTCGTGGTGGGCGAGCCGCAGCTCTCCGAGGACGAGATTCAGCGCCATTTCTCCAACATCGAGTACTTCAATAGCCTGCTCAAGGTGGCCCGTCCCCGCAGCATCGACTACTTTGCTCGCGGCCTGGACTACCTGCTCGTCAAGAATCCTGAGGCAGCCATTGCCGATGCCGACAGCGCCATCGCCATGAGTCCTAACATGGCATTGGGCTATTTCCTGCGCGCCGATGCCCACTACATGCAGTACCGCATGGCGCAGAAGCGTGATGCCCTCGACATGCCTGCCGACGCCCCTGATGCCACCTCACATGCGATGCTCCGTCAGCGTCAGGATGCAACAGCCCTCAATCTGATGATTACCGACCTGGACAAGGTCATCAAGTTGTCGCCCAGGAATGTCTATGCCTATTTCAACAAGGGCAATGCCTATATGCTGCAGGGCGATTACACGAGTGCCATCAGCTGCTACAGCACGGCCATCGAACTCAAGCCCGACCTGGCCGAGGCCTACTACAACCGCGGCTTGATGTACCTGCGCATGGGCAACAAGGCGCTCGGCGTCGCCGACCTGAGCCAGGCGGGTGAACTTGGCGTCCTCCCCAGTTACAACGTCCTCAAGCGCATGACGCGCTAGCCGTCCAACCCGATAACGATACAAACCGGCCCTGTGACTACAGCAGTCGCAGGGCCGGTTTGTTAAGGGTTTTTGTATCGCGTAGTGATATTAGTGCCTGATGGCCTGGGGAGGCAGGATGCTGAAGCCGGTTACCTTACCGTCGGGGGTGTACATGATGACCAGGCCGGCCTCGGAGTTTTCAAACTTCATCATCGAGGTATAGACCTTGGCGCCGCGCAGGCTCTGGATTTTCCAGGGCTCATGGCTCTGGTACTTGCCCAACTGGCCCTCGGCCTTGGTGATGACACCATCAAACGTTTCGGGCTGGGTGGTTGCCTTCATGTTGTCGTCCAGGTAGCTGTACAGCTCCTGGCTCTGGTTGTTGAGCATCAAGTTCAGCAACATCTCGCTGCGGGCGGTGTTGGGATCGTCGGCGGGCGCAAGGATGGGGGTCTCAGGACCCGGCTCAGGACGCACGGGCCTGATTTTCTCCTTGGGAGCGGGCTGCATGGCGGGGTCAAACTCGCCATTGCCGTTCTTGACTTTCTCGCTGCCGGGGGCCGTGGGCCTTTGCTTGGACTGGCGTTTGGGGCTGCCTTCAATCACCTTCGAGGGCTTGCCCGTTTCGGGTGCGGGGGCAGGGCCGGCAACGCTGGCGGTGGTCAGGACATTGAGCAGGGCTTCGATCTTGTTCAGGCTGCCCTCATTCTTGGCCAGCACCTTGTAGTCCTTGTCCAGCAGGTAGAAGCAGGGCAGGGTGGGCAGGTCATATAGCTCGGCATACTCAATCTGGCGGCTCTGGTTCCAGCCGTTGATCATCATCTTGGGATATTTGGCCTTCTTCCACAGTTTCTGGTCATCATAGGGGTAAACGCCGAGGACGACGAGCTTCTTGTCGTTCACCATCTTGTTGATGAGCTCACTGGTTGACAGGCGCTCTTTCACCTTCTCGCACGACTCGCAGTCGGGGTTGTTGAAGTACACGAGGATGTAGTTGGCCTTCAGGTCCTTGAGGTGGTGAACGGCCTTGTCGTCGGGAGTGACGTAGTCAAAGTCGGCAGCCACCGACCCGATCATGTTCTTCTTGGCACCCTCGAGCAGCAGGCGCTGCTTCTCGATCTCGGCACCGCTCAGGATATATTTCTCGGTGGTGTGCTTCAGCACGGCCATGTACAGACCCTCGTTGTGGATGGGGTCGGCGGCGTCGCTGAAGCGCTTCTCGGCCAGTTCCATCATCTGGCGGTACGCCTTGGGATCCTTGGAAAGCGTCTCCATGGTGGCGTTCATCAGGAATTCAGCCTTCTTCTGATCCATCTTGGCCATTTGTTCCAGGAATTCATTGTATCTCTCGGGGGCAGGCATCGACTGTGCCTGGGTGGTGAGCCATCCGGCGATGGCGACCATTGCAGCTAAAATGAGTTTTTTCATTTTGTCTATTCTATTTAATTGATGTTCATTACAACTAATAATCGTGCAAAAGTAGTGCAAGTCACGGACAGAACAAAATGAAAATCGCAGTTTTTCATTTTTTATGTCGTGACGCCGCCTATTTTATGGAAAAGTAGTGCAAGTCACGGACAGAACAAAATGAAAACCGCAGTTTTTCTTTTTTTATGTCGTGACGCCGCCTATTTTATGAAAAAGTAGTGCAAGTAACGGACAGAACAAAATGAAAACCGCAGTTTGAGGATTTGGGCCTCGTAGAGGCCGAAGGGTCGAAGACCCTCTTTCAATGTGACACATTGACGCTGGCTCTACGAGCCATCTACCCTTACGGGGTGCCCACTCCTATAACCAAGCACAGAAGTACGCAGGTGTCTTGGTTTATTTTTTTGTTATGAAAATGGATAAATGGTTTAAAAGTAGTAACTTTGCAACATTAAGCAGTAAAACGATGAAAAAAATTGCTAAAACCAATGCGGCCCGCTTGCTCGACGCTGCATCGATAGAATATGAACTTATCCCCTACGAGGTCGATGAGACCGACCTGGGGGCGCAGCACATCGCCGACCAGCTCGGGGAGAACATCGAGCAGGTGTTCAAGACGCTCGTCTTGCAGGGCGACAAGACGGGCCATCTGGTGTGTGTCATCCCGGGAGCCGAGGAGGTGGACCTGAAGAAAGCCGCCAAGGTCTCGGGCAACAAGAAGGTGGACCTCATCCCCATGAAGGAACTGCTGCCCACCACGGGCTACATTCGTGGCGGCTGCTCTCCCGTGGGCATGAAAAAGCCGTTCCCCACCTACATCGACGAGACCTGCATCCTCTATGACTACATCTATGTCAGCGCGGGTGTGCGCGGCCTCCAGTTCAAGATCGACCCGCAGGCGTTGGTCGCCTTTGTGGGGGCCGAAGCCGTTGACCTTATAGCCGAGAAAACTGAATGATGAACACGATAGGCAAGATATTGACATTGAACACCTTTGGTGAGTCACACGGGCCAGCAATGGGCGGCATCCTTGACGGCATGCCTGCCGGTGTGGACATCGACCTCGATGCGCTGCAGCGCTTTGTGGACCGCCGGCGCACGGGACACACCGTTGGCAGCAGCACGCGCGACGAGCGGGATAGGGTAGAGGTGCTCTCGGGCATCTGGCAAGGCAAAACCTTGGGAACGCCCATCGGCTTTATTGTGCGCAACACCGATGCCCGTAGCAGTGACTATGACGAGATAGCGCGTTGCTACCGTCCCAATCATGCCGACTACACATGGCAGGCCAAGTACGGCATCCGTGACCCCCGTGGAGGCGGACGTGCATCGGCACGCGAGACCGTGGCACGCGTGGTGGCTGGCGGCATCGCCGTTCAGGCATTGGACCGCCTGGGCATCACGGTCGAGGCTAGCATCGTGCAGGTAGGGCCTCACTTTGGCGTGACTGCCGAAGAACAACAGCGCTTGGTTGCCGAGGCCGCCAAGGACGGCGATACCCTGGGTGGCATCATCGAGTGTGTTGTTAGGGGCGTGCCTGCCGGGCTGGGCGAACCACTGTTCGGCAAACTCCATGCCCAGTTGGCTGCGGCAATGATGAGCATCCCGTCGGTGCACGGCTTTGAGTACGGCGACGGCTTCGACATGGCCGCCAGGCGCGGTAGCGAAGTGATGGACCGGTTTGAGCGTCGCGAGGATGGGACCATCGGCACCGCCACCAACCATTCGGGCGGCATCCAGGGCGGCATCAGCAACGGCGAGGACATCGTAATGCGCATCGCTTTCAAACCCGTCCCCACGCTCATGCGTGACCTCCCCGCGGTGGACTGCGACGGTAATCCCGTGACGCTGCCTCCCCGTGGCCGCCATGACGCCTGCGTGCTGCCGCGTGCCCTGCCCATCGTCGAGGCGATGGCAGCGCTCGTGATTTTAGATAACCATTTGATCAAGAAAACCAATGTGCTCTGACGATAAGAAACAGTTCTACAAGGACTACTACCTCGCCGCTGGCGAGTGCAACCCCCAGGGCGAGATGCCCCTCACGCTGTTGATGACACGCATCATCGAGGTCGCCACTTTCCACGCCAACTCGTGGGGCGCCGGCTATGCACGCCTGATACAAGACAACCAGGTGTGGGTGCTCTCGCGCGTGACCATCGAGTTGAACGCCTATCCCAAGGTGGACACCAACTACCGCCTCACCACATGGATTGAGGACTATAACCGCCACTTCTCGCAGCGCAACATGCGCCTCGACGATGCCCAGGGCAATCCGCTGGGCTATGTGCGCACCATCTGGATGGTCATCGACATGAACACCCGCGCCAGCGTGGATATCTCTCAGCTGGACTACATCAGCGACAAGATTTCCGACCTGCCCTGTCCCATCGAGCCCATGAGCCGTCTGCGTCCCATCGAGGAGGGCCATGCCGTGGACTACACCTTCGGCTACATGGACTGCGACTTCAACCGCCACGTCAACACCGTGCGCTACCTGTCGCACCTGATGAACCTCTTCGACATGGACTGCTACGACAACTACTTCATCCGTCGCATGGAAATCTCCTTCATCAAGGAGACGCACTATGGCGAGACAGCTCAGTTCGTCATCGACGACGCCGACCCCATGGACTCCCACATGAGCGTCACCGTCGACGGCGATGACCACGTCCGCGCCCGTTTCCGCTGGCAACAACGCCATTAACCCCGCAAAACACCAGCATCAGACGAATCATAAAGCAAGATTAATAATAAATAAGCACAATGCATTGACAACCAATCCATTGTGCTTGTTGTATTTGTTGTTTTTAAAAACTTAGCAGCTTCTCGTGATGCGAAAGGTGTGCGGATGCCAAAGAAATATATTGTCTTTGTTTGTCTTTCTTGTCTTCAAACCCAAGAACTTAGCGCCTTAGCGTGAGGAGAAAGTCGCGAGAGGCGTCACTCGACAATGCTGGTCCCGTCGATGGCGGCGAACTGCTCACGCAGGCCCGGCACCTTGTCGGCATCGGCCTCGATGGTCATCGAGCACACGTTGTCGAAGGCCTGTTCCACCACCTTCAGCTCACTCTTTTTCACCACCTTCATCACATCGTTCATGCTCAGGTAGGGGAAAGTGAACGACAGCCTCGCCTGCTCGTGGCACTCCAGGATTTCGCCCGCTTCGATGGCCAGTTTAGCCGCCTCGCGATAGGCTACGATGAGTCCCGAGGTGCCCAACTTGATGCCCCCGAAGTAGCGGATGACCACAATCACGATGTTCGTCAGCTCAAACGAGTTGATCTGCCCGAGGATGGGCTTGCCCGCAGTGCCGCTGGGCTCGCCGTTGTCGCTGCTCAGGTACTCGTTGCGCTCGGTGCCGATCATGTAGGCCCAGCAGCAGTGCCGTGCATCATGGTACTCGTTGGCATAGCGCTTGATTACGGCGCGCGCCTCCTCGGCGCTCGACACTGGCTCGGCAAACGCCAGGAAACGCGACATCTTCTCGCGGTAAACACCCTGCGAGACACCCTTCACTGTCTTGTAGAAATCACTCATATCGTAGCTGATAGCAATTAGCCTTTTGTTTTTACTCTATAGCGGAATCGTCTGATTGACTGTACCTTCGGACAATCCCCCAAATCCGTTCACAAAAGTACAGAAAATCCCCCAATTCACCAAACCCCATCCTCAATAATCCCCACATGGCCATCGCAACCCTTCGCGTGAAGCGATACAATTAGATACTCAATGATGAAATAAAACAAAAAAGAAGCCCCAAGAGACTTCTTCTTCATTTCATCGGAAAGGGAGGGATTAAATACCCTAGAATTGTTCGGTAACGGCTTTTGATAATCAGTGAGTTAGCATTTTGAAAAGGTGCTGAGTTAAACTATTATCGTCCGAAAATCGTCCGACTGTAATAACCACTTAACTCCTTGAGGATAAACGTATTTTAACGCTTCATGTAGTCTTTATTTTCTGCATTTCTCAGTTGATTCTATTTGCAAAGGTACTATTTTTAGGTATGTTTTCAAAATAGTAGTATGCGAGTAGCAATTATAACTGAATTATATTTACCTTTGCATAATTAAAACACATTTGAAACGTTTAATACCAATAAATAAGAATTCAAATAGATGAAGAAACTTCCTTTCGTCATATTCGTTTTCATAATGCTTTGTGCGTTATGTTCAAGCATAAGCAGCTATAAAAGTACCGTAAACGGGATAACACGAGATGTAAACAATGCACTGAAGCTCACTCTTGCCGAAATGCCGACAGATGTGATCAATGCCGATACTATCCGGTGTTATCGTAGTCATCTCACCATAGCCGAACTGAAAAATACCGCATGCATTGCCATGACATCCGTAAGAAGGGCTGGCCGACAGGAAACTCAGATGGTGGCACAGGCTAATTGCGACGTTTTGACCATACTTGCGCTTTCTGACCAGCGGGCATCCGGGGCATTGTTGTTTGCCGGCCTTCTATGGATGATGTGCAGCCTGTGGTATATGCGCAGGGTTAAGCCTGAGATGATTGCAGAAGCACTGAGTTATGGTGGCATTGTATTTGCCAACGACAAATTCATTACGACAAAAGGTGAACCAATTCATTTTACTCCAATGCAGCATTCCCTTATGGAGATGTTTATGATGGCAGAATCTCATTCACTATCCAAGCAGGAAATTTGTGACCGTCTGTGGCCAAAGAAACCCGATGCCAGCGACACGCTTTATACTCTTATCAAACGAGTAAAACCCATCTTAGAAGCGAATAGTAACTTAAAAATCGAGTCTGATAGAGGTAAGAGCTATATGTTGAAAATCAAATAGTTGTTTTGATGTCAGACAAATGTCAGATACATATCGGGAACATGTCAGGTAATATCTTCGGCATTATTCTAACTCCTTAATACCTTTGCATCGATAATCAATACAATTCGATGCAATGAAACAATTATTTTTTTTATTGGTTCTCTTTTGTCTTTCTACCTTATTAGCCGTTGCGCAGAATGAAGACAAGACTGTTACTCTTGATGAAGTCATCGTCAAGGCTCCCAAGGTCGTCAGCAAGGCTGACGGCCAGACGATATTTCCTACAGTTGCCCAGAAGAATGCCTCAAACAACGGTTATGCCCTTATTCAGAAGCTCTCGTTGCCTAACCTACGTATTGATGGTGCAGCACATTCTATTACTGCAATAGATGGTAGAGGCAAAGTGCAACTTTGAATTAATGGTATCATTGTCGGCAAAGAGGAAATGCTGGCACTTGATCCCAAACTCATCAACAAAATTGACTACATTGACAAACCTGGTGTGCGTTATGGAGAAGATGTGGCCTACGTCATCAACATTATCACAAAGCGCAAAGACTCTGGTTATACGTTAGGCGCTGACGTTACTCCCACTCTCACCTCTTGGCAAGGTGATGGTACTGTATATGGCAAATGGAACCATAAGAAGAGCGAGTTTACTGTCTCCTACGATTATAGTGGATATAAATTAAATGGAACGAAGGTAACTGAATTGGCTGAATACACCTTGAATAATAGTGACATCCATACTATAGAGCGTGATGATGTTGAGACTCTCAGAAAAGCACACAGCCATGATATGAAGCTGACCTACAATCTGGCAGATTCCACAGCATACGTCTTTCAGGCATCCTTGAGTGAGAGTCTGAATAAAACTCCAGGCAATTATTCGGTCAAAG
>CADBBK010000046.1 GCA_902792895.1 uncultured Bacteroidales bacterium | reverse complement strand
GTCGAGATAAGAATTGCCGCAGCCGATCTGGTCGTATGAGATGACTTGCCGACCTGTATCGGCGATGCAGTCGAGCACCTCGAAATAGTTGTGTGTACTGCCCGGACCGCCGTGAAGCAGCAACAACGGAGCCTTCTCTGAAGGTTCGCCGACAATACGATAGTAGGTCTGGTAACCCATAAAGGGCATATAGCCCTCAGTGATGCGATTGTTCATATCAGTATTCAACGTTTAAGTTATCTTCCGTTTTAGGATGCGAAAATACGGAAAAAGCTCCAGACCTGCATGCTTTTAAGGGATTATTAACCTTGAATGTCTTTTTCTTGTATGTCTAAATAGATAGGTACTTATGGCTTTCTTCGGTGGGACAACACCCACTCGATCCTTTCGGGAGTGAATGCTGCAGATGTTGCTTCGTGATGGTCCAACCCCTCCAAAAGCTGGAAAACGGCATTGCCTCCGAATAGGTTGATGTCAACTATCAATTGCTTCACTTGTTCGGTCCTCGTTTCTAACGTACCTCGTGTGCATATTATGGGAGTACGGGCCAATGGTGTGGTATTATACCCCCTATATCCTCCCGAAGCCACCATAGCAGCGGCAAAAAAGTCAGGATAGTCGGCAAGCAGATACCAAACGCCTTGACCGCCCATCGACGAGCCGAAAACATAGATGCGAGTCGAATTGACACCGAACTCTCTTACATAGTAATCGGCCAAAGCCTTGACATACTTGTTGTAGGCCTCGCATTGCTGTGGCTCACGAGGGCGGCGCTCACCAGGCGATGGGCGACCGCCACGATTGCGCTGCCGTGGCGCATCTCCGTTCCATGAAGCGTTGCCCGGACATTGCGGCACGAGGTAATAGGCTTTGATGTTGTTCCCGTTCAGGTAATCATAAATCTTGCCCACAGCAGGCGACATCATTTGTTTCTTGTTGTCACTTCCGCCGCCGCTACCGCCATGCAGGTAAATGACTAGGATGGGTTTAGCGGTGTCTTGCGGTGCTGTCAGCACTTCGCGATACCTTAACTTCTTGCCCTGTAATTTCAAGGCCTTGTCGCCAAAAACACCGAGTAAGTCTGACTCTGTTTGAGCGTTGACCCCAAACAACAGCGTAGTGAATATCACCAACAATGTAAATGAAACGATTCTGTTCATGTTGCAAATTTAGGTGATTTTTTTGAGAATCAAGCATTTTTCCAGTGGTTTACACTTGGCTATTGTCTAGTATCATGCACGGTGGTGGCCCCTACCCGCCGGGTGTGATGCGGCTTGGCAGGTGCGGAACACGTGACCGCCATCGCCCATGTCATAGTCACACATGAACACCTCTCGGGCAAAAGCCTTGAAGTCACCTGATGGAGCAGCGAGAGAAAAGCCGAGATTATTCAGGCTTTTCTGAGTCGTGACAGAGGAAGGCGAAGCTAGTATTTGCCGTAGCCCATTTCGACGGGAATGTAGACCTCCCGTCGATCGCCGATGCGCATCTGCTGCATGGCGATGCTCCAGCCCTTGACAAGGTCGCGCCGTCGGCACGCTAGGGGCACGTCGCCACGGCTGCTGTCGAATGTCGCCCCGTCGATGGTCTTGCCCGTGTAATGGGCGGTAATCACGCTGCTCGGCGTGGGTGTCGCACTCGTTGCGTCTCCCTCGGCCAAAACCTTATAAAAGATGCCTTTTGGCAGCGACTTCACGCCGTCTTCTTGTGATTTCGTCACCAGCCAATCCTTATTGGCCTGAATGTATTGGCCCTTGGCCTTCTTCTGTCGCGACTCGGCAGAGCTCAAGCGAACTTGGCTCTGCTCTCGCTGCTCCATCAGTTGGCCCTTGGCCTTCTTCTGTCGCGACTCGGCAGAGCTCAAGCGAACTTGGCTCTGCTCTCGCTGCTCCATCAGTTGTTGATTCTTGTTTCTTTTCATATCGTCTACTAATAACTTCCTTGTGTTAGAATTCCAACTATCCCTTCACTCTTTTACCTTGGCTTTCAGGTCATCGGGTATGTCCAGGGACTTGAGGGTTGTGCCGGGGTCCTTGTGGATGCCGATGATGGATTCCCTGGGGTTGATGGCGGTAATGACGCGCGCGAGGGTGTCACGGTCGGCGTGACCACTGGTGTGGATGTCCACCACGTTGTCGAAAGCCTCACGAAAGAGTTTATATCGGGGATTTGCTTTTACCTGCTCCGGGTCTTTGTAATAGCCGTCCCAGGCAGAATAGATGAGCAACAACTCTGACTGGTCTATGCCCTTGCAGATGTTTTTGACACAAGCCAGTTGTGATGCGGTGGAGATGAAGACAAAACCTCGTTTACGCATCGTGGCGTTAGCATCGCTAGATCTCAAAAATTTCGGGTGAAAATCAAATAGACCCTTGGAAACGCTGGCTTCCCGACGCGTGAAGATTGACATGGTCTTTCGCAGATATCGGTTGCTGATGTAGTAATCTTTCTTGGCAAGGCGGGCAGCCTGCTTGATGGATGCCAGCCGCTCGATGTCGGTGGCCGATGCCAATACCACCACATACTTGAACGCCTCCATAGCCAAGGCCATCCTGCGGGAGACTTCCCGCTCGTGGATGCATTGATCGGCCCGGCCCAGCATGGTGCCCTCAATGATCAGCGTATCGATGTCGGTGGCATAGTGCTTGATGGTCGGCATCAGGCCCTTGCCCAGATAGCCGTGTTCACGAAAATCGCCCGTGTGCCAAATGCGCTTGCCGTCGGCCTCGATCAACAGCATATAGCAATCATAGGCTGAATGGCAGCAGAAATACGGCGTGACGCGTATATCGCCCACCTCAATGGGGCGCGGTGCGGTGTGGGGCTTGGGACGTTCCCAAGTGTTGAAACCCTGTATCCGCTGTAAGATGACTTGATGCTCCTGAGCATGTGATTCACGCGGCCCCTGGCTGTCATCTTCCTTCAGCCCAACCTCGCTTGTCGTTGACTTCGGTTTGTTGGTTTTGAGGAGTAACTCATGTTTGGCCATCGTTGTTTCCTTGCCGCCCTCACCGATGAATTGTGGCACATGGCTTGGAACGTATTGCAGCAGGCCGATGTGGTCCACATGGCTATGGGTATAAAACACCGCCTCGTGTTCCTTGCGGTTTTGAGCAAAAATGCCCTCGACCATCTCCCGGTCTTCGTCGGGTGTAGTGGGTTCACCCACGCCCGGCAGGTTCTGCCCCATGTCGATGAAGACACGCGACGTGGCGGTGGAAACCTCGGTAATGCAGCCGCCTATTTGTTCCTGTCCTCGATGTATTTTAATATCCATAGTGGCCAAGTGATAAGAGTCTTGTTTGACTACAAAGATACGAAAAATTCTTGTAATATCCTAATTTCCTGAGCATTATATTTCCTGAGCAAACTCACTTCCAGGATAACCGAAAAAGCCTAATGGCTAATTCATTCGTTTCTCGAAGACGAACAAGCCGTCGTCGGGGTCGAACTGCTCGGGCATGTTCGGGTCACGGTGATAGGCGTTAAAGAACTCGATAGCGTGGAAGCCGCAGCAGTTGATGTAGAAGTGAACGTTGCGGCGGTCAAAATATGGGGTACAGGTTTCCCACACCTCAACCTCGGAGTGCATCGCCTCGATGGTCCTCCAGATGCTTTGGCCGATGCCCTTGCCCTGAGTACCCGACTTCACATAAAGAAACGCCAGCTCGCCCGTGCGCTTTGCGGAGTCAATGGTAATGATGGCGCCCCCCACGCGCTGGCCGTCGGCAGCGACAGCCTCATAGGCTTCGGCACCTTCGGCCCGCAGTGCCTGATAGAAGTCCTTGTCGGGCAGCACCTGCCATTGGTTTTCGTTATCTTCTTTAAGATGTTCTTCTTTAATATGCCCCTGAAAGCCGTGCTCGAACGCTTCCTGCATTTCTTCCTTGAATTGGATGATGCGTTCGTCTGTGAGGCTGATTAGTTTTATTCTTGTTTCCATTGTATTTCGTTTTAAGTCGTCAGTTGATGGACAACGGTTCGTTGTCAACAGGGAAGCCGCCGATGTGCATCACACTGCAGGGATTGTCGCCCTGCAGTGTGACGTGACGGTTACGTTTGGTTCGCGTGGCTGTCCATGTTGATTGTGTAGACGGTTTTTATAGATGTTATGATTCATTTCATTGCAGCACCTCACCCGCCAGGCGGGGAAGCAGGGGGCGGCGGGCTGGACAATTCCCCGGCCCTATCGCGCCACGGCAGGGACGGGACGGCCCGACAAGCACGACAGCCCCGACGTAAAAACCTCAAAATTACAGCATAGTCGGCCAAAGGCCTAAAAGAAATGTGTTATACTTTGTTAAACCGCCAGTGACCGCCCCCCCGATACCACGTGAGGACACCCGCCGCGCGGGAGCGCAAAAACACGGGGGCCACACCACCGACGGAGCAACGGGGAGGACCATAAAAAAACGAGAAAAGCCGCCCCCACGTGCGAGGGCGGCTCTCCCGTTGATGTGACGGGCTTGGGGGGTTATAACCTGAGGGTCTTTTTCCCGTTCTGGATGATGACGCCCCGTGTCTCGCTGGTGGCACGGACGCCGGTGATAGTATAGGCCCTCGAGTCGCCGACGGGGGCGATGACCTCGGCGGCACGGGTCGAGCCCTGCGTGAGTTCACGGAACTCCTGCTGCGCCTTGGCCAGCTGGTCGCGGAAGCGCTCGTTGCCCTGCAGCTTGGCATAGAGCACCGAAGCCCCCAGGCGGCCGGCATCGACGTCGCTCTGCCAGTGGTAACCGGCAATCACGCGGCTCTGTCCGTACTCATAGCCGCGTGCCAGCAGCGCGTCGGCCACGGCGGGGTTGATGTCGGACAGCAGCAAAGCCATCGTCCAGCCCAGCACGGTGTGCCCCGAGGGGTAGGATCCGTTGTTGATGTGCGACTCCTCCTGCTCGGGGACGAGGGTCTGCTGGTTGTAGTACACAAAGGGGCGTGTGCGCCTGTAGTATTCCTTGGCGCGGTTGCTGATGCTGTCGCAGGTGGCTCCGACGTCCTGCAAGAGGGTGTAGAGCTCGGGCGTGCCGTCGCTAGAGATCTCGAGGCCCAGGATGGGGCAGAACTCCTGAATGATGGTCTGCATGCCGTAGTTGGCATCACGGATGGCCATCGCGGCGCGCTCCTCGTCCTGACGTTGACGGATACCCCACAGGTACTGCGTCTCGTCGGCAGCAAAACGTGCTGACTCAAATTCGGGAGGGGGCGGCAGGAAGTTGATCATGTTGGGCAACTCCTCCTGGGTGAAATAGGCATGTCCGTTCTGTTCGTCCTGGCCTGCAAAGACCGTCATCGCGCCACACACGACAAAGATGGTGGCAAAAATAAATTTGCTGAATGTGTTCATAACGATAAAAAATCAGTTAATGTTGTTACTAAAAAATATGATACAAAAAAGTTTGACACAAAGTAGTAGTTGTTGGGAACGATATAGCTGCCAGCCCTGAAAGTTTTTTAATGCGAATTTCGCTAATGAGACCAATTTCACGAAATAATAAAAATCTATTCGTATAAAATTTGATAAATTCGTGTAATTCGCATTAGCCCCGCAGGGTTTTGGGGCTGGCAGCTATATCATTGCCTAGTTTTTTACAATGCTGATGTCGCTCATCAAGCGCATCGGCATCAGACCCACAGGGTTGGGGACTGGCGGCTATATCATGCCAGCACGCTGGACTCATCGGGTCCAGGGGCTGGCAACTGGCTTACTTGACGAATACCTTCTTGTTGCCTATCAGATAGAGGCCCTTCAGGCCCTGGAGGCTGGTGGCCTGGCGGCGCACCAGGCGGCCATCGACGGTGTAAACGTCCACGGGCTGGCCATCGATGGAGATCTCGCTGATGCCACTGGTGACGTCGATGACAGCAGTAGCGGGAGCAGACTCCATGCCGCCCTCATAGACTGCCGTCACGGCAAGCGTGTGCTCACCGCTTGTCAGGCCGGTAGCGGGCAGCTCGTAGGCCGTGTCGGTCGTGCTGCCGACCAACTCGCCGTCCACATAGATGTTGTAGCCCACAGGAGCCGTAGCGCCGCGCTCATAGGTGACGTCATCGAGCATGAGGCCGAAGATGTCCTGTGCCATGTGGCGGATGGCGAAGTACTTGGCGCCCTCGGGGAGCGTGAAGGTGTACTCGGTCCACTCGGTGGCATCGAGCCAAACCTCCTCGAGCGGGATAAAGCTGTCGATATCGCCACGGGTGGTCGAATAGAGCACCTCAAAGCCTTCGTAGCCATAATCGGCCGTAATCACGCGGGCGAAGAAGCTGATGTCCTGCTCATTGCCCATCAACTCGGGCGAGATCAGCCAGTGGTCGGTGGCGGGGATGGGATCGCCATCGGACACACAGGTGGACAGCAGCAGCTGGCTGCCACTGTGCGGCTCATAGATGGAGCCTACCTCGGCGGGGAATTCCTCATACATGGCGTTGAAGACCATCCATGCCATGGGGTCGCCCAGGTTGGGGACCTCAAAGCCCGAGAAACCGTAGCACATCAGGCCGTTGCCGTCATAGAGCGACCAGTCGCCCAGGGCACCCGTGTGCTCGGTGGCGGTGATACCACCCAGGCTGAACGCGGGGAAGGCTGCAGCATCCTCAAACTCCTCGGTCACACGCATCGCGCCCTCGGTATCGGGAGCGGTCCACGTGAGCGCCAGGTCGTTGCCGGGCATCTTCTCGACACGCAGGTCGGTGGGAGCAGGCAGCGCGGGCTCGACGATGGTGATCGTGGCCCGAGCCTCGTTGTTGGCGAGCTGCTGGTCCATGTCATAGACTACGCTGGCCACGATGTCGATATCGCCGGCCTTGTCCAGAACCGAGGTCGGGAACTCAACCGTCTGGGTCCAGGACTTGAAGGGTGCCAGCGCCTGGTTGGGCGTCACATCCAGCAACTGCTTGTCGCCGGCCGTGAGCAGTACCCCGAAGCCGTTGGCGGTGTTCTCGCCCTCGTTGGTGACGGTGACCGTCATCGATGCCGTGTTACCGGCCACAACGCTTGAGGGAGCAGCGACAGCGATCGACAGGTCGTGCTGATACAGGTCAGCGATGTGGATATTGTCCACCAGCAGCAGGTCGCCGAGGGTAATCAGCTCATTCTCCCAGTGGTCAATCTCGGAGGCATTGACATATTCGGCCAGGAGGCCGATGCGGGCGTAGCGACCGCCTTGCAAGGCCGTCAGGGGCACCTTCACCTGCGTGAAGGAATCACTCAACGAGATGTTGTCCAGGACCGTGAACTCGCCGCCGTCAACGCTGCCGATGACCGCCAGCGAAGTGATGTCGGGGCTGGCGACGTCCATGAGCAACGTCGGGTTGGCGAGGCCCTCCAGGTTGATTTTGCCGGAGCAGAAGTGTACCATGCCTTCCACCTCGGTGATCAGTGCCAGCGACGAGCCATCGTCGTCGGTCGATTGAGGCGAAATCATGACTGAGCCGTTGGTCTCCCACAGGTAGTGCAGCTCGTCATTGGTGAAGCCCTCGGCCAGGGGCAGCTCATAGGGAGCGCCCACCAGCAGGCCTGCCGTCGAGCTGTGGCCCTCAAACTCGGCGTTGGCCTCGTTACGGGTCTCGACAATCCAGTACTCGATGTGCTGCTCGCCCTCGTCGGTGCCGAAGGGCACGTCGTAGGCGTCAGCATCGGTGAGCGTGGCCAGCAGTTCGTCCTTCTCGATGGAGTAGTCGGTCCACCCCTCATCGACGTACGTGCTCCAGACAAGATAGTTGACGGTGGCAGGATTTACCGGGCCGCCATTCTCGCCGGTGGTGCCCACCTTGTCCCAGTTCAGGGCAACGATGTCGCCGCCATCGGCAGCGGTGAAGTTCTGGACAGGACTCGGGACATCGGGACCGACATAGACGGTCACCTTCTCGCTCTTCAAGCCCTTGCCCGACTCGTTGTAGGGGATGGCCTGGTAGGTGTGCTCACCGGCGTAATCGGGTTCGTCAACATAGGTCACGGTGGCGCCGGGAGCAACATTCTCGAGGCTGCCGACAACAGCGCCGTCACGCAGAATCTCGATTTGCGTCAGGTTGGCGGCCAACGCATCGCCGCTGATGGTATAAGTGGGGGCGGTCACAGTAACCTCGGCACGCACAGCAGCCTGTGCATCGGCAACAACGCTGATGCCGGGTGCAGCGGGAGCCGTGGGCTCGGGGCCAAAGTCGATGCTGATGCTGTTCACCATGAGGCAATACTTGTCGGCATCGCTGATGGCGTGGATGGCCAGATAGTACTTGCCAGCCTCGTTCACCGAGAATATGCCCTCGAATTCCTCGCCCACCTCATCATAAGAGGTGACATCGCTGGGCAGGATGACCATCGTGGTCATGGCCTCAGGCGTGGGCTCGGCGCCCAGCAGCACCTCTAAACGCTCTTCGGTGCCCGAATTGCGGGCGTTGACAACCACATTATAGTTCTTGTAGGCCTCGAGCTGAATGGGCAGCGTGATTAGGTAATCATCGGCAGCGTTGTCCACGCTGTAAAGGTAATTGGTCCGGTAGGTGTCATCCCAGTTCCAAGTGCAGCCGTCCTCGTTGGCATCAATCACCGTGAAGAGGTCAAAAGCCTCGGGCTGCGTCAGGTCGGCGGTATAGGGCACATTGAGCGTGACAATGACTTTCATGGCCACGACCTCGCTCTTGTCACCGGCGCCCTTCTCGTTATAGGCCACGGCATAATACCGGTGCGTGCCCAAGGTCATGTCGTCGCCATTGTCCACCCAGGTGAGCGCTGCGCCGGGGGCCACGTCCTCGAAGGTGTGGATCACCTGGCCGTCGCGCACGAGTTCCACCTTGTCCAGATTGGCCGTCAAGGGCTCGCCGTTGCGTTTCACCGCAGGAGCCGTGACGTTGAGCGTCACCTCGAGCTGCTCCTCGGTCTGGACAGCGGTCAGGCCGGTGGGGGCAGCAGGAGCCTCCAGCTCATAGACGTCAACCATCACGTTGTCCACAAACAGCTTGTTCATGTCGGCGGGCGAGATGGCATGGAACCCGATGTAATAGGTGCCCGTCTCGCTCACGATGATTGTGGCTTCCAGTTGCTGGGGCTCCTCCCAGGTCACGTCGGTCGGCTCAACGACCTGGATGGTCATGGCCTCGGGCGTGGCATCGCTGCCGGCCAACACCTCGATGCGCTCGTCAAAGCCTTTGTTCCACGTGTCGAACGTCAAGGTGTACTGCTTGCCGGCCTCGAAGTGGAAAGCAGGCGATACCAGCCAGTCGTCGGCATCAAACGAGTCGCTGTAGGTGTAACGGGCAAACCAGTTATCGTCGCTGTTGTAGGCGTAATCCCAGGTATAGGTATCCTCATTGGCATCGATAATGGTGAAGGCCCCTTGCTCTTCCTCAGTCTGGAAGGCGTTCAGGTAGGGATAGGCCTCAATGGGACTGGAGGGGCCCTCACGGGTAATGGCCGTCCGCTTGGCGGCAGTTTCCCGTTTGTCCTTCACCTTGGACGCGGCATGGGCTGCCTGGGCCTCGGTTTTCACTACGGCAGCCCGCTTCTTGTCGGCGGGTGTCGTCGGCACGGTCGCCGCATCGGTGCGCTGAGCGGCGGCATCAACGATTTTGGAGGGCTGGTTCTTGGCCTTCCTCAGTCCGTCATGCGTGGTCCTGGCCATGCGGGTGGTCAAGTCCACGGAGCGCTGAGGCGAATCCTGGGCCCTCGCCTGTAATGGCAACAGCAAGAGTGCCGCCACTGCAAGCAAAAACACGGTTTTCTTTCCCATAATGTTGATCTTTGATGATAAAACTAAAGTTATGCGAGATTTTTGCTTGCAAATTTAGCAAATAATCTCCATCTTGCAAAAAGCAAAAAACAAAAAAACGCCGTCACACCGCTTCCCGCCGCTTTCAGCCATGAGAACGGGCATCCGGCAGAACGGGCAAAAGAATAATCAGCCGATTCCAAGAGTTATCTCGAAAACGGCTGATTTTAGTGTGAGTTACGTTAGTGGATAGCGCCAAGGAATCACTTGAACTTCTTTCCTGAATCCCAAGCCTTACCGACGATGTCGCCGAGGGCGCGGTAGCAATTGGCCGGCGCATCAAAGACGATCGGTTTCAACCTGCTCAGGTCTATACGGTCCCCATTCAGGAGGCTCTTGTCGGCACTCATGTTCATCACCTCGCCAATCAGCATGCCGTTCTCGAAGCTGACCACACGGCACTCCAGCGTGAGCGGATACTCGTTGATGATGGGGGCGTCAACGTTGGGGCTGGGGGTGATGGTGAAACCGACCTTGGCCACCTTGTCGGGCACATCATAACCGCTCACCATGCCGAAGTAGTCCGACTCGGCGACAGTGCGCTCATCGGCAAAACTGACGATGAAAGCCTTGGTGAGTTCCAGGTTGTCGGTGGTCTTGTGCTTGCTCAGGCTGATAACAATCTGGTTGTAGTCCAGCTGTCCGGCCCAGGCGGCCATCATCACGTCGGGGTTGTGGTCCTTATCCCAGGTGGCAATCATCACGCACGGCTGGGGCGTGGTGACCAACGGATTTTTGACGCCAAAGTTCATGCGACCTTCCACAGCCGCAGGCACCCATTTCTTCTTGATCATCTCTTCATCGTCTTGAGAGACTTGGTTGCTGCCCAACGAAGAAGCAGCCAAAACCAGCAGACATGCCATTAAAAACACCTTTTTCATTCGATACACTTATTTGATAGTTACTAATCGTTTCTTTATTCACAACTGGATGTAGAGGAGGATGATGTCCTCGTAGTGGCCGTCCTTCATGAGAAAGCCCTTGGGGATTCGGCCCAGGCGGGTGAAACCCAAGCGCTCGTAGAGGTGCAAGGCGTGGATGTTTGCGGCCACGACGGCGTTGAACTGGAGGATGCGGAAGCCAAGCCTGGCCCCCATGACCAGCGAGTGCTTGACGAGTTGCTCGCCGATGTGCTGCCCGCGCCGGGCCGAGCGAACGGCATAGCTGGTGTTGCAGATGTGGCCGCAGCGGCCCACGTTGTTGGGGTGCAGGATGTAGAGGCCGACGACTTCGCCCGTCTCGCTGTCGGCAGCGACGCCGGTATAGGACTGGCTGCTGAAGAAGTCGTGGGCCGTCGGCCCGGTCAATTCGTCGAGCTGCGGGAACGCTACGCCCTCGCGCACGACCTCGTTCCAGATGTCCATGGCCTGTGCGGCATCGGTCGGCTGATATTCCCTGATTGTGATCATGTAGTTAATCCATTGGCCGGATGCGGCTTATTGCTTTTTGTCCAGATAATCATGCACGTCGATGGTGCCGGCAACGCTATCGATTCCAAGGGCCGGGACTGACTCCACCAGGCGCGTCTTGCCGGTGGCCTTATCGACATAGAAATGCACCAATGCGCCCGTATAGCTGCGGAAGATGACCTCGTATTCGGTTGGCGTCTCCTCCCCCATCGCTACAGACATCATGGACGGATTGTCCTCGGCGACGCTCCAGTCATATTGGCTGTGGCAATAGTTGCTGACGCCCTCGTAGGCCATCTCGGCCGTGATGCCCGAGGCCTGCTGGCTCACATCGGCGCTGTGCTGACGGCAGGCACCCAAAGCCAAGACCGTCAAGACGGATAGGATGACAAAATATCTTTTCATATAGCGGTATTTAACTGATTTTTTCAATAATCATCGGTGTGGATCCGTCCTCCAGTGAATTGTGCTCATCATAATGGATGTGGCTGCCCACCTCGGCATCGGCCAGAGCCGTCAACTGCCCCGCCAGGGAGAGCAGGCCCTGCCGGTTGGCGGCAATCACTACCCCACCCCCATTATCGACACTCACCTTGATCGTGAATCCGTTTTCCCATTCGATGTCCATAACAATCGTGATTTAGCGTTCTCACAGGGCAAAGATAGCGATTTTTTCGAGAAACAGCCAATAACGGATATGGACGTCCGATAAAAAAGGGCCTTTTCGGGTGAAATCGGCGGTGTGGAGCGGTTTTGATCATGCGATGATCTGGCCCTGCGGGGGTAATGCGAGCGTCTCTACATTGTCGGCGGTGTTTTTTCTTGGGGTTTTCCTTTATTGAAGGGACCCGTTGGCGGAATTATGGAATCGATTTATTTGCCAGTCAATTGACACCTGAAGGCGACCCCTTCAACATGGGCTAGATCAATGGGGTCGCTTCCAGCGACGAGGATAGTATTGCACTTTCCGTGGGTGATGCAAACCACTTCGCTACCGCTCAGCGGTTTGCATTACCCACGGTTACTCAAATGACCGCCCTTTGGGCGTTTTTGCCATAGTCACCTAGGCATTTTTGCGTACACTCTACTTATACAATTAATACCGCCAACGGGTTGAAGGGGTGTTTATTTAAGGGATATGTGAAAAATTATGCTGGATTGGGTGATTTATTGAATTTATTTTTCTAATTTTGTGGTCGCAATCATGGCGGCATCATCAGCATGGCCAGCTATGCAGAGCCATCGTTGCCGCTACACAACCGGTTTTAATCACATTAATTCACGTCAATTAGTTTAGATTATGAAGAAATCACTTTTCACCTTGATGCTGATGCTCGTGTCGGCACTTGTTATTAATGCGCAGAGTCTGACAGCCCATCAATGGGGAACAAAACTGGCCGATGATGACGGCAAAGACGTGCTCGTAGCATTAGCCTTTGATAAAAACGGGGCCTGCGAACTCCTCGTCGGGGCTGAGCATCAGATGAAAGAGGATGGTGTGCCCATTACCATCACGGGTAGTGTGAGCGTTCCTGGCAGCTACACCCTGAAGGACAAAGACCTGACCATGAACCTGGACAAAGGCCAGGCCGAGGTTGATTTTGACTACGAAATCAAGGGAATGGACGCTAAGACCAAGGCCAAGATGGACAAACAAATCAGGAGTGATCTCAACGGCTTGAAAGGCGAATTCAAAAAGACAATGCTTGACGGCATGCCCAAGATGCATAACATGAAGATCGTCAAACTCACCAACAAGGAACTCATCCTCCAGATTGACAATGGACGTGAAATGCCATTCTACGCATTATAACGATTAACCCATCAACACCACACGACGAAGGGTGCAGACTGAATCCAGTCCTGCACCCTTCGCGTTGGATAACGCCCAGTCACTCCCCCGACTTACAGCTCGATGACATGGGGCTCTACATCGGTATCGTGCGTTGCCAGCGACGCGACACAGTCGGGCGACAGGCTCTGCTCGCGTATTCACTGCAACGACTGGCGGCATCACCTTAGACAAGAGTGTGCTGATGGCATACAGGGCTGCAGCCAGCACAGCTGACAGGGTGGCTATTTTATTGTAACCTTGGACACACCCAGAGCATAATCAGAACTCGAGGGGGATGGTGAGTTTGAAGATGATGTTGCGTCCCATGTTGAGCACGCCCTGACGCCCAGTGACGGGATTGACGTCGGCATACTTGAGCCGGCTCAAGTGGCTTTGATAAGCCTTGTTGGTGAGATTGGTCCCCATGATGCTCAAGCATGCCACTCGCTGGCCCTTAACCATGATGTCGGTGCCGATGGCAGCATTGAGCAGGCAGTAGGCAGGCGTAGCGGTCTCGGTGTCATCGGCGCGGTAGTAATGGTCCTGCTTGAAGTTATAGTCCACACCCAGCGAGATGAAGGCGTTGTTCAACACACGCCCGTCGTGAATAATCTCCCACTTGACGTCGGACTGCCAACGCGGTGCCGGGGTGAAAGGCAGATACTTGGACTCCTCGGGCTGGTGCAGTTGGACGGCATTGACCAGGGCAAAGCTGGTGCCCAGGTGCAGGAAGTGCCAGGGGTGGATGTCCAGCGCCACTTCACCGCCCAACAGTTGGGCGTCACCGCTATCGTAGCGATAGGTCATGAACTCGTCGTCGATGACAGCACCCGTGCGGTGGATGAAGATGTAGTTGTCGATGCGGTTGCTGAACAGTGACAACTGCCCATCGAGCCATGACGTGGTCAATTCGGCTCCCAGGTCAAACTGCAGGCTGAACTCGGGTTTGAGGTCGCGGTTGCCCACCTCGTAGCGCAGTGAGCCCTCGTGGACACCGTTGCTGGCCAGCTCGCTGATGTTGGGAGCGCGGAAGCCACGGGCGGCATTCACCCTGAGGTCGAGATGCTCGGTGGCGTGCCACACGGCGCCCACACTGGCGGTAAAGCCGTTGAAGTTGCGCTTGAAAGCCTGGAATCGCAGGTCACCATCGTCCATGAGTTCGCGGCTGTCGAGGTGGCGGTTGTCGAAGCGCAGACCTCCGTTCAGCGCCCAGCGTCCGACGTTGGCCGTCGTTGTAACAAAGGCGCCGAAGTCCAGCAGGCTGTAGTCGGGAATCAGGAACTCATCACCCTTGTTGAGCGAGCGCTGCCACATACCGCTCACACCACTGGTGATGCGCCAATCTTCGCCCAGGCGCCGCGTCACGTAGTGGACGTTATAGTTGACCGTGTGCAGCTGAAGATAGAGCCCGTACTCGTCGGGTTCTTCAAATTCCTGACGGCGGTTCTGCTGATAAGCCAGCACGGCATTGAACCGGCCGCCCCCCAGATAGAATGAGTTGTCAAGCACCGCCTTATAGTGATAGACCTGCTGGTAAGGCAGACCGTGGTGATAGGTCTTGGCGTTGGTATAGGGCTGCACCAATTGGCCCGTCAGCGGGTCGCGCTCGCCCTCGGCAATGCTGGGCGTGAGGTGGAAATAGGAACCCACCAGGCGCGTGTGGCCCCAAGCCTTGTTCACGCCCAGCATGCCCGACAAGGCGCGCTCGCGGAACTGCGTGTTGGGGACGTAGCCATCGCCAGGGGTCTTGTAGGCGTGGGCGAACTTGTCGCCGTAGCGGATGTTCCATGACAAGCCCTGCTTGTTGCCGCCGTAGTTGAACGAGTAGTTCACGAGGCCGCTGTTGGTGTGGTACTCGCTGTTCACGTTCAGGCGCATCTTGCCCAGCGGCACCACCGGGTCGGTGTTGAGTTTGAGGACTCCCGCCAGGGCGTCCGAGCCGTAGAGCAGGCTCGCCGGGCCCTTAAGCACCTCGACCGAGCTCACGGCATTGGCGTCAATCTCCACGCCGTGCTCGTCGCCCCACTGCTGCCCCTCCTGGCGCACGCCGTCGGCCACGACGACCACACGGTTGTAGCCCAAGCCACGGATGACGGGCTTGGAGATGCCGCTACCGGTGCTCACCTGTGCCACGCCGGGCAGCTTGGCCACCGCGTCAACGATGTTGGTGGCAGGTGTCATGCGCAGGGCATTACGGTCCACGACTCCAGCAGGCATCGACATGTCCTGCATTTTTACCGCACCGGTAGGACCGGTGACGACCACTTGTTTGAGTTCTATGTGGCGAAAGAACACGTCGGTCGAGTCGAGCACGACCGCATCTTGGGCTGCCATCGTGCCCGCGCACGCCAGCAGCAGAATCGAAAGATATGGTTTCATTCTGTGATTGTTTTAATAATTAAACGGGATGTTGGTAAAGCCGGATAATCTGTAGCAGACTATCAGGCAGGCACTTAGGTATCACAGAATGCAAGGGGGTGCACGCAACGAGGGATGCGCCACGGCCCTGACGACGGGCTTGACTGGCAGGAAGAACTCCAGGTGGACTGCAACCTGCTTCACCACCAGGGTGGCTACCGTGCGGGGAACATCAATCTGCGTGTTGAGGAACCGGCAGGACAGACACTCATCAATGTGGTGGCTGCCAACGGTGATGTGGCCCGAATGGTGCACCGCAGTGTGGCACTGGCAATCTACAGCCGTGGAGAACTCGTTGAGGGAATGCACATGAAGCGAGGCAAGCAGTACCATCGGCACATAGACCATCAGGATGGCCCATGCAAACCATCGTTGCCTGCGCGTGATATCGATATGTATATGCCTGCGCTTCATCGGCCGCAAAGGTAGTAATATTTCTAAAAAACCAAATTTTTAAGTGCAAAATTTCAGATTAATTAAGCCCTAGGCACCCAAGTTTCGTGAACAGATATCCAACCCAACTGTTGCGCGAGTTGAAGTAAATTCATACCTTTGCGAGTGAAGAACCATTTAACAGGATATGATTATGAAACATTTATCGTCTTTTTCAATCGTTGTACTGCTGTGCATCATCGGGCTCAGCGCTTGTGACAGCGCAGTGCTGGACCTCGACAAGTACCACCGCAATGCCAAGCAAGCCGTCGAAGCCCTCTTCAACGAGCTGCCCAACAAGAGCGACAAGAAATTCCTTAAAGAAGCCGTCAAGTTCAAGGAGAATGACAAACTGAGCGACTATCAGAAAAACGAATTCTTCAAACAAATGGCACAGAAGAAATTCAAAGTCACTGCCAAGAAGATGAAAGTGCGGGACGGCTACACCGAGGTGGTGTGCGACATCACACTGAGCGACGGCACCGTGAAACAGAAAAAATTCCGCCTATACAAGGAAGATAACGTGTGGAAGACACTGATTGGTTTCTCAGAGATCAGGGATGCCATTTTCAAGTAAGTTCCTATCAACATCGCCAAGGCACTGAAAACCATCAATAAGCGTATGAAGAAATTTTTTATTTTTGCCATCATATTGACCATGTTATCGTTGCAAGATATTGCCGCCCAGTCCCTTGAGGGTTACAAAGCCATCAACCTGAAAGAAGAGTTCACCGACAACGCGTTCACGTTCTTCTCGCGGGCGCCCATCCTGTTGTCCGGTGATCAGACGGCCCACAATGCCATGACCATCGGTTGGGGCAGTCTGGGCAATTATCTGGGCTACAACCGCTTGACCGTGAGCGTCTATGTGGCTCCGGCACGTTACACCTATGAGTTCATGGAGCGCTACCCAAGGTTCACCATCATGGAATATGACGACGAGCAGGTGGCACACTACATGGGTAGTCACAGCGGCCGCGACGGCGACAAGGCAGCGGCACTGGGGCTGCATGTGGCCTACACGCCTAGCGGAACGCCCTATTACACCGAGGCCAAGACCGTCATCGAGTGCGAAATCATCACCGCTTTCCATCAGCAGGAGAAGGACTTCCGCAACGACACCCCGCGCAAATTCTACGACGGCTTCAACGCCGGCATCCACACCGTCTATATCGGTGAAATCATCGGTGCATGGAAACGTTAATCAAGTTCTAGAGTGCACTCTAGAACTTGAGCATAAAGCATAATGGATAATGTTTAATGAGGCATCCGCCAGTGGGCTCGTTTCATTAAACATTATCCATTAAACATTCTCCACCGAGCAAAGCGAGGTTAAAAACGGCTTTCAGCCGTGCATAATGCAGAATGGAGAATGTGTAATGAAGTGCGGATGCCTCATTAAACATTAAACTTTAAACATTCTGCACCGAGCAAAGCGAGGTTTATTTAATCGGTCTAATGATGCGGGCCGGGCTGCCAGCCACTACCATGTTGGGCGGCACATCCTTGGTGACCACGCTGCCGGCTGCCACGATGGCATTCTCGCCGATGGTCACGCCTGCCAGCACCTTCACATCGGCACCCAGCCAGGCGTTGCGGCCGATGGTGATGGGCGCAGTGAGCAATGAGTGGCGACGGGCGGGCTCTTCGGGATGATACTCGGTGGCCAGCACACAGTGGGGACCGATGAAAGCGCCCTCCTCGATGGTGATGCCTCCGAGGGCCAAGAAAGTGCACCCGAAGTTGACAAAACTGTCACGGCCAAAACGCGTGGTCTGCCCGTAGTTGATGTTCAGCGGCGGGAACACGCGAACGGTGTCATCCACCTCCGAGCCGGTGATTTGCCGCAGGAAGTCGCGCACCTCGGCCTCGGTGTGGTAACCGGTATTCATCTCGGCACAAAGCCGCATGGTCTGCTGCACAGCGGCATACAGTTCGTCGCTGCCCACGTAGTCTTTTCCTGAAGGATTGGTATTCATCGTCAACAGTTTTTACCCATTTCGTAAGCCTCCTGCAGCCGCGCATTGCCCGTGATGTCACGCGCATCATTGACACCGCCGCAGAACAGGTGTCCACGTAGCGTGGATTTCTCATAGCAGTCAACCCAGCCCTGCAGACCGCTCTCGGCACGCTGCGGCGTGGACTCCTCGTCCTCGGCGGCCGTGGTCAGCAGGTAGATGTCGCGAAAGCGGTAATCCTTGGGATACATGGCATTCATGCGGTCGATGAGCGTCTTCATCTGGCCCGACATCTCGTAGTAATATATCGGCGTTGCCCAGCACACCACGTCGGCATTCAGCACGCTATCCATAATGGCGGGCACATCGTCCTTGAACACACAGGCTCCGGTCCGCTGGCAAGACAGGCAACCGATGCAGAACTTGATTTCTTTTCCGCGCAGCGAGATCAGTTCCACCGTATGGCCAGCAGCCTCGGCACCCGCTGCAAACTGCTCAGCCATCGCCTGGCTGTTAGAGCCGGGACGCAGGCTGGTAGAGATAACAACAACTCGTTTCATAGTTCTATAATCTTTAATCTTATCATTTTTTCTTCTTGAAAATCAGTGGCATCGTCGCGGGGTCAAGCGGCTGCATGGTGGGCAGCTTCAGGCTTTTAACCATGTGCAATGTGCCCTGCTTGTAGCGCTGGAAATGCTCCGTTTTGAGGTGTGCCTGGTAGGCGGCATCCGAGGCATAAATCTCTAGAATGCGGATTTGCGTGGAATCCTCGGCACTCTGCATCGGGAACAGGCAGATGACGCCGGGCTCGCGCTCCACGCTGAGGCGGTCCACCTCGTTGGCAAACGCCAGATACTCTTCCAGATATTGCGGATACACCTCGATTTCGGCGATGCGGACAATCATCGTCTCAGTTGTGATGGAACTTGTAAATTCATCATCAGTCACCTTGCGCAACTGCACGGCGTGCTCTTCACCATCGGCGATCTCGGTGACAGTCATGCATTCGGCAGCGCTCCAGGGTGTAGCCCCATTCCAGTGGCGGACATTGGGCGCAGTAGTCACCACGTCGCCCTTGCGCAGCAGCTGCTTGGGCTTGCCCTCCTCCTGATAATAGGCCTCGCCGCTGAGCACCATCAGCACTTGGGTGGCATTGGGATGGTAGTGCCATGAGTTGCGGCTGCCCTGCTCAAAGAGGAAATTGGTGGTCATCTGCCGCTCGCTGCGACTGAGTACCGAGATGTGGACAGTCCCCGTATTAAACTCGGCGGGGGCTGTGAACTCGGCAGGGAAAATGGTCTGCGCCTGAACTGCGGCAGACAGGCTCAGCAGAGCAGCCAATAACAGGAATGATATCTTCTTCATCGTCGTATGGTCATTTAAATAATTGATAGGCATTTTTCCACAGGAACATCTCCTTGAACGGCGCCAGGTCGGGCTCGTCGGAGAGGTACTGCTTCATCCTCGCGAGGCCCTGCGTGAGTACCTGCGGGGCTACGTAGGGATAATCCGAGCCATACAGCAGATGGTCGGGCGTGGTGATGGAGAGCATCATGCGGATGACTTCGGGGGAGTGGGCTCCCGCCAGGTCATAGTAGAGCGCGGCAAGGTTGGCTTCCCAATCGATGTCGCCCACCATTTTGTTGGCTTGCATGACGGGAGTGAGCGACTTCATGCGCGGCACCGCCAGCGGCAGATAAGCCCCGCAATGGGGAACCACGACATTCACATTGGGGTAGCGGGCCAGCACATTGCGGCTGATCATGTTGGTCACGGCACGGGTGGTCTCGGACAAATATTCCTGCATGGCCAGCGGCGTTTGCGCCATCACCTCACGATTGACGGGATTTGGGCAGTGTGGATGCAGGATGATGACCGCCCGCCGCTCGTTGAGCACGGCAAATAGCGTGTCCAACTCCGGAGCGCCCAAGTATTGCCCCTGGACATTGGTCGCCAACTTGATGCCGTCGGCTCCCAGCGTGTCGAGGGCATAGGCCACCTCGCGGATAGCCGCCTGCACATCGGGCAACGGCAGTGCGGCGCAAAACAGGAATCTACCCGGATGCTCGCGCTTGATGCGGGCTGCCTCCTCGTTGGTTGCTCTTACCACGAGGGCCGATGACGGCTGCGGAGCCGCCAGCGTCAGCACCGAAGTCTCAACGCCGGCCTCATCCATCCACTTCAGATGGCTCTCCACGTCATATCGCGGCAGCGGGAATCCCTCCTCCATGAGCCGTTCCTCGGCTTCCAAGGCAGAGACAAAGCCAGGAGTGATGATGTGGCTGTGCACATCAATCACTCCCTGGGCCCATGCACTGAATGCCATAGCCAGGCATAGTAATGCGATCTTGACTCTCATATCATTCCATACTGTGCTCCCAGCCACCGCGGGTATCAATGCCAGTGGCGTCGGCCAGTTTCTCCAATCTAGCCACTTCTTCATCGGTCAGCTGAATCTTTGCAGCTTCGGCGGCCTCGATGACGTGGCGCTCCTTGGTCGCTCCAATGAGAGGCAGCGCGCCCTTGGCGATGGCCCAAGCGATACCAATCTGTGAACACGATGCACCATACTTCTGGCCGATAGCGGTCATCTCATTGGTCAGAGCCTCCAACTGGGGCAGCACGGGGTTGTACTTCTTGCCGCGGTCACTCTCCTCGGGCAACGGATTTGCCTTGTTGTACTTGCCACTGAGCGCACCTTGCTCCAGCACCATGTAAGCCCAGAACTCGATGCCGTTTTTCTTGCAGTAGTCCAGCACTCCGCCTTTCTCGCTGGAGCGATACAGCAACGAGAAATGATTCTGGACGGCCGACACCTTGAAACCTGCTTTGCCCAGGATTTCGTTGGCGCGTTCAATCTCCTGGATGTTATGGTTGGATACGCCCACGCGTTTCACCTTTCCGCTCTGCAGCAAGGGGATGAGGCCAGGTGTCCAGCGCTCCACATCCATCGGGTTGTGAATCCAGTACATGTCGATATAACCGCAGTCCATGCGCTCAATGGATGCATCGGCCATCTTCTCGACGCTGTTCTCAAAGATCTCAGCAATCTGGGGAGTGAACTTGGTTGAAATCGCCACATCGTCGCGATTCACCCCCCGGGCGAGTGTGCCGAGGATGCGCTCCGACTCACCCATACCGTAGACCGTTGCGGTGTCCCACAGGTTCAGTCCAGCCTTCATCGCCGCATCGAAAACGGGTTTCAGATTCTCAACATCGGTATTGGAACCGAACACAGCATCTCCACCAAAGGCGCCAGCACCCCAGGCCCAAGTGCCTAATGCAATCTTAGTTTCGTTCATCATAGTGTTTTCTGCATTAAAAAATGAAAGTTTGTTTTCTGGATGCAAAATTACAAAGACATGACGGTCTAGCAATTAAACAATTTACGGATAAATCAACCAAATGTTTGGAAAATGGCTATAAATATTTAATTTTGCATAAATTTGGCTGCACCTCAACCATTAAAGCAAGCTTTATAGTATTCGGTTTGCACAAATTTTGCATAAATTTGGCACACAAACTTTGCATCATGAAGAAGATTCTCAAAGTCCATAACGTCAACGACTATGCCAAGTACATCGGTGCCCCGGTGCTGCATCCGCTCGTCTCGGTAATCCACTACGATGAGCTGGAGCATTGCCGGCACTCGTTGAACAATTACGATGTCTATGGGTTATTCATTGCCGACGAGACGCTGGAGGAATTGACCTATGGCCTCACAACCTATGACCTGCACCGCCATGCCCTGATGTGTGTATCGCCAGGACAGATAGGCGGCAAGGCAGACACCGGAGAGGAAATACAGACCAAGGGCTGGGCCCTGTTGTTTGACCCCATACTGGTCAACGGGACCGACCTGGAAAAGCGGATGCCCGCCTACAGTTATTTCTCTTATAACACCAATGAGGCCCTGCTCATGGGCGACGAGCAGCGGCACATCATCGTATCCCTGCTGGAAGCGATAAGGAATGAGCTCTATAGCAGTGATGACGGGCACCAACAGCCCATCATCGTGGCCTACATTGAGCTGGTGCTTGAACATGTGGCGCGATTCTACGCCAAGCAGTTATCACTGCAGACCACAAAGACCAATGACCTCCTGACAAGGTTCGAAAAACTGCTGAATCGATATTATGCCGAGGGCATCTATCGCACCCATGGACTCCCCACTGTGAGATACTGCGCCCAGGAATTGTTCCTGTCACCCAATTATTTCGGCGACTTGATCCATCAGATGACCGATGACACGGCAAGCAATGTCATCCGCCGTTTCATCATGCAGCGGGCACAGCAGTTGCTCATCAACGGCACAAGCATCACCCAAACTGCCGAACAGCTGGGATTCGACTATCCGCAACACTTTACCCGTGTTTTCAAGAAATTTTATGGCGTCTCGCCCAGTGCCTATCTGAAGGAAATGTCCAAATAGGCTAGTTGCCGTTCACGATGCCGCCAATCCACTCAAAGAGTTCGTCGAGGGCATAGTCGCCACTGTG
>CADBBK010000045.1 GCA_902792895.1 uncultured Bacteroidales bacterium | reverse complement strand
CTACGGCGCCAAGGATGCCGACCGCGTCATCATCGCCATGGGCAGTGTGACCGAGGCTATCCGCGAGACCATCGACTATCTGACCGAGAAGGGTGAGAAAGTCGGTCTGGTTGCCGTTCACTTGTATCGCCCCTTCAGCGCCAAGCACTTCCTCGCAGCCGTTCCCAGCACTGCCAAGCGCATTGCCGTGCTCGACCGCACCAAGGAGCCCGGCGCCAACGGCGAGCCCCTGTATCTTGACGTGAAGGACTGTTTCTATGGCACCGAGAATGCCCCCATCATCGTGGGTGGTCGCTACGGCCTCGGCAGCAAGGACACCACTCCGGCCCAGATCCTCGCCGTTTACGAGAACCTGGCCCTGCCGATGCCCAAGAACCAGTTCACCATCGGTATCGAGGACGACGTGACCTTTGCCTCGCTTCCCATGAAGGAAGAGGTGGCCATGGGTGGCGCCGGCATGTTCCAGGCCAAGTTCTACGGTCTGGGTGCTGACGGTACCGTGGGTGCCAACAAGAACAGTGTAAAGATTATCGGTGACAACACCGACAAGCACTGCCAGGCTTACTTCTCCTACGACAGCAAGAAGTCGGGTGGTTTCACCTGCTCTCACCTGCGCTTTGGCGACGAGCCCATCCGCTCGACCTATCTGGTGACCACGCCCAACTTCGTGGCTTGCCATGTTCAGGCCTACCTGCACATGTATGACGTGACCCGCGGTCTGCAGAAGGGTGGTACCTTCCTGCTGAACACCGTTTGGGACGGCGACAAGCTGGTTGAGAACCTGCCCAACAACGTGAAGAAGTACTTCGCCGACAACAACATCAAGGTTTACTACATCAACGCTACCAAGATCGCTCAGGAGATCGGTTTGGGCAACCGCACCAACACCATCCTGCAGAGCGCATTCTTCCGCATCACCGAGGTAATTCCCGTTGACCTGGCTATCGAGCAGATGAAGAAGTTCATCGTTAAGTCCTATGGCCGCAAGGGTGAGGACGTGGTGAACAAGAACTACCAGGCCGTTGACCGTGGTAACGAGTACACCGAACTGACCGTTGATCCCGCTTGGAGCAACCTCACCGTTGAAGGCCCCGCTGCCGACAACGCTCCCGAGTTTGTCCACAACGTGGTACGTCCCATCAACGCCCAGAACGGCGACCTGCTTCCCGTGAGCGCCTTCAAGGGCCGCGAGGATGGTACTTGGGATGCCGGTACCGCAGCCTATGAGAAGCGCGGTGTTGGCGCCTTCGTTCCCATGTGGAAGGCCGAGAACTGTATCCAGTGCAACAAGTGCGCGCTCGTCTGCCCGCACGCTGCCATCCGTCCCTTCGTCATGGACGAGGCCGAGGCAGCCGCTTCTCCCTTCAAGGAGAGCGACAAGCTCAAAGCCATCGGCAAGGGCTTCGAGGGCATGACCTTCGTACAGGTTGTTGACGTGATGGACTGCTTGGCTTGCGGCAACTGCGCCGACGTTTGTCCGGGCAAGAAGGGCGAGAAGGCCCTCGTGATGGTTCCCATGGAGGGCCACGAGGAAGACCAGAAGCTCTGGGACTACGCTGTCAACAATGTCAAGAGCAAACAGCACCTGGTGGACACCAAGTCCAACGTGAAGAACTCGCAGTTTGCTCAGCCGCTGTTTGAGTTCTCGGGCGCCTGCTCGGGTTGCGGTGAGACTCCCTATGTGAAGCTGATCAGCCAGTTGTTCGGTGACCGTCAGATCGTTGCCAACGCTACCGGTTGCTCTTCGATCTACAGTGCATCGGTTCCCTCGACTCCCTACACCGTTAACGAGAAGGGTCACGGTCCCGCTTGGGCCAACTCACTGTTTGAGGACTTCTGCGAGTTCGGTCTGGGTATGACCATCGCCGACGAGAAGATGCGCGCCCGCGTGCTGGGCTTCGTCAAGGAAGCTATCGACGATGCTACCGTTGCCGAGGATGTCAAGGCCCTCTACAAGGAGTGGATTGAGAACTTCAACGATGGTGACAAGACCCGCGAGTTGAGCGACAAGATCCTCGAGGCTATCGAGCACAGCGACAACCCCGCCGACATCAAGGTGCGTGAGCTGGGCCAGTACCTGGTTAAGCGTTCGCAGTGGATCATCGGTGGTGACGGCGCCAGCTACGACATCGGCTTCGGCGGTCTGGACCACGTGATTGCCAGCGGCAAGAACGTCAACATCCTCGTGCTCGACACCGAGGTTTACTCCAACACCGGTGGTCAGGCCTCCAAGGCTACCCCGATCGGTGCTATCGCCAAGTTTGCCGCTGCCGGCAAGCGCGTCCGCAAGAAAGACCTGGGTCTGATTGCCAGCACCTACGGCTACGTTTACGCTGCCCAGATCGCTATGGGCGCCAACGATGCCCAGTGCCTGAAGGCCATCCGCGAGGCTGAGGCTTATGACGGTCCTTCGATCATCATCGCCTACGCTCCCTGTATCAACCACGGTATCAAGGCCGGTATGGGCAAGGCCCAGGCCGAGGAGAAGGCAGCCGTTGCTTGCGGTTACTGGCACCTGTGGCGTTACAACCCGCAGCTTGAGGCCGAGGGCAAGAATCCCTTCACCCTCGACAGCCCTGCTCCCAACTGGGACGAGTTCGAGAACTTCCTCAAGGGCGAGGTTCGCTACGCATCGGTACTGAAGCAGTATCCCGATGAGGCAGCCGAGCTGTTTGCAGCCGCTAAGGAGAATGCCCAGTGGCGTTACAACAACTACCGCCGTCTGGCTCGCCAGCAGTGGGGTGTTGACCCTGAGGCATAAGGGAAGACCTGAAAGGTACTACTGAACGTACTATAGTATGCGGGGCCGGGACGCGTTTCCGGCCCCGCATTTTTGTCGTGTCGGACGATTTTTGTAAATTTGCGGTGAATACCGGCTACACTCCGGCATCAAACCGTCTAATAAATTATCAATGAAACGCTTACTATACATCCTGCTGACCGCTCTGACCTTGCTCTCGTGCACCGGGAACAAGGGCAGCCAGCAACAGCCCGCCGCACCCGATACCATCGCTGCCCAGGACACTGCACCGCGGCAGCTTATTACCCATCCCGAGGTTACCGCCAACAAGGACTCGGCATTCATCGTCGTTTCCAAGAAGGACCTGACGCTCACCGTGTACGCCCGCTACGGGGGCGACACCATAGCCCTGGAGTCCTTTCCCGTGTGCATGGGCAAGAACAAGGGGGACAAGCAGGGCAAGGGCGACATGCGCACGCCAGAATCGCCCGACGGCAAGCCGTTTACCATCACCATGATTCAGGATGCCTCGACATGGAAACACGACTTCGGCGATGGGCGAGGTAGCATCCTAGCCTACGGACACTGGTTCCTGCGCCTGGACACCCCCGGTCATAGCGGCATCGGCATCCACGGCAGCACCAACAACGAGAGCTCCGTGCCGGGCCGCGCCAGCGAGGGCTGCGTCCGCCTGCTGGACAAGGACATCATCATCCTGAAAGAGAAGTATGCCCGCGTGGGCATGCCCGTCATCATCAAGGCCGAGGAGCAGGAATTGCTCCCGTTCGAGCAAAAGTGCCTGGAGCGATAAGCCACTGATTGATTATGAAAAAATATTAAATAGGGGTAAAAGGTTTGGATTTGCCATAAAAAACACCTAAATTTGTCGAGTTAATTAACCGTTTAATTTTCGCAACTACTATGGGATTACTTGATGAACTTCAGAGAAAGTTAGAAGAAGCTGCACGCCAGGCCCAGCAGCAGGGCGGTGGCCAGATGTCGGGTGGTGAAGATATTCCCAATCCTTGGGACCAGCAACCGCAACAGCCCCAGCAGCAGGCACCCAACTTTCCGCCGATCAATCCGCAACCGCAACAGCAGCAACAACCCACTTATCCTAACCAGCAGCAGTATCAGCAGCAGTACCAGATGATCATGCAGCAGATGCAGCAGCTCGTGCAGCAGGCCTACCAACTGGGTTACCAGTATGGCGTGCAGGTTGCCCAGCAAGGAGGCTTCCGTGCCGGCCTGATGGACGACAAGCAAGAGGAAAAGTAAGCAGTTGCTTTCATCCATACCTAACCACACCACCAATCTGCCTCCACAACAAGGCAGTTTAGTGGTGTGTTGTCATTTATTTTGGGTTGCAACCTCCTGAAAAGCACTCAATTACCCAATACACAAGGTTGTGTTTTACAAAGTTGTGTAACACAACCTTGTGTAATAAATCTTATACAACATTGTGTATTATAAAAAAAAGATATATCTTTGCGGTGAAAAAAATAAGGAACTATGGACAAGAGGAGTTTTATATTTGGCACAGCGGTGAGTGACTATAATTTCATCGGCCGCGAAAAAGAGACACAACGATTGATGGCAAACTTCACCGAAGGGATCAATACTATATTGATTTCTCCACGCCGCATCGGTAAGACATCGTTGGTCAAGCATGTGAAGAACTTGCTCGATTCGGAGCAAGACATCATTGTCGTTTATCTCGACATGTTTGCCTGCAAAACAGAGTATGAATTCTACAATGCCCTGTCGGCTGCTGTTCTCAAACAAACCGCCTCTCATGCCGAGAAGTGGATGGAATATGCCAAAGAATTCCTGGTACGCCTTACCCCAAAACTCACCTTCTCGCCCGAAGCCAACACCGGCTTCTCACTATCACTGGGCATCACGCCCAAGACGCACACGCCCGACGAGGTGCTGAATCTTGCTGAAGAGATTGCCCGCAAGCGCAATAAACGCATTGTTATCTGCATTGACGAGTTCCAGCAATTGGGAGAACTGCCAGACTCATTGACAGTGCAAAAGCGCCTCAGGTCGACCTGGCAGCATCAGCAACTAACTTCATATTGCCTGTTTGGCAGCAAGCAGCATCTGATGAGCAACATCTTCCAGCTACGCAACATGCCTTTCTATCAGTTCGGCGACATGATATACTTGGGCAAAATCGATAAAGAGGACTGGGTAGATTACATTGTCTCACATTTCAAAGACCGCAACAAGAACATTACACGAGATCTGGCAGAACGATTGTGTAACATCGTGGACAGCTATTCATCCTATGTGCAGCAATTGGCATGGCTGCTCTTTTCTCGGCTGAACGAAGGCATGAGCGCCACCGAGGCACAGTTAGACCTTGCCGTCAACGATCTGCTAGATGCAAACGAAGCATTGTTCATGCAACAAGTGGAGCCACTGTCGGCCTACCAGATGAACTTCCTGCGAGCCATTGCAATGGGCCACCATCATAGATTCGGCGAAAAAGAGATTAGAGAAGAATTCAACTTAGGCAGTCCAGCCAATATTACACGGTTAAAAAACGCATTGATAAAGAAAGACCTCATCGAGACTCAAGGTCGAGGCCTGCTATACTTAACCGACCCTGTATTTCGCCTATGGCTCCAACGCCGCATGATGTAACCCAAGGCCGATTACGACAAAAACCATATATAACATCAAGGGGCAACGTGATGACGTTGTCCCTTGATGCTGATTATGTTGTCTGAGTTGTTTGGCAGACGGGGAATTAGCCGCACTGGAAGTACTCGTTGACGAGCTGGGCGGTGCGCTTGGGATCGTGCTCGATGTCGTGACGCAGGGTGCGGTCGTTGAACGAGCGCAACTCGGCGATGATACCGTCGATCATGTGGGCGTTGAAGACGTTCTTCTCCTCGAAGGCAGCACGCAGTTTCTCCAGGCAGTCGGCACTGGCGACGCAGCTGTCGGGCAGGCAGTCGAGCTCGTTGAGGCGGGCAGCGTTGGCGGCATCATGGATGTTCACGTCAACGTAGGTCTTAGCGGCCAGATCGAGTGCATTCTCCATCTCGAAGCCGTGGCGGCATGCTACGCACAGTCCAGCGAGCAGCTGATAGATATCGGCTGAGCCGTCCGGCGAGCGCATCTCGACGGTCTGCTTCTGCGTCGTGTCGAAGTTGCTGGCGGGTTCCAGCGGGTTGGCCGTGCGGCACATGTCGGCACCAGCGGTCCAGCCCAGAGGCACGCGAACGAGCACGGAGCGGTTGCGGTCGCCCCAGCATACATTGGTGGGAGCCTCCTGATGGGGAACCAGGCGGAAGTAGGACATCGGGTTCTTGTTACCGAAGGCGGTGATAGCGGGAGCCAGGTCCATCATACCGGCGATAGCCTTGCGGGCCTCGTCGCTGAGGACGCCCTTATCGTTAAGCATCATGTTGCGGCCATCCTTCATCATGCGCATGTGGATGTGCAGACCCGAGCCGGCCTTGCCGGTCGTGATCTTGGGAGCGAAGGTGACATTCAGGTTGGCGCGGAAAGCCAGGTTGCGGATCACCCACTTGGCCACCATCAGCTGGTCGGCGGCGTCGAGCACGGGCACGGGCAGGAACTCAATCTCGTTCTGCTCATAGACCACGCCGTCCTGCTCAAAGTTACCCACCTCGCTGTGACCGTACTTGATCTGTCCACCAGCCTTGGCGATGTAGTCCATGCAGCGCTGGCGGAAGTCGTTGGTCTTGGCATAGGGCATCGACTCGTGATAGCCGTGCTGGTCGCGGGCGGGGTAGTAGTCAACCGAGGGACGGATAACGTAGTACTCCAGCTCACCCATGGCCTCATATTCCATGCCCGTCACCTCGCGGAAAGCCTGAGCGGCCTTGCGCAGCGTCTGCTCGGGAGAGCTCTCCAGGGGATTGCCGTCCTTGTCAAAGAATGAGCACAGCAGGCACAGGGTGGGAATCTCGGCAAACGGATCGAGGAAGGCGGTGCTGAAACGGGGCAGCACATACAGGTCACTCGAGCTGGCCTGGATGAAACTGAACAGGCTGGAGCCGTCAACGCGCTCACCACACGAGAGGATGGTGCGCAAATAGTCCTTGCTGCTGATGACAAAGTTCAAGGTTTTCAACTTGCCGTCACCGCCGGGGTACATGAAATTGACCATGCGGATGTTGTTCTCCTCAATGTAGCGGATGATGTCGGCCTTGGTGAACTCGCGGGGTTCTTTCTGTAGGTAGGCCACTACCTGATTGGCGTTAAGTGCCAGAATTTCGTTTTCCAATTCTTGTAAGTTTTAGCGGAAACCTCCCACCTCCTTCGTGGCTGTCGTTCAATGTATTAGACCACCTGAAGCGGTAAGATGATTTCTCTGGTTAATTAATGGTTTTAGTTCTTTTGGCAAAGGTAGTCATTTTTTTATAAGCAAGCATTCTTTTTAGCAAAGAATATTTTTGGCCCGCCGTGTGTGGTTTGTTTATCTGCAGGAAAAAGCATACCTTTGCACATATCAATCACCTCAATCACTCCGATAATCATGAATAGAGTCCTCATCCTGCTCACGACCACCCTGATGGCTTTTTCCCTAGCCGCACAGTTGCCGCAATTCAACAGCGACGAGTTTGACGGCTGGACCTATAACAATCCCAATGTGCCGCTAACAGACAGTAACATCGGTTCAGGAAAAATCGTTTTGTACGTCAGTTCAGGAGCGGTATTGACGCTCACGTCGCCGACATTCTCCTGTGCGGGCACGGACAGCATCAATGCCACTGTCACATGGTTCACCAAGTATTTCTATGACAGCAACTTCGACCTGGAAAAGGCTTCGCTCACGCTCGCCATCGACGACATGAACGGGACACCCATCGATTCGGTTACCAGCGCACCCACCACCCCCGGTGTAAGCACCCACCAGCTGTCTTTTACCCTGCCCATACCGGCAGGGTTGAGCATGGCGCGCCTGCGCTTCGTCTCATGGACGGGCACTGTGGTGAGCAGCGGAGGCATCAAGCAAGCCGTGTTCACGGCAGTAAACGGTGGCCCCACTGTGACTCCTGGCGACGCCAACGGTGATGGCGCTGCCGACATAGCCGACATCTCATTTGCCATCGACTGCCTACTCAGCGGAGAAATGGCGGGCCTGGATCTGGTGGCAGCCGACGTGGACCATGACGGCACACTCAGCATCGCCGATGTGACGGTGCTCATCGACCTGTTATTGACCAGCAAATAATAAAAGATTCTTAGCCCTTGTGGCGAAGGCCGTAGAGCATCACTACTACAAAGCACACGGCAGGCACGACAAATGACAGGTTGACGGCAGGCAACAACTGCACGCCACTGTCGATAATCATGGCCTGAACAGCAGGCAGGAGGCTACCGCCCAGGATAGCCATAATGAGTCCTGCGGAGCCCAATTCGGTGTCCTCATGCACATTGCCCAGCGCAATACCGTAGATGGTGGGGAACATCAGGCTCATGCAGGCCGACACGGCCACGAGGCAGTAGATACCCGTGCGACCACCCACCAATATCACGCCACACAACAGCAGCAGTGCCACTGCGGCAAAGACGGCCAGCAGCCGTCCGGGCCTGAAGCGCTTCATCAGCAGGACGTTGACAAAACGCATGAGGCAGAACAGCACCATGGCCACGATGTTGTAACGCTGTGACAACACCTCGGCGGCTTGTTCACCCATGCCCTCGGCCATAAACACGCGCGTGCCGTACTGGATGATGAAGGTCCAGCAGGTGATCTGGGCACCCACATAGAAGAACTGGGCCACCACACCGTTACGGTAGGGCGTGTTGGCCCACAGGCGCTTCACAGCGGGCAACAACGGCGCATGGTGCTCGCGGGCGGCCTGATGGACCGCAGGCATGCGTACAAACAGCATCACAGCGAGCAACACGAGGAGCACACCGCCCAGCAGCGCATAGGGCTGCACCAGCACGCCCAGGTCGCTCTGCTTCAACGCCTCGAACTGGGCATCATCGAGCACAGCACGCTGGGCCGTGTCGAGCGGGGAGAGGCGCGCCTGGATGAAAGTCATCGCCACGAACATGCCCGCCAACGACCCGATAGGGTTGAAGGACTGGGCCAGGTTGAGGCGGCGCGTGGCGGTCTCGCGGTCGCCCATGAGCAGGATGTAAGGGTTTGCGGTCGTCTCGAGGAACGACAAGCCGCAGGTGAGGATGAAATAGGCCACCAGGAAAGGCGCAAAGCTGCCTATCGCCTTGGCCGGGATGAACAGGAGCACGCCCAGGGCATACAGCGCCAAACCCATCACGATGCCGCTCTTGAACGAGTGGCGGCGGATAAACAGCGCCGCCGGCAACGCCATGCAGAAATAACCGCCATAGAAGGCCACCTGCACCAGCGTGCCGTCGGTCACGCTCATGCGGAAAATCTTTGAGAAGGCCTTCACCATGGGGTTGGTGATGTCGTTGGCAAAGCCCCACAGGGCAAAGCAGCAGGTCGCCACGATAAACGGCAGCACATAGCTCACGCCCTCGCGCGTCACCAGCAGACGGGATTTTTTATCGGTCGGGGGTGTCATTTCGTGTCAAGTTTGAAGATCCGTTCCATCAGTTGCCACTTGGCCGTCGAGGGGGCAGCGGGGTCACAGCCCTGGAATTGGGCGACATAGGCTTCCCACTCGGCCTGGCGGGGCAGGGTAGCCAGGCGGGCGTTGTCACGCTCCCAGTCGAAGTCATCAACCGTGTCACAGATCATGAACAGGCGGTTTCCCAGGATGTATATCTGCATGTCGAGAATGCCCACACTGCGGATTCCAGCCTGGATTTCGGGCCACACATGGGCATGGGCCTCGACATATTTCTCAATCAGCTCACGGTCATTGCGCAGCTCGAGGGTTTGACAGTAGCGTTTCATAGTAACGGAGATTACGGGATTTACGGGAATTACGGGATTTACTGAGATTACGGGATTTACGGAGTGGTTACATCTCGCTGCGGCGGATGGTCAACGGGATAGCCCCGTCGGGGAAACAGGCGCGGTCGCGGCAGACGAGTGCCAGATAACCGCCACCTCCAGCACCGGGCATCTTCCATGCCAGCACGCCGTCCATGGCACTGTAGCGGTCGATATAATCCTGCACACCGGGCTGTATCATGGCGGGGAACATGGCTACCTGGGCCTCGAACGAAGCCTTGTAAGCCGCTGCAAAAGCTTCCAGGCCTCGGTTCTGGATAGCCTCCCAGCAGCGGTCGGCAGCAGCGGCCAGCGCCCTGACCTTGACAGGGATGATGTCCTTGCCCTCGACAACGCTGCAGTCGGGACGGCGAGGGAACATGGGAATCATGCACAGGTGGTCCTCCAGCCAGCCCAGCAGGGCGGGGTCCTGGGTATATTCTATCTTCTCGGGCCAGAAAGCGCCATTGTAGTAGTGACGCGACAGGCCAGGGACACAGATGCCGATGGCGTCCTGTGCACCGCTGACGATGCCGTCGCTGCGCTCCGGATCATTCTCGAGGCAGAAGACCAGCCGCGCCAGCATCTCGGGGTCCATATCGGGCAACTGGATGGGCCATACACGCTTGATGGTGTTGCGGGTGCTGGTGGACAGGCCGCAACGCTCACGGATTTCGAAGGTGGGTTCCAGCGAGATGGTCAAAGCCCATCCCGGGGCATGGCATGACACATAGGGCTGGTCAATCCATGTACCAGCCAGATCCAGACGGGTAGGCAGCTGGCTCACCGCCTGCTTCAATCCCGTGCTGCTACGGGCCTGCAGGCCCTTGCCGGGTTCACGCTTGAGCACAATATACTCCATGCCGCGCTCACGGCACAGCTGGCGCTTGTCCTCACGGTCGCCGTCCTCATTGACCACGAGACAATCAGGGTGCACAATGTCCAGTGTGGGCAGGAAATCGAGGAAACCCTCACCCTGGTTGATATAGGCCTCCTTGACGTAGCGGATGGCGCGCACCATGAACAGGCGTTCCTGCTCGCTATACATCGTCTTGTGGCCCTTGAGGGCCTCGATGGTCTTGTCGCTGCCGATGCCCACATACAGGTCACCATACTGCGATGCCTGCCTGAAGAACTCCACATGGCCCGAATGCAACAGGTCATAGCACCCCGACACAAAAACTTTCTTATTGCTCACGTCGTTACGTTTTATCTGTTTCTGGCGCAAAGGTACAATTTCCCACCAACAAGAGCATCATGAAGGGCGGAAAAATAATTACCGCCCTCCAGTGCTTATTTTCTATGGCTTTGATGTCCTTCTCACTCAGGCACACTCTTAAGCGTCTGCTCAATGTCTTCGTCCGAAACCCTGTAGTTGATCAAGTCTCCGTTCAGGAACTGGTCATAGGCGCTCATGTCAATCAGGCCATGCCCCGAGAGATTGAACAGGATGACCTTTTCTTCGCCAGTCTGCTTGCATTTGAGGGCCTCACGGATGGTCGCCGCGATGGCATGGCTCGATTCGGGTGCAGGAATGATGCCCTCGGTGCGTGCAAACAGCATCCCAGCCTCAAAGGACTCGAGCTGCGGGATGTCAACGCCATGCATCAACCCGTCCTTGATCAATTGGGAAATAATCACCCCCGCTCCGTGATAACGCAGGCCACCAGCATGGATGTTGGCCGGCTTGAACGAATGACCTAACGTGAACATGGGCAGCAGGGGAGTATAGCCAGCCTCATCACCGAAGTCATAACGGAATTCTCCCCGGGTGAGCTTCGGGCAACTCTCGGGTTCTGCAGCCATGAATTCGGTTTTCTTGCCGTCCTTCAGGTTATGGCGCATGAACGGGAAAGCGATGCCGCCAAAGTTTGAACCGCCTCCAAAGCATGCAATCACTACGTCAGGATACTCGCCAGCCAGCGCCATCTGCTTTTCGGCCTCCAAGCCGATAATTGTCTGATGCAGTGCCACATGGTTGAGCACCGACCCCAAGGTGTACTTGCAGTTAGGGGTCGTCGTGGCCAGTTCCACAGCCTCAGAGATAGCGGTGCCCAATGAGCCGGGATGATGGGGATCACGCGTGATAATGTCCTTTCCGGCACGGGTGGACATTGACGGCGACCCCGTCACAGCAGCTCCAAAGGTGCGCATGATAGACGAACGATAGGGTTTTTGCTGCATCGAGATTTTCACCTGATAGACAGCAGCCTCAAGGCCGAACACCGTGGCAGCATAGGCCAAAGCAGCACCCCATTGCCCGGCGCCAGTCTCGGTGGTGACATTGGTGGTCCCTTCCTGCTTGGCATAAAAGCATTGGGGCAAAGCTGAGTTAATCTTGTGGGAGCCCAGCGGATTTACCGACTCGTTCTTGAAGTAAATGTGTGCGGGCGTCTGGAGCGCTTCCTCCAGAGCATCGGCACGCACAAGCGGCGTTGAACGATAGAATCTATACTTCTCTAACACCTCTTCGGGGATAGGGATAAAGTCATGTTCTGTATCTAGTTCCTGGAGGCAGCACTCACGCGGGAAAATATGAGCTAGATCGTCCACACCCAGCGGTTGCTTGGTGGCAGGATGGATAGGAGGCATGGGCTTGGTGGGCATATCGGCCTGAATGTTATACCATGCTGTAGGTAACTCGTTCTCTTGAAGAATAAACTTTTTCTGTTTCATCTTAATTAATGTATTTATATCATTGCTGTCCACTAAAAATTGTGGACGGTTAATAAATTAAATTTTCAAACAAACTCGGTTCACTTGAACCAATGAGCTCTTTGACATTATTGAAATTC
>CADBBK010000044.1 GCA_902792895.1 uncultured Bacteroidales bacterium | reverse complement strand
CCGTCGATGTGGGCATAGGTCTTGTCAATGTGGTTGGCATCATAGGTTGTGCCCTGGCCACCCACCAGGTTGCTGCAGTTATAGAACATCTGTTCGGAGCCGGTCGCGGCTGCCGTGCTCCAGCCATTGCCCACATAGATGGTCCGCAGATTGCGGTTGCCATAGAACATTCTAATCATTTTGGTCACCTTGGACGTGTTGAAGCTGCTCAAGTCAAGACTCGTCAAGCCACTGCAGCCATCGAACATGCCGGTCATGTCGGTCACCTTGGACGTGTTGAAATGGCTCAAATCAAGGTTTGTCATTTTTTTACAGTTAGCAAACAAAGCAACCATATTGGTCACCTCGCTGGTGTTCAGGTAGCTTATGCCCGTGATGGATTGAAGATTGCCCATGTCACAAAACCATGAGTAGGTAGTCGTCGGACGGGCATTAGCAAACGAGGGGTCAAAGACCACTTTGGTCACATTGGCATTGGTGCCGTCGGTCTCCCAACCAGGATGGTTGTTGCCCGTGTTCAGGTCGTAGGTCGTGCCCGGACGGCTGTTGCGCTGGGTGTCGTAGTAGAACGTCAGCGTCGTGTTCGTCGACGTGTAGCAGGCATAGGCCTCGGTGCCAGCGGTGAAGTAGCCCGGGTTGCTGGGTCCGCCATCGATGTGGGCGTAGGCCTTGTCAATATGGTTGGCATCGTAGGTCGTGCCCTGGCCGCCCACAAGGTTGAAGCAGTTCGTAAACATATCACTGGACTCCGTCACAGCCGCAGTGCTCCAGTCATTGCCGACATAGATGGTCTGCTGATTGAGGCCGCCAGCGAACATGTATCTCATATCGGTCACCTTGGCCGTGTTGAAACCGCTCAAGTCAAGGCTTGTCAATTTGCAGTTCAAGAACAACGCGCACATATTGGTCACCTTGGACGTGTTGAAGTGGCTCAAATCAAGGCTTGTTAGTTTAGAGCAGTTGTAGAACATCCAAGACATATTGGTGACCTCACAGGTGTTCAGGTAACTCATGCCCGTGATGGATTCAAGGTTCCGCATATCATAGAACCAACCGCTGGTGGTTGTCGGTCGGGCACCCGCAAAAGAGGGGTCAAAGACCACCTTGGTCACACTGGCATTGGTGCCGTCGGTGTCCCAAGCAGGTTCGTTGGCGCCCGTGTTCAGGTCGTAGGTCGTGCCCGGGCGGGAGCTGCGCTGGCTGTCGTAGTAGAACGTCAGCGTCGTGTTCGACGACGTATAGCAGGCATAGGCCTCGGTGCCTCTGGTGAAGTAGCCCGGGTTGCTGGGGCCGCCGTCGATGTGGGCGTAGGTCTTGTCCCTCGGGTTGGAGGAATTGTAGGTCGTGCCCTGGCCACCCACCAAGCTCGTGCAGCCACTGAACATATTAGTTGAGCTCGTCACAGCCGCAGTGCTCCAGCCATTGCCCACATAGATGGTCCGCAGATTGCTGCATTGATTGAACATCCAACCCATATTGGTCACCTTTGAAGTGTTGAAACTGCTCAAGTCAAGACTTGTCAAACTGGTAGCGTTAGAAAACATACCACCCATATCTGTCACCTTGGACGTGTTGAAATGGCTCAAGTCAAGGCTCGTCAACAGATAACAATTTTGAAACATAAGAGACATATTGGTGACCTCGCTGGTGTTCAGGTAGCTCATGCCCGTGATGGATTGAAGCTTCTGCATGCCGTAAAACCAATCGAAGGTGGTCGTCGGGCGAGCATTAGCAAACGAGGAGTTAAAGACCACCTTGGTCACACTGGATTTGGTACCGTCGGTGTCCCAATCGGTATAGTTGCTGCCCGTGTTCAGGTCGTAGGTCGTGCCCGGGCGGCTGTTGCGCTGGGTGTCGTAGTAAAACGTCAGCGTCGTGTTAGACGGCGTGTAGTTGGCATAGGCCTCGATAGCAGCGGCGCCGAGGGCGCACATCATGGCCGTCACCAGGACGGCCAGACGGAGGAGTAAATTTTTCTTTTTCATAGTAATATCGTATTAAAAGTTAATATCTGCCGCAAATATAATGAATTTTTCTTAGCTTTTAGCTTTTAGCCTTTAGCTTTTAGGTGGCATCCGCACGATTTTGCTGTCTACGAATGAATCGAATTAATCAAAGGCAATGATATAGCTGTTGGCCCTTAAAGTTTTTTAATGCGAATTTAGCTAATGAGACTAATTTCACGAAAAAATAAAAATCTATTCGTATAAAATTTGATAAATTGGCTTCGCCGAGCTAAAGGTTCGTGTAATTGGCTTCGCCGAGCTAAAGGTTCGCATTAGCCCCGCAGGGTTTTGGGCCAACTGCTATATCGTTCCCTAATCGAATTGGCTGACGCGCTACACTTATTGTCAGCGGATTATACGGATTATCTGGATGGCATCCGCATCGCAGAGACGCAAAGTGTGCGGGGATATAGGCATCCGCACCCCAGATGGAGCGCGGATGCCATATAAGAAATATTGTATTTATTGTTTCCTAAACTCAGCGGCTCGGCATGAGGTTACCACTTGCCAGCGAACGTTATCTGTTGAGACGCTTGGTGGCTGTGCGAGAGCCGTCACGATGGGTGGTGATGACGATGTTGACGCCGTCCTGCGGGGTGTCGCTCATCACGCCTGTGGGGCTGACATACTTCACATCGACGGGCTGCTTGGCATCGGAAATCTCCTCTACAGCGGCACACGAGATGATGGCCAGGGGATAGAGGGTGTAGTTGGTATAATAGTCCTCGTCGGTGGCATGGATGCGATGCATGGGAGACTCGGCGTTCTCCTCCCAGGGCTCATCGAGGGTGAAGACGCACAGCAGGCCGTAATGGAAGCCTTGCTTGGCGGCCATCTCAGCTTCGAGGGTGGGTGCATAGTCAAAGTCGAGCTTCACCATGACCGTGTCGTGCTCGCTGCACAGGTAGGGCACGCCATCGCGATAGAAGAAATAGCCGTCGGCACGTCCCACCTCGTTGCCCAGGGCAGCCAGGTAGTCCTTGCTCAGGTCATAGTGGAACATGGTGAGCGTGGGCAGCTCGGCATCATCGGCGGCTGCAGGCACGCTGTTGAGCACCAGACGCGGATTGGTCATCTGGTCGGCCAGCACACCCTTGACCGTGCCAGGCTCGAGCACCTGTGCATCGGCAACAGCGCTGAACATCGCCTCGTTGCCCGAGCAGTCAAGTGCGATCCAGTCGGGGTACCAAGGCAAGACCTCGGCATAACCCCATTCGATATAGGTGTCGTAGTAGATTTCATCCACATTGTCGGTCACAAAGATGAGTTTGTTATCGCCAGCATCGACTGCCCCGGCGACATAGAGCGTGTCGGTAATCTTGTACTGCATGCCGTCCTCGCCCTCATAGACGACTTTCCACAGGCGGGTACCGGCATCGGCAGTGATCTTGATGGGATAGAGCTCCATCTCACCGTTAAAGATGGTGACCATGCCCTCGATAGCATAGACCTCGGTGGGATCGGCCTCGGGATAGTCGATGTCAAACTTGTTGAAGCCGTGCATCGTGGCCTCGAAGGGAACGCCGTCCTCGTCCACCTCGGTAGTGGTGATCGTGAAGTTGCGGGTGTCGATCTCGCTGAGCTTGACGCGGTCGAAATAGACCTTGTAATTCTCCCAGCCCTTGGTGGGATCGGCAACCTCGGACATACCACCCGAGCAGTCAAATGCCGAGTAATAGTATTCGTCGAGAATGCTCTTGGGATTGGCAAAATGGGCAGGCTCCCCTATCTCGACCAGGCCCTTGTAGGTCTTTTTCACGCCGGTCCAGCCAGCAGGGATGACAGCGCCAAGCTGGTACTGCTTGCCCGTGTCACCGTAGATGAGTCCTGCAAAGGCGTCACCGTCGTCGTTGAGCTGCATCACCCACAGGTAGTCGTTCCACTGGTAGTTGACATACACGTCGCTGGTGAACTGGAAGGGGGTGCCATCGTCCAGAGCGGCCAGATGGTTGAGCGAGTCAAGCTTAGTGATGTTGGGGTCGATGGGGTCCTCGGGGTCGGGGCCTACAGGGCCGTCGGCGCTCGTGGTGACCACGACGCTGGCCACCTGGGCATTCTTGGAGCCGAAGTGGGTGAAGGTCACCGACGAGGCATTGCCCTCCCAGGTACCCACAGCACCCGCAACACTGTAGTCACCGACGTCGGCCAGCAGGTCGAAGTTAGTGGTGTTGGCGGCATTGACGGTGATGCCCGTGATGCTGCCCTCGGCCACCGAGAAGGTGACGGCGCCATCGACATAGATGCGCAGCGTGTAGCTGCCCTGGGAATTCCAGATGCGCGTGGGAGTGGCACCGTCGATCGCCGACAGCGTCACGCCGCTCACGGTCACGGGACCAGCCTCGACAAGGTTGGTTGCTGCGCTCTGTTCAGGCACGGCATAGCCCATCGCGGTAATCCCCTCGGCAGTAGAGAAGTCAAAGGTGACAACGGCTGCCTGTAATACGAAAAAGGCCCAAAAGGCCATGAGAAATAACGAGTAAATACGTTTCATTTGCACACATTAATATTTTCTGGTACAAAATTACTGCCAAGTTGCGAAATGCACACCAAAGAAAGCCGAAAAAAGTTATCTACAAGGGACACTTTTTTCGGCTCACGTGATTAATCGTCGGTCAGGAGCTACCGGGTGAACAGGATGCCGGAGAAAGACAAGTAATTGGCACTTGTGCCCACCATGCTGACATTGAATTCATTAATCAGCATCAACGCCTCGCCGTTATCGATTACCAGAGGCTCGTCGCAGCCATCGGGGTTCCTGTCGTTGTCGTACCGTGCCAGCAGCTTGAGGTCAATCTCGAACAGGTGCTCCTCGTCCTTGCCACCCTTGACGCTGAACTGCAGTTTGTCGCCATTGATCTTGACGATATCATTGTCGGTGACAGCGACCATGGTCATGGCGGCATAGCCTTGAGGCACTGGCACATTCTGGATCAAACCGTCGTTGATATAACTATCGTAATGGGTGTAGACAATGTCGCCATTCTCGTTAAACGTGGAGCGGCGGCCGGTGATGGCATCTTTGGCCAGCAGCGTGCTGACGGCATTGAAACCATAGTCGGAATATAGGTAGTCGAGCTTGGCGTCGATGGAACGGGCCACCTGCTGGTCGGCAGTCTTGAGCCACTGCTCATATTGCTCACCCGTGAGCGGGAACTGTCTGATGCCCGATGCCGTAAAGGCCTGGCGTGCCTCGCCCAAGAGTTGTCGGCGGGTGATGTTGGCGATGGACTGCGGCCCCACCGAGATGAGGAACAGGATGACAGCAAACGAGGCAGGAATCCACCAGATGCGCTTGTTGCGGGTAATGAGCAACCCGATGCACACCGCATAGCACCATAGGTTGAACACCGCCAGATAGAGGCGGCTCACCGTGATGCCGTAGTCGCTCAGGCGGCGGCCGATGGCCACCGTCATCAGCGCCAGCAACGGGAGCATCACCAATGGCATCCAGCGCATGATTGACTTTAAAACCGACTTGCCCGGCTCATGCTGCACGGGATAGGTGAAATAGAGCAAGACCACCATGCCCATCATGCTGGCCGATACCAGATAACTCACCCACCCTACCGGCAGTTGCCAGGTAACCAATATCTTGGTGGCATAGATGATTAAGGTGATCATGTAGAGGCACAGCAGCGGGATGAACAGGTAAAGCACCACGCCCTTGAAGAATCCCGACAGTACCATCACCTGGTGCAAGCGCTTGTCACTGCCCTGTGGAATGAGGTTGAGCAGCAGCATCGGGGCGAGCCACATCATGCACACCGTGGCCGCATCGGGGAAGGCCTCGTCGGGCACCTCGACACCGAGCAGCCAGTTGAACGACTGCAGCAGCAGGATGATGCCTAGGTACAGAAAGCCGCTGATGCACATCGAGACCGCTATGTTGACCAGCATGCGCATCGAGAAGTTCCAGAAGGGCACATCGTCACTCTTGCGGTAGAAGCACAGCAGGAACACCGACAGCACCATGGTGACCACCGTGGCGGCTACCGCGATGTACTGCGGCAGTGAGAAATGGTCGAACTGCGCCAAATACAGCGAGATGCCCAGCCAGACAGCATGGACCAGCACCTGGGTGAGAAAGGCGGTCAAGCGATGCTTGAAATCCTCGGTGAGCAGTTGGAGCGACACGCCCAGCAAAGCCCCGGTGGCAGGATAAAAGATGAAGAAGAACTCCCACTTATCGGACACATCGGTGCCGTGAATGAAGGCTATCATGAATACTGCAAGCATGATCAGCAGCAGCACCGATACGGGAAAGCGGCGGCAGCTCTGCCCAAACTGCTTGATCCACACATTGAGAGAAAAGGTCTTGAATAGTTCCATGGCTAGTACCTTATGACTTAATAATCAATAAACGAGAAAAAATGACACATATTGCAAACAATAGCAAACAAAGCCTGCAGACCCCAACCGTAACCAGTAGTCTAAAAAAAACAAAATCATGTTTGTAAAAAAGTCAAAATACTTGCACACTTTAATGAATTGTTATAATTTTGCGGTCAAAATTTGAGAAAAGCAGTATGGCGGCTTGTCGCTCGTTAACATTTTCATGGTTGCGAGAGGAAAGTCCGGGCAACGCAGAGCATCACATTTCCTAACGGGAAGCTGCGGGTGACCGCAGGGTTAAAGTGACAGAAAACAACCGCCGGCCCAGCGATGGACCGGTAAGGGGGTGACACAGCGCGCCGCACCACCTGTGAGTTGCAAGTTCATGTATACCGGCATCTAAGGGCTGCTCGTCCATTGCCGGGGGGTAGAACGCTATACCGGCGCAGCAATGCGTCGGACAGATAAATGACAAGCACCTGCCGTCGAGGCAGGCACATAACCCGGCTTACAGCCATACTGTCTTTTTTTATTTTGCTGTGATTATTATCCACGTCCGTGAACGACAGTATACATTATTTAATGTAGAAAACCAAAATGGCAAGAAAAGAAGAATTAGAGCGCATGTGGGAGCGCGCCACTGATTACCTGTTCAATCAGCGACCAGCCTTTGAGCGCCAGGGTGCCGCGGGTTACAAGCCAGGCCTTGAAACCAGTCTTGCACTCGACAGAATGTACAAGGAGCCTCACCGCAATTACCGCATCATCCACATTGCCGGCACCAACGGCAAGGGATCGACGGCCCACATGCTCGCCTCCTGCCTGCAGCGGTGCGGCTACCGCGTGGGCCTGTTTACCTCGCCTCATCTGGTGGACTTCAGGGAACGCATCCGCGTGAACGGCCGCAAAATCAGCCGCAGCTACGTGCTGCAATGGGTGGCTGACTACCGCAAGAATCCCCTTGAAGATTACGAGCCGTCATTCTTTGAGTTGACCTCGACCATGGCCTTTGATTACTTCGCCTGGCGCCATGTCAACGTCGCCGTTGTCGAAACCGGGCTGGGGGGTCGCCTCGACAGCACCAACATCGTCACCCCCGACCTGAGCATCATCACCAACATCGGCCTGGAGCACCAGCAGTTCCTGGGTAACACGGTAGGCGAAATCGCCTTTGAGAAAGCCGGCATCATGAAGCACGGCAAGCCCGTGGTCATCGGACGTGCCGAGGGCGTGGTGCGTGACGTGTTTGAGGCCACCGCCAAGCGGCTGTACTGCGACATCAAGTTTGCACAGGACAAGCCCCAGGTGCTCAGCGCCAAGCACATCGACGGCATGCTGAGGCTGACGACGCAGGACTACGGCATCATCGACTGCGACCTGACCGGTGACTACCAGGTCGAGAATGTCAACACCGTGCTCACCGCCCTGAATATGCTCAAGCGCTCCAAATTCCGCATCAAGGAGGAGGCCATCCGCGAGGGCTTTGCCCATGTGGCAGAGACCACAGGCCTGATGGGCCGCTGGATGAAAATCGGCGACACGCCGCGCACCATCTGCGACTCGGCCCACAATGTGGCCGGCATCACCCAGGCGATGAAGCAACTGGGTGCCGAGTACTACGACACGCTGCACATGGTGGTGGGCTTCATGGCCGACAAGGATGTGGAAGGTATCCTTGACCTGTTGCCCAAGAAAGCCAGATACTACTTTGTCCAGGCGCACACGCCCCGCGCCCTGCCGGTTGACCAGCTGAAGGACCTGGCCGCCAAGCACGGACTCAAGGGAGAGATTTATCCCCACGTGACCGATGCCCTCGAGGCTGCCCGCCGCGTGTCGGGCCGCAAGGACCTCATCTATGTGGGCGGCAGCATGTATGTGCTTGCCGAGCTGCTCAAGGCCCTCGGCTACGATGACGACAAGCAGGACGCCTAACAGCCCCTGACAATAGCCATAACCGCCCCGCACGATGCCACAGACCGTCGTGCGGGGCGGCATTTTGCTGTCATGACTGCAGAGCCACGCGCACGAGACGCAGTGACAAAATGTCATTATTTGTTACACGGCAGAGTTTTATTGTAAAACAATTTAAAAAACGCATCAATGCTATTAATTTAGTTTAAAATAAAGGGCTCAGCTATTGTTATTGTGATTTTTCATTGTACTTTTGGCACACAATTTGAAAAGTTAAAATTAACACTTTGAAAAATTAAAACCAACCATAATTTAACAATAAGGACACATGAACAAAAACTTGAAATTAGCGATTATGCTCGTGGCAGCGTCGATTCTGGGATCGGCAGCCACCATGATGGCAACAAGTGAGTTGCAGAAGAAAGGTGTCATCACCGACACATACGTTTTAACCAAGGAAAGCAAGACGACCGACGACGGTTTTGTAAGGACCGCCTCTCGCCCCGTGGACCTGAGCCGTGACTTTACCGACGTGGCCGAGAACACCATCAACTGCGTTGTCAGCATCAAGAACTACGGCACCCCGCAGCAGAACTACTATCAGGGCGGTGAATTCATCGACCCGTTTGAGTTCTTCTTCGGCCCCGGTTTCGGCAATGGCCAGCGCCAGCGCAAACAACAGCAGCAGAAAAGCGAGCCGCAGCCTCTGGGTTCAGGCTCGGGCGTAATCATCAGCCCTGACGGCTACATCGTGACCAACAACCACGTGATTGACGGCGCCGAGAAGCTTGAGGTCACCCTCAACGACAACCGCCAGTTCAACGCCACCGTTGTAGGTACCGACGAGAAGACCGATATCGCGCTGATCAAGATCAACGCCAAGGACCTGCATGCCATCACCTTCGGCAACAGCGATGCCGTGAAGGTCGGCCAGTGGTGCGTAGCCGTGGGCAACCCCTTCGGTTTCAACTCGACCGTTACCGCAGGTATCATCAGTGCCAAGGCACGCGGCATGAGCGACAACAGCCGCAACAACAACGGCATCAAGGCCTTTATCCAGCATGATGCAGCCGTGAACCCCGGCAACTCGGGCGGCGCCCTGGTGAACACTGCAGGTGAGCTCATCGGCATCAACACGATGATCTTCTCCCAGACCGGCAACTACAGCGGATGCTCGTTTGCCGTTCCCAGCAACACCGTCAAGAAGGTGATCACCGACATCAAGCAGTACGGTACCGTACAGCGCGCCGTATTGGGTATCCAGTACACCGAGCTGACTGCCGAAAAGGCCAAGGAAGAGAAGATCACTGCCACCAACGAGGGTATCTATGTGGCCAAGGTCACCGACCGCGGAGCCGCTATGGAGGCCGGTCTGAAAGAGGGTGACGTGATCGTCAAGCTCAACGGCGCCCGCGTCAAGGACAGCGGTGAGATGCAGGAAGAGATGAACAAGCTGCGCCCGGGCGACAAGGCTGAGGTGGAATACTACCGCGACAACAAGCTCAAGCGCACCACCGTCACCTTCAAGAACGACCAGGGCAACACCAAGATCACCAAGCAGAGTGATGTCATGTCGCTGGGTTGCGCCTTCACCGAGCTGAGCAAAGACGAGAAACAGGACCTCGCCATCTCGAGGGGCCTGAAGGTGGTAGGCATCAAGGCCGGTAAGTTCAAGAACGCCGGCATCCGTGACGGCTTCATCATCACCGACATCAACAACATCCCCGTTGACTCGCGTGAGGACGTGGAAAGCATCTACAACCAGATCATGCGCAGCGGCGAGAGCGACAAGGTGATGTTCATCACCGGCTTCTATCCCACCGGCAAGAAGGTTTACTACGCCGTTGACCTAAGCGACGACGAGGATTAACCTTATCGACCGTACCTCATTTCCCACTCCGGCGGGAGGTGCCTGGCAGCAAGGCCAGGTGCTTCCCGCCGGTTTTCATCCCTCGACGGCATTTCCAAATGGTCCATGCGGCTGCAATTTTGGCCAAAATGTCAACTTTATTGGAGGAATTTCAATATTTATTAAAATTTTTCTCCCAAAAGTTATGTTTTTTGAAAAAATAATTGTATCTTTGCAAAAGAATTGATATTAACCCCTAATATTTCTATTGTTATGAGAGGAGGATCACGACCTGGGGCGGGAAGGCCCCGCATATATGGTAAGCGAGTGCAGTTATCCATACTGATTTCGGAAGAGACCAAGGACAAGCTCAAACAATTGGCAACGGCGCGCAACAAGCCGTTGGCAGGCATTGTCGAGCAGTTGATCATCGACGGGCACCGAGAGTTGATACTATCGTGAGTCGGCAGGGGTTTTCCCTGCTGTGACTACTTGCTAGGCATATCATATCAGCACCCCAGCCAAGCGATAAGCCCAACAGTTCTCCACAGCCCCAAATGTCTCTTTGATAAAAACGTCGCTACTGATTGAATTTTTCAGCCCTTGTTACTATATTATAGTGACACGTTATATTGTGCACAGCCACCGGAACCGGCATGGCTGCTGTTGGCACAATATTTGCAGTGTATTTTCATGATTTTCATGTTGACAGATGTATATATGAACTTGCAAACTCAACGCATGACCAATAACAGCGAATACTAGGATAATTATAAACACACTCAAAAAGCATTTACAAATGAGACAACTGAAAATTACAAGATCCATCACAAATCGCGAGAGCGCCTCGCTTGACAAGTACCTGCAGGAAATCAGCCGCCAGGAACTCATCACTGTCGATGAGGAAGTGGAACTGGCTCGACGCATCCATGAAGGTGACGAGGCCGCATTCGAGAAGCTTGTCAACGCCAACCTGCGCTTTGTCGTCTCGGTAGCCAAGCAGTACCAGAACCAGGGTCTGAGCCTTCCTGACCTGATCAACGAAGGCAACGTGGGCCTGATCAAGGCTGCCCAAAAGTTTGACGAGACACGCGGCTTCAAATTCATCAGCTACGCCGTGTGGTGGATTCGCCAATCGATACTCCAGGCCCTCGCCGAGCAGTCGCGCACCATCAGGGTGCCCCTGAACCAGTCGGGACTCATCAACCGCGTGCTCAAGGCTCAGGCCCAGTTTGAGCAGCAATACGAGCGCCGCGCCTCGGCCCAGGAGCTGGCCGATATGCTTGACCTGCCCATCGACAAGGTGAACGAGGTGATGAAGATCAACGGCCGCGCCGTCTCGGTCGATGCACCGTTTGCCGACGGTGAGGACAACAGCCTGCTCGACGTGCTTCCCAACAATGACTCGCCGATGGCCGACAACGGGCTGAACCAGGAGTCGCTGGCCCTGGAAGTGAGCCGCGTGCTGTCGCAGCTGCCCAGCCGCGAGCGTGAAATCTTGAAGATGTTCTTCGGCATCGGCTATCCCGAGATGACACTCGAGGAAATCGGCACCCGGTTTGAACTCACCCGCGAGCGCGTGCGCCAAATCAAGGAAAAGGCCATCCGCCACCTGAGGGGGAGCCGCAGCCAGCTGCTGATGTCATACTTGGGATAAACGGGCGAGGATCAAGCTATTAACCGACGAGGCAACGTTAGTTTCCATAGGCTCGACCGAAGTCACTGAAAATGATTTCGGTCGATTTTTTAATTTTTTCTTGGTGTATTCAGGAATTTGAAGTATCTTTGCACGCTTAAACTCTACATAAGTTAGATGAGACAACTTAAGATTACAAAATCCATTACTAACCGCGAGAGCGCATCCCTCGACAAGTATCTACAAGAAATCGGCCGCAAGGAATTGATTACGGTCGATGAGGAAGTCGAGTTGGCACAGCGCATCCGCCAAGGCGACCAAGCAGCCCTTGACAAGCTTGTCAATGCCAACCTGCGCTTCGTCGTTTCTGTCGCAAAACAGTATCAGAACCAGGGATTGAGTCTTCCCGACTTGATCGACGAGGGCAATCTGGGCCTCATCAAGGCAGCGCAGAAATTCGACGAGACACGAGGCTTCAAGTTCATCAGCTATGCTGTGTGGTGGATTCGTCAATCCATCCTCCAGGCGCTGGCGGAACAATCTCGCATTGTCAGACTCCCGCTCAACCAGGTGGGTTCGATCAACAAGATCACCAAGGCCCAGTCCCGATTTGAGCAAGAGTTCGAGCGTCGTCCCTCGGCCGAGGAACTTGCCGAGCGTCTTGACATCCCCGTTGACAAGATCAGCGACACGATGAAGGTATCGGGCCGCCACGTCTCGGTCGACGCGCCGTTTGTCGAGGGTGAGGACAACAGCCTGCTCGACGTGCTGCCCAACAACGATTCGCCGATGGCCGACTCCACACTTAACCAGGAGTCGCTGTCCAAGGAGGTGAACCGTGCGCTGGACCAGCTCAGTCCACGCGAGCGCGACATCCTGAAGATGTTCTTCGGCATCGGCTGCCAGGAGATGACGTTGGAAGAAATTGGCGCCAAGTTTGACCTGACGCGCGAGCGCGTGCGCCAGATCAAGGAGAAAGCCATCCGTCGCCTGAAGGGCCAGAAGAGCAAGCTGCTCAAGGCCTATCTGGGCTAAGAAAATTCTTGTTAGTAAATGTTACGGGCTGCCCACAAGGCAGCCTTTTTTGATGGTTTTCGGGCATGAGAGGTGACGAATCATGCCAAAAATGCATCAAAATATTGCATGGCTGAAATATTAGTAGTAATTTTACACCTTCATATCATGATAAACAGCGGCAAAATATTGTATTAACATCATAGAAAACATTAAAACGAGAAAGAAATGAAGAAGATTATGACAATCGTCTGCCTGCTCATGCTGGGCGTGGGCATTGGCAACGCGCAGGTGCATCAGGGACAGAGCGCCGCAGGATTAACGTTATCCTACGGCAGCGAAATCGAGAGTCTGGGCATCGGAGCCCGCTACCAGTACGGCATCCTCGACCAGCTGCGCGCCGAAGTGGGGCTGAACTACTTCTTTGAGCACAACCACATGTCGTGGTGGGACGTCAACATCAACGCCCACTACCTGCTGAACCTGTGGAACGAGCAGCTGCACTTCTACCCCTTGGCCGGACTGAACTACACGATGGTGAACTACAAGGGCGAGAAGGACGCTAAGGGCGAGGAGAACCATGTGGGCATGAATGTGGGTGCCGGCTTGGAATATGAGATCACCGAGCACTTCGGAGCCAGCTTTGAGTACCGCCACACCATCGTGCGCAAGGTGGACCAGGGCGTGTTCACCTTAGGCCTGAACTACAAGTTCTGATCACACGCGCGGCTATTGACCGCAACTCGACAACATGAGGGGACGGTTCCCATTTGCGAGAAGTATTTCGCAAGTGAGAACCGTCCCCCTGTTTTGTTCGTGGCCTTGACGGTGCAAGGGTTACTCCATGGGCTGGAGCTTGTCGATGGCTCCCGAGACAAATGACGAGAGCCCGTCGTCATCTTCCTCCTCGTTGCCGAAACCGTCGCTCACCTTGATGGTGCAGAGCGAGCGCAGCATCTCGAGGGTGGCATTGGCCTTGGGCTGGTTGGTGTAGAAGTGCCCCTTGCCGTTGAAGATGTCCTGAAGGCCGAAGTCGAAGTAGCCGTTGACACTGTCGTTGCGCGTCTGGGCAAAGAGTCCCATCACCGACTTGCCAAAGAAGTCACGCACGGGTTTCATCTCGTAGGCATAGCCCTCGGTCTGCTCGTAGTCAAGCATCTTGAGGTACAGGATGCCATCGACGATGCCGATGCGTATCATCTTGTTGTCATACTGGTAGATATACTCGTCCTCGTACATCTCGGGTGCCTGGCCCATCGAGTTGGCGAAGGAACTGATCTGCTTGACCACGGCGTCGGGGTCGGTCGAACGCGTTGCCAACACCATGTTCCACTCGCCCTCGAGGTGCGGGTCACGAGCGAGTCCGATGGTGAACGGGCCGTCGATGGTCGCCAGGATGCTGGCCAGGTCGATGCGGCCGATGTAGGGCAACTTGCCGAACATGCCCAACAGCTGCTGAATCTGCTTGAGCTTGACAAAACTGTCCCCCTTGACACACAGGGTGAAGATGTAGTCCATCGAGTTGGGGATGGCCTTGAGCACATCGTCGCTGGGCTTGCTCAGGGTGGAGTTGAGCAGCTGGGCGTACTCGCTGTTTTCGGCAGCGCGGATGCTGGTGTTCATCTCCACGTTCTTGTCGTCGAGGGCGATGTTGCAGACCACAGCATCGATGTCGCTCTCGGTGAAAATCTCGATAAGGGGCATCTTCTGTGAGAGCTCGCGGTAAACGTCACTCTTGTTGAGGATGGTCTTCAAGCCTTTGCCCTGGATCCACGCGTTGATGGCGGCATCGCCGTTGTGGAGCACTTCCTTGACCTCCTTGTTGTCGGTGATGCAGGTCGAGGTCTTGGAGAGGATGCCCTTGGCGGCCTTGGCGGCACGCGAGATTTCCATCGCCTTGTTCACGCTGCCCACGAGCAGCACCTTGCCGTCGATGGCAAACAGGTTGTCCTTGACATACATGCAGTCCAGCCCCTCGACCTTGGCAAAATCGCCACCCTCACGCATCTCGAGCGTGCGGCGCGCCTTGTCGGGGTCGTCGAGTGCGACAAGCAGCACGCGGCCAAAGGTCTTGACCGTGAAGAACACATAGGCCTTGCTGCCGGTATCGATTCCCATCTGGGGCAGGTCGTTGAGCAGCACGCACAGCGGTGACGTGTCGTTGTCATCGATCACCTGCTGCAGGGACTTGGGCAGCACGACGTGTCCGTCGTCAATCATGCCGGCCTGCTTCAGAATCTCGGGCACATCCATGCTTACCACGCCCGTGGCATCGGCAGGAATCATCTTCTCGAGGTTGTCACCGGCGCATCCCGTCATCAAGATGACCAGCAGCGCTGCCGACAACAATTTCAACCATCTCATTGTCATATTTCTCTTGAGATTGTATTAGTATCCAACGTCATTGCGGTTAAACACCCGTTGCTGCCGACGCACTGCCGACAACAACGGCACAAAGATACGACAAGTTGAGAACATAACACACAAAATAATGATTACAATTTTAAAATGTTTTCCCTGAATAATCAGGTATAGCGCCTGTCCTCACAGGGCTGCCATAGGTTGTTTTCAGACGTTGAGTCATAGCGGCAGCCAGCCGCCAATAGGCACGGAGCCCCACTGGAATCACTATATAATGATTCTATATAGTTTTTTTAACTAAACTTTACAGCAATAATCAAAAAAATAGCTATAAATTTGGACATCAAAACCACCAACAAGTATTACCGACCTTAAAAAGTTAAGAAAGACATTATGTACGACATTTCTGAAATACTGCGTGAACTCCTTGACCGTTACAGTAACACGAGTGAATTGGACCACGAATTTGAACGGATGAGACGCGAGAACGAGGGGTTTGAGGACGAGTATGCCACCTGGTGCGATGAGTACGGATATACTGTCAAGGACGGTTATCGCGACTTCATCAACGAAATCGTCGAGTCACAGGACTCCTATTGGGACAATTATCAAGAGTTCGGCAACAATATTTAATCGTCATTTCACGTTTTAACCATATCACGACATCACGATTAAATCTTTTATTACCGAACGACAACTAGATGGTTCTGTCTGAACGCAACCGCAGTTTCACTGCTGAATGGGACCCGCAGGGCGGAGTTCTCATAGCATGGCCACACGCCGGCACCGACTGGGCATATATGCTCGACGAGGTGACGGCTTGTTACGTTGAATTGGCCCATGCCATCCTTAACGACAACGACGAGCGATTGGTGATCATGGCCCCCGACGGCGACGAGGTGCGCATGGCACTGGGCCCCGACGTGGACTGGCAACGCATCGACGTGGTCGAGTTGCCCACCAACGATACCTGGGTGCGCGACTATGGCCCCATTGCCGTCTATCATGACGGCCGACTGTCGCTGGCCGATTTCACCTTCAACGCATGGGGAATGAAGTTTGCCGCCGATTGCGACAATCTCGCTACCGAACGGCTTAACCGTCATGGCATCTTCACGTTGCCGCTGCTCAACTACCGGGACATCATACTCGAGGGCGGCGCCATCGAGACCGACGGCCGCGGTACAGTGATGACCACCACCTGCTGCCTGATGGCGCCCAACCGCAACGATGCCTTGTCGCGTGAGCAGCTGGAGCGCACCCTGCTGGAGCGCCTGGGCTGCGTCAGGATGCTGTGGCTGGACCACGGCTCGCTCACGGGCGACGATACCGACGGCCACATCGACACGCTGGCACGGTTTGCCCCGGGCGGCATCATCCTGTACACGGGATGTGACGACCCCGACGACGAGCACTTCGAGCCCATGCAGAAAATGGAAGAGCAACTCAAGCAGTTCACCGACATCGACGGCAACCATTATCACCTCATCAAGCTGCCGCTGCCCGATGCCTGCTACGACGAGATATCGAGGCTGCCGGCTACCTATGCCAACTTCCTCGTCACCAACAGCCAGGTGCTGGTGCCCATCTACGGTCAGCCCGTGAAGGACGTCGAGGCCTGCCGTCTCATCGGCGAAGCGTTCCCCGGCCGCAAAGTCACGGGCATCGATTGTCGGGCCCTCATCTGCCAGCACGGCTCACTGCACTGCGCGACCATGCAACTGCCCAGCGGCTCACTCAACACCAACCACTAATCATCACCCATCATGAAAATCGGAATCATACAACAGCACAACACCGGCGACATCAAGGCCAACCGCCAGTCGCTCATCCATAAAATCAAGCAGCTAGCGAGCGAGGGAGCACAGCTTGTGGTCCTGCCCGAGCTGCACGACTCGCTCTACTTCTGCCAAGTGGAGAGCGTGGACAACTTTGACCTGGCAGTGGAAATTCCAGGCGATGAGACGCGGGAATATGCCGCCGTGGCACGCGAGTGCGGCATCGTGCTGGTGACCTCGGTGTTTGAGAAACGCTCGACCGGCCTGTACCACAACACGGCCATCGTCTATGACACCGACGGCAGCGTGGCGGGCCAGTACCGCAAGATGCACATCCCCGACGATCCCGCCTACTATGAGAAATTCTACTTCACCCCCGGTGACCAGGGCTTCATCCCCATCGACACCTCGCTTGGACGGCTGGGCGTGATGGTGTGCTGGGACCAGTGGTACCCCGAGGGAGCGCGACTCATGGCGATGAGCGGTGCCCAACTGCTCATCTACCCCACCGCCATCGGCTACGAGAGCAGCGATACACCCGATGAGCAGGAACGGCAGCGCGAAGCATGGACGACCGTGCAGCGCGGCCACGCCGTGGCCAACGGCCTGCCCGTCATCACCGTGAACCGCGTGGGCCATGAGCCAGACCCGTCGGGCCAGACCCGCGGCATCCAGTTCTGGGGCAGCAGCTTTGTCGCCGGTCCCCAGGGCGAACTCCTGTACCGTGCGCCCAAGGACAGCGAGGACATCCGCATCATCGACATCGACATGGAGCGCAGCGAGCAGGTGAGACGCTGGTGGCCCTTCCTGCGCGACCGCCGCATCGAGTGCTACGGCGACATCACCAAGCGCTTTGTCGACTGACATATCTTGAACAGATAAAAAAACAGCTGAACCCTGTTGGGATAAGGCTTCCAATTCAAGCTCCCCGCAAACCATGTATTTGGCTCGCGGGGAGCCTTTTCATACCAATAGATTTCCAAACACACTTGATCATCATCACCATCTTCATTGCAACCAATTTTAGATGGATCAGACTGCGTCTCAGTATAATTCACATGAGCATGCTCTCTTTGCATAATCTGCTCTCGTTCAGCATTGTTCAAACAAGTTTGACATTGCTCTCACTTAATCGCAGATTTCTCGGTCTCGACGCGGAACGCGGAGATCAACGATGTCAATTGTTGGATGTCAATCATAATCAAAGCGGTTTTGCGATTTTATCTTCGCAAAGCTACTTTGATTGGGCGGTGTGTTAAAAGACAAGGTTTTTCGGAGATAAAGTCGCCAAAATGAGTAGGATTCAAAAATAATTGCTACTTTTGCGTAATTAATAGTGATTTATAAACTAATTCTGAGACACATGAAAAAAGTGGTTTTTGGGGCAATTGCCTTATTCATGGCATTCGTAGGTAATGCCCAAGTACTTGATCCAAGTGCTATCAAAATCGAAGAACCTGAATTTGAGCAGGAAGCCATATTGGTTATTAATGAAACCGAAGGCGTTCCTCTTGAAGTAGAGCATTCCAAGCTTCGTGCAACCGCCAATGTCGGAATGGCTTTGCTTGGTGTACCAAAAGGCAGTGAATACTATCAGTTGGAAGGACCTGAATCACCCGTGACCCTTGATGCTTCAGCCTATGACAATGATATGTATATTATCATTTCTTGGGAAGACAATAAACGCAGCCCCAAGCGCCTCTTCCAAATCATTCCGCTAGAAATTCAGAAGAAAAGGCGTATTTATAATGTCGCAAAACTGACTGCATTCAAAGGTTCAGTTGCTGCCGATCAAGGGTATGTGAATTTTTCCGCAGAGAAGTACGGCGACCACTCCTATCTAGTGAAGATTCCTGCAGATGAACTTAAGGCATTGCGCGACGATAATAATGGTGAAATGAAGAAATTCGGCAAGCAGTTTATCATTCGCTTACTCAATGCTTCGACTGACAAACTATCTGATACTGAGGATTTCATCACATTCGGCATTGCAAAACCCAAATAAATAGATTATCAAAAGTAACATAGACGATGAAAAAGATTTATTCAATCCTGATGGTGGCTGTTGCCGCCCTGTCAATGAGTTTCTCGGCAAATGCCGAGGCTCCCAAGTGGGAAATAGTTGCTGGTATGAATGTGGCTAATCTCGATGCCAGTGGTGCAAGTTCACGAATTGGTTTCCATGCTGGTGTTCGTTCTACATTTGGAATTCCGAGTTCCCCTATTATCTTGACATCCCCGTACACGCTGGCTACAAATATGCTATCAATGAATCAGTGGCCATCTTCGGTGAGTTTGGTCCCTATTTTGGCGTAGGGCTTTTCGGAAAAACTGATGGCGAGGATATGTTTGGCGATGAAGGCTTCAAGCGCTTTGACTTTGGCTTGGGTTTGCGCGCAGGTCTAGAGTTCAATAATAAGATTCCAGTATCTATTGGTTACGACTTTGGTGTTCTTGATGTTTTTGATGAGGTTTCAGCTAAGACTCGGAATCTGACCATATCGATCGGATATAAGTTTTATCGATCGGATATAAGTTTTAATCATACTATATTTACGATGAGCTTGATGGGGATGTGCTTTAGTTAAGCACATCCCTTATTCACTTAAAAAAGCAGGCGGCGCTCACGCGTGGCCTGCTCAAACCATAAACATTTCTTTAATATGAACACATAAACAACATCAATGATTTTGTCTAAAATTCTTCGACAACACTGAACTAATTATGCTACAGAATTCGGCTCCGATGTTCTCTTCAAGGAACTCCTTCAAGTTCATGACTGCAGGAAAAAAAGGATGGTTTTGATGTATTATGTATCGTCTTGTTGCATAATTAAAGCGGTTATCGTACGATTTGGTACGGTAACCGCCTCTATGCGTAAAAGACATGGAAAAAGTGTTGTCTGCCGATTTACCAAACACACGATACAATGACAACAGAAAAAAAGGACAGAATGCAATATATGGCAATCAGCCAGCCCTTAAGTTCTCTATACTGGTCATTTTTATATTTAGTTTCTAGCTTCTTGTAATCTTTTTTGTCCTTTGACGGAAAAAAGAAAACGCTCACTATCATCAGGGGGATATAAATTGTCTTTAAGAAAAAATCGATGGTTTCACTTGGATAAGCACCTGTAATTGCATAACGTAATACTGAAAAAATCAGCAAAACATTGAAAACAATACAAGTTTCCAAAATCACTGATGCGTAGCCATGATAAGTATTTCTGCCCCATGAACTGACATTCCAGAAAACACTTGCTATTCGATAGTAAACATATTCAATGAGATTTGTCATACAGCTTTAAGCAAATATAATAATAAAGGCAATGAATGAGAAAAAAGACAGAATGCAATAAGCAAAAACCAACCATCCTTTAATGACTCGATGCTTTTCTCCCTTATATTTCTGATCCAACAATTCATAAGTTTTATCATCGGGCCATATTCTCCAATTTACAATCATACATATTATAACAATGATTACAAGATTATTGCTGTAAAAAACATATGAATCATGAATAGAAATATTAAATACCCAATTACAGATGAGCATTGTTATAAGAATTATGTTGAACCCTATGCATAATGTCAAATAAGTCATGGCATGAACATCATAGTAGTCCTTTTCCCATTGATTGAGATTTAACAAAGCATGGGCTATACGATAATACAAATATTTAATAATATTTGTCATTGTGATTCTCTTATGAACACGCAAAGGTACAGAATATTTCTCATTTCGGGCCGACAAATCTCTCTAATCACCAATTTCTAATTCTCGAATATAGGCGGCTCGAAGAGTTTGTAGGTGTTGGAATTGCGGAAGTGCGGGAACGAGGTTTCGTTCTTGCGCATCAGGTCAACGATGTCACGCAGCGACAGAATGGGCACCTGGTTGCCCGGCAGGGCGGTGACAACGATCTGGCGCAGTTGCTCGGGCGAGATGTATTCCTCGGCGAGGCGTTGCTCCACTTCTATCGACATGGAGCGCAGTGAGCAGGTGAGGCGCTGGTGGTCCTTCCTGCGCGACCGACGCATCGAGTGCTACGGCGACATCACCAAGCGCTTTATAGACTGACACACCTTGAACAGATAAAAAACGGCTGAATCCCAACAGGATTCAGCCGTTTTCATTGCGTTTGTTTTCGTCACGCTACTCAGTGGCTGGAGCAGAGACGGGTTAGTTGTTGCCAAGCAGCATGTCGGTAAGGGCGCTCACATCGGCAATCGTGATGAAGGTATCACCATCGACATCGGCGCAGGCGGTGCAGATGTCATCGTTGTTGCCCAAGAGGTAATCGATCAAAGCCGATACGTCGCTGATAGCCACTTCGCCATCGTTGTCGACATCGCCTATCAAGCCAGAGTCATCACCGGTATCAAGGCCTTCGATGTGCTGGAAGTTGCTCCATCCCTCGGCATTCATGTAGAGTTCCAAACTGCGCATGGGCACATACAGGGTGGCATTCTCGTAAACCGCGTCGGTAAAGTAGCCGCCGCTGACTGGCGGTGTGGTGGCAAGGCAGGTTACCTTGTTAATGCCAGTGATGCTGCTGAAGGCGCTGGGACGGATTTCGACGAGCGTCGAGGGCAGTTCCACCTCGGTGATGGAAGTGACCTCACGCGCTGCCTGGTTGGCAATGACGGTCACGCCCTCGGGCACCCGCAGCACGCTCTGCTGCCAACCGGTGGGCACGCCCACCAGTGCAGTCAGTCCTGCGGGCACATCGCCGTCGGCACGGCTCGACTCAGGTTTGACGGTAGAGCCGCCGGTGGCATAGAGACAACCGTCATAGGCTGCAAAATACTCACTGCCATCGGCCACAGCAAATGCGGTTAACGCCGTTGCTCCCACACAGGGGTTACCAGTGATGGTGGTTACCGTCGTGGGAACGGTGAACGAATTCATGTTCTGGCAGCGGAAGTAGGCATTCATGTTGATGGTCAGCAGCCCCTCGGGCAGATAAGCCGTAGTGAGGGCACAACGGGTAAAGGCCGCTCCGTCAATTTCCTCGAGCATGCCGTTGCCAGTGACCGTCGTGAGGTTGGTACACTGGCTGAACGCCTGTCGTCCCACGAACTTGACATTCTTGAGGTTGATGCTGGTAAACGGGTTGTCCTGGAGCGCGCAGCTGTCGAGCTTGACCATCGTGCTGGGCAAGTTCACGCTGGTGAGCGAGCAACTGGCAAAGCACATCAGACCGATTTCCTCCATGCCCTCGGGCAGGGTGAGGCTGGTGAGGTTGGGACAGTAGAAGAACACATGACGGCCCAGTTTTTTCATGCCCTGGGGCAATGTGACACTGCCCACCTGGCTGTTGCTGAAGCAACTGTTGCCGATCACACACTCGGGATTGGGGATGTTCACCTTGGTGAGCTGCGTGCCGTAGAAGGCACCCATGCCGATGCGTGTGATGCCAGCATGGAAATTCACCGTTTTAAGCGTGGGATTGCCATAGAAAGCGTAGTCGCCAATCTCGGTAATCTGGTCAGGAATGGTGATTGACGTGAGATAGGTGGTGCCGCCGGCGCTGAACTGTGTGGGCTTGGCTCCCGGGGCGGCGATGATTTTGGTCTTCTCCTTATTGGTGAGCAGGGTGTAGGTGACATTGCTCTGCGTCGAGGCCAAGTGTGCAAAATAGGGATTGTCGGCCAGCACGGTCATTCCAGCCAGTTTGTTGTCGTTGAAGGCCGTTTCGGCAATGAACTGCAAGGTCGTGGGCATCTTCAACGAGCCCATCTCGGTATAGGAGAATGCCCCCTCATCGATGAAGATGATGCCCTCGGGCAACTGCAGGATGGCTTGTTCGTTGAGTTTGCACTTGTAGAATGCGTTGGCACCGATACCCACCACGTAGTAGGTCACGCCATCGTAGGTCACCGAGGTCTTGAAATCGGACGAGACAAGGTTGCTGTAGCCTGCCCCACTCTCGGAATTGCTTTTGGGAATAATCTGCACCATGTTGTCGGTGCCTTCGATCACTTCATACTTGAATTTTCCTGAAGTGAACTGTGTCTGAGCCAGCATACACATCGCCAGCAGACTGAACGAGAGAAATGTAAGATAACTTTTCATTTTGGTTACATAAGGTAGGTTCTTCAAACACTATTCAGAGCCAAATGGAGAGCAGAACCCGCAAAACCCTCCGGCAAAGCCCCTCTTTTCATCTTTACTGAGAGTAAATCCATTTACTAAACCACGAATTACGCGAATGATACGAATCGGCATCCACCCGATGTTCGTTTACTCGCGTAATTCGTGGCTATGCTGTGGCTGTTAGGCTTGGCCCTCGCCGTCATTGGGCTTGTTGAAGGCGTCCTTCAAGAAGTCCTCGACCTTCTCCACCACGTTACCGGCGGCTTCGGCAGCATCGTTGAGGGTGTCCTGGGCTTTGTCAAGCACACTCTCCTCGCCCTCCTTGGGCTCAAAAGCCTCCTTGGCCTTCTTCGAGAGGTCCTGTGCCACCTCGGTAGCGGCAGCGGTGCCCTTCTCGACAAAGTCCTTGGCCTTATCCATCATCTCACCGGCAGCAGTGGCGCCCTCGCCGAACATCTCTTTCATTTTATCGAGCAGGCTAGGTTCGCCTTCCTTGGTCTCAAACATCACCTTGGCTTTCTCCAGGAAGTCCTGGCTCATTTCGCCAGCGGCAGTGGTACCCTTGTTCAGCATCTCTTTGAGCTGGTCGAGCACGCCGGGCTCGCCTTCCTTGCCGTCGAGCATTTCCTTGGCCTTGTCAAAGAAGCCGGGTTCGCCCTCCTTGCCCTCGAACGCGCTCTTGAGTCTGTCGAACAAATTAGCGCCCTCGTTAGCAGCGTCACCAAACATCTCTTTCATCTGGTCAAAGATGTCACCAGTCTCGTTCTTCACTTCCTCGGCTGCGGGTTCTTCCACATTCTTTAATTCTTCATCCATAAAATATCCTGTATTAAGTGGTTATGTGCCTACTTCCTTTCAAGCGACTCGGCTCTCTCTGTGCCCCAAAGTTACACATTATTTTGATATCGCAACAATAAATGCAGGAGATTTTTGCTTTTTTGCAGGGTTGGACTAGAGGGTACAATAAAAAAACAGAAGGGCCGGGGCAGGAATGCCTCGGTCCTTCGGCTTTGATATTCTCAAGAGTGGCGGGGCGATTAAGCCTCTTCCTTCTTGATGATACGGCGCTCCTTGATGCGAGCCTTCTTACCGGTGAGACCACGCAGGTAATACAGCTTAGCGCGACGCACCTTACCATGCTTGTTGATAACGATGCTGTCGATAAACGGAGACTCGAGCGGGAAAATACGCTCAACGCCGATGTTGTCACTGATCTTGCGGACGGTGAAACGCTTCTTCTCACCCTCACCAGTGATTCTGATTACCACACCACGGTACTGCTGGATACGCTCCTTGTTACCCTCCTTGATGCGGTATGCTACCGTGATTGTGTCACCCGGGAAAAACTGCGGGTGCTGCTTGTTCGTAGCAAATGCTTGTTCTGCAACTTTAATCAAGTCCATTGTTTGTATCTTTTAATTCGTTAATAATCACTTCGCAATATACACAAGCCACACTATTTCTTGCCAGAGATTACGAAAAGCGGTGCAAAGGTAGTACAAATTCCTGAACTGACAATAAAAAAAATGATTTTTTTCAAGAGAGGTATTCCTTGATATAGAGTTCACAGTTAGCGACAAGGGTGTCGTACCACTGCTGTCCGTAGCGCTCGATGAGGGGTTCCTTGAGGAACTGATAGAGACGGATGCCCTCACGCCGTCCCAGCACCTCGGCACACTTGCAGATTTTCCAGCGGTCGTAATTGACGGCGTCATACCCATCGTAACGCTTGATGCGCACGGGATAGAGGTAGCAGGACATGGGTTTGCGCCACTTGATGCGTCCCTCGCGGTAGGCCTTCTCGATGGCACACAGGCACATGCCGCCGGGCGCATAGGTGGAGAACACGCAGTTGGCGCCCCCGACGAGCTGGGTGACCAGTTCGCCCTCGACGTCAAAGAAGGCGACGCCGTTCTCTCGGATCTGCTCCTGTGCCTGCGGCAGCAGGTCGTTCCACACCTCGGGGAGAATTTCCTTGAGCGTCTCGTATTCCCGTTGCGTCAATGGCGCTCCGGAGTCGCCCTCGATGCAGCAACCCCCCAGACAGGAGTCCAGGTCGCAGCAGAAGAAGCGCTCCACGAGGTCCAGGCTGACCAATGTTCCGTCGATGTCAAACATTTATTAGTTGTAAACCCGTTGGCGGGATTAAAAAGTAAATAAAAAGATGTTTAAAAAGTTGCGCATATCGCTGATTTATAGTAATTTAGTGGTGATCAAAACATTAAATACAAATCACCGTATGCACAACTTGTACGCAAATTTCGTAAGAATTCTTGAAGTATGCAAGCGATTCTCCCAAGATTTAGTGAGTGACAAGGGTAATATTCCAAGATGTGGAGTTGTTCCCAGGTTCAGCGACCTCGAGGTCATCGCTCTGAGCTTGACAAAGGAGACCATGGGTTATGATAGTGAGTGTTATCTGTTTAGCCGGCTTGAGGACTACCGCAGCAAACTGCCGCATCTGATTTCACGCCGCCAATACAATGACCGTCGCAAATACACGGCTGCTCTGTGTGAAAAGATACGCAAGCGTGTCGCGGAGTCCCTTGACGGTGGATAGGATGTTTTCATCATTGACTCCAAACCCGTCAAAGTGTGCCAGCCCTCAAGGGGCAACCGCAACACGATGGGCAGGACCTGCTCCGAGAAGGCTCCGGACTTCGGATACTGCGCCACTCAGGCCTTGTATTACTTTGGCTACAAGCTGCATGCCGTCTGCGGGGTATCGGGCGTGATTCATTCCTATGACATGACCAAGGCCAGTGTCCATGACATCAAATATCTGAATGATGTCGGACAAGACTATTTCTCCTGCACGGTTATCGGAGACAAGGCATACCTCAGCGCAGAAATCCAATACAATCTGTTCGAGAGTGCGAACATTCAGCTTGAAGTGCCCTGCCGGTATAACCAGAAGGACTGGAAGCCGCATCATGCGCAACTACGCCAAAGACTATCGGGGTTTCTTCACGAGAATTATCAGTAAGGTGAGCGCCTTTACTGTTTCACAATACATTAACAAGATTAAAGACAAACCCATCGGCAGGATCAAGTATGCGCTCGCTTAATTCCGCCAACGGGTGGGTTTAGTCTTTATCGATGAATTTGTTGATCTGTTCTTGGATGTTCGGAGCCAGTGGGGGAATCTTGTTGACTTTCTCAAATCGGCGCAGTTCGTCGATGTTCATGTCCACCTCGTTGTCCTTGCGCTGTTGCTTGTATTCTTTTTTGTCAATGTAGGCGTAATCGGTGGCATAGGACTGCACTTGGATGAGGTATTCGGTGCCTGAATGCCTGTGCCTTCCAGTAACGGTGAGCTGTGACATCACGAAGTCGTCGGTTCTTGAGTTTCCGACCGAGTCGGTGCGATAGACCTGATAAATAGTTGTCGAAGTGCGCTGTTGTTTGACGGTGTCGGGGACAAACGTTTTACCCTTTTTAGCGGCTTTTTCCTGTTTTTCCTTGTTCTTGATGTGATTACGGTAGGTACTTAAATTGAAAGACACCGTGCGAGTGCGCTCCTCTGCGTTCCAGTAGATGTAACCCAGTTGACAAATGCTGTCGGCAATGATCTGTCGCCCATTGCCAGCGTCGGTCAGGGTGATACTGCCCTTCTGTTGAAGTCTGCGCATTTTATCATAATATGATTCTTCGGGCAATCTTGAGAATTGGTCATACTGCCCAGATGTGCTGCTGTAGAGGGTTTTCCAGAAACCGCTTTGCGCCCTTGAAAGGTGGTGTGTCTTAGCGGACACCTCTTTCTTTGCGATATTATAGGCGTTGTCAATGACGCCGGCGCGGTAGTAGATGGGACCATCGTCATCGATATAGACATCACGGAAGTAGGTCTGGCAATAGAGTAGATCCTTGGGCTTTACCACGACCTCGGGCAGGTCATAACCGGCCTCGTCAAGAGTGATTCGGCCGTCCTTGATGTCAGCGACAGCAATCGTCAGGGGCTTATAGGCCACTTGCGACAAATGGATAGTGGTGTTCTCGCCTACACTCTCAATCCAACCGTCAATATCGGTACTTGCTATGTACTTACCTTGGGTGGTTGTAACTGTTACATAGGGGATTGGCGTTCCATCGCCATCCACCACTTGGATGCGCTGTGCGCGCAGTGACATTGCGCATAACAACAGCAGACAACTAATAAGAATGGTTTTTTTCATCATCATGAAAACTTGTCAATAAGAATGTGAATATTAGAAATATTAGAATTCGCTGAAGAAATTCGGACGGATCAATAAGCCGATGCGCAGACGGCAGTGGTACTTGTTGTAGTCGAGCATATTCTCGCCATAGCCATCATAGAAGTGCAGTTGAGGTTCCAGCCCTTGCGCTTGACAAAGGTGACATCGGCCACCCAGCGCCCGTTGGTGGACAGGAACTGGGCGCCGGCCTGGAAGATACCGCTGTACTTGAGGATGTCCTTGTTGTTCTCTCCATCAATGATGGGAATCCAAGTCTTGGCATGTACCATGAGTTGCGGGTCAATAAGCGCCCTTCCGCTGAGCGTCACCTTGTTCCAACTGCGCGATGCCTCGCCGTCACGCCCGTTGGACTCATGCTCGAGCATCAGAATTGCCGAGCCCACAGCCTTGCCGTTACGGACAATCAGTTTCTGAAGACCGATGCCGGGGTTGAAGTTCAGGTCGTGGAAGGGCAATGACTCCTCAAAGATGTTCCACATCGCCTTCTG
>CADBBK010000043.1 GCA_902792895.1 uncultured Bacteroidales bacterium | reverse complement strand
CAGGTCACTTTTGTGCCGATTTCAATAATATTGCATTTTTTAACGGAAATCTTCATCAAAATACTTGCACAACAACTTAGGAAGCGGATTAGACGGATTTGATGGATGGCATCCGCACTCTTTTTCTGTCTACGAATTAATCGAATTGGCATCCGCTCCCCTTTCTGCCTCACGCTAGGTCGCTAAGCCGCTAAGTTTTTTATATGGTTGCCGCGTTGTAGGGCCTCGCCTTGGCGTGGCCGCAATCCCTTCGCACGCTTAGGCGCTTGGTTTGTGGCTCAAAGGCAAGAAAGACAAAATAAAGATTATTGTATTGATAATCAATAAATTGTCTTTCTTGCCTTCCGGATTTTGCAATCCGTTTAATCTGCTGGCCGATGAATGGTGGGGCGGGTAGGGGCTAGAGGGCCAGGCGGAGTCCCATGTAGTTGCGGACGACGTTGGGCCTGAAGCCGTCGCGACGCGTGAGGCGGCAATATCTCTCGCCACCGCTCCAGCGGCCACCTCGGTGGATGCGGCTCAGTCCTGTCTCGGGGCCTGTCGGGTTCACGACGGCCTCGGCAGTATATAACGAGTACCAGTCGTTGCACCACTCCTCGATGTTGCCGTTCATGTCGTACAGGCCCAGCTCATTGGGCTTCTTGGTGCCCACCTGGTGGCAGGTGTTGTCACTGTTGGTGTAAAACCAGGCCACCTCGTCGAGGTCGTTGCTGCCGGCATAAACATACCCTCGGCTCTTGGTACCGCCCTGGGCGGCAAATTCCCACTCAGCCTCGGTGGGCAGGCGGAACTGAAGGCCCGTCAACTCGTTGAGTTGGCTGATGAACGAGGCACAGTCTTCCCAGCTGACGCTGTTCACGGGATACAGCGGGTTGGTCGTGTCATAACTCGGGTTGCTGCCCATCACAGCTGCCCACAGTTCCTGAGTCACCTCGGTCTGGCCGATATAGTAGTCCGAGAGCGTCACCTGGTGTTCAGGACTGCCCACAAACACCTGATAGTCACTATCTTCCTCCTCGGTAGCCTCCATCGTGAAAGTCCCTCCCTTCACCTTCACCATCTTGAAGGTCACACCATTGACCGTGAACACCTTCACATCCTTGTCAGGCAGCGTCATGCTTCCCAGCAAGGCGTCGATCAGGATGGTCGCATCTGAAATTCCCAGTTCACCATCCTGGTCGCAGTCGGCATTCTCCAGGCTATAGGACGGGTTGTCATTGCCGAGCAGGAGGTCGATCAATGCCGTGACATCGGCGATGCTGACATAGCCGTCACAGTCCACGTCGCCAAGTTCGGTATATACGGTGACCCGGCAAGTGTCGGGTTCGGCTTCCCCGTCGACCGACTGGACAACAATCATGGCCTCACCCTCACGGATGCCGACCACCTGGATCTTGTTCCCTGCCAGTCGGGCTGCAGCTACCGACGGATTGCTCGATGTCACCTTGAGTTCGGTCGATACGGGAGTAACAGTCGGGGTGAGGGTTAGGATGTGGTTGGGTAGCAATGATGCCTCGTGCTCGTCGAGGGAGATGTAGATAAAGTGCTCAACGACAACAATGTGACACCTAGCCTCTTTTCCACGGCATCGGGCAATGATATCACATTCACCAGGAGCAACAGCCGTTACCACGCCATTATCGACCGTGGCAACCCATGATTTACTGGATGACCAGGTTACCGTCTGATCGGTGGCATTCTCGGGCAGAACGGTAGCAGTCAGCGTCAACTGGCCGCCCACCTCCATCTTGGCACTCTCTTGGCTCAACGTCACCTCGGTCGGCAGTATCTCAGTGACTATCACACGGCACACGACGAATATGCCTTGACAAATCGCTTGGATTTCACATTCGCCCGTGCCAACGGCGGTCACCACACCGTTGTTAACCGTTGCTACATTTGTGTTTGTGGATTGCCACAGGATATAGCCCGGATCCACATGAGCTGGGGTGACGATGGGCTGGAATGAATACTCACTGCCTTTTAGCATCTCGATAGAGTCGCGGCTAAGGCTGAAATCCGTAATGGGATTGATATCCCCGATGATATTAGTGAAGTTACACCAATAGGGCGCCGTAAAATAAGCTGCCAACGCCGACGCCGGCACATGCAACTCCGCATCATACCCCGCAAATGGCTCTTCATATTCGTAGTTATCACCAGTAAAAGAAGGAGGAGTTGTAGAGTATGAATAGATTATTGATGGATTTCCAAAATAATCGATGCCAGTAACATCACTGCCCAAATACAATGTGTCGACACTATAATTGGCGTCAAAATAACCACCTTTATTTCCCTTGCCAAAAAGATAAACCGATTCGAATTCTATGTGTTCATCCTCCGAATTTCCGGTATAAAAATCAATCGCACAACTGACAGGAAGGACCAGTTTCTTTAACGCTGTACAACCGGCAAAACAAAGGTATTCACTAAACGGCAATGACAAGCCTGTCAGGTTAGGGGAGTCTATAAACGCGTCAAAATTTGCACCAACTACAGTACATCCTCTTACTTTGGTGGGCGCCACAATGTGTTCAGAATATTCAGTATATCGGTGTTTGGTTCCGTTTCCATCATATGGGTCTCGATAGATACCTCCAGAAATCCAGACGCTCTCTCCATATACCACATCGCTACCTATGTCAAAACCATTTTCTGGATTGCCGCCTAGGCCATAGGCATTAGAATAATAATCAGTATAACAAATACCGTTTTCATCAATAAAATCAAAATCACAAATGAAAGGTACGTCTAAGTCATAAAATTCTACGATAATGTCACTGGGCAATTTCCCTTCAGCAACAGCAATACATCTCACACAATACAATGTTGAATGGGTATACCAAGGATCACATATAGTGATAGATATTGTTGAATCACTATCATATGTGTCATATCCGCTAGACCAAGCACCTATTCCTGATGTGAAGTGCTCATCAATAAATAGCCTACTCTCTTCGTTAGGTGTTAAGGTCAAAGAAACAAAAACTAACCGACTTAAAGAGTAAGTGTATTCGGCTTTTACTGATGGAATTGTAGTTTTACCAACATTATAACAAAAAATACAATAGAAGTAGTGGTATGAGTTATTCACATCTTTATAGCTTTGATAGGCTTCAGATGGCACATAAAGAAAGACTGCTGCTTCACTAAAGAACAATCCATCCATAGGTGTTCCCATCCACCAATAATCATTAGTATCAAATACATTAAACGGGAATCCAGAATAATACTCATTCTCATAATGATATTCCTCATCTGAATAGTCAAACGCTCCTTCCATTTCAGGAGGGGTCGCTGACAAGCATGTGAGTTTTATTAAGTTACGTCTAAAAGCTTTTTTCCCTATCATGGTTATTGTTTCAGGGATCGTCACGCATGCACAGTTAGGATAGTAATTATTTTGAAAACCACCATAGAATGCACTGTCGCCAATGGCTGTTACGGTATAGTTGCGGCCATTATATGCAACAGTGTTAGGAATTATAACTGTATCTCGATATGCTATAATGGAATCACCAATAGACTTATAGGTTACTTCGACAGTGTTGCTGGAGGTCTTGTTGTAGTAGATGCCGTCGACTTCGAAATCGTAGGCGTTTGCCGCTAGGGTGCATAGCATGCAGACCAGCAGCACGGTAAGATTCAGAAATTGTCCTCTTTTCATAGTTCTATATTTTTGATTGTTATTTTTGTGGCTTAGTTTCCTGCAAAAATACAGTAAAATCGGCTGCAGCCCAAATAATTCTCCAATATTTCGGGGGTGTTGTGTAAAATGATGGTTTGTGGCAAGTGTGGAGTCGTTATTGGCGGTGAGATAGGGGGTAGGGGATTGTTTTTCTTGTCGGTGGGTTTGTTGTGGTTAGTGAATTTATTGGCAATGATATAGCTGTTGGTCCAAAACCCTGCGGGGCTAATGCTAATTACACGAACCTTTAGTTCGCGAAGCCAATATGACTAATTTAACGTGAATTTTTAATCTTTTTTTTCGTGAAACCACCTGCTCGGTGGATACTACGGGTGCAATCTGGAGGCTGCCGATTGTGACCTGGATGGTAGTGTGGGCGTCGCTGATGTATCGGCTCTGATTGACTATCTCTTGTCAGACAGCTGGCGTTGAGACCTGAGACATTGATCCTGTGTCCTGATATCAAAAGGGGGGTGCCAAGGATTGACCTTGGCATCCCCCCCTTTAGTGGGGCGTATGGTTTTCAAGTATTAGAACTACTAAATCCATAATCCATAGTTATTACAATTACAGAACGATTCGTTTCCATGGTTAATTTGATATCTCTCGTTCCTTGACCTGCCGGACTGGCGCTCGGCTGAGCGTCGACACCCTGCAAGTGGCGGGTAATCGGTTCGGGCCACCAGGGTGGCCGAAGGCGATTGGGTTGCGATATCTTGTGTCGGAAATTTGCTCTTATAGGGCTTTTCCTAGGGCTTAATTTATTTTGGTGCAAATTTATAAACAGAAATTCAAATATCCAAGAGGATTTAGAAACGTTAACAATAATTTTTTGACAATTAGAACGATTCTATAATTGATTCAATGTAAACAACTAATTATCAGCATATTATTTTTAAAATAATGCTGTCGGTTGAAAAAGTGCAGCTCTTTGTTTATGTTAACTAGCTCAAGGATTGCTAATTGCAATTACAAATTGCAAACCGTAGCTATGGATTTCGGTCATGGGTGTCGGCCGATCGGGCATGAGTGAGCATAGACGTGGGTTATAGTAGCGCTAGACCGTTAGCGGATTTGTCTCCCTACAAAATGTGCGCTCGACGATAAGGAAGTGCGGGTACTCAATTTATACGCAACGGTATTTGGTGATGTCAAGCGTTTGGAGACACAAAATTTTGAGTCTCTACAGGCCTCGGAGGTTGACTGGCTGAACTCTTGAGGTACAGTTTCATCAGCATACGGTAAAAAAAAGAGGTTCTGCCCTATCGTTGCGACAGAGCGGAACCGTATATCTTGTCTCCCTGAAGGAGTGAGGTCGTCATTTCTTTTTCTTCTTAATCATCTCGCGAGTGAACTTCAACTCGGTCTGCTTGAGCTGAAACAGCTGCTTCTTGCTCAGGATCTTGGCAAACTTGTCGAAGTACTTGGCCTCAATCTCGCCCTCCTGCATGCGTGTGCGGGACAGTGCCGAGGCGGCTGCCTCATAGTCCTTGTCGCTGGGGTTCTTCTTCTTCTCGACCTCGCTGGCCAGGGCGCGCGCGGTGCGGTTCACCTGATAGATCTCGCGTTCCATCTGCTCATAGAGCGGCATGAACTGCTTTTGCTGCGTCGGTGTCAGTCCCAGTTCCTCGATGATCATCTCGTGCTTGGCCTGGTACATGTCGGTCGCGAACTTGGTGCGCCCGTTGTTCTGTGCCGTCGCTGCTGTGATGGCCAGCACCATGATTACTATGGCTAATACTTTCTTCATAGGGGGGCTCTCCTTCCTTGGGGTTACTTCTTGATTGCAGGTTCCTCCTCGTTACTCATCTGAACCGAGTCCTCGTAGTTGAGGATGTCATAGTCGCTGACGCCGCTCATGATGAAATCATCGACATTGCCCTTGTCATCGTAGAGTTTCTCGGCCACGGCACGCACGTTGTCCATGTTGCCCTGGGGCGTGAAGTGGCTGAAGATCGACATCATGCACCACAGTCCGGCAAACATCGCGGCCATGTAGACCAGCGGCTTGACGCGTTGCCACATCGTGGGCTTGACATCGACGGGCGTGATCTCGACGTCGGGCAACATCTCGGTCATACGCCTATTGAAGTCGGCAAAGTAATTCTCCGGAACCTTAAATCCCGGATCCTTACCGTATTTTTTCAATATTGTGGAGTCTTCCTGTTTCATAACGCTTGTTTGACTAGGAATTGTCAAAAAAGTTTAATCCTTGTTGACAAAAAATGTTACGTTTCTCCTAGAAACTGTTCGATTTTTTTCACCGCGTGATGATAGGACGCCTTGAGCGCTCCCTCGCTGGTGCCCAGAATCTCGCTCATCTCGTCATACTTCATCTCGTCGTAGTAGCGCAGGTTGAACACCAGACGCTGCTTCTCGGGCAGGGTGGCGATGGCGCGCTGCAGGTTGCGCTGCGCCTCATCACCGTCAAACCACTCGTCGCTCTCGAGCTGATTGACCAGGAAACTCTCGTCATCATCGATCGACATCTGGTTCATCGCTTTCTTCCTGTTGACAAATGTGATGCTCTCGTTGATGGCAATCTTGTAGAGCCACGTCGAGAGCTTGGCATCGCCACGGAAGTTGTCGATGCTCGTCCACGCCTTCAAGAAGGTATTCTGCAGCACGTCGTTGGCGTCGTCATGGTCGATGACCATGCGACGTATCTGCCAGTAAAGCTGGGAGCTGTAGTGCTCGATTACTTTACCGAACGCAGCCTTGCACAGTTTGGGGTCGTGCAACTGCTCGACCACCTGCGCCTCGTCATATTTCTCGCGTGCTGCCATACAAATGTTAGTTTGGAGCGGTAAAGTTAGCAAAAAAAATGCCAATCTGCCCCAAAACCGTCATTTTTTATGTTTTTTTTAGCATTTTATCTGCCCTGTGCCACCTGTAGCCCATGTGGCGCCTCCCCTTGGCATGGATGTGCCATGGCTTATTTCTTGATTCAACAAAATGTGTAATGCAACATGTTGAATTTGTCCTGTCGGGGCATGAAAAAAGCGTGGCAACAAGGAATCGTCCCGTTGCCACGCCTGATGTGGATAGCGCGTCGGCGTTTAGTTGCTGCCCTGGGGGTAGAGGTTGCCTGCGAGACTGAATTCCAGGTCCCTGCACTTGAACGAGCCGTTGATGACCATGCCCTGGTTGTCGAGCGTGATGTTCACGTCGGTGATGGTGTAGATGGACGAGTTGGGCGTTTGTGCCTGGGCTGCGGTGATGGTGTAGCCCGTGGCAGTGGGTGTGAACGTCAGTCCGTTGTAGCGCACCTCGTTGATCTCGACGGCACCCTGGGTGTTGGGCGAGAAGTTGCTGATGCTCATCGAGCAGACCTTGCCCTCGGCATCGGGGACGAACAGGTAAGCCGAGCTCTCGCTGTTGTAGTGGAAGCCGTTATCGGGATTGGTAATGGTGGTGGTCACGTAGGCATACAGCAGATGGGTGGTGCAGTAAGCATGTGTTCCGTTGCTGGGAGTAACCGTGAAGTAAATCATGCCTGTCGACGTGTCGATATAGCCTTTCAGGCCGTTAGCCTCGCCGCTACTGAATTGATACACGGTAGTGGTCCACGAGTTCAGCTTCATGGGTGCTGTGGGCAGGTTTTGTGATTGACCGTCAGCATCCTTGTAGCCGCCAGTGAACTGGATGGTCATCGCGGTGTAGTCGATTTCCACCTTGGTCGTCGTCTGGGAGAACACCAGTTTGGTGCCGTCGGTGGCGCGGCAATTGATGATTGCGTTGTAAGACTGCTTGTTGGTGGGCTCGTCGTTGCTGAGGCACGAGCTGAGCATCGTCATGGCCAGCAGCCCGAGAAGATAGAATGATAGTTTTTTCATGTCTCTTCAGTAAAATATTAGGTCTTGTAATGTTGATAAATCATTAAGGGTTGTTGTGCAGATAGGTTGTGCCGCTGGCCACGACGGTGGCGCTGCTGCCCATCATGAAGGTGGTGTGAATCGAGTCTTTCTCCAGGTCCAACACGGCATTGAACGTCTTGAACGGATACTTGTCGGTGTTCTTGCGGTTGGCAGTCCCCACACTGTCGGTCCAGGCGCGGTACAGGGCGTTGGTGGCGATGTTCTCGCCGGCGATGGTGTATCCGTCGGGCGTCACTGTCACGGGAACACTGGCAGCCGTGATGTCGTAGAATCGTTTCAGGTCCTTGGCATGGACGATGTCCATCACCTTGATGACGGCGGTCGGGGTCGGGGTTGAGGGCGTGATGGTGAACTGGTACATCACGTTCTCCATCGTCGTGGCCTTGGTCGTGTCGTCATAGGTGATGACGTTTTTGGTCTTGAGGAAGAACACGTCGGGGATGGTCGAGATGATGCGGATGCCCTCGGGCGTGGTATAGCGGTAGCACATAGCACTCTCATACAGGGCCACATAGCCCGACAACGTGGGATGCGACTCTGAACTCAGTTCATAGAAACCCAGTCGCTTAGGGATGGCCTTGATGTCGGTGATTGCCAGCACCTTGTCGTTGCCGTCAAAGTAGTGCATCTCGAGCGATGCGATGTGCTTGGCGGTGTCGAGCGTGAGTTTGTTGCGTGTGCTGGCAACGCCCATCACCTCACCGGTGAGGGTGTTGTACATGTGGTTGATCATCGGGGTATTGACCGTGAACGAACTACCTCCCTTGCGGGGCCCGTCGTCGTCGCTGCACGAGATGAATCCCATGAGCAGTCCGGCAGCGGCTATCAGTAAAAAAATCTTCTTCATTGTTTTATCGTTACATTTATCTTGCTTGATTATTGGGGGCAAAGATACAGTTAAAAAACAAATGGCGCTGAAATCTTGCGCCATTTGTAATGTTTTTTATATTAAATCTCGTTAAAAAACTGTTCTCACTCGAGTTTGCCGCTCTCGTCGAAGTGTCCGCCGTGGGCGTCAAAGGAGAGGGAATACTGTTTGGCGCTGGGGTTGACCGTGCACGACAGGTTATTCAACTGGTATCTCTCGTCGGACATCGGAACCCAACCGGCGGCGCTCGGCATGTACATGTCGGCCACCAGAGCTGTGCCAGCCATGATGTAGGCCTTGCCGTCTTGGCTCAGACTCACGGGAACATTAACACGCAGGGTCATCTTGGGAGCGCCGGGGGCAAACTGGATGTTGTACATGTAGATGGTGCTCTTGTCCTTGTTCATGTCGATGTCAAACACGAAGTAGGCATCGGTTTCATCCACGTGGACGCTCACCAGGTTTTGCGTCTTGGGAATTTCGGGTTCGTCTTTGTCGTCACCGCACGATGCCAGTACCATGCCGAACATGGTGGCAATAAATAGAATGGAAAAAATCTTCTTCATTGAAATCTGTAATATTTATGTAATATGTTAATTGACAGCTGTTTTGCATTTGAAATTTCGTTGCAAAAATACGAACTTTGCCTGAAATGGCAAAATTTTTTCATAAAATATGCTATAATTGTAAAAAATTATGCTGATGTATATCCCGTCCCCCACTTCCAAATGCCTAACACCTAACACCTAACGCCTAACACCTAACGCCTAAAACCTAACGCCTATTAAAGGCTCACGCGCAGGGTGGCGCCAAGGGAACGGCCATGGCCGCGCTGCAGGAAGGGGTGCTGAATCGAGACGAAATAGAAGGTCTTGTACTGTGTGTCGGTCAGGTTGCGGCCCCACAGCTGCAGACTGTAGTGCTGCTGTTGCCAGGTGATGGAGGCGCCCAGCAGGGCATAGAACGGCTGGTGCTGCGTGTTGGCTTCGTCCCAATAGATGTCGCCCGTGGCACGCACGTTGGCAGCAAAGGTGAGACGTCCGTAAGTGCCGATTTTCAGCGCATGGCTGGCTTCGGCAAACAGGGTGTGCTTCGGAGCATAGGGGACACGCTTGCCGCTATGGTCCACCTTGCCGTCATCGTAGTCCTTGAAAGTTGCATGGGTGAAGCCGTAGCTCACGTTCAGGTGGGTTGACTCGGTGGGGTTTACCGTCATGGCAAACTCACCTCCCCAGCTGTGCGTCTTGCCGGCATTGGTCATCATGCGGCCCGTGGTGGTGCCCGGCGGGAACACCGTCAGCTGGCGGTCGCGGCAGTCCATGAAGAATACGCCCAGGTCGCTCTGCACCCGTGCGCCCCAGCACTCGAAGTGTCCACCCAGCTCATAGTTCCATGCCTTCTCGGGTTTGTAGCCCACCATCTTGTCCACGTCATATTCCATGCCGATGCCCATCATCTTCATGAGCCGTTGCTGCAGCACGTCGCTGAACATCTGGGTATTGAAGCCGCCGGCCTTGCTGCCGCGCGATGCGGCGAGATAGACAGTGTGGTTCTTGCCCGGCCAGGGATGCCAAGTAAGGCTCACGTTGGGCAGGATTTCAAAGAAGTCCTTATTCAGGGTGCCGTGGTCATCGATGTCGATGTCCCCGTGGACAAAGAGTTCTCCGGTCGCAGCCTTGAACATGCTGTAGCCGGTGTGTGTCTCGCTGTGGAAGTTGAGGCGTGCGTGTTCATAGTCAAGCCGCACCCCTGCCGATAACGTCCACTCCCCCCAGTGGTAGGTGCTCTCATGGTAGAGCGCTGCGCCATAGCTGGGGCTCGTGAAATGGCTGCCCAGCACAAACGAGCGGCTGTCCCACGTGATGGGATACTCGGGGATGGCATCGTTGAAGTGCTTCTCGATAAACTGCTCGATGCCGTAGTCGTAGAAGGTCACCGGGGCATCCATCTTGTAGCGGCGGAAGAAGCCGCTGGCGCCGGCAAGCCAGTTGTAGCCCTCGGCCTTCTCATGACTGCGAGCGATAACGTCCTGTGTCACGGCGTGTTCACGGCGGGCCTGTGTCAGGGTGAAGTAATCGTGCTCAGTAAAGTCCTGGTCGAGCGTCATGTTGTCGTCCAGGTACTGGTAGCTCGTGATGCTTGAGAGCGTGAACGAGGTGAAATCTTTGCGCAATGTGAGTCCGTCCATGACCGATGTGCGGCGGTAGAAGCACGTGTCGTTATAGGCGATTCTGCCCGTCTCGACCCACTCATAGGGGTAGCCTCCCTGGCGGCTCGTCGACACCGATGCCACATTAGAGATGTACCAGCCATTCTGGCTGCGCCACTCCAGCTTCATGCGGGCACCGAACTGCCGTTCCCAGTCGCAGCGCTTGCCGTTGTGCTCGTTGATGAACTCACCCTGCGTCGAACTGTACTGGGCCGACAGTGACAGGCCCAGGTCTTTCCGCAACAGACGGTAGTGACTGGCCCCCAAGCGCCAAGTGCCGTGACTGGCGCCCTCGACGAGCGCGCGCGTGCCCTGGTAGTTGAGTGGCGACAGGGTGTAGATGTTCATCAGGCCACCCAGCGTGTTGCGCCCGTACAGGGTGTTCTGTGGGCCGCGCATCATCTCGAAGCGGGCCACGTCCATCAGGTCAAAGTCGTAGTTCTCCTTGGTGATCACGGGCACGTTGTCGATGGTGAGGCCCACAGCGGGCTGGTCGATGCGTGTGCCGATGCCGCGCACATACACCGTCGAGGTCATGCGGCTGCCGTAGTCGGGAATGAACAGGTTGGGCACCAGGTCGGCAGCGGTCTTGACCGACACCGCCTGGTTTCTCTCGGCCTCCTGGCGGTCGATGACCGTCAGCGCCGACGCCTGGGTGCGCAGGTCGGAGCTCTGCTTGATGGCGGTCACGGTGACCTCGCTCAGCGACAGTGTGTCGCCCAGCATGATACCCTCGCCCGTCGGGTTAGCCAAGGCGCTCATCCCGCATAGGCAAGACAATAATAAGATGCAGAGTGTCGATTTTTTCACGGCTGCAAAGGTAATGCAACTCAAGTGAAAACCCAAACAATTGCCCTCCAATTCTCTCTATTTGCCCGTGGCGAGGGGTGGGATAGCCGTTACGCGCGTTGAATGCTCAAAACGCCGATGGATAGGCCCGCAGAGGGCCTTTTGCGGGGTGTAATGCGTTTTATTTTCCTAAAAAAATGTAAAAAATTGGTATATTAAAAAATTACTATTATCTTTGCACGTTTTTGGTTTCAAAACAGTACAAAGTATCGATGTAATTGGACATAAACTTTTATTTCTTAATCATAATGAACTACAAGATTTTCTTAAAAACTTTGTTTGGCATTTGCCTGATGGCAATGTGCTGGATGCCGATGAACGCCCAGGATACCAACCTGCGCGGTGACGTGAATGGTGACGGTGGTGTTGAAATCTCGGATGTGACGGCCCTGGTCGACTATCTGCTCAGCGGCGATGAGTCGTTCGTCAGGTTGGCCTCGTCCGATATTGACTGTGATGGTGAAGTGGGCATCGGCGATGTCGCTGCCCTGATCGATTACCTGTTGACAGGCGAGTGGCCCGCTGATCCAGAACCCGTCTATGAGCCCGTGTATGAGACGTTTACCGTAAGCAACGTGACCTTCAGGGTGCTTCTGGTCGAGGGCGGTACATTCATGATGGGTGGCCGCGAGGATGATCCCTATGTGAAACCTTGGGAAATACCTGCCCACGAGGTGACGCTCTCCGACTACTACATCGGCGAGACCGAGGTGACCCAAGCCCTGTGGAAGGCTGTGATGGGTAGTAACCCCAGCTGGTACCAGTATTCTTATAATTCAGATTATGCTTACACTAACGACCTCCAGCGTCCTGTCGAGAATGTGACCTATTCCAATGTCCAGTCGTTCCTCACCAAGCTCAAACAGAAGACGGGCAAGACCTTCCGTCTGCCCACCGAGGCCGAGTGGGAGTTTGCAGCCCGTGGCGGTAACTACAGCAAGGGCTATATGTTCCCCGGCAGTAATGACATTGACGAGGTGGCATGGCACACCGGCAACTCGATGGAGTACCTCCCCAACGCCGGCCGAGACGAGAACATTCCCCATCCGGTGGGCACCAAGCTCCCCAATGAGCTGCTCATCTATGATATGGGCGGTAACGTCGGTGAGTGGACCAGCGACTGGTATGGCCTGTACACCGATGCTCCAGCGACCAACCCCACAGGACCGACAACGGGCACTGCCCGCGTGGTGCGTGGCGGCAGTTTCTACCAGGCATGGAGGATGAACCGCGTGAGCTATCGTCATGAGGGCTGGCCTACCTCGGCCACGATTCATGTGGGCTTGCGTGTGGTACTGGTGAAGTAAGCGATACCGACGAGTATATGATGCGTGGGGGATGCGATGTTCGCGTCCCCCCGCTTTGTTTGTGAGAGGTGGTTTCGCCGTCGGTTACGATTTGTTAACAAACGGGAAAAATGGTGGGCTTTTGGTTTGGCGGTTTAATTAATATTTAGTAAATTTGCACCGCATTTAGGGCATTGCGGCTCGGTCGTTTCTTGCGCGTGCGTGCGTATGATGTTGTGCTGCAGTGACTTCTAGATGTATTGACATGAACTAACCTGCCAAAAATTATTAAACAACAGATAAACTTCTTTTATGGATTTTTCAATTTTCGGAGTACAGAGCACGACGCTCGCCATCACAGCGGCTTTGACTGGTGTGTTGCTGGTAGTCGGCGCCCTGGTCATCGCGTGGCTCATTGGCCCGCGCAGTTACACTGAGAAGAAGGGCGAGCCCTTTGAGTGCGGTATTCCCACGCGAGGCGATTCGATGGCCCAGTATCATGTGGGTTATTACCTGTTTGCTATCCTGTTCCTGATGTTTGACGTGGAGACGGTATTCCTGTTCCCCTGGGCTTTTAGGTCTGGCTTATGCCTGGAAGAAAGGAGCGTTGAGATGGAAGTGAAAATCAAGTCGATGAAGCATGAGGACTTCAAGGACAACGAGTATATCGACAACCTGGTAGAGCAACTGCGTGCCGGCGGCACCAACATCATCGTTGGCAAGCTGGACCAGCTGATGAACTGGGGCGTGAGCAACTCGCTGTGGCCGCTCTGCTTCGGCACCAGCTGCTGCGCCATCGAGTTCATGTGCCTGGGCGCTGCCCGCTACGACATGGCGCGCTACGGCTTTGAGGTGGCCCGTAACAGCCCCCGCCAGGCCGACTACATCATGTGCCAGGGCACCATCAACTACCGCATGGCTCCGGCGCTGAAGCGTCTGTATGAGCAGATGGCCGAGCCCAAGTATGTCATCGCATGCGGCTCCTGCACCGTGAGCGGCGGTCCGTTCAAGAACAGCTACTGTGTGGTCAAGGGCGTTGACGAGATCATCCCCGTCGACGTGTACCTGCCCGGCTGCCCGCCCCGTCCCGAGGCCTTCTTCTATGCCCTGATGCAGCTGCAGCGCAAGATCAAGGTGCAGAAGTACTTTGGCGGCGTGAACCGCAAGGAGAAACTCGAAGGTCTCAAGTATGTAAAGGAGGAAACGAAGTAATCCTTTACCGGCCTTCAAACAGGGACTAGAAACTAAGGACTAGAAACTTAATACAGATAAAATCCATATCAATATGGCAGAGATACAAGACAAAATCACCCAGTTGTGCCCTCAGGCGCAGGTTGATACCACCGGCGAATTCCCGCTGGTGACCGTCGATGACGCGCAGTGGCATGACTTGGCTCGCGCCCTGAAGAACCAGTTGCACTACGACGTGCTCAGCGCCGTCGTCGGCATGGACTGGACCGATGCCCTGGGCTGTGTTTATTACCTGACCAACACGAGCACCCACGAGCTGCTCCACGTCAAGGTGGCCACCACCGACCGCGAGCAGCCGCGCCTGCACTCGGTTGTGGACCTGTGGCCCGTGGCCAATTTCCAGGAGCGTGAGGTCTATGACTTCTACGGCATCGTGTTCATCGGTCACCCCGACATGCGCCGCATGTTCCTGCGCACCGATTGGGTGGGATACCCCCTGCGCAAGGACTATGACCCCGCCAGCAACCCCCTGCGTCTCGAGGACGAGACCAACGAGGACTACACCTGCCGCTGGGTCGAGGACGAGAACGGCAAGGTCACCAAGGTGGACGGCAAGGTGTTTGAGGACGACGAGTATGTCATCAACGTCGGCCCGCAGCACCCGTCAACCCACGGCGTGATGCGCTACCGCGCCAGCCTGGACGGTGAGATCATCAAGAAGGTGGACGTCGTGAGCGGATATATCCATCGCGGCATCGAAAAGATGTGCGAGAGCCTGACCTATCCCCAGATGCTGCTCTACACCGAGCGCATGGACTACATGGCTGCCCACATCAACCGCCACTGCATGTGCCTGTGCGTCGAGAAGGCGCTGGGCCTGGAGGTGCCCCGCCGCGCCGAGCTCATCCGTCTGATGATGGACGAGCTGATGCGTCTGTCGTCCCACTTGTTGAGCTACGGCTGCTTGACGATGGACCAGGGCGCCACCACGGCATTCTTCTACGGTTTCCGTGAGCGTGAGTTGATTTATGACATCTTTGACCGCACCTGCGGTGCCCGCATGTCGATGAGCTACAGCACCATCGGCGGCGTGGTGGCCGACGTGCACGAGGACTTCATCAAGGACGTGCGCCACGCCTGTGACGTGATCGAGAAGAACCTGGCCGAGTACCACAAGCTGTTCACCGGCAACGTCATCGCCGTGAACCGCATGACCGGCGTGGGCATCCTCTCGAAGCAGGACGCCATCGACTACGCCATCACTGGCCCGTCGGGACGTGCCAGCGGATGGCACTGCGACGTGCGCAAGACCAATCCCTACTCGCTCTACAACGAGTTTGACTTCGACGAGGTGACCTACGAGAACGGTGACTCGATGGACCGCTACATGGTCCGCATGAAGGAGATGGAGCAGTGCATCAAGATTCTGCGCCAGGCCTGTGACAAGCTCGAGGCCGAGGGCATCCAGGGCGAGTACATCGCTCCCAAGGTGCCCAAGATGATGAAGCTGCCCGCCGGCCACTGGTACCAGCAGGTAGAGGCCAGCCGCGGCGCATTCGGCGTTTACATCGAGAGCGACGGCAACACCAAGCCGGTGCGTGTCCACTTCCAGTCGCCGTGCTTCAACCTCATCGGCGTGGTGGACCTGACCTGTAAGGACAACATGATTGCCGACCTGATCACCATCACGGCATCGCTCGACTTCGTAATCCCCGATATCGACCGATAAGGCCACACGAGTTAATTAAGTAAAGAACAAAACCACTAAAACTAAGAGATATGTTTGACTTCGGAATAGTCACGAGATGGTTAGACGAGTTACTCAACAGCGTGATGCCCGGCTGGCTCACCACGACAATCGAGTGTGTGTTGGTGGCCGTGGGGCTGCTGGTGGCCTACTCACTCATCGCCATGTTCTACATCTTCTACGAGCGCAAGGTCTGCGGTTGGATTCAGTGCCGCCTGGGCCCGATGCGCGTGGGTAAATGGGGCTTGCTCCAGGTGTTTGCCGACGTGATCAAGATCCTGCAGAAGGAGCTGATCTCGCTGTGGCACACCGACAAGTTCCTGTTCAAGCTGGCTCCTTATCTGGTGCTCATCGCCTCGATGCTCACCTTTGCCTGCCTGCCGTGGGGTAAGGGCCTGCAGATTGTTGACATGAACATCGGCGTGTTCTTCATCGTCGCTGTGTCGTCGATCGGTGTGCTGGGTATCCTGCTCGCCGGTTGGGCAAGTAACAGCAAGTACACGTTGATTGGCGCTATGCGAAGCGGTGCCCAGATGATCAGCTATGAGCTGTCGTGCGGCATCTCTATCCTGACGATTGTCTGCCTGGCGGGCACCATGTCCATCACGGGCATCGTCGAGGCGCAGGAGGACGGCTGGTTCCTGTTCAAGGGCCACCTGCCTGCCATTCTCGCGTTCATTATATATATGATTGCCGCCAATGCCGAGAACAACCGTGGCCCGTTTGACCTCCCCGAGGCTGAGCACGAGCTGACCGCCGGTTACCACACCGAGTATTCGGGTATCCACTTCGGCTTCTTCTATCTGGCCGAGTATCTGAACCTGTTCATCGTCTCGGGTATCGCCACGCTGCTCTTCCTGGGCGGCTGGATGCCCCTGCACATCCCCGGTTGGGAAGGCTTCAACGCTGTGATGAACTGGATTCCCAGCGTGGTATGGTTCCTGGGCAAGGCGTTCTTCATCACGTTCATCTTCTTCTGGATCCGCTGGTCGTTCCCCCGCGTGCGCATCGACCAGATGCTGGCCCTGGAGTGGCGTTACCTGATGCCCATCGGCCTGGTCAACCTGGTGGTCATGGCCATCATCGTGACGCAGGGATGGTACTTTGGCGCCTGATTTCAATAGCAAACAACAATAACACAACAATAATAAGTCAATCATCGCATTATGGCTGAAAATTATGGAAAAATAACACAGGTCATCGGCCCCGTTGTCGATATCGCGTTTGAGAGCGAGGGCGCTACGCGTCCTCCCATCTACACGGCGTTGGCAGTCGAGCGTCCCGATGGCAGTGAACTTATTCTGGAGGTGGAGCAGCACGTCGGTGAGAACACCGTGCGCTGCGTCGCCATGGACAGCACCGACGGCCTCAAGCGCGGTGCCCGTGTCCTGTCCAAGGGCCGTCCCATCTCGGTGCCCACGGGTGACCAGATCAAGGGCCGCCTGTTGAACGTGATTGGTCAGAGCATCGACCACCTGCAGCCCCTGCAGGAAGGTGCCCGCCGTGCCATCCACCAGCCCGCTCCCCCGTTCAGCGACTTGTCAATCTCGCAGGAGATTCTCTATACCGGTATCAAGGTCATCGACTTGATCGAGCCGTTCAGCAAGGGTGGTAAGATCGGTCTGTTCGGTGGCGCCGGTGTGGGCAAGACGGTGCTGATTATGGAGCTGATCCACAACATCGCACACGGACACAACGGTTTCTCGGTGTTCACCGGTGTCGGTGAGCGCACCCGTGAGGGTAACGACCTGCTGCGCGAGATGATCGAGAGCGGCGTTATCAACTACGGCGAGAAGTTCAAGGAGGGCATGGACAAGGGCGAGTGGAACCTCAAGGACGTCGACATGAAGGCGGTTGAGAGTTCACAGGCAACCCTGGTATTCGGCCAGATGAACGAGCCTCCCGGTGCGCGTCTGCGCGTGGCCCTGTCGGGTCTGACTGTGGCTGAGCAGTTCCGCGACCAGGACGGTGGCGGTAAGGACATCCTGCTGTTCATGGACAACATCTTCCGTTTCACCCAGGCTGGTAGTGAGGTATCGGCGCTGTTGGGCCGCATGCCCTCGGCTGTAGGTTATCAGCCCACGCTGGCCAGTGAGATGGGTAAGCTCCAGGAGCGCATCACCTCGACCAAGACCGGTTCAATCACCTCGGTACAGGCCGTGTATGTGCCTGCCGACGACTTGACCGACCCCGCCCCCGCCACGACGTTCAACTTCCTGGATGCTACCTGCGTGTTGAGCCGTAAGATCGCCGAGCTGGGTATCTATCCCGCTGTGGATCCCCTGGCATCGACATCGCGCATCATGGACCCGAACATCATCGGCGAGGAGCACTACGACGTCGCTCAGCGTGTGATCCACCTGCTGCAGAAGTACAACGAGCTGCAGGATATCATCGCCATCCTCGGTGTCGAGGAGCTGAGCGATGAGGACAAGCTGGTCGTTTCGCGTGCCCGTCGTGCACAGCGCTTCCTGTCGCAGCCCTTCTTCGTGGCTGAGCAGTTCACCGGTCTGCCCGGTGTGATGGTACCGCTGGCCGAGACCATCCGCGGCTTCAAGATGATCCTCGACGGCGAGGTGGACGACCTGCCCGAGCAGGCATTCCTGAGCGTCGGCACCATCGACGAGGCCATCGCCAAGGGCAAGAAGCTGCTCGAACAGAGTTAATCCGTGCTTGACAGCATTAGAGTTATACATTATATATTTTAACATGACACTGAAAATCATATCGGCTGAACAGATCGAGTTTGAAGGCACTGTCGAGCAGGTGACGCTCCCCGGCGTCATGGGCAGTTTCCAGGTGCTGAAAAACCATGCCGCACTCATCGCCGCCCTCACAGCGGGGCGCATGAGCTATGTGGCCGATGGCAGCACCGTGGAGCGTGAGATCCACGGCGGTGTGGCCGATGTCAAGGATAATGTGGTGTCGGTGTGCCTGTATTGATACTGAGAGGAATGAAAAGCAAGATAATAACAGCGGTTGTCGCCCTCGTGATTGTGGTGCTGATGGGCATGGGCTACCAGAGCGCTGCCCGCCATCACGGCCATGAGCCTGAAGGCGAGGTGGATGTCAAGGAGCTCATCTTTGACCACCTGGGCGATGCCTACGGCTGGGAGGTTCCCTTCAATCACAGCGTGCGCATCCCGCTGCCCATCATCGTGTGGGGGCAGGACGGCCTGCACTGCTTCATGAGCAACCGCATCACCGGTGGCGAGACCTACGACGGTTTCAAGATTTCGACCAGCGAGAAGTACCACGGCAAGGTGGTGCAAGTGCTGGCCGACGGCAGCGAGTACCGCCCCTGGGACTTCTCCATCACCAAGAATGTTGCCGGCATAGCCATCGCGGCCCTGCTGGTCATCCTGATGATTATCGCCCTCAAGCGCTGGTATGCCCGCAATGGATTGAAGGCGCCGCGCGGCTTCAAGGGCGCTCTGGAGTTTATAATCGGCTTTGTGTACACCGATACCATCCGCCCCATCCTGGGCAAGCATGCGCCCAAGTATGCTCCCTACCTGATGACGGCCTTCTTCTTTATCCTGACGATGAACCTGCTGGGACTGATTGTCATCTTCCCCGGTGGCGCCAATCTGACGGGTAATATCGCCGTGACCATGGTGCTGGCGCTGCTCACGTTCTTGATCACCAACCTGAGCGGCACGCGCGAGTACTGGAAGGAGATCTTCTGGCCCGACGTGCCCCTGATGCTCAAGTTCCCCGCGCCCATCATGCCGCTGGTCGAGCTACTGGGCATCTTCACCAAGCCCATGGCGCTGATGATCCGACTTTTTGCCAACATGATGAGCGGACACATGGTGGTCATCGTGCTGGTGTCGCTCATCTTCGTTTTCACGAGCCAGTTCAGCGTGGGTGTGGGTGCCGGGACGTCTTTGATCTCGGTGGCTTTCACGCTGTTCATGCTGTTGCTCGACACGTTGATCAGCTTCATCCAGGCCTATGTGTTCACGCTGCTTAGTGCCATCTTCATTTCGATGGCCCTCGTGGAGCCACATGCGCATGAGGCCAAATAACTTTCAATTAGACAATTAAAAAATATTATTAACAATAAAAAATTACGACTATGTTAGACATGATTTTATTAGATGTTGCTCTGGCTCATTTTGGTGCAGCTATTGGAGCAGGTATTGCAGCTATCGCTGCTGGTATAGGTATTGGTAAGATTGGTGGCAACGCCATGGAGGCTATCGCCCGCCAGCCTGAGTCGACCGGTGACATCCGCAGCAATATGATTGTTATCGCAGCGCTCATCGAGGGTGTTGCACTGCTGGCTCTTGCTATCTGCCTGCTGGCTGTCTTGAAGTAATAATCACCTATTGACCCTTTTGCCAGATGGAACTTTTCACGCCTGAATTTGGCCTGATCTTCTGGATGTTCGTGGCATTCGCGTGCCTGTACTTCATCCTTGCCAAATGGGCTTGGCCCTTCATCATCAAGTCGATTGAAGAGCGTGCCGAGCTGATTGACAAGGGTGTGGCCTACGCGCAAGAAGCCAAGTCGCAGCTGGATAACGCCAAGGCCGAGGCCGACAAAATCATCGCCGAGGCCCACAGCGAACAGGCTGACATCCTGCGCGAGGCTGCCAAGATGCGCAACGAGCTCATTGAGAAAGCTCGTGGCGAGGCTGCCGACGAAGCCAAGAAGGTGAGTCAAGCCGCTCAAGTATCCCTTGAGCAGTCGCGCAAGGAGGCCGAGAAGCAACTGCGCTCAGAGGTGGGCGAGCTGGCATTGCAGATTGCCGAGAAGGTGATCCGCCGCAATATTGCCAGTGACGATGCCCAGCGTGCGCTGGTTGACCAATATCTGAGTGAGGTTGAGACAAAAAACTAACGTGATATGAGTGACGGACTGATTCCACGCCGATACGCCAAAGCGCTGTACAAGTACGCCGTCGAGAACGGGGACTCGGAGGAAATCTATGAGCTGCTGAAGAAGCTCAGTTTCCGCTACACCGCTATTGACGAACTCAAGCGCGCGGTGCTCAACCCCGAAATCTCTGACGAGGCCAAGGGGGCCTTCATGCTCAAGCTCGTGGGCGGCAAGCCCGGCAGCTCGCTGGACAAGTTCCTGCTGCTGTGCGTGCGCAACAACCGCGCCGAGTATCTGCAGAAGATTTCCCTGGCCTATGTCGATCTCTACCGCGAGGCCCACGAGATTGCCCATGTGATTATCACCACGGCAGCCCCGATGCCCGAGGCCGAGGTCAATGCCATTACCGACATCGTCAAGCGGCGCCTGGGTGCGATGACGCTCGAGATCGAGCAGGTCGTTGACCCGGAGTTGATCGGCGGGTTCACCGTGACCATCAACGGCCTGGTGCTTGATGCGTCGGTAAAGAGAGAGTTGAACGAATTGCGATTACAACTGCAAAAGAAAAATTAAATTCCAAGAGATGATTAATCCCAGTGAAATATCTGATATACTGAAACAGCAGCTCGTCGAGGACATCGCCAAGCGGCAGGTTGTCTTTGAGGAAGAAGGCACCGTCCTCGAGGTCGGTGACGGCGTGGCTCATGCCTATGGCTTGCACAACGTCGAGGCCAACGAGCTGGTGCAGTTCGAGAATGGCGTGACCGGCGTGGCCATGAACCTGGAGGAGAGCGACGTGGGTATCATCCTGCTCGACGAGGTGGACACCGTGACCGAGAACATGAAGGTGCGCCGCACTGGCGAGATCGCCTCCATCGAGGTGGGCGAGGGGCTGCTGGGCCGCGTGATCAACGTGCTGGCCAAGCCCATCGACGGCAAGGGACCCATCGAGGGTGAAAAGCTGCGTCTGCCGCTGGAGCGCAAGGCCCCCGGCGTTATCTTCCGCCAGCCGGTGAACCAGCCGCTGCAGACGGGCCTCAAGGCCATCGACTCGATGATTCCCATCGGCCGTGGCCAGCGTGAGCTCATCATCGGTGACCGCCAGATCGGCAAGACCGCCATCGCCGTGGACACCATCATCAACCAGCGTGAGGGCTACGAGGCCGGCAAGCCGGTGTACTGCATCTATGTCGCCATCGGCCAGAAGGCGTCGACCGTTGCTGCTCTCGTCAACAAGCTGGAGGCTAGCGGCGCGCTGCCCTATACCATCGTGGTTGCCGCTACCGCTGCCGACTCGGCATCGATGCGCTATTATGCTCCCTTTGCAGGAGCTGCCATCGGCGAGTACTTCCGCGACACCGGCCGCGATGCGCTGGTTATCTACGATGACCTGTCCAAGCATGCTGTGGCCTACCGTGAGATTTCGCTGATCCTCAAGCGCCCCTCGGGCCGTGAGGCTTATCCCGGTGACATCTTCTACCTGCACAGCCGCTTGCTCGAGCGTGCTGCCAAGATTAACGAGAACCAGGACGTGGCCAGCGTGATGAACGATCTGCCCGCGCCTCTCAAGCCCATCGTCAAGGGCGGCGGTTCGTTGACGGCACTGCCCATCATCGAGACGCAGGCCGGCGACGTGAGCGCCTATATCCCCACCAACGTGATTTCGATCACCGACGGTCAGATTTACCTCGAGTCGGCCCTGTTCAATTCGGGTATCCGCCCGGCTGTGAACGTGGGTATCTCGGTATCGCGTGTGGGTGGTAACGCCCAGATCAAGTGTATGAAGAAGGTGGCTGGTACCCTCAAGATTGCCCAGGCACAGTACCGTGAGCTCGAGGCCTTCACAAAGTTCGGTGGCGACATCGACCCCGTGACGGCACGCACCATCGACACGGGCCGTAAAAACGAGCGCCTGCTCGTGCAGCCCCAGTACACGCCCATGCATGTCGAGGAACAGGTGGCTATCATCTACTGCGGTGTGAACGGCCTGTTGCGTGACGTGCCCCTGGACAAGGTGGCCGAGTTTGAGAAACTGTTTATCAACTACTTGCGTGGCAAGCATCAGCAGGATGTCCTCGACGTGCTGCGTAGCGGCAAGATTGACGACGACGTCATGGACAAGCTCAAGGCTGCCGCCGCCGATGTCGCTGCCAAGTTCACCGAGGCTCCCGCCAGTTAACTCTTCCCAAGCAATTTAAGTTCGCACAATGGCAACATTAAGAGAACTCAAGACGCGAATAGGTTCGGTAGCCTCCACCCAGAAGACGACGAGCGCCATGAAGATGATCTCGTCGTCCAAGATGCGCAAGGCCACCGGCCAGCTGCAGCGCCTGTCGCCCTACCGCCACATGGTACAGCACGTCATCAGCCACCTGCTGGTGACCGACCAGCAGTTTGACTCTCCGCTCATCGCCGAGCGCGAGGTGCAGCGGGTGGCGCTGGTGGTGTTCGGTAGCGACGACGGCTTGTGCGGCGGCTTCAACGTCAACATCTTCAAGCAGTTGCTCGTTAGCATCAAGGAGGTGCGACAGCAGTACGGCCAGCAGGTGGGCATCACCGTGATTCCCGTGGGCAAGAAGATGACCAAGGCCGTCGGGAAAATTGTCGGCAAGGACATCCAGATGGAGAAGGTGGCCCTCAACACCCGCAGTGGCAGCGAGGACCTGTATGCCTTCACCGACCTGATGAAAACGCGCTTCCTGGAGCATGCCTACGACCGTGTGGAGATGCTGTACATGCATTTCATCTCCACCGGCAAGCAGGTGTTCACCCGCGAGCAGTTGCTGCCCGTGAGCTACCAGGGACTGGCCGACAATGTTGACCCCCGCGCCGCCAACAGCCCCTGCCTGTTCGAGCCCGACGCCAACACCATCTTCAACACCGTGCTGCCGCTGCACATCAAGTCGATGCTCCAGGATGTGTTCATCCAGAGCACTGCCAGTGAGCAGAGCGCACGCGTGATGGCGATGCAGGCGGCGAGCGACAACGCCAAGGAGCTGCTCGACGAGCTGCAGCTGGAGTACAACAAACTGCGTCAGCAGGGCATCACCACCGAGCTGCTCGACATCCTGGGCGGTCAGGTGGAGCGCTAATGCGAAATTGTAAAGAAAACAAGAAAAGACTAAGAATATGAGCATTAAGGAGTATTTCGTCTCAATCTTTAAAGGCTTTCACAGCCTTCTCAAGGGCATGGCTGTCACCGGCAAGGAGCTGGTGACACCCAAGGTGACCGAGCAGTATCCCGAGAACCGCGCCGAGCTGCACATCCCGGAGCGCTTCAGGGCTACGCTGGAGTTCATCTACGACGACAACGGTTACCACAAGTGCATCGCCTGTGGCAGCTGTGAGCGCAACTGCCCCAACCAGACCATCAGCATCACTAAGCGCATGGTCGAACTGCCCGACGGCAAGAAGAAGCAGAAACTCGACAAGTACATCTACGACTTGGGTAGCTGCACCTTCTGCGGCCTGTGTGTGCAGGTGTGTCCCACCAACGCCATTCGCTTCAGCAATGACTTTGAACAGGCTGTGTTCACGCGCGAGAAGCTCGTCAAGCAGCTCAATTACCTGCCCGAGAAGGACGATGCTCCGGCTCCCGCACCTGCCGCCAAGCCTGCGGCTCCTAAGCCCGCAACCGAGAAGCCTGCGGCTCCCGCTGCCGACGAGACCAAACAAGAACCTCAAGAAAACAAAGAACAATAATGGAATCAGTAGGTAACATCATTTTGTACTTTATCGTTGCCATCGCCATCATCGTGTTCTCGGTGCTGACGGTCACCACGCGCAGAATCCTGCGCTCGGCAACCTATCTGCTGTTTGTGCTTTTTGCCACAGCCATCATCTACTTCCAGATGGACTATCAGTTCCTGGGAGCAGTACAGATTGCCGTCTATGCCGGCGGCATCCTGGTGCTGTTCGTGTTTGCCATCATGCTCACGCAACAGCCTGGTAAAAATGCCGAGCCCCTGGCCTCTAACAAGCGCTGGCTGGGCCTGATTGCCGCACTGGCGGGTGTCGCCGTCTGCGGTTATGGCCTGTTCAGCTATGCCGACTTCGGCAAGCGCCTGCTCAGCGGTGGGGTGGACGTCAATATGGAAAAGATCGGCCAATTCCTGTTGAGTACCGACAAGTTTGGCTATCTGTTGCCTTTTGAGGCCATCAGTGTGTTGTTATTGGCTTGTATCATCGGTGGTGTGGTTATCGCCCGTCGCCGCTAAAAATGTGATTGGATTATGGATTTGACACTTTTCATGTATCTTATTCCCAGCCTCATCATGTTTGGCTGTGGCGTTTACGGCTTCATCACCCGCAAGAACATGATTGCCATCATGATCTCGCTGGAGTTGATGCTCAATTCGGTCGATATCAACTTTGTGTTGTTTAACCGTTACCTGTTCCCCGGTCAGATGGACGGCATGTTCTTCACGCTGTTCGCGATAGGTATCGCGGCAGCCGAGACGGCACTTGCCCTTGCCATCATCATCAATGTATTCCGCATTGCCAAGAACGTGGACATCAACAAGATCACTAAACTGAAATTCTAACGATTATGTCATTAAGTTTAGCAATAGTAGTTGTAGCATTGCCCCTGCTGATGTTCCTGTTCCTGGGACTTGTCGGGGTGAAAATGGGTAGAAAAATCACCGGTGTGATTGGCGTGCTGGCCATGCTGGTCGATACCATCCTCGCCTATGGCGTGGCGCTGACCTATTTCTTCGGCAGCGGCCAGGGCCAGATTGTGGATGGTTTGCGCCAGGCTGTCGTTGTCGCCAATCCCGACTGGTTGTCGTTTACCGACACGCTGGTGGTGCGCATGGGTGTCCTGGTGGACCCCATTGCAGCGATGATGCTGGTGGTCATCACCACGGTATCGCTGATGGTGCACCTGTACAGCTTGGGTTACATGAGCGACCATGACGGCAACGCTGAGAAGGGATTCCAGCGTTACTATGCCTTCCTGGCCCTGTTCACGTTCTCGATGCTGGGCCTGGTAGTCGCCACCAACATTTTCCAGATTTTCATCTTCTTTGAGATGGTGGGTCTGTCATCCTACCTGCTCATCGGTTTCTATTACTCGACACCCGCTGCCAACCATGCCAACAAGAAGGCATTCATCGTCACCCGTCTGGCTGACCTGTTCTTCCTGTTGGGTATTATGATTCTGAGCTATTACACAGGTACCTTCGACTTTGACAAACTGGTCTTCGGACCCACGATGTCGGGTAGCCTCGAGACGGCTCAGAGCGCCATCAGCAGTGCCGGTGGTGCCACCTTCATGGGTTGCTCGGTAATGGCATGGGCGTTGACGTTCATCTTTATCGGCGGTGCCGGTAAGAGTGCGATGTACCCGTTGCACATCTGGCTGCCCGATGCCATGGAGGGTCCCACTCCCGTGTCGGCCCTGATCCACGCTGCGACCATGGTTGTCGCTGGTGTGTTCCTGGTAGCAAGGCTGTTCCCGCTGTATGTGCTCGAGCAGGGTTCGATGAACATCATCCTGGTGGTCGGCGCCTTCACGGCGTTCTATGCCGCCGCCATCGCCTGCACTCAGAGCGACATCAAGCGTGCGCTGGCCTTCTCGACCATCTCGCAGATTGCCTTCATGATGACCTCGCTCGCCGTCAGCTCCAATCAGAACTCGCTCATTGAGATCCACGAGGGCTACGGCCTGGGTTACATGGCGTCGATGTTCCACTTGTTCACCCACGCTATGTTCAAGGCGTTGCTCTTCCTGTGCGCCGGTGCCATTATCCATGCCGTTCACAGCAATGAGAACGACAAGATGCACGGTCTGCACAAGTACATGCCCATCACCAGCATCTGCTTCCTTATCGGCTGTCTGGCCATCGCGGGTATTCCCCCGTTCTCCGGCTTCTGGAGCAAGGACGAGATTCTCGTCGCTGCCTACCAGCGTGGTTTGGGTTGGGGCATCTGGATGTCGATGGTTGCCGGTATGACCGCCTTCTACATGTTCCGTATCTATTACCTCATCTTCTTCTGGAAGAAACACGAGGTACACGATCCGCACCATGCTCCCAAGGACCAGCCCTGGACAATGACGGTGCCCCTGATTATTCTGGCTGTCATCTCCATCTTTGCCGGTGGCGTTCCCTTCCACGACCTGGTGACCTGGGACGGCCATCATCTGCACACCGCCCTTGACATGAAGGTGGCTTGCACGAGTGTTGTCATTGCCCTGGTGGGTATCGGTCTCGCCACGGTGATGTATCGCAAGGAGAACCCGCTGCCCGAGCGCATGGCCAATGCGATGCGCGGCCTGTGGACGGCTTCCTACCGCCGCTTCTACATGGACGAGTTCTACCAGTTCATTACCCACAAGGTGATTTTCCAGGGTCTGTGTGTGCCCATCGCCTGGTTTGACCGTCACATCATCGACGGCTTCATGAACCTGATGGCCGATGCCACCAACTCGCTGTCGTTCGGCATCCGCCGCCTGCAGTCTGGCAGCATCCAGGGTTATGTGTTCATCTACATGATTGGCGCCCTGCTGCTCGCTGTCATCACCATGATTTGTGTCATCTTCTAAAAACAACGGTCTAGACAAAATAGAAAGGATATACAATGGAAATTTTCAATAATATACTGATTTACTTTGTGATCGTGCCTCTGCTCACGCTTGGAGGCCTGGCCCTGTGCAGCAACCGCGGCATCAAGGCCATCAGGACCGTTGCCGTTGTCGGTGCCAGCGTGCTCATGGTGCTCGCCGTGTGGTTGGTCAGCATCTTCCTGCAGGCCCGTGGCGCCGGTGACACCAGCGAGATGATTCTGCGCAGCGACGTGCTCTGGTACGCTCCGCTCAACATCCACTTGGCATTGGGTGTCGACGGTGTGTCGGTAGTGATGATATTGCTGTCGGCGTTCATCGTGTTTGCGGGCGTGTTCGCCTCGTGGAAGATGAACCCGCTGCCCAAGCAGTTCTTCCTGTGGTTCTTCCTGTTGTCCACGGGTGTGTTCGGCTTCTTCATCTCGATAGACCTGTTCACGATGTTCATGTTCTACGAGGTCGCTCTGATTCCCATGTACCTGCTGATTGGTGTGTGGGGTAGCGGCAACAAGAACTACAGCGCCATGAAGCTGACGCTGATGCTGATGGGTGGCTCGGCCTTCCTGATGCTCGGCCTGATTGGTATCTACTTCCACTCGGCCCCCGAAGGTCAGCCCTTGACGATGAACATCCTCGATATCGCCCGTAACGACGCGATTCCCCACAGCTGGCAATATGCGTTGTTCCCCTTGACGTTTGTCGGCTTTGGCGTGCTGGGTGCCATGTTCCCGTTCCACACTTGGTCTCCCGACGGTCATGCCTCGGCGCCCACCGCGGTGTCGATGCTCCACGCCGGTGTGCTGATGAAGCTTGGTGGTTACGGCTGCTTCCGCATCGCCATCTACCTGATGCCGTTTGCCGCCAACGAGCTGGCATGGATTTTCCTGCTGTTGACGGGCTTCAGCATCGTCTATGGTGCGTTGAGCGCCTGTGTGCAGACCGACCTCAAGTACATCAACGCTTACTCTAGTGTGAGCCACTGCGGTATGGTGCTGTTCGCCATCCTGATGTTCAACACCACGGCAATGACCGGTGCTGTGCTGCAGATGCTCTCCCACGGTCTGGCTACGTGATTGCCGGTCTGGCATCGCTGGGTCTGCCGGGTCTGAGCGGTTTCGCTGCCGAGATGACCATCTTCTTCGGCTCGTTCCAGCACACCGACACCTTCCACCGCGTGCTCACAATCATGGCGACCACGTCGATTGTTGTGACAGCGGTTTACATCCTGCGTGTTGTCGCCAAGCTCTTGTTCGGCGAGGTACAGGATGAACACCACCGCTCGTTGACCGACGCAAGCTGGGAGGAGCGCCTCTCGACCGCCACGCTGATTCTGGCAGTGGCAGCCATCGGCTGTTTCCCCAACTTCTTTATTAACATCATCAGTAGCAGCTTCGAGCCCGTTGTCAAGGCGCTGCAGGCTGCACTGCCCATGCTCTGATGAAAGTGTTTAACCTGATAATAAAAGCATAAGATAGAGATATGAATTTTAATCTGGATTATTCACAAATCTTGTTAATGCCGCAGGAAATTGGCCTGTTGGTGGTTTTCGTGCTTGTTTTCTTATACGACACTTTCATGCCTGAGCGCACCAAGCGTTTTACGGCCCTGTTCTCGGTCATCATGATGGCGCTCTACACGATATACTGCTTCTGCATGCCTGTCGTGTCAGGAGAAGCCTTCGGTGGCATGTTCGAGTCCAATGCGGCCACTTGGGTAACAAAGAATATCCTCAACGTGGGTACCGTGCTGGTGCTCCTGCAGGCTGTGAAGTGGACCGACAGTGACTTCGTTAGCATTCGCCGCGGCGAGTTCTACGAGTTGACGCTGTTGACGCTGTTCGGCATGTTCCTCATGATTTCGGCGCGTCACTTCCTGCTGTTTGTCATCGGTCTCGAGACCGCTTCGCTGCCCATCGCAGCGCTGGCAGCGTTCGAGAAGCGCTACTATGAGTCCCACGAGGCTGCCGCCAAGTACATCTTCACTGCCATCTTCTCGTCGGCCATCTTCCTGCTGGGCATCTCGTTTGTCTATGGTATGAGCGGCTCGCTCTACTTCAAGGACATTGCTACCGCCCTCATCGGCAACCGCTCGGCGCTGCTCATCGCTTCGCTGGCGTTTGTCATCGCTGGTGTGGGCTTCAAGCTCTCGCTTGTGCCCTTCCACCTGTGGACTGCCGACGTTTACCAGGGCTCACCCACAGCTGTGACCAGCTACCTGTCGGTCATCAGCAAGGGTGCCGCTGCGTTCTCGTTCCTGGTGATCCTGGTGCAGGTGTTCGGCTCGGTTTACAGCCAGGCTTGGGAGTGGATGCTCTATGCCGTCATCGTGCTCACCATCACCCTGGGTAACCTGTTCGCCATCCGTCAGCGCAACCTCAAGCGCTTCCTGGCGTTCTCGTCGATTTCCCAGGCCGGTTACATCATGCTCGGTATCATTGCCGTCAACGTGATGGGTATGACCTCGATGATCTACTATGTGCTGGTGTACATCTTCAGCAACCTCGCCGCCTTTGGCGTGATTGCCGCTATTGAGCGCCAGACCGGTCGCGTGACCATGGATGACTACAACGGCCTGTTCAAGACCAATCCCTGGCTTGCCTTCACGATGATGCTTGCTATGTTCTCGCTCGGTGGTATTCCCCCGTTTGCAGGCTTCTTCAGCAAGTTCTTCATCTTTGTGGGTGCTTGCCATCAGGGTTCGGTAGCCATCTACGTACTCGTGCTCATCGCCTTGGTCAACACCATCATCTCGTTGTACTACTACCTGCTGGTGGTCAAGGCCATGTTCCTGCGTCAGGACGACTGCGTGATTCCCACCATCAAGAGCCACTGGACCGAGCGTCTGGGACTCATCCTGTGTGTGGCAGGCGTCATCCTCATCGGCTTGGTAAGCTGCATCTATGCTTACATCAACGGCACCGTCGATGCCATCAGCTCGATGTTCGCATTCGTACAATGATCTATGCTGATGGCTGTTGG
>CADBBK010000042.1 GCA_902792895.1 uncultured Bacteroidales bacterium | reverse complement strand
TACAAGCAGATTTTCACCTGAAAGTTTTGAAATGCCTGTAAAGCCAGTGTTCATCGGCTCTACAGGCACTTCCTATCCTGCAAAATGACCTATAGGTCTAAAAATATGGTGGAGCGGCCGACATGAGCCACTCCACCATCTGTGTCAAATTACCGTCAACGGCGAGTTATCAGAACAGCGAGAGCTGACGGGGGTCCTCACCGGGATGAGGAGGCATGGAACCGTCATCGATCCAGTCGATGTCGTCGATGGCACGCATGGCGGGATCATCCTGCACAGCCGAGCCACCTCCGAAGTCATCGTCATCATCCGGGCGCTTGGGCTCGGCAGGTCGCTTGCTCAGTTCCTCAATCTGCTGTTCGAGGGCGGCAATACGGCGGTCCTTCTCGGCGATGGCGTCGTTCATGGCCTGTGCCTCGTGCTGTTTCTTCTGCAGAGTGACCTGGGTGCGCTTGAGTTCAGCCTTGACATCGTCGCGCTCGGCGGTAATCTTGGCGAAGTTGGCAGCGCGCTCGTTGCCGTCAACGCTCAGCGAGTTGTACTTGCGCTTATAGTCCTCGGCCATGGCTGTTGCCGAAGCCAGCTGCTGCTTGAGCCCATCGATGATATTGCCGGTCTCAATGCTGCGGCGGTTCTGCACGTCGGCATTCTGCTTGGCGGTCTGCTCCAGCTGGTCGATGGTCTTGGCCATGCCATCGCGCTCATTCTTGAGGACGATGTGCGCCTTGCGCAGCTCGTCAAACTCAGAGCAACGCGACTGGAGGTCGATGATCTGCTGCCTGAGCGAGGCGATTTCGGAATTCTTCTTGTCCTTGAACTCCTCTACCTCCTCGACGGCACGCTGCAGTTCCTCGGCGGCCTTGAGATCCTCGGCAGCGGCATTGAGACGCTCCTCGAGTTCTGCAACCTGGGCACGCATATTCTCGATGAGCTCATCACGCTGTGCAATCTGCTGGTTGAGCTGCTCGATGGTGGGGCCATCATCGGCCGGCAAAGGCATATTGTCGCGACGTTCAATCTCGGCATCGCGCTCGGCCACTTCCCGCTGGAGCCCCTCGATGGTCTGGTTCTGTTCCTCGATCTTGGCATTGAGCTCATCACTGTTGTCGCCACGGGCTTCCATAGCCTTGATGCGGCTCTCGAGGCTCATCTTGTCGACGGTGAGTTTTTCCTTCTCGGACTCGAGCTCGGTGATCTTTTCGTTGAGTTCATTGGCCCTGTTCTGCTGCTGGCGGCGTGCAGCCTCGGCGGCCTGCACCTTCTCCTTGCTCTCCTCGACCACGGTGCCAGCTTCATTGGCACGGCGGAGGAGCTCTTCGCGCTCCTTCTTCCAGTCACCCTTCAGCATGTCGATAACTGCATGCGTGTGCTCGTTCATGAGACGGGCGAGCTTGTCGGTGAATTCAGCGTCGAGAGCATACTCGGCAGTCTGCTCGATGGCAACGTCCACGTCATCCTTGTCGCGACGTTCATGGTCCTGGACATTCTTGTCCTTGCTAAAGGGGTTTACAAAAGTCGTGGGCTGGCCGAAAACGTCATATTCCTCATCGCTCGAGCCACCCAGAGCGTTCTTAAGAGATTTGATAAAAGACATAATTTCTTTAACTTTTTATTAGTTTGGTTTGTTTTTATAATTCATACACTCGCGACACCGCCTGTGACGATGCCATAAACTTAAAATCTACTTGAGGGTTAGCTATATAAAACAATGCTAATCAGCAAGATATTTTAAAGCATTTGTCGAGAAACACTCGAGCCAAAGCCCTCGATATCCTCTCCAGTCGGTAAAATTACGATGATTTTTTCTAATACAGGCCCTAAAAAGGAAAAAATTTTGATATTTAGACTGATTTTTCTTTCAAAGCACCTATAAATCAAGAACACAAAAGGCTGTGTTATTGCTTATTGCAACACACAACCTCGAGTAACACTTTAGAAATAATTACTTCTTTGTGGTCGATTTTTTGGTCGTGGAACGCGTGTGAGCGGCCTTGCGGCGGGCACTTCCCTTGGAGATGTTGGCCTCGTCGGCCACGATTGCCCTGCACTCCTCGAGGGTGAGTGCCTCGGCGTCCTTTCCCTTAGGAATCTTGACGTTCTGCTTCTTGTAGACGATGTAGGGACCATAGCGTCCATTCATCACCTTGAGCTCGGGCTCCTCGTCGAAGGTCTTGAGGACCTTCTTGGCCTCGGTCTCGCGCTGTGCCATGATGAGTGCCACAGCCTCGTCAAGGGTGAGTGCGGTGGGTGACATCTCCTTGGGGATGGAGGCATACTTGCCATTGTGCTTAACGTACGGGCCGTAATGTCCCACGCCGACCGTTACCTCGGATCCCTCAAAGTCGCCCAGGCTGCGGGGCAGGTCAAACAACTTGACGGCTTCCTCGAGGGTGATGGTCTCGATGCTCTGTCCACGCTGCAACGATGCGAAGCGGGGCTTGTTCTCATTGTCAGCGCTACCCATCTGCACCAGGGGTCCGTAACGGCCGATCTTCACCATAACGGGCAGCCCGGTCTTGGGATCGTTACCCAGCAGGCGCTCGCCCACCTTGTGCTCAAGACGCAGCGACGATACCCTGCTGATGCTGGGGTGGAAGTCCTCGTAGAAATCGGCGATTTCCTTGTTCCAGACAACGTTGCCCTTGGCCACCTCATCAAACTCGTTCTCGACCTTGGCCGTGAAGTTGTAGTCCATGATGGAGGGGAAATACTTCACAAGGAACTCGTTGACCACCATGCCCACGTCGGTGGGAATGAGCTTTCCCTTCTCCACACCGAAGAGCTCGCTCTTGCGTGTCGTGGAGATCTTGCCACCCTTGAGGGTGAGCACCTCGTACTCGCGCTTGTGTCCCTTGTCCTCACCCTTCTCGACGTACTTGCGGTCCTGAATGGTGGAGATGATGGGCGCATAGGTCGAAGGACGTCCGATGCCCAGTTCCTCGAGGCGACGCACCAGCGAAGCCTCAGTGTAGCGGTTGGGCTGCTGGGTATAGCGCTGAATGGCCGAGATGGCCTTGGCGTCCAGAGCATCGCCAGTAGCCAGCTGAGGCAGCGTGTGCAGGTCGGTCGGAGCGGCCTTGCCCTCCACGCTGTCGTCGGTGCTCTCGAAGTACACCTTCAAGAAACCGTCAAACTTCACTACCTCACCCTCGGCAACAAAGACCTCGCTGCGTCCCGACACTGCGATGGTGGCAGTGGTCTTCTCGAGTTCGGCATCGGCCATCTGCGAAGCGATGGTGCGCTTCCAGATGAGGTCGTAGAGCTTCTTCTCCTGCGGCGTGCCGCTGATGGTGTGGTTGCTGATGTAGGTGGGGCGGATGGCCTCGTGAGCCTCCTGCGCGCCCTTGCTGGTAGTGCGGTAACGACGCACCTTGAGGTACTGCTCGCCGATGTTCTCCTTGATTTCCTTGCTGATGGTACCCAGAGCCAGATTGCTCAGGTTCACCGAGTCGGTACGCATGTAGGTAATCAAACCTTCCTCATAGAGTCGCTGCGCCAGGCGCATCGTCTGCTTGACCGACAGGCCCAGCTTGCGCGCGGCCTCCTGCTGGAGGGTACTCGTGGTGAAGGGAGGTGCCGGAGAACGCTTGACGGGCTTCACGGTGACATTATCGACCGTGAACTGTGCCTGACGGCAGCTCTCGAGAAATTCCTGTGCGGCATCGTGATCCTTCATGTGACGGTTGAGTTCGGCCGAGAATTCCACAGTCTCCGCGTCAGCCGTTTCCTTCATCCCAGCGAACTGGGCGGTAACACGATAATAGGGCTCACTGACGAAAGCCTTGATCTCCTTCTCGCGCTCAGCGACGAGACGCACCGCAACACTCTGCACGCGACCAGCCGAGAGACCCGGCATGATTTTGCGCCACAGCACGGGCGAGAGTTCAAAACCCACGATGCGGTCAAGCACACGGCGTGCCTGCTGGGCATCAACCAGGTTCAGGTCGATGCTGCGGGGGTGCTCGATGGCCTCGAGGATGGCGGGCTCGGTAATCTCATGGAAAACGATGCGCCGCGTGTTCTCGGGTGCCAGTTGCAGAACCTCGAACAGGTGCCATGCGATAGCCTCTCCCTCGCGGTCTTCATCACTTGCGAGCCACACGAGGTCAGCCTTGTCGGCTTCGTCCTTTAGTTTCTTGACTTGGTCCACCTTATCCTCGGGAATCTCATAGAGGGGCTTGAAGCCATTCTCCACATCGATACTGAAATTCTTGGTATGCAGGTCACGGATGTGTCCAAAACTCGACATCACCTTGTAATCATTACCTAGAAACTTCTGGATAGTCTTTGCCTTAGCAGGGGACTCAACGATAACTAAATTCTTTGCCATACTTCTGTTGAACTCTTTTTTAAAAAATCGGCTGCAAAGGTAATTCAATAAATTGAGATACGGGCATGGTTGAGGCAGATTTTTTTAGCGTTCCACATCTTTTAATAATATATTATTAAGGTGGAGAAAAACTATTGTTTCTGGTAAAGCCGTATTTGAATCACCGTTGGCATACAAAAGAGTGCGTCCTGACGGCTGGCAGTGCCGCTGGGACGCACCCTCAATCACGGTTACTATATACTATGCTGTGTGTTTTAGGATTATTTCATGACCTTCACGGCGGTCGAAGTGCCGTCGGTGTAAGTGGTAACGACGATGGTCAGACCATTGGCCTGCTGCATCTCCTGACCTGCAGCGTTGAAGTAGCGAACGCCAGCAACGGTCTTGCCTGCAGTCATCTCCTCGACACCGGTCATCGGGCCAACGGAGAATTCTACAGCACCGGGATCGCTCGGCAACTTGCCGGGAGCAATAGCGTAGAACTCAATGCGATAGCTTCCATACTCGTTGACAGCGAACGGAGCCTCATAAAGCATCCAATCGGATTCGCTCGTATAGCGATCGGGAGCAGTGTACAGGATGCGGTAGTAAACATCGCCTTCATACGGAGTGATGGTCACAACCACCTCGTGCTGACCGGGAGTTACTGCATAAGATCCATCGGGAGTCTGAGTCTTCTCGGTGGGCGTGGGAGGCTCGGGGGTATCGCCACCATCCTCGCCCTTCACCTGGAACTTGTCCATGCAGAAGTAGGCAGCGGTGTTCATGCCATAAGCACCCGTATCAGTTGAATTCATGGTAAAGTAAACCGACTCCACCTCACCCAGGTTGGACAGGTCAAAGTAGGTCCAGTCGTTAGCGGCGATAAGTTCACCGTTAGTGAACTCAACCAGGTTCATTGAAACTGTCGTCTCAGTACCATCGGCGGCAACGCCATGGGCAACGAGCTCGAAATAGTCACCCTCCTCAAAAGCGCGGCCCATACCGTCACCATGCAGGCAGCCATAATAGGGCCAAGGATGGTTGCAGACATAAACACCCAGGGGCTCAAAGGTCGTGCTGCCGTTCTTGTCAACAAACATCACCTGGTTGCTAGGGCCTTCCATTGCCCAACTGCTGTAATAAGCCACGAAATAGGGCTGAGCGGGGTCGGCAGTCACCGAACCGTCGGCGTTGATGACGCAACCGCCACCTGCCATACAACCACTGAAGTTGGTGGTCCAAGAGGCACTGCTGCCCGGCTGGCCATAATCGGTGATGTCACCACCGATAGCGGGGGTGAAGCCATCCCAATAGTAGCCACCCCACGAAGCGCCCTCGCCGTCGATGAGGTGAGAGAGCATAAACTCACCATTCTCATCGCCGAACTCGAGCCAAGTGTAATCCACATCATTGTAGCACTCGGTCCACACATTGTTGGCACCATACTCAATGGTTGCGGGATTAATCGGCTTGTTCATGTCAAGCGTGATCACACCAGCCCAAGCGGCCGAAGCCATCAGGGCACTTGCTGCTAAAGTAAAAAATTTCTTCATGTTCATTAAAAATTTAATGGTTAAACATATCACTTAATTTATTCATTTTCGGTCATTAGTCTTTGGACAACATGAGTTTGTCGATGAGCAGCGCGACATCGGTGATGTCGATTTCGCCGTTGCGGTCCACATCGGCTGCTCCCGGGTCATAGTCGGCCAGCACCGAACCCATCAGGACATCAATCAGCTTGGCCACATCGGCGATGTCAACGCTGCCGTCCATATTCACATCACCGGGGACGGACACTTTAGAAACGTAAACCATAAACGTTGCCGTTGCCAACTTGCCGTTGCTGTCGGTGGTGACGGTGACGGAGGTTCTGCCATATGCCAATGCCTGCACATGGAGGTCAGTGCCACTTACCCAAGCTCGGGCCACCTGCGGGTCGTTGCTTCGAGCGGTGGTCACAGCCAGTGCCGCCATGTTGTCGGCATCGGTGACAGCATGGAGCAGGTCTATCACATGGGATTCGCCTTGAGGCAGATGCACGTCGGCAATAGTCAGCGACGGGTCACACACGTCGGGATAAACCGCCATCGCGGGGAACCAGTAAGCATCCTGCAGGCGCACCTGGCGCTTGAGTTGGAGGGTGGCTGCATCATAGAACAACACCCAGTTGTGGTTGAAAATCTCGTAGGCATACATCGGTGCCGCCTCGGTGGTCTGTACCACCAGGTCGCCCGTGTGCGGATCAAAGCTCAATGCCGAGGCATAGAGGCCCTGATGGTTGTGCGTGCCATCCCAGTTGATTTCAGCAGCCTCAGGCAGGTCGATGAAGTGGTCAACGAGCGTGCGCGAGTCAATGTCATAGCAGCTGATATAGTTCTGGTACTCCTCATGGTTGTAATACACGCGTTCGTTCACGGGATCGACTGTCAGCATGCGGGCACGCCAAGCGCCCCAGGAACTCAAGGCTCCATAGGTATCGCCCAGTTCATGCACATCCACCACGTTGAGGGTGACAGGATCGATGCGGGTGAAGTCGGCCACATAGGGACCGGAGCCGAAGTCGTACACTTCACGCGAATTGTTCGCCACATAGAGGTTACCGCCCGCCGTGACAAACACGGTAACGATGTGCGGGAAGGGCAAGGTGGCCACGACGGCATCGGTAGCCGGGTCTATCACATGGAGCCCCCTACCCTGCTGCACGGCAAACACATACTGACCGAAGCGCACCATGTCGCCACACTGGTCACGGTAGAGGCTGTTGTAATCGCCCTTGGCACTGGACTGGGTGCCCTGGATGGGGCCCGTGGTGGTCATTGTGGGCACATCGAGCACGAAGATGCCCGCATTGGTGGCGATATAGCCCTTGTCGGGGCCGACGGCGCAGTAGCAGCGGCCGTCATACACGCTGTCGGCACTCTCGCCGAAGCGCAACAGGCTGGCCTGCTGCTTGAGCGTTGCCGCATCAAGCACGGCCAGGCGTGAGCCGATGGTATTGCCCGAAGCCTCGCTGCCATTGGCCTGCTTGCTGACGACGAAGAGGCGCCCGCCATAGAGTTGCCCGTGCTGCGTGGTCACACCCAGTTTGGTCGTCGGGTTCATCATGGCATAGACGTTGTACTCCATCTCGTCGTAGTCATAATTATAGAAATTGATGGAGCCCTGATTGGGGCCGTATCGGTCCTCGTTGATGAAGATGATGCCATTGGTGAAGGTGAAATCCTGAGCCCAGGCCATCATCGTCACGAGGGTTGCCAATAATGCAGTGCTTAATCTTTTCATTGTTTTACCATTTATCGGTCAATAAATAATCGATCAATGCCGCCACATCGGAGATTCCAACCTCGCCATCTTGGTCACAGTCGGTTGCCCAAGCGATTTCAGCAGGCACCTCGCCACTCAACAGGAGGTCAATCAGTTCCGTCGCGTCGGCAATGGCCACCTCGCCATCACCGTCCACATCGCCCAACAATGCAGCGACGGCATCGGGGTGCAGGTCCTCGGCACCGCCAATCTCGGTCGAGGTCTCGCCGAGCCAACCGCAGTAGGCCAGTTGGCCGCAATAGACCTTCACGAAGTCGATGTGGTCGAGCATGACGGGATTGCCGTCCTCGTCAACCGCCCAGTCAATCTTGAACCCCGGCTCGATGGCATTGGGCAGATTGTCCGCATAGCCCTCGCCAAAGAAGGGCTGGAACCAATTGTTACCGCCGCCATTGCTCATGTCAATCGCCAGATTGGGCAACCTTGTGCCTCTGAAGGTGAGCACGGTGTCCTCGATCCACAACGGCCAATACGGCTGGCTGTGGAACGCGTTGCGCCAGACGTAGCCGCTGGTATTGCCATCAACCTGGTCATTGCTGGTCCAATAGACATACTCAACATCATTGATGAATGACCAACTCTCGTGAGGCACTTTTTCCTTGCCCTCGTCAGGCTTGTAGTAAGTCACCTCAAAGCCATGCTGACAATTGTCATAGGACGCTCCCTTGATTTCATACCACTTGTCGCCCTCACTGGGCACGCCGTTGTCGTCCATGTCCACGCCTACCATGATGATGCCGGGCTCACAGCTGCCGCCGGCCATGTCGCTCACGGCTTGGCTCTGAATCGCATTGCCGTAAATCTTCACGTCATAGCCATGCTTGTTGAGCACGGGGTGGTCAAAGCCAAACACGATGTATCCGCCATAGCTGCCCAGGCTTACCGTGGCATTGGTCTTGCCGACCAATGCTGTCTCGAGTTGGGCATTGATGCTGTCCTGGGTGTAACCAGGCCGATAGGCGGGATAAACGTTGACAAACTGGCCTGGGGCGGGCAGGTAGTCATACACATGGGCGATGTAGGGCGAGTTGCCGGCACTTGCCGCCAACGCTGCCGTCATGGCCATTGCAAGAAGTAGTGATTTCTTCATGTCACTATACGTTTTATTGTTTCACTTCGTATTGTGAATCAAGCGACACGTTGTGAGCCGGCAAGGGCCAGTGATGACTTCAATAATACGGGCAGAGGGGTGTGCTCTGCATCATCTCACTTCGCCAGGGTTCAAATGCCGCGTGAACCACAATTGTTGGCCGCGTGGAGGCAGGTCTTCTGACTTCTCCCCCATCGCTGCGGCGCCTTCCCGGTGATGATGCAGACCATGAGTGTGCAACCAGTGGCATGTATGCCGCGCGATGTATTTTAGGGAGTTACAGCAGCGGGTACTGTCCAGGAGTCACACCTGGTTCCCTTTTGATCCTCACCATTTCTGGTCAAGGAACCTCAACACGTTCAATTTGTTGCTGCAAAGATACATCTTTTTGATAGACAACGCAAGAAGAAACAAATATTTTTGCCCCGACGAGTTTTCATCACGCCGGGGCACATTGTTGTCTTAAAGTCATCGCCTCACTGGGCGAATGGCCTTTGCGTCATTGAATGGTAATGGGAGTGGTGGGATCGACGCTGGCGAGGGTGCGCTGGACGTCGATGAGGCGCTGGTTGCGGCTGCCGCGGAAGCGCAGGCTGATGTCGCGCTCGGCCTGGACAAAGGGGCCATCGACAAGGCCATCGAGTTCGCGCACGACATCGAGCAATGCAGGATTGCCGACAATCTCTTCCCATGTGTAACCAGTGTAGCACCAGACGTTGTACCCCAGTTCCTGCTTGATGCGGTGAATGAGGGCACGGGTGCCCTCGGGTTGCAGCAGGGGGTCACCGCCGCTGAGGGTGACGGGGGCCTCGTTATAGGCGATGACCTGCATCAGCTCATCGAGGGTGCGGTCTTCCCCACCCTTGAAGTCCCATGAGTCGGGATTGTGACAGCCATGGCAACGATGATTGCAGCCAGCCAGATAGATTGACGTGCGCAGGCCAGGCCCATCGACACTGGTGCCCTCGACGATGTGCAACACCCTCAAATTCATGTCAAAAAACCACTTTTTTCAAACAACATGAACAACATAGAACAACGGCAACAACTCTTTTTTAAAAACTAGAGAAAATAACAAAATTGTTGTGCTGGTTGTTTTGAGTTGTTCCTGTTGTTTGATTAATTGTTGTTTGATTGATTGGTTATCACTTGTGGACGACGCGGTCCTTGAGCTCGGCGAGTTTGCCGCTGTTCCAGCGGTCGGTGGTGCCGACGAGGTAGCCCGTGATGCGCTGCAGGCGGTCGATGTTGTGGCCGTGGCAGCTGGGGCACTCGTGCAGGTCCTCGGTGGCGTCCTCATAGCCGCAATCCATGCAGCGGTTGCGGTTGTGGTTCACCGAGCAGTAGCCCATGTTGTACTTGTCCATCAGGTCCACGACAGCAGCGATGGCATCAGGATTGTGGGTAGCATCACCGTCAATCTCGACATAGAAGATGTGTCCACCGCGCGTCAGCTCGTGGTAAGGAGCCTCGACCTCGGCCTTGTGCTTGGGAGAGCACTTGTAATAGACGGGCACGTGGTTGCTGTTGGTATAATAGATCTTGTCGGTCACACCGGGAATCTCACCGAAGTCCTTGCGGTCGCGGCGGGTGAACTTGCCCGCGAGTCCCTCGGCAGGCGTGGCCAGCACGCTGTAGTTGTGCTGGTAGCGCTCGCTGAACTCGTTAACACGGTCACGCATATAGGTAATGATCTTGATACCCAGCTGCTGGGCCTCGTCGCTCTCGCCGTGATGGTGGCCGACAAGGGCTATCAGACACTCGGCAAGGCCGATGAAGCCTATGCCCAAGGTACCCTGGTTGATGACACCCTCGACGCGATCGTTAGGACCGAGCTCGCTGGCGCCGTTCCACAGCTGAGACATGAGCAGGGGGAACTGCTTGGCCATGGCGGTCTTCTGGTACTGGAAACGGGCATCGAGCTGTCGTGCAGTCACTTCCAGCATGTTGTCCAGCTTGGCAAAGAAGCGGTCGATGCGCTCCTGCTTGTCCTTGATGTCCATACACTCGATAGCCAGGCGCACGATGTTGATGGTCGAGAACGAGAGGTTACCGCGACCGATGGAGGTCTTCTCGCCGAAGCGGTTCTCAAACACGCGGGTGCGGCAGCCCATCGTGGCCACCTCATGCTTGTAGCGCTCGGGATCGTCGGCACGCCACTGCTCGTGGTAGTTGTAGGTGGCGTCGAGGTTGACAAAGTTGGGGAAGAAACGCCTTGCCGTCACCTTGCAGGCCAGCTGATAGAGGTCATAGTTGGGATCTCCGGGCTTGTAGCTCACACCCGTTTTCTTCTTCCAGATCTGGATGGGGAAGATGGCCGTGGAGCCGTTGCCCACACCCTCATAGGTGGAGTTGAGCAGCTCGCGGATGATGCAGCGGCCCTCGGCGCTGGTGTCGGTGCCGTAGTTGATGGAGCTGAACACCACCTGATTGCCACCACGCGAGTGAATGGTGTTCATGTTGTGGATGAAGGCTTCCATCGCCTGATGCACGCGGCGCACGGTGTTGTTGATAGCGTGCTGCAGGATGCGCTCGTCGCCCTGCAGGAAATCGAGGTCGCGCTCGATGTAGTCCTCAAACTTCATGTCATAGAGGCGGCTGTAGTCCTGGCCCATGAGCGTCTCGAGGTTCTTCACCTCCTCGATGAACGAGCGGCGCACATAGGGTGCCAGATAGAAGTCAAACGCGGGAATGGCCTGACCGCCATGCATCTCGTTCTGAGCAGTCTCCATAGTGATGCAGGCGATAACACCGGCGGTCTCGATGCGCTTAGCAGGACGCGACTCACCGTGGCCAGCCATATAACCCTGCGTCAGCACCTTGTCGAGCGGATGCTGGACACAGGTGAGACTCTTGGTGGGATAGTAGTCCTTGTCATGAATGTGCAGATAGTTGCCGCGCACAGCCTCGCGCGCCTCCTCGCTCAGGAGGTAGTCGTCGACAAAGGGCTTGGTCGTCTCGCTGGCAAACTTCATCATCATGCCGGCAGGCGTGTCGGCATTCATGTTGGCGTTCTCGCGCGTGATGTCGTTGTTCTTGGCATTGATGATCTCCAGGAACATGTCACGCGTCTTGGCCCGGCGTGCCACGCTGCGCTGGTGGCGGTAGTTGATGTAGCAGCGTGCGACCTCCTTGCGGGGGCTCTTCATCAGCTCCAGCTCCACCTGGTCCTGGATTTCCTCAACGGACATCTGGCTGCGGCCACGCTGACCGATGCGGTCGGCAATGCGCTGTATCAGGGCCTCATCTTCTCCGGCCTCGGTGGCCAGCATCGCTTTACGAATGGCGGCCTTTACTTTTTCCTCATTATAGCCGACGACGCGGCCATCGCGTTTCAATACAGTCTGAATCATTTCCTGGGTATCAATAAATAAAAAGAAAAACCATTGCTATCGTTAAAAAAACCGGCCTTGCCGGTTTGGGATTGCAAAGATAATACAGCGTTCTGAAATGGCAAACTGATTTAGCAAGAATTTTTCAAAAAATATCGTTTTTGGAAACTTTTTGGATTTAGTAAAAATATATTTTATTGAATATCAGTGATTTATAAAAATAATTGGAAAACTTTTTCATTATCAACGATTGTAAAGTTGTATCAATTAGCCATTTAGACGGCAATAAACAAGGGCAGGAACCCGATTGCGGATTCCTGCCCCAAATTAAGAGATTCAGAGGGGCTATTCAGCCTCGCTGGTGATTAGTCGTTCCAAACGCCGTTCAGCAGGTAGTCAACCAGAGCAGATACGTCGCTGATGCCATACTCGCCGTCGTTGTCGCAGTCAGCAGCCTTGGGCATCTCACCGCCATTGAGCAGCAAGTCAACCAGGGCAGATACGTCGCTGATGCCAACCTCATTGTCGCCGTCAACATCGCCACGAAGTACCTGGGGCTCGGGGGTGTCACCAGCCTCATAAGCGAAGCCAACCTTGGGCAGGAAGTGATCGATATCGGTCGAAGCACCATACTGGTAGTAGCTGGGATAGTAGTCAGTCATGTTCTCGCCATAGAAATAAGCCCTGGGCCAGTTGGTACCCTTCACAACATTGAAGACCTCAATAGCGAGGTTACCACCATCGTACTCGAAGGGCTCGTCAAGCGTGAAGACAAGTTCGTTCTCGCTGTCACCGGGTTCCCAGGTAGCCACAGCCGTGAGGTCGGTCAGAGCAGTGTAGCTGGTGAAGCCCTGCTGGTCAACAACCTTGAACGAGAGTTGCAGTTGACCGCCCGTGAAGGTCAGAGGAGCGGTGGGATAGAACGTAACCTCGGTGATCTTCTTACCTGCCAGAGGAGCAAGCATCTCGGCGGTATAGATCATCTGACCCTTGGTCGTATTGTCATAATAGTAACCATAGAAGGGCAGATAACCATTGGTAGCGGTACCGTCACAAACGGTGATCACGTCGGGAACCTCGGTCATTGCACCAGTGAGGGCAATCTCAAACTGACCGGCTGCACCACAGTCGATAGCCAAAGTCTGGGCATAATCGCCTAACTCGGTAGGAGTGAAGTTAACAGTGAACTCCATCGATGAGCCAGAAGCCATCTCAGCAGGAGCGGGGGTTACGCTGAAGGGAGCAGTCAGAGCGCTGAATACGGGGGTAAAGGCGTTCTGACCCATGTTCTTCAAAACGAAAGTCTGAGGAGCAACAGGGAACTCAGGATAGGCAGTACCGAAGTCGATAGCCGACGTGCTGATGGTCGCAAAGTCCTCAACAACCTCATAGTTGAAGGTGGTCTTCGGACCGAACGCCTGGGCATAAGCACTGCCACTGGCGGGAAGCCTGTACATCGAAGCGTTGTATTCAACTTCCTCACCCAGGAAGTACATGCTTGCATAACCGCTGGCCTCCTTAACGGTGGCTTCAATTACAAGATTGCCGCCCTCATAGGAGAACGGTTCGTTGAAATTAACAACGACCTCAGTCTCACCGGGGGTCATCGTGATCTCGGCAACCTCGGTCAGATTTTCGATCAAAGCGGGGCTGTAGCCAGGGAATTGCGACAACTCAGTTACACCTACCGAAATACCTACAACACCACCATTAAGTGCATTACCATCCTCGTTGCCAACGTAGAACTTCAACGAAGTGATAGATGAGCCCTGCATTGCCTCAATCTGGGCGGCAGGATAAATGATCTGGGTAGCAAAATTGTTGGTGTCATAGTAGTAACCGTAGATGGGTACATACTCGTTGTAACTTACACCGTAGGTGGAACCGTCATACACGGTCAGTTCTGCGGCCTGAGCAGGTACAAACATAGCCAGCGCCATCAGCGCTGCAGACATGAGTTTAAAAATTTTCTTCATAAAAAATGATGATTTAATGTTGGTAAAGGTTTATAAAAACAAAGTTTATAGTTCGCAGTTTATAGTTCGTGGTTATCAACTCGCGACAAATGTACAATATTAAATTGATACGGCAAAATCACAATAGGCTAAAAAAAATAAAAATACAAAAAAATCATCACAAACCATAGAGGGGAATAATCAAACAAGCAAATAGTGGGTTAGAAATCAGGATATTAAGAAGACACACACAACAAGGTCACCCTATAGCATGAATACAAAAAGGGCAGGAACCCGATTACGGATTCCTGCTCCTTGTTTAGAGATTTAAAGGCAATAAGCCTCGCTGATGATTAGTTGTTCCAAACGCCGTTCAGCAGGTAGTCAACCAGGGCCGATACGTCGCTGATGCCATACTCGCCGTCGTTGTCGCAGTCAGCAGCCTTGGGCATCTCACCACCATTGAGCAGCAAGTCAACCAGGGCAGATACGTCGCTGATGCCAACCTCATTGTCGCCGTCAACATCGCCAACGAGTACCTGGGGCTCGGGAGTGTCACCACCGGTGTAGGTGAAAGTGGTCTTGGGCAAGAACTGACGAGCAGAAGCGCCGCCATAGGAGCCGACCATGCAGTTGTTGTAATTGGTCTTGACACCAGTCCAATAGGTGAACTGATAGTCAGTGGCCTCAACAACCACGTTCTCGAACAACAGGTTTCCACCGTTGTAGGTGTAAGGAACATCGAAATTGATTGTAAATTCAACAACTTCACCCTCATGTGCAGTGAACGAGCAAGTGCCCACCAGGGTCAAGCCTTCGGTGATGTATTCTGACATCACGCTAACCTCGGTCTCACCCAGAGAGATGTTCAACAGACCGCCATCAAGCTTACAGCCCTCGGGCTCGGTGTAGAACGTCATCGAGGTGATCTGCTTGCCCACCATGTCGGTAAGGTCTGCGGCGGGGAAGAGCACCTGAGTCTTGTTGCCTACTTCATCCACCCACGATCCATTGAAGGGGATAGCTGCTAAGTAATCAGTACCATCATAAACAGTTAACGTCTCAGCCGATACTGAAAGCATCATCATGGCTGCCACAAGTGTAAAAAACTTCTTCATAGTGTTTTTGATAAAAGATAAATTAATAAAAAAGTAGATTTAGTATTAGACTGCAAATGTAGTAAAAACTTTGTAACATCATGCAAAACCCAAAAATATTCAGAATAACGGTCTCCGATATTTACTGTTTTCGGTAGTGTTTAATATGAGTGCTACAAGTATCTGACCGTCTAGGCAAAATCGGGCGGCCCACTGCGGGTCGCCCGATTGTCTCAATTCTCGCTAATAGCTAAAGCCTAATAGCTAATAGCTAAAGCCTAATAACTTACTTCATCACCTTAACAGCGCTGGTGGTGCCGTCGGTGTAGGTGGTAACCACGATGGTCAGACCATTGGCCTGGCTCATCTCCTGACCGGCCATGTTGAAGTAGCGCACACCAGCAACGGTCTTACCTCGGCGATAGCGTAGAACTCTACACGATAGCGGCCATCCTCATATACCGAGAATGCGTCAGTATACTCCATCCACTCACCCTCGGTAACGGTACCGTCAGGAGCGGTGAAGATGATGCGATAGAATACGTCGCCCTCATACGGAGTGATGGTAACAACTACCTCGTGCTGACCAGATACTACAGCGTAAGAGCCGTCGGGGGTCTGAGTCTTCTCGGTGGGCGTGGGAGGCTCGGGAGCGCCACCAGGCTCATAGGTGAAGTCGATAGCAGGCAAGAAGGCCATCAAGTCGCTAGTGGAGATCTCATTAGAGTAGTTATAATTCTCATAGTAAGCGGGAGTCTTGGTGACGTTATCATTCTCATCATAGTAGCCCTCGCCCCAGAAGTAGGTCGTACCATAGCTACCAGGAGTGGAAATGTTAACCTCAACGAGCAGGTTGCCACCATTGTAGTGGAAAGGCTCATCCAGTTCGAAAGTCAGTAAAAGATCACCATACACGGGTACTGTAGTGGCCACAACAGTTGCACCAGTCATAGCAACAGGAGCGGTAAACTCATCCTCGGCAACCTCCATAAGAGCCAAAGTAAGCTCACCACCAGAGAACTTCATGTAGTAGGACGAGAAATCCATACCCCAAGGAGAGCCATCAAGATTGGCAAGGGTCAAGAACGAAAGCTCAGTGATATCACCACCAGCCATATCAGCAAGCATATCAGCGGGATAGATTGACTGAGTCATACCCGGAGTGTCATACCAGAGGCCGTAAACGGGCGAAACACCTGACTGGTACTCACCCTGGCAAACAGAAAGAACTTCGGCCTGAGCGGCAAATGCCAAAGCGGCAGCAACAATTAAAGTAAAAAATTTCTTCATAATAAATTGAAATTAAATAAGTTAATAATATAACGATTATAGAAATCTTTCATCATCGTACAACAAACTGCAAGTTTTTTGCAATAATCGTCCTGTTTTCTTAAACACAAAATTATATCTTTTTTTCGAGTTTTAAGATTTCAACGCCCATTAATTTATCATCCTAGCCCAAAAGTTACTATTTTCGTTAGGATTTAGTGTTCTGGCACGGACCTTCAGGCGGCATCAGTGATGGAGAATGTAGTCAATAATGGCATTCACATCCGCAACGGTCACTTCACCATCGGTGTTCACGTCGGCAGAGGAATTCTTCTTGCTAGTGACAATCACGTTGATGACGGCATCCACATCACTCACGGTTACCTCACCATCATGGTTCACGTCTTCAGGCAAAAAAGTGGGCATAGGTGCATCGGGGTGGAAGTCGATGCCTGCAGCGATTTCGGTCGATGTTTCACCCATCCAACCGCAATACTGGTTCATGGCGTTATAGACCTTGATGAAGTCGATGTGGGTGAGATTGACATGCCGCCCCTGCTCATCAACGGCCCAGTCAATCTTGAAACCCGGATTATAGATGCCATCCTCCTGCGAGACATGGGCAGGATTGTTGGGCAGGTTATCGACATAGCCCCAGTCAAAGAAGTATTGAACATAGTAGGATTGGCCATCGTTATCACCCAGGTCGACGGCATTGCAGCGCAGCTTGCTCCCCTTGAATGTCATGGTGGGCTCATCCTGCAGCCACAGGGGCCAATAGGGCTGGTTGTGGTAGGTGTTACGGCTCATGTAGCCGCTGGTGCTGTCGGGGTCCGCGTCGTTGCTGGTCCAACGGATGTAGGTGGTGTCATTCAGGAAGGGGTCCACTTGGCTGGGCGTGCGCGGCTTGTTCTCATCGGGACGGTAATAGGTGATGGAGTAGTCATGCTGCGTCCTGGGATGGTTGTACTCGCTACCGGCCAACTCATACCAGCGGTCTCCGTCGCTGGGCACGCCATCGCCGTCCATGTCCACACCCACCATGACGATGCCAGGCTCACTGCTGCCGCCATGCGTCTCGCGGTCGCTGACAAAGGCATTGCCCTGGATCTCGAAGTCATAGGTGTGCATGTTGACTACCGGATGGTCAAATCCCACGATGACATAACCGCCATAGCCGCCTAGGGAAATCATGCTCTCGGCCCAAACGGTGTCGATGCGCGTGATGGTCTGGCCATGGAAGGTCACGGTCACGGTGTCGATGTAGCCGCAGATGCTGGCACGGCAACGCGCCAGCACACTGTCCACGGGTTCCCCCACACGGCACAGTGGCATGGTGTTGATGAACTGCCCCGGGGCGGGACGGTATTCAAACACGCGCGTCAGCCACGGGTGGTTGCCCCACATGGTCAATGCCGTCAGCATCGACAGCAGCATCACGGTGATATTTCTTGCAGTCTTCATTATTCAGGTTATTAATGATGTTGTGATGATTAATGCTCGTTGATGTTGTGGCCCAGGAAGGCAAAATGGGCCGGGATGTCACCGGTGCGCACATCCCACTTCTTGACGCCATAGCGGTCAAAGCAGTAGAGACGACCGGGCGAGACGTAGTCCTTGGCATCGGTAACATAGATGTCCTTGGTTATCGGGTTGACGGCTACGGCATAGGGGATGACAATATCCTTGTCGGTCCCATCGGTGATGAAATTGTCGCACACCTTCTCCCGCGTGCGGGTATTGATGATGGCATAGGAGAAGGCATTGCTCATCGACACATAGCTCCACTCGGTGCTCACCACGTATAGCGAGTCGCCGTCAAGCCACATGTTGCTCACGCGGCAGTCGATGCTGTCCACGAGTTGCTGTTTGCGCGTGTCGTAGGCGTAGATCTTGCTGGGACGGGTGTAGTAGTCGCCACGCGAGGCAATCCAGAGCATGCCGTGGCTGTCGCCCTTGACCCACGAGAGATTGATGGCGATGGGGATGCGACGCTCCTCCTTGAAAGTGGCCACGTCGATGACCGACACGGTATTCTCGTAGTTGGGCACCATGTATCCGCCCGAATTGGCGACATAGATCCTGCCCTCGACAATCTCGAGTTCATCGGGCTGGAAGCCCACCAGACAGGTATCCACGACCTGCATGGTGACGGTGTCAATCTTGGCCACATAGCCACGCTGCTCGTAGTTGGGATTGATCTGCACCGGGCCGGCATAGCTAGTCACATAGGCATAGCCGCCGTAGAAACGGATGAAACGACAGTTGGGGATATCGACCTGATACTTCTTGCGGCAGGTGTACTTGTCGAGCACGTCCACCTTGTTGGAGCAGTTGATGACACAGTACAGATTGCTACCGTAGATGCCGATGTCGTTGCCCACATCACCCATCTCCTTGGGCACCGTGGGGTTGGCGTAGGAGAAAATGTTGCGGACATACTCGCCATAGGCATAGTCGTAGTAGTCCAGCGTCGCCTTGTTCCAGCCCATGTTGCCCTCGCACAGCAGGTAGAAGCCCTCGATGTCGGTGAACTCAGGCTGTGCCACCGACACGTGCTCGGGCAGGAAAATCGTCACTTCCTCGCGGCATCCCGCCAGCAGCAACAGTGGGAACAGTATGTAGAATAGCCTTTTCATCAGATGTCAAATTTGAGGATGAGTTTGTAGTTGCGGCCCGGCATGGGATAGTTGAGGATAACGTCGTAGTACTGATTGAAGAGGTTGTTGACCTCGCCCGAAACCTTCAACGTGGTCTTGCCCAGGTGCAGCAGGTAACCCAGCGACAAGTCGTGGGTGTACCAGGGCTGCTCATGGTTCTCGCGGGTGTTGGCGCTGGTGTGATAGCGCTCGCCCACATAGATGAAGCTGTAATTCACGTCCAGGTCACGCCAACCCAGATGACCGACAACCGACCCGCTGTGCCACGGGATGTAGGCCAGTTGTCCCTTGTAGGTGCCACCATCGCCATTGTCGGCGGGATTGGTGTAGTCCTGGGCCTTCTGGTAGGTATAGCTCAGGTTGATGTCGAGGATGACGTCGGCGGGCAGACGCAAAGTGGTGCGCGCGCTCACATCGATGCCATGAATCTTGACGATACCCACATTCATCATCATCCAGCGGTACTGGCCGGTTCCCTTGGGGACGGCGATGATTTTGTCGGTTATGTAGTTATAGTATGCATCGGCACTGAGCTTGACGCCGGCCACCAGACCATGGTCGGTAAGCAAACGATAGAGAAAACCCACGTTGTACTGGGTGGCGTACTCAGGGTTGAGCGTGATGTTTCCCATGTCGGTGTAGTACAGGTCGTTGAACGTGGGCATGCGGAAGATGCGCTTGTAGTAGGCACGCAGGTTGAGCTCACGGTGCTGCCACGGCTGCCAACTGAGGAAAACGGCCGGTGTGACCTTGTTCATGTACTTGCTCATCTTGCCCACCACCTGGCCGTCGAACCGTGCCGACGAACGGTCGTTGACCATCGTGTAGAGCAGGCTGCCCTGGGCCTTGAAACCGTGCCAAGTCCATGCGCTGGCCAGTGCAGTGAGCACCGTGTGGCGGATGGGGTAGCCAAAACCCGTGAGGGTGGCATCCAGGCTGTTCCACTGGTAGTCTACCGAGAGGTTCACGTCCCAGTCGGTGAGGATGGTGTACTTGTTGGCCGTGGAGAGGTAAATTTCGTCCTGCCAGAACTTGTTGTCGATGTACATCAACGTGGTGTCGGGATTGAGGTAGTGCAAGTAGTCACGCGAGTACTTGGCATTGAACATCATCTCGTAACGGTCACTGAACTTGCGCTGGAAAGCACCCTGCAGAAAGAAATTGCTGTCCCACTGCCGCTGGGCGTGTTTCCACACATTATTCACGATAGCGCCGGGAATGCCCTTGTTGCTGTCATAGAAGTAGGCCTTGGCATGCCACTTGCCGCTGCTCATCACGCCGAAGACGCCCGCCTCCAGTCGATAGGACCGCACATCACCATTCTGGCGCACGGCGGTCGTGTCCCATGCCAGTGACCCGTCGCTGTAGTGGCGCATGTAGCGGAAACGGTAGCGACCCGTTGCATAGGTGAACTCGCTATTGAACGACAGGCTCACCGAACGGCTCAGCTTGTGCTCCCATCGCACACTGGGATTGACCAGGCCGAAGGAGCCGGTTTTGAACGACACGTTCAGGTTGTAGCGCTTGCCGTCCTTGAACTTGGGACGCCGTGTGCGCAGGTAGATGGTACCTGCCGAGCCATAATCCTTGGCACTCTGGAAGATGTTGCTGCGCTGCCCGTTGTAGAGCGAGATGGCCTCGATGTTGTCAAGCGAGAATTTGCCCAGGTCCACCTGCCCGTTCTGGGCATTACCAATCTGGATGCCGTCATAGAACACGCCCATGTGGTTGGTACCCATCGAGCGGATATCGACGGTCTTGAGCCCGCCCACACCGCCGTAGTCCTTGAGCTGCACACCGGCAAAGTAGCGCACCGCGTCGGCCACCGAGTGGCTGTTGAGGCCCTCGAGCTGCTTGCCCGTGAGTTCCTGGGCGGGAATGACATCCTCATAGGGGCGCCGTCCGTAGATAATGACGTTCTGGATATACTGCATCGAGTCCAGGCGGCCATGACCCACCGCAGCCATGACCGAGTCGGCCTGGTGCGCAAGCACGCCTTCCTGGGCATTAGCGCACAGGAAGCACACGAGGGCAAAAAATGCTATGACAAACGTTCGACGCATGTTTACGGGTTTCTATTTAGCGACTTGGCAGGTCTTCTGACTCGCCCCTACCCTATTCTCTAGTGACCTGTCCTTCCCGCGCCGGTCCCTTGCTATCGGGAGCCGTTCACAGTGGCCAGGTACAGGGATTGCTCTATCAGGGGGCACACAGCAGCACCGTCTGTCCGGGATTCCCACCCGGTTCCCTTTTCATCCAGGGCCATAGCCCCGGACACCAAATCTCGCTGCAAAGATACTCCAAGACTACCACAATGCCAAATAAATCAGAGCATTTAGCTGACAGTACAAAAAAACTCCAGTGCGCATCGCTGCGGACTGGAGTCTCAATAAACAAATTAACTATGGAAAATATACGATTATTTCAATCTCTACTTATTATCATTCAATGTCATTCCATGTTAGAGGGTCACTCGCCACCCATCTGATCGAGCTCACGCTCGCGACGGGCCTGATCGGCGAGTGCCATTTCGTTCTTGTCACCGACGACGAGCGTCTGATACTCTCGCATACCGGTGCCAGCGGGAATCAGGTGACCGCAAATCACGTTCTCCTTCATACCCTCCAGGTAGTCCACGCGGCCGTTGATGGCTGCATCGTTGAGGACCTTGGTGGTCTCCTGGAACGACGCTGCCGACATGAAGCTGCCGGTCTGCAGCGCGGCACGCGTGATACCGAGCAGAATCTGCTCACTGGTAGCGGGAACAGCATCGCGCACGACGACGAGTTTCATGTCACGGCGCTTGAGCGACGAGTTGATGTCGCGCAGCTTGCGAGCAGTGAGAATCTGTCCGTTCTGGACCTCGTCACTGTCACCGCTGTTGGTGACAATCTTCTTGCCCCAGATGCGGTCGTTCTCTTCCATGAACTCGCGCTTGTCGACGGTCTGCTCCTCGAGGAAGCGGGTGTCGCCCGGATCGATAATGCGCACCTTGCGCATCATCTGGCGCACGATTACCTCGAAGTGCTTGTCGTTGATCTTCACACCCTGGGTGCGGTATACATTCTGTACCTCGTTAACGATGTACTCCTGTACAGCCGTGGGACCCTTGATGCGCAGGATGTCGGCAGGCGTGATAGCACCGTCGGACAACGGAGTGCCGGCGCGCACGTAGTCCTCTTCCTGAACCAGGATCTGCTTGGACAGCGGCACGAGATACTTCTTCTCCTCACCAATGGTGCTCGTGACGGTAATCTCACGGTTACCACGCTTAACGCGGCCGAAGGATACCTGACCGTCAATCTCGCTCACGATGGCGGGGTTGGACGGGTTGCGGGCCTCGAACAGCTCGGTTACGCGAGGCAGACCACCGGTGATATCACCAGCACCGCCCGAAGACATGCGCGGAATCTTAACGAAGATCTCACCAGCAGTGATTTCCTCACCGTCATCCTTCATCAGATGAGCACGCACGGGAAGAGCATAGGACCTGATGACATTGCCCTCGGCATCGACGATTTCGGCCTCGGGAATCTTGTTATGGTCCTTGGTCTCGATGATGAACTTCTCGTCATTGTTGGTGATGTCATCATGCTCCTCACGATAAGTCACATCCTTCTGGAGGTTCTTGTAACGCAAGGTACCATTGACCTCACACACGATAACGGAGTTGAATGCATCCCATTCACTGATCTTGTCACCGGCATTGACCATATCACCCGACTTGAAGAACAGCTTGGAACCGTACTCGATGGGAGCCTGCGTCAGCACCATGTTGGTATTGGCATCACGCACCTGCATCTCAGCCATACGGCCAACAACGATGTAGTCGCCATTCTTGTCCTGAACGGTACGCAGATCATCGATGTTGATGATACCGCTATACTTGGTTTCAATCTTGGAAACAGCCGATCCGGCACTGGATACACCACCAGAGTGGAAGGTACGCAGAGTCAGCTGGGTACCCGGCTCACCGATGGACTGTGCAGCAATCACACCGACTGCCTCACCACGCTGTACCATGCGGTGCGAAGCCAGGTTGCGGCCATAGCACTTGGCACACACGCCACGCTTTGCCTCACAGGTGAGGACGGAACGGATCTCTACCGACTCGATGGGCGAGTTGTCGATGTACTTGGCAATCTCATCGGTGATTTCCTCACCACTCCTGACAATGATATCGCCCGTGGTGGGGTCAACCACATCGTGAACCGATACACGGCCAACGATGCGATCGCCCAGCGTAGCAACCACGCGGTCGCCCTGACGCACGGCGCGGCAGACAATGCCACGCAGCGTGCCGCAGTCCTCCTCGTTGATGATCACATCGTGTGCGACGTCAACAAGACGACGGGTAAGGTAACCGGCGTCGGCGGTCTTCAAGGCGGTATCGGCAAGACCCTTGCGGGCACCGTGGGTCGAGATAAAGTACTCGAGCACCGACAGACCTTCCTTGAAGTTGGCAAGAATGGGGTTCTCGATGGTCTGGCGACCGTCTTCAACACCCGATTTCTGAGGCTTAGCCATCAGACCACGCAGACCTGAAAGCTGACGAATCTGGTCCTTAGAACCACGAGCGCCCGAGTCAAGCATCATGAATACCGAGTTGAAGCCCTGCTTGTCGGCAGTAATCTGCTTCATCAGCTCCTGGGTGATCTTAGTGGTCACGCTGCTCCATATATCGATAATCTTCTTGTAGCGCTCATTGTCGGTGATGGCACCCATATCATACTGCATCTTGACCTCATCGGCCTTGGCATCACCCTCGGCGATAATTGCCGGCTTGGTGTCAGGAATCAGCACGTCATCCAGGTTGAACGACAGGCCGCCCTTGAATGCCATGTAGTAACCCATGTTCTTGACATCGTCAAGGAACTGTGCCGAGCGGGGCACACCGCAAGTGCGGATAACACGGGTGATGATTTTGCGCAACGAGCCCTTGGTAATCAACTCGTTGACATATCCCATCTCGTAGGGGACAGTGTTGTTGAAGATGATACGTCCCACCGAGGTCTCCTCGACCAGTTTGCTCTCATGCTCGCCCTTCTCGTTGATCACGTCAACAACGACGCTGATAATGGCGTGCATGGCCACCTTGCCCTCGTTATAGGCTACCAGAGCCTCCTCGGGACCGTAGAACTTGAGTCCCTCGCCCTTGTCGCCCTTGCGCAGCTTGGTGATGTAGTACAGACCGAGTACCATATCCTGCGACGGAACGGTAATGGGGTCACCGTTGGCAGGGTTGAGGATGTTGTGGGGCTCGAGCATCAGCATCTGAGCCTCGACAATAGCCTCGTTGCCCAGGGGCAGGTGGACTGCCATCTGGTCACCGTCAAAGTCGGCGTTGAATGCCGTACATGCCAGCGGGTGCAACTGAATGGCCTTGCCCTCGATGAGCTTGGGCTGGAAGGCCTGGATACCCAGGCGGTGCAGTGTCGGTGCACGGTTGAGCAGCACGGGATGTCCCTTCATGACGTTCTCGAGGATATCCCAAACAACGGGCTCCTTGCGGTCCACAATCTTCTTGGCGCTCTTCACCGTCTTGACGATGCCGCGCTCGATGAGCTTGCGGATAACGAAGGGCTTGTACAGCTCGGCGGCCATATCCTTGGGGATACCGCACTCACCCATCTTCAGCTCGGGACCGACAACGATAACCGAGCGGGCCGAGTAGTCCACACGTTTACCGAGCAGGTTCTGACGGAAACGTCCCTGCTTACCCTTGAGGCTGTCGCTGAGCGACTTCAGGGGGCGGTTGGCATCGCTCTTGACTGCACTCGACTTGCGCGAGTTGTCAAGCAGCGAGTCGACGGCTTCCTGCAGCATGCGTTTCTCGTTGCGCATGATGACCTCGGGAGCCTTGATCTCGATGAGTCGTTTCAGACGAGTATTGCGGATGATCACGCGGCGATACAGGTCGTTCACGTCGCTGGTGGCAAAGCGGCCACCATCGAGCGGAATCAGCGGGCGCAGTTCGGGCGGAATCACGGGGATGACCTTGAGGATCATCCACTCGGGACGGTTCAGGCCCTTGCTGGCACGGAACGATTCAACGACCTGGAGGCGCTTGAGAGCATCGGACTTGCGCTGCTGTGAGTTCTCCTTGTAGGCACGGTCACGCAGCTCGTTGGCGAGCGAGTCGAGGTCAAGCTCGGCGAGGAGGTCAAGGATGGCCTCGGCGCCCATCTTGGCGACGAACTTGTCGGGATGTCCATCTTCCAGGGCCTGGTTGTCCTTGGGGAGCTTAGCCAGGATGGCATCGTACTCGTCCTCGGTGAGGAGTTCCAGTTTCTGGAGCTCACGGCTGGTATCGTTTCCACTCTCGATCTTCACGCCAGCGGGGTTGATGACCACGTAGCGCTCATAATAGATGATCATATCGAGTTTCTTGGAGGGGATTCCCAGCAGATAACCGATCTTATTGGGCAGTGAACGGAAATACCAGATGTGGGCCACGGGGACAACGAGCTGGATGTGTCCGCTGCGCTCACGGCGCACCTTCTTCTCGGTAACCTCGACACCGCAATGGTCACACACGATACCCTTGTAACGGATACGCTTGTACTTACCGCAATGGCACTCATAGTCCTTGACGGGGCCAAAGATGCGCTCACAGAACAAGCCGTCGCGTTCGGGCTTGTAGGTGCGGTAGTTGATGGTCTCAGGCTTGAGTACCTCACCAAATGAATTCTCCAGGATCTCTTCGGGCGAAGCCAGACTGATGGTGATCTTGGTGAAATTGTTCTTTATCTTTGTATCTTTCTTGAAAGGCATAGTAGAGAAGCGGTATTAATCGAGTTTCACATTCAGACACAGACCGCGCAGCTCGTGCAACAGCACGTTGAGCGACTCGGGAATGCCCGGGATGGGCATGGGATCACCTTTGACGATCGACTCGTAAGCCTTGCTGCGGCCCACGACATCGTCACTCTTGACGGTGAGGATTTCCTGAAGCACATGGCTGGCGCCGAAGGCCTCCAGTGCCCAAACCTCCATCTCACCAAAACGCTGACCACCGAACTGGGCCTTACCACCCAGAGGCTGCTGCGTGATGAGCGAGTACGGGCCAATCGAACGGGCATGCATCTTGTCCTCGACCATGTGACCAAGCTTGAGGAAGTAGGTCACACCGACGGTAGCCTTCTGGTCGAAGGGCTCGCCAGTGGCGCCGTCATAGAGCTGCGTCGTGCCGGCACGCGGCAGACCGGCCTTGTCGGTCCACTCGTTGAGGTCGTCGAGGCTGCAACCGTCGAAGATGGGAGTAGCGAACTTCACATCGAGTTCACGGCCTGCCCAACCCAGAACGGCTTCAAATACCTGACCCAGGTTCATACGCGAAGGCACACCCAGGGGGTTCAGTACCAAGTCGACGGGAGTACCATCGGCCAGGAACGGCATATCCTCCTGACGCACGACGCGCGATACGATACCCTTGTTACCATGGCGACCTGCCATCTTATCACCCACGCTGATCTTGCGCTTCTTGGCTATATAGACCTTGGCCAGCTGCATGATGCCCGAGGGCAGCTCGTCACCGATGCTGATGTCGAGTTTCTTGCGCTTGAGCTCTGCCTCATAGGCCTTGCTCTTGTGCAGGTAGTTCATCACAGTGGCACGGATAAGGTCGTTGCGGTGGCTGTCGGCAGTCCAACGGCTCAGGTTGATGCTGTCGAAGTTCTCGATGCCCATGATGAGCTCACGGGTGAACGTCTCGCCCTTGGGCACGACTTCCTCGTCCATATAGTTCTTGACACCCTGGGAAACGCGTCCCTCGGTCAAGGTCGTCAACTTGTCGATGAGAATACCGCGCAGTTCCTCGAGACGTGCGTTGTACTCCTTGTCCAGAGCCTCGATCTCGGGGTCAACGCCGCGGGTGCGTTTCTTCACGGCACGGGCAAACAGGCGGGTACCAATGACAACGCCCTTGAGCGACGGATTGGCCTTCAACGAAGCATCCTTCACATCACCGGCCTTGTCGCCGAAGATGGCACGCAACAGCTTCTCCTCGGGGGTGGGATCGCTCTCGCCCTTAGGCGTGATCTTACCGATGAGGATGTCACCGGGGATCACATGAGCACCCACGCGGATGATACCACGCTCGTCGAGGTCCTTGGTGGCGTCCTCGCTCACGTTGGGAATATCGTTGGTGAGTTCCTCCATACCGCGCTTGGTCTCGCGCACCTCGAGGGTGTACTCGTCGACATGGACGCTGGTGAGGATGTCCTCACGCACGAGGCGCTCGTTGATCACGATAGCGTCCTCATAGTTATATCCCTTCCAGGGCATGTAAGCCACCTTGAGGTTGCGGCCCAGTGCGAGCTCGCCGTCCTCGGTCGAGTAACCCTCGGTCAGGATCTGACCCTTGACCACGCGGTCGCCAGCATTGCAGATGGGACGCAGGTCGATGGTCGTGCTCTGGTTGGTCTTGCGGAACTTGGGCAGCTTGTACTCCTTGACAGCGCTGTCAAACGAAACAAACTCCTCGTCCTCGGTGCGGTCATAGCGGATGCGGATCACACTGGCGTCCACAAACTCTACAACACCTTCGCCCTCAGCCTGAAGCTGAGTGCGGCTGTCATAAGCCATGCGCTGCTCGATGCCGGTACCCACGATGGGAGCCTCGCTGCGCAACAGAGGCACAGCCTGGCGCATCATGTTCGCACCCATCAGAGCGCGGTTAGCGTCGTCATGCTCCAGGAACGGGATGAGCGCAGCAGCAATCGAAGCGATCTGTTGCGGCGATACGTCCATGAGTTCCACATCCTCGGGGGCCACCACGGGGAAGTCGGCGTTTTTGCGGGCCTTAACACGGTCGCGCACAAAGGTGCCGTCCTCGTTCAGCGGTGCATTGCCCTGGGCAATGATGCGGTCCTGCTCGTCCTCGGCAGTGAGATAGATGATATCATCGTTGTTCAGGTCCACCGTGCTGTTCTCTACCTTGCGGTAAGGAGTCTCGATGAAGCCCAGGTTGTTGATCTTGGCATACACGCACAACGACGAAATCAGACCGATGTTGGGACCCTCAGGGGTCTCGATCGGGCAGAGGCGGCCGTAGTGGGTGTAGTGAACGTCACGCACCTCAAAGCCGGCGCGCTCACGCGACAGACCGCCAGGACCCAGGGCGCTCATACGGCGCTTGTGGGTGATCTCGGCCAGCGGGTTGGTCTGGTCCATGAACTGGGACAACGCGTTGGTACCAAAGAACGTGTTGATCACGCTCGAGATGGTCTTGGCATTGATCAGGTCGATGGGGGCAAACTGCTCGGTGTCACGCACGTTCATGCGCTCACGGATGGTGCGAGCCATGCGGGCGAGACCCACGCCGAACTGGTTGTACAGCTGCTCACCGACGGTGCGCACGCGGCGGTTGCTCAGGTGGTCGATATCATCAACATCCTGCTTGCTGTTGATCAAGCCGATGAGATACTTAATGATCTCGATGATGTCCTCCTTGGTCAAGACACGCTTGTCGGGGTCGGTATCGAGGCCCAACTTGGTGTTGATGCGGAAACGTCCCACCTCGCCCAGGTCATAGCGCTTCTCACTGAAGAAGAGGTTAGTGATTACCTCACGGGCGCTGTTGTCATCGGGCGGCTCGGCGTTGCGCAACTGGCGGTAGATGAAGTTCACAGCCTCCTTGCCAGAGTTGCAGGTATCCTTGTTCAGGGTGTTGAAGATGATCTTGTAGTCACTGGTGTTCACATCCTCGCGATGCAGCAGGATGGTAGCGACACCCGACTCCATGATCTCGGTGATGTTCTCCTCCTGGAGCTCGACGTCACGGTCGATGAGCACCTCATTACGCTCGATGCTCACAACCTCACCGGTATCCTCATCAACGAAGTCCTCACTCCACGAGTGCAGCACGCGTGCAGCAAGCTTGCGGCCTACAGCCTTCTTGAGGTTGGTCTTGTTCACCTTCACCTCCTCGGCCAGACCGAACTCCTGGATAATGTCTTTGTCGGTTTCAAGTCCGATGGCACGCAGCAGCGTGGTCACCGGTAATTTCTTTTTACGGTCGATGTACGCATACATCACATTGTTGATGTCGGTTGCGAACTCGATCCAAGAACCGCGGAACGGGATGATGCGTGCCGAGTACAGCTTGGTGCCGTTGGCATGCATGTTCTGACCGAAGAAAACGCCCGGCGAACGGTGCAGCTGCGATACGACAACGCGCTCGGCGCCGTTGATCACAAACGTACCCTTGTCCGTCATATACGGAATCGAACCCAGGTACACGTCCTGGATCTCGGTGGGGAAGTTGTGGTCGGGGTCGGTACAGTAGAGTTTGAGTTTGGCCTTCAGGGGAACGCTATAGGTCAAGCCGATGTCCAAACATTCATCGATGGTGTAACGCGGCGGGTCGATATAATAATCAAGGAATTCAAGCTTAAAGTTGTTGCGCGTGTCCTCGATGGGGAAATTCTCGGCAAAAACTTTATAGAGTCCCTCATTCTTTCTCTTTTCAGTCGGTGTGTCCAATTGGAGGAAATCACGGAATGACTGTAACTGCACATCGAGGAAATCGGGATAGGGATAAGGATTCCTTACTCGTGCAAAATTGACACGTTCTTTTTTAGAAACTGACATTGACAATAATGTTTAGAGAACTCAATAGTGATCGAAAAAATGCGTATGAAAGAAATCTTTTGCCCCACACGGCAGGGTGTCGGCGGCATTCAGATGGGGGTCGCCTATAATCGGGCGCAAAAGGTTAGGGGTCAAAATTCACTGGTGAGGGACTGCCCAGCTATTGCAATGCTGGGCAATCCCTTGTGTCCCAGCGAAATCAGTTTGTGTGCAGGTCAAAATTGACACAAAAAGGTTAAGAATCGACCGTGGTAGTGATTCTTAACCTACACACCTGATTTAACAGGTGCAATTATTTCAGTTCAACCTCGGCGCCAAGACCCTCGAGCTCTGCCTTGAGAGCGTCGGCCTCGTCCTTGGTAGCACCCTCCTTGAGGGTAGCGGGAGCCTTGTCCACCATGTCCTTAGCGTCCTTCAGACCCAGGCTGAGGAGCTCCTTCACCTTCTTGATGACCTGGAGTTTCTGTGCACCAGCGGCCTTGAGGACAACGTCAAAAGAGGTCTTCTCCTCGGCCTCGGCGGCTGCACCAGCAGCGGGACCAGCAGCAACAGCAACAGCTGCAGCGGCGGGCTCGATGCCATATTCGTCTTTCAAAATCTGAGCGAGTTCGTTAACTTCCTTTACGGTAAGGTTGACTAACTGTTCTGCAAAAGCTTTCAAATCTGCCATAATAGTATGGATTTAATTGGTTGTTGGTTTTGTTGTTGTTTAATCTTCTTTTTTGGATAAGGTTTCCAGAACTCCGTGGAGCTTATTGCCACCCGACTGGAGAGCACTGATAACGTTCTTAGCCGGCGACTGCAGCAGAGCCACAACATCGGCGATGAGCTCGTTCTTGCTCTTGAGGGCTACCAGGGCATCGAGGTTCTGCTCGCCAATGAAGACGGTCTCCTCAACATAAGCAGCCTTGAAGGCGGGAATGGTCTCCTTCTTACCGCGGAATTCCTTGATGAGTTTAGCCGGAGCATTGCCCGTGTCGCTGAGCAACAGGGTCGTGGGACCAGCCAGTGCATCATAAAGGCCACTGTAGTCGATGTCACAAGCATCCATGGCCTTCTTCAACAGGGTGTTCTTGACAACCATCATCTTGATGCCAGCCTTGAAAGCAGCGCGGCGCAAGTCCACGGTCTTCTCGGCATTGAGCGATGTGGTGTTTGCCAGATAAACTACGCTATACTGGCCAAGAGTGTCCTTGATCTTCTCGATCATTAAGGTCTTATCTTCCTTCTTCATTTCGTTTCAATCGTTTTAAAATGTTTAAGCCTCAATCGACTTGGGATCAACCTTGATACCCTTGCTCATGGTGCTCGAAAGATAAATACTCTTGATGTACGTACCCTTAGCGGCAGCGGGTTTCAGCTTGATGAGCGTGTTGATGAACGCAGCAGCGTTATCGCGGATCTGCTCGGGGCTGAACGATACCTTGCCAATCGAGGTGTGTACAATACCACCCTTATCGACCTTAAAGTCGATCTTACCTTGTTTCACTTCTTTTACAGCCTTAGCAACGTCAGGGGTAACGGTGCCGCTCTTGGGGTTCGGCATCAGGCCACGGGGACCGAGAATGCGGCCCAGAGGACCTACCTTGCCCATGATTTGGGGCTGAGTGATAATCACGTCGATGTCAGTCCATCCGCCCTTAATCTTGTCGATGTATTCGTCAAGACCGACATAGTCTGCTCCAGCTTCCTTAGCAGCAGCCTCAGCCTCCGGTCCACACAGAACCAGGACGCGAACCTGCTTGCCAGTGCCATGAGGGAGCGATACAACGCCACGGACCATTTGGTTGGCCTTACGCGGATCTACGCCAAGACGTACGTCGATATCAGTGGAGGCGTCAAACTTGGTGAAAGTGATTTCCTTAACCAATGCTGCAGCTTCCTCAAGGGTGTACGCTTTCCCCGCTTCTACCTTCGCGTTGTACAACTTCTGATTTTTCGTTAATTTACTCATAATCAATAAAGTTTTTAAACGTTCTCAGGGAATTGACCCTTTACAGTGATACCCATACTTCTTGCTGTTCCGGCCACCATACGCATAGCCGAGGCTAATGTAAAACAGTT
>CADBBK010000041.1 GCA_902792895.1 uncultured Bacteroidales bacterium | reverse complement strand
TACAATTTCAAATCGTCGCACCCTTAAAAAGGACTGTAGTAGACTGAATTTCAATTATTTCAAAGAACGCTTTGTCCACTTTAACGGGACAGTAATGAGTTAATATATTAAGTTATAAGTTTTTAGTAGTATCTCTATTCTCTAATAGCTAAAAGCTAACAGCTAGGGGCTAACAGCTAAAAGCTTAATCAATCGTTCGTTAGTCAGGTTCAGTATCCATTGGCTTGCGTCACTGCCCCTGAGGGCTTCAGCCAGGGCTTCGGTCTCGAGTCTCACGCCGCGCAGCTTGTCGAGCAGCGTCTGTCGCACGTCCTCGCACAGCGGCAGGAAATCGCCGGTCAGGTGCAGGTCGTGAATCACGTCGCGCTGCAGTTCCACGTTGAACTGGATACTGCCCACGCCCTCGATGCGCTTGCCACCGCAAGTGATCTCGCAACGCGGGTCGTTGCCCCACAGGAACGACGGCTCCAGATAGGGCTGGGTGAGCTTTTCAATCTCGGCCACATCCTCGTCGGTGAGCAGTATCTCGCCGTCGCACAGCGACTCGCGCACGTGCTGCTTAAACGACTCGATGTCCATCGACAGGTGCTCGCTCAGCGTCGTGATGTGGCTGCGCACCGACTCCACGCCTTTGCTCGTCAGCTTCTCACGCGATGGCGTGATGGCTCCCAGCATGTGCTCCATGTTGGTGTCAAACAGCATGGTACCGTGCACGATGCTGCGGCCGGGCAGGTGGTAGAAGGCATTGCCGCTCACCTTGCGGCCGTCGATGAGCACATCGTTGCGGTCGCTGGCGCTGGCATTCAGCCCCAGTCCGCACAGCATCTCAGCCACAGCGCTGGTGTAACGCGTGAACGTCGTCTGCACCTCATCGCTGCGCGTGATGTAGCTGAACATGATGTTGTCCCTGTCGGCATACACACAACCGCCACCGCTGCGGCGACGGTAGAAGGCGATGCCGTGCTCACGGCAATAATCCACGTTCACCTCGCTCGCAATCAGCTGGTTGCGCCCGAAGATTACCGTCGGGTCCACCTGCCACATGAAGAAGATGTCATCCTCTCCAATAATGCGTGCCGCATACTCCTCCATTGCCAAATAGAAAGGGAGGATACGCGTCGCGTGATCAGGCAGACTAAGGTATTTCATCATGTTTATCTAAAGTACCCACAAAAGTAGGGCAAATTCCTCACATTATAAAATAATAACTCAAAATAATTATTAAAACCCGTGTTTATCCCCTCCCGGCAATAAAATAAGGGGCCGTCGCTAGCACGCGGCAGCCCCTTGTGATTGTAATGTAATGCTATTCCGTGGACAGCGGCTCTGCAGCCGTCATCCGGCGCGTTAATAGCACTTGATGCGGTACATGAAGCCCAGCTCCACGCGGTTGGTGTTATAGTCCTGCAGCCCGCACGCCTTGTTGAAGTCATACTTGTGCCCCAAGTAGGCCAGGAACACTCGGAAGTCGTACTTCGGCACCGGCCAGTACTCGATGCTGCCCAGATAACCGATGGACTTGCGGTAGTTGTGCAGGTCATGGATTTTGGCAATGCTCGTGGTCTCGTAGGTGCCCTTGAGCATCAGGTTCCACTTGGGTGCGAACTGCCAGTTCATCTTGGCGATGAAGGTGTGGCTATGCACCTTGCCCAGGTGGGTAGATCCCTCGGCAATCAAGTTCTTCAGGTCATTGGTCGCGTAGTGCAGGCGGTCCACGTCATCCCACTCTCCGAAGTAGTCAAAGTACAGTTGGAAGTCCTGCAGATTCAACCGCTGGCCCAGCGTCACCATCCGTGAGTATTTGTGCTTTGCCTGCGTCTGCAAGCCCCAGGCCCAGCGCGTCTGCAGTTGGTCCTGCAAGAAGTTGCCGTTCCAGTTCAGAATGTAGGTGAACGGGGCGCGGCTGCGGCTCAGCTTTTCGGGCTGCTGCAGGTCGCTGGTGACGATCTGCGGGTCCTCGCCCAGGTCCTCGGTAAACGAGCCGTTGTAGCTGTTGGTGATCTGGAAAGCGACTTCCTGCGACGGGGTGGGGTGGTAGCTCACCATCGCACCGGCCATAAAAATGTCCATCATGTCGATGAGGTCGCTATAGCGGTAGATCTCCATAGGGTTCTGGTCATACTCAAAGCCGCCCCATATCTGGCACAGCTTGCCCGCAGCGATATCCACCTTGGTGCTGGGACGGTAGCCCACCATCATGATGTCTGTCGCCTTGGCAAAGTTGTCCAGGCCCTTAGCTTTCTGGCTGCTGTTGAAACGGTGACGGATGCGGTAGAACACCTTCGGTGTGATGTCACCCTTAATGTCCAGGCGCAGGTCGCGGCACAAGAACCGCGAGTCCCATTCGCCGTGGTTGGCGTCCTCGGCAACTAGGCTCGAGGCGAAGTTAATGTGAAAATTAAACGCATCCGTCTTCTTTTCCAGGTTGAAGATGCGCTCGGCGAGCGACTCGGTGTCCTCGTTCTCGTCACCACCCATGCGGGTGTTGTTTCCTTGTGCCATAGCATTGATTCCCAGCAGGGTAGCGCACAAGACAATCAGTAGTGATTTTCTCATCGTTACAGTTTTCAGTAATACAAGTTTCTAAAATTGGGTGCAAAGATACACCAACCCATCCACAATGCCAAATAAATATGCATCTATCCATCTCCCCAGTGTGTAGCACCCGCCCTGTCAGTGTCGTCCAGTATTGCGCGTTGTCAACGCGCACCGCCCCAGCAGTGCCGCCGCCCGCCCCGTCGGTGTATTGCGCGTTTTCAACGCGCACAACCTCCCGCTCGTTTTTCTCCCCAGCCATTCATGCCGTGTTTCCAGAAAAATAACTAACTTTGTAGTTTGAAACGAAAAAATCACTTTTTAACCATGCCTAACAACAGCAGAGAGAAGAAACTGGAGGCCTTCGGACGCCTGCTCGACATCCTTGACGAGCTGCGCGTGAAGTGCCCGTGGGACCGCAAGCAGACCAACGAGAGCCTGCGTCCCAACACCATCGAGGAAACCATGGAACTCGCCGACGCCATCATGGGCGAGGACGACGACAAGATCCGCAAAGAGCTGGGCGACGTGCTGCTGCACATCGTCTTTTATGCCAAGATTGGCGACGAGAAGGGGCGCTTTGACATCGCCGATGTGTGCGACGCCCTGTGCGAGAAGCTGGTTTACCGTCATCCGCACGTCTTCGGCGAGGAAAAGGCCGATACTGCCGCCCAGGTACTCCAGAACTGGGAAGTCCTCAAGATGAGCGAGAAGGACGGCAACAAGATGGTCCTCAGCGGCGTGCCGCGCAGCCTGCCGTCGCTCATCAAGGCCGAGCGCGTCCAGGAGAAGGCTGCCAACGTGGGCTTCGACTGGCAGCAGCGCGAGGACGTCTGGGACAAGGTGCGAGAGGAGTTCAACGAGGTAGAGGCCGAGTTGAAAGGCAACAGCGAGGTGGACCGCGAGAAGGAGTTCGGTGACCTGTTCTTCTCGCTCGTCAATGCTGCGCGCCTATATGGCGTGCGCCCCGACAATGCCCTGGAGCGTACCAACCGCAAGTTCATCGCCCGCTTCAACTACATCGAGCAGAAGGCCAACGAGCAAGGCCGCCATGTCAATGAGCTGACACTTGCCGAGATGGACGAACTCTGGACCGAGGCCAAGAGCCTCCATCTAGGTGAATAAGTCTAAACTATCACTTTAAAAATAAGCATTTAATACATTAACCACAAGTGTCTAATAATTGATTGCAACATGAAAGTCTGCGTAACTGAGAAACCCAGCGTGGCACGTGACATTGCCCGATTGCTAGGTGCCAATGACAGGCATGATGGCTACTTCGAGGGCAATGGCTATCAGGTGACGTGGACCTATGGACACCTGTGCGAACTCAAGGCCCCCAACGACTACACTGATCAGTGGAAATGGTGGAGCCTAGGACAACTTCCCATGATACCGCAACGCTTTGGTATTAAGTTAAAAGACGATGAAGGTATCAAGCGACAGTTTAATGTAATAAAAGGCTTGATAGCCGCCGCCGATGAGGTCATCAACTGCGGTGATGCCGGCCAGGAGGGTGAGCTGATACAGCGCTGGGTTTATCAGAAGGCCGAGTGTGCCAAGCCCGTCAAGCGCCTCTGGATCTCCTCGTTGACCGACGAGAGCATCCGCAAGGGCTTCGATGAGCTGAAGGATGCCAAAGACTTTGACAATCTGTACTTTGCGGGGCTCTCGCGTGCCATCGGCGATTGGCTCTTGGGCATGAATGCCACCCGCCTCTATACATTGAAGTATTCCCAGTCGCGCGATGTGCTCTCGGTAGGCCGTGTGCAGACGCCCACGCTGGCGATGATCGTCGCGCGTCAGCGCGAAATCGACAACTTCGTCCCCGAAAACTACTGGGAACTCAAGACCAAGTACCGCGGCGTGACTTTCAACAGTACCCGTGGCCGTTTCAAGACCGAAGGCGAGGCTTCCGATATCGTCCAGCAAATCAAAGAGTTGCCGCTAACGGTGACCTCGGTCGAGACCAAAAAGGGGCGTGAGGCGCCGCCGCGCTTGTTCGACTTGACAAGCTTGCAGGTGGAGTGTAACAAGAAGTTCGGCATGTCGGCCGACGATGCCCTGCGCACCATCCAGTCGCTCTACGAGAAAAAGGCGACGACTTATCCGCGCGTGGACACGACCTACCTGAGCGACGATATCTATCCGCAGGTACCTGGCATCCTGCAGGCAATGGTGCCCTATGCCAACCTGACGGCTCCCGTGCTGGCTCTCAACAAGTTGCCCAAGAGCAAAAAGGTGTTTGACAACAGCAAGGTGACCGACCACCACGCCATCATCCCCACCAATGTCAACCCGGCAACGGTGGCGATGACGCCCGACGAGAAACGGGTCTATCACCTGATCGCCATCCGTTTTATCGCAGCCTTCTATCCTGATTGTGAGTTCAATACGACGACCGTCATGGCCGAGGTGGGCGAGTATGGCTTCAAGGCCACGGGCAAGGAAATCCTCAAACCCGGCTGGCGCGAACTGTATAACAAGCCCAGCGACAAGAACAATGAGGACGACGCCCGGGAGAAGGCCGATGAGGAGGATAATGGCGTGATGCCGCACTTCGAGAAAGGGGAGAGCGGCCCCCATGAGCCGTCGGTGCTCAAACGCACCACACAGCCGCCAAAGCCCTATACCGAGGGCACGCTGCTGCGCGCCATGGAAACCGCGGGCAAGACGGTCGATGACGAAGAGCTCCGCGATGCGATGAAGGAGAACGGCATCGGGCGCCCCTCAACGCGTGCTGCCATCATCGAGACACTCTTCAAGCGGCGCTACATCCGCAAGGAGCGCAAGAGCCTTGCGCCCACCATGGCAGGCATCCAGCTCATCGATACTATACATGAACCCTTGCTTAAAAGTGCGACACTCACTGGCTTGTGGGAGAAAAAGTTGCGTGAGATAGAACGAGGCGAGTACAATGCGGCCCAGTTCATTGATGAGCTCAAGCAGATGATCGGCGAAATCGTCTTGAACGTGCTGCGTGACAATACCGGCGGCAGCATCGCCGTCGAGCAGGGGGAGCCCGCCAAGCCCAAGACTCCTGCAGCATCGGGTGGAGAGGCCAAACCCAAGCGGCAGCGCGCTCCGCGCATCAAGAGCATTGAGGAAATCCCGTGTCCCGTGTGCGGCAAGGGTCATCTGGTCAAGGGTAGGAGTGCCTATGGCTGCAGCGAGTACAATAACGGTTGTCACACCGTGCTGCCGTTCGCCGAATATCCTGCCGACTTGACGCCCGCCAAGCTGTCGAGTATGGTGAAGAAGAATTTCAAGGCTAAAAAATGAATGCGGTCATGAGCAATGAAATCGTTCAATATCTCATCGCTGGGCTGATTGTGGCGGCCGCTGTGTTTGCCGCAGCGCGGTCAGTCGTACGGGCAGCCAGGGACCGTAAGTCGGCCCTAACTGCTTGTGCAGCATGCAAATTAAAGGACGTTTGCCAGAAGCCTGAGAAAAATTCTGCGAAAAAATGTGCCGATAAAGTTGCACAGGTCAAAAAAACGCAGTAATTTTGCACCGCTAAACTCAAAAGGTCGCTTGGATGAGTGGTTTAGTCATCGGTCTGCAAAACCGGGCACAGCGGTTCGAATCCGCTAGCGACCTCAGCGATTTAGAACGCTAGTCGACGATGTCGGCTGGCGTCTTTCTTTGTGCCCTGGTTGAAAATAGTATTTTATCTCATGCAGCAATTTCTACATTGTTAACCAAGTAATTAAATGCATGGTTTTAAAGCTATGGTTGATGGTTGAGCCATTATGCGGGCAAGATCACGCGGTTTGTGTGGTTTTGCCAGTTTAATGGCAGTTTCCGTGTTAAAATTCCATAAAAGCGTAAAACCCATGAAAAAATGTGGTCTATTTGCTTTGAAAAATAACCGATTTGCAGTAATTTTGTGGCATTGATTATGGGGACGCATGCGACTGGTGGCGACCTATTGACGGAGCTTCTTGAAAACCGGTCCTTCAACTAATTGAGCCCCAACAAGATAATACCCCTTCTCCACTCGCTCATTGCACCGCGGCAGTGAGCCCCTAGTTTTGTATATTAAAAAACTAACATAATGATAAGTAAATGGAATTACTTACCTCTAACATCCGACGAACGCATTGCCCAGGAGCAATTGGCGGAACAGTTCCAAAACTGTCCCGCTATCGCTCGGTTGTTGGTGCTGAGGGGCTTGAAGACCGCGGACGACGTCCACGACTTCCTCTACCCGTCGCTTCAACAACTGCACGATCCGTTCTTGATGAAGAACATGGACAAGGCGGTGGCAAGGCTGAACCAGGCGTTAGGGGCGAAAGAGAAGATCATGGTGTATGGCGATTACGACGTGGATGGTACCACGGCCGTAGCGCTGGTGTATAAGTATCTTCAGAACATCTATTCCAATCTGGTATACTATATCCCGACACGTGACGATGACGGATATGGTATCTCGCTGCAGAGCATCGACTATGCGGCTTCGATTGGGGTGAAATTGATCATTGTGCTCGATTGCGGTATCAAGGCAATCGACGAGATTGCGTATGCCAAGGAGAAGGGCATCGAGTTCATCGTGTGTGACCACCATGTCCCCGACGATGAACTGCCCGACGCGGCTGCGATTCTGAATCCCAAGCTGGTGGATGACACCTATCCCTTCAAGGGGCTCTCGGGTTGCGGTGTGGGCTTCAAGTTCATGCAGGCTTTCTCCAAGAGCAATGGCCTCGGGCAGATGTACAACCTCGATGCCATGCTCGACCTGGTGGCCGTGAGCATTGCTGCCGACATTGTGCCGCTCACCGGCGAGAACCGCGTGATGATGTTCTACGGCCTGCGCCGGTTGAACAACAATCCCAACGTGGGTCTGCGCAGCATCATTCGCACTTGTGGCCTCAACCGCCATGAACTCACTATCAACGACATTATCTTCAAGATTGGCCCGCGCATCAATGCGTCGGGACGCATGGAGTCTGGCCAGGAGTCTGTCGAACTGCTCGTGTCGCGCAACATGCAGAGCGCAATGGAGATTTCCAAGCGCATCGACCAGTATAACAGCAACCGCAAGGAGCTGGACAGCCAGGTAACCGTCGAGGCCAATGAAATTATCGACCGCCATGCCCAGGTGTTGGACGGCAAGAAACCCATCGTCATTTATGACCGCAACTGGCACAAGGGTGTCATCGGTATCGTGGCTGCACGATTGGCCGAGTTGTACTTCCGTCCGTCGGTGGTACTGACTTACTATGCCGACGGCATCGCCACGGGTTCGTCGCGCTCGGTGCGCGGCTTTGATGTCTATACTGCCATCAAGTCCTGCCGTGACCTGCTCGAGACCTTCGGCGGGCACACCAATGCCGTGGGCCTCTCCATCAAGGAGGAGAACATCCCCGAGTTCAGGAAGCGCCTCACGAAGTACGTCGAGGAGCACATCCAGGACGAGCAGGTAACCCCGGCCATGGACATTGACTGCGAAATCAAGTTCAGCGACATCAACGGCCCGCTCCTGCGCTACCTGCGCATGCTCAATCCCTACGGTCCCGGCAACAGCAAGCCTGTGTTCGTCACCCGCAAGGTCTATGACTCGGGTTCCAGCAAGGTGGTGGGACGCAAGTCGGAGCACATCAAGCTCGACCTCGTCGATGAGGAGGGCAACAAGGTGAGCAACGCCATTGCCTTTGGTCAGGCTGGTTTCAACGACGCGCTCAAGGCCGGCAAAGCCATCGACATCTGTTACACCATCGAGGAGACGCGGCACCGCATGTCCACGTCGGTCCAGCTGATGGTCAAGGCGATAAAACTCCACGACGATGCCGAGTCAGCCCCAGCCAATCCTTGATATTCTCAAGGAGTATTGGGGCTATGACGCCTTCAGGCCGCTGCAGCAGGACATTATCAATTCGGTCCTCGAAGGCCGCGATACCCTGGGCCTGATGCCCACCGGTGGCGGCAAGTCCATCACATTTCAGGTTCCCACGATGGCCATGGACGGCATGGCCATCGTGGTCACGCCCATCATCTCGCTGATGAAGGACCAGGTGGATCGCCTGCGTTCGCTGCACATCAAGGCGACCTATCTCTATGCCGGACTCACGCGTGCCGAGGTGAACCGCACCTATGACAAGTGCCTCTACGGCAATTACAAGTTCCTGTATGTCTCGCCCGAGCGCTTGCAGTCACAGTCGTTTCTCGACCGTCTGCGCCAGATGCCCGTACGGCTGATTGTCGTGGACGAGGCACACTGTATCTCGCAGTGGGGCTATGACTTCAGACCCTCGTTCTTGCGCATTGCCCAGGTGCGACGCCTTTTCCCCAAGGCACCTGTCCTGGCGCTCACTGCCACAGCCACACCCGTTGTGGTCGAGGACATCCAGCGCTGCCTCGAGTTCAAGGCACCCAACGTCTTCTCGATGAGCTTCGCGCGCAGCAACCTCTCCTATGTTGTGCGCCCCACCGAAGAAAAGACCACCGAGCTCATCCACATCCTGCGCTCGGTGCCTGGCACGGCCATCGTCTATGTGCGCTCCCGTAAGCGCACCAAGCAGATCAGCGACGAGCTCAACCGTGCCGGCATTCATGCCGACTTCTATCATGCCGGCCTCTATGTCGAGGACAAGGAGGACAAGCAGACCAAGTGGACCACCGACCAGTGCCGCGTGATGGTGGCGACTAACGCCTTCGGCATGGGCATTGACAAGCCCGACGTCCGTCTGGTTGTCCATGTGGACATCCCCAATTCGCTCGAGGAGTATTACCAGGAGGCGGGTAGGGCAGGCCGTGACGGCAAGCGCTCCTATGCCGTGCTGCTGGTCAAGCACACCGACCAGCGCACCCTGCGCCGCCATGTCACCGAAGCCTTCCCTGACAAGGACTTCATCCGCACCGTCTATGAGCGTGTGGGCGATTTCTTGGGCGTGAGTCTCGGCGAGGGTTTCCAGCGGATGTATGACTTCAATTTCAACCTTTTCTGCCGCACTTATGACCTTCCTGTCCTGCCCACCCACAACGCCCTGAAGATTCTCACCCAGGCCGGCTACATCGAGTTTGTCGAGGAAATCGAGACACAGTCCCGCGTGATGATTCTGGCCAGGAAGGAAGAACTGTATGACCTGCATACTGTCACCCCAGGGGCCGATCAGGTGCTGCAGGCCATCCTGCGCCTTTACACGGGCCTGTTTGCCGACTATGTGTTCATCAACGAGGACGTGATAGCCTTCCGCACGGGCCTGGATCAGGAGACCATCTACAATTCCCTGCTCGAACTCACGCGCATGCACATCCTGCACTACATTCCCCGCAAGCGCACACCATATATTATATACACCACCTCGCGCGAGGAGCCGCGTTATGTGCTCATCCCGCGGGCCGTCTATGAGGACTTGCGTCAGCGCATGAGCGACCGCATCGAGGCCACCGTCAACTATGCCTACTGTGACACAGGCTGCCGCGAACGCATGCTCCTGGGCTATTTCGGCGAGAAAAAGGATGACGACTGCGGCCACTGCGACCTGTGCATCGACCGCCGCAAGCGCGACGACCATCAGCCCGCCGATGTCCAGCAGGGCATCCTCTACATGGCTGGCCTGCGTCCGCGTCGCCTGGAGGAATTCCTCAACACACTCTCATTCCCCAAAGACGAAATCATCTCGACGCTTTCCTTCCTCGTCGACGAGGGCTTTGTCGAGCACCTTGACGACGACACCTACCGCAAGCGTTGATCAACCCACCCTCATGTACACAATAAACGGGGCGATGTCATTGTTGACACCGCCCCGTCTTTCCGTTGGCTATAAGGTCTAAAGCCTAAAGCCTAAAACCTAAAGCCTAAAGCCTAAAACCTTACTTAATCACCTTAACGGCGCTGTGGCTGCCGTCGGTGTAGGTGGTCACGATGATGGTCAGGCCGTGAGCCTCCTTCATCTCCTGGCCCATGATGTTGTAGTAGCGTACGCTCGAAACAACCTTGTCAACGTCGGTGATGATCTCCTCAACGCCACCGCTCTCGTTGGTCAGACGGTAAACGGTCACGTTGCCGCCGGGATAGTACTGATAGATGGTCACGCCATCCTTGTCAACCTCAGCATTGAACCAGTCGGCCTGATAATTATTGGCATTGGCTGCTACGGTCGAGGGAACCTCAACGAGGGGCTCCTCGGCGCCAGACTCGGCGATAGCAAAGCCGTTCTGGTAGTCGGGCATCGTCGGATAGATGAAGTACTCCTTGCCGTCCCAAACGAACGGGAAGATGCCGTTGCAGTGGCCCTTGCCGGGAAGCACGATGGGCGTGCTAACCAGTTCTTCACCGTCCCAGGTCAACTTGGTGGGATTGCCGCTGCGGTAAGCAAATACCATAGCATCCTCATCGTTCACATCCTTGTAGTAGTTGATGACAGTCGAGCTCTGGCCGGTAAAGCCGTCCCAAGTTGCAAGGAAGCAATCGTCGGTGCTTACCTCACTACCAGCGATAGTCATGACAGAAATACCGGGGGTGAAGGGATCGGTACCGGTGTTACCACCAGAGATGTACAGAGCGCCATCCTCCATCAGGTTACCCTTGGCAAAGCCCAGGAAGTCGTAGCGGCCCTGCTGACCACACTCTTCGGGTACAATGTATTCCTTCGTCTCACCGGTCTCGGGGTTGAGGACCTTGATGACAGCCTCGCTCCATGCGTCGGGGAATACGGCATCGCTGATGATGATGTTGCCGGCCTCGTCGCGGGTGATACCGCAGTTGCGGCCACCGGGATAGGTGGTCTCGCTGATGCCGTTCTCGTCAACGACCACGATGGTGGGCACAGTTACCTGATTGCCATCTTCATCGACGGTATTGGACTTGTTGTTGATGTAGAACTTGCCGTTCATACCGAAGCCCTGGCGGACGTCAGCAGTAGGCAGAACCTCAGCCAGACCGGCAATCTCCCATACCTTCTCAATCTTGGGACCTGTGGGAGGCTCGGGGGTCTCAACCTTGTTGATGATCATGGTCTTGGCATCGAGGTCGACGGTAACGTCAAACTCGCCGGCGGGAATCTTGAAACTGTTGGCCTGGCCGAAGTTGCCCAGACCTACTTCGATACCCATCATGTCGTCGCTCAACAGATAGTCGTTCTCGAGGGCGCCGATGCGATAAGCGCTGATGCTGTTCCAGTCATCGCTGCTTTCGCTCAGCTTGGTGGTGAACTGGAAGTAGCTGTAACCGATGCCGTCGTTATCGTCGGTGTTGTTGCCCATGCTGGTGAACGTCGTGGTGAAGATGTTGCCGTCCTCGGTGTCCATCTTCAAGCCTGCGCTGGGATTCCAGCCGGCAGCCTCAACGACCTCGCCCAGAACATACAACTCACCGGTGCGCGGGTCGAAGGAGCCAGCCATCTCGGCCTCAACGCCCACTTCCTCGGTCTCGGGGTTGAAAATGAAGGTCACGTCATACAGACCAGGCTCGTCTACAGTGTAGATATAGTCAGAGGAAGGCCATGCGAAGCCCGAGTCCCAGCTGTGGTTAGCCACAACCTTGAACTGCAGGTCGCTGCCGGCCAGCTGGCAACCATACTTGCTCAGCTTGTAGGTGCCGTCATCCTGCTTCACCATGTCGTTCTCGGTGTTGGCGGGATCCCACTCAGTGCCGAAGACTGTAGCGGGAGTTCCTGCTACGGTATAGGAGTCGATCACGATTTCGCCCTGCTCACCCTCAATTTTGAACTTCGAGATGTAGGGGTTGTAGGTGATGGTGTACTCACTGCCGGTACCGATAAACATGTAGGAACCGTTGCCGTTACCCTGGGCCTTCTGGGTGGTGATCCACTCATTCACGCCAACCGTTTCATTGGCAGCGAGCGGGCCAATGCGGTACTCGTTGTTGAACGTTGTCCAGTCGTCGGCTGCGGTTGTCAGGTTGTCGGCGAGCACAAAGTAGATGGCGCCGTTGACGGTGGCCTTGGCGCTGTAAAGTCCCTCGGAGTTCAAGGTCAACTCAACGCCGTCGTTGGTTACCCATCCTTTGCCGAAGGGCTCACCTCCCACCAGATAGTATGCTGCCTGCGATGAGAAGGCCAGCATACACATCATTGCTGTTAGTGTAAAGATTTTTTTCATAGACATGAATTTTAAAAAATTAAACTTATGATAAAAAATAAAAACAAAGTCGATATAAACCATTGCGTTCAAGACAATGCTATCTTGTACTATCAATCTGCAAAGATAATGATGATATTTTTTCCAAACAAGTGTGAATGGGAATTTTTTTAAAAATATTATTCAATCAAGTGGTTAGAGTTGAGTGATGTACCCACATCTTACCGTATTCGGCACAACTTCTTCAAAATTATTCATGAAAAATGTTTTGGTCGGGAAAATAGTTGTAATTTTGCAGCGGTTTTAGAACGCTTACTAAGAAACAGAACTGTTTTATAAATTTTTTGGGTTACAAATGGCAGAAAAAACTGAAAAAGCAAAAGTCCAGTTCAGGCAGAGCATCGTTGTGCGCTTTTCGGGCGACAGCGGCGATGGCATGCAGTTGGCTGGCAACATTTTCTCTAACGTGAGTGCGGGATTAGGTGACCGCATCTCCACTTTCCCCGATTATCCCGCCGAGGTGCGCGCCCCGCAGGGCTCGCTGGGCGGTGTGTCCGGTTTCCAGGTTCACATCGGTCACGGTGTGCACACCCCTGGTGACGAGTGCGACGTGCTGGTGGCCATGAACCCCGCAGCCCTCAAGGTCAACGCTCAGTTCCTGCGCAAGGGCGGTGCCGCCATCGTCGACATCGACACCTTCACCCAGGCCGGACTCGACAAGGCTCTCTACACGACCAATGAGCCCTATGAGGAACTGAACCTCAGGGCACAGGTCATCGAGGCGCCCATTACCACCATGGTCAAAGAGGCACTCAAGGACACGGGCATGGACCTGAAGGCACAGCTCAAGTGCCGCAACATGTTTGCCCTGGGTCTGGTGTGCTGGCTCTTCAACCGCCCCATGGAGGCACCGTTGAAGTTCCTCAAGGCCAAGTTTGCCGAGAAGCCCGATGTCTATGCTGCCAACGAGCTTGTGATCAAGGGCGGTTACAACTATGGACACAATATCCACGCCACGGTTTCGACCTACCGCATCCAGAGCGATGAGGTCCGCCCCGGCACCTATACCGACGTCAGCGGCAACAAGGCGACCGCTTGGGGTCTGATCAAGGCCTCGGAAATGAGCGGCCGTCCTCTGTTCCTGGGCTCATATCCCATCACCCCCGCCACCGACATCCTTCACGAGCTGGCCAAGCGCCGCGACCTCGGCGTCAAAGCCATTCAGATGGAGGACGAGATCGGCGGTATCTGCTCTGCCATTGGTGCCGCATTTGCGGGACATCTGGCAGTGACCACCACTTCGGGACCTGGCTTGGCACTGAAGAGCGAGGCTCTGGGCCTGGCAGTGATGGCCGAGTTGCCCCTCGTGCTCGTTGACGTGCAGCGTGGCGGCCCCTCGACGGGCCTGCCCACCAAGACCGAGCAGACCGACCTGCAGCAGGCCCTCTACGGCCGCAGCGGCGAGAGCCCTCTGGTCGTGCTGGCTGCAGCATCACCCACCGATTGCTTCAAGATGGCCTTCCAGGCTGCCCGCATCGCCATCGAGCACATGACGCCCGTCATCCTGCTCACCGATGCCTTTATTGCCAACGGCTCGTCGGCATGGCGCATCCCCGAGGAGGGTGAGTATCCCGTTATCAAGCCCAATTATGTCCCCGAGGCCTTGAAGGAAACCTGGACCCCCTTCATGCGCAATGCCCTGGGCATCCGCTACTGGGCCATCCCCGGCACTAAGGGGCTCGAACACGTCGTCGGTGGTCTGGAGAAGGACTACAACCTGGGCGTGCTCAGTAACGATCCCATCAACCATGCTCACATGGTCGAGACACGTCGCATGAAGATTGCCAATGTCGCCAACGACATTCCCGAGCTCAAGCTCAAGGGTGACACTGGAGCCGACACCATCATCCTGGGGTGGGGCAGTACCTATGGCCACATCCTGGATGCCGTGAACCGCTTGAACGATGAGGGTATCAGGATTGCCATGACGCACATCCGCTACATCAACCCGCTGCCCAAGAACACCGCCGAGTTGCTCAGCCGCTTCAAGACGGTCATCGTTGCCGAGTTGAACACCGGGCAACTCGCCAGCTACCTGCAGAGCAAGATACCCAACCTGAACATCTGCCATATTAATAAGGTACAGGGACAGCCGTTCCTAGTTCAGGAAATTGTTGACGGAGTTAAAAACATCATGATGGAGGAGGAATTCTAATGGAAAAGAACGAGAATATTCAGCCCATGGCTCACAAGCCACTCGATTACAAGAACAACCAGCCCGTGCGCTGGTGCCCCGGTTGCGGTGACCATGCCGTGCTCAATGTCCTGCTCAAGGCAATGGCACAATTGAACATACCCCCCGAGAAGACTGCTGTGATCTCGGGTATCGGCTGCAGCTCACGTCTGCCTTACTACACCCGCACCTACGCTTTCCACACCATCCATGGTCGCGGTGGCGCCGTGGCAACCGGTTTCAAGACCGCCAACCCCGACATGACCGTTTGGCAGGTGTCGGGCGACGGTGACTGCCTGGCCATCGGTGGCAACCACTTCATCCATGAGGTGCGCCGCAATGTGGACCTGAACCTGCTGCTGCTCAACAACCGCATCTACGGCCTCACCAAGGGACAGTTCTCACCCACCAGTGCCCGCGGCTTCAAGTCCAAGTCTTCACCCTACGGCACCACCGAGGATCCCTTCATCCCCGCCGAACTGACCTTCGGCGCGCGTGGCACTTTCTTTGCCCGTAGCCTTGACGTGGCACTTGACATCAGCCAGGAGGTAATGATGGCTGCCGCCCAGCACAAGGGCTGTTCGGTTGTCGAGATTCTGCAGAACTGCATGATTTTCAACAACGGCATCCACAATTACATCACCGACCGCGAGAACCGTCCCGACCGCACCATCCATCTCGTACATGGCGAGAAGATGATCTTCGGTAAGGATATGAACCGCGGCCTCGTACAGGACGGTTTCGGCCTCAAGGCCGTGACCATCGGTGAGGATGGCTACACCATCGACGACGTGCTCGTCCATGACGCACACTGTCAGAGCTTCTTCCTGCACCAGATGCTGGCCATGATGGACGGTACCGACCTCCCCGTGGCACTCGGTGTCATCCGTGCCGTCGAGGCTCCCACCTACGAGACCGCCGTTGCCGAGCAGGTCGAGGAAGCCGTCGCCAAGCACGGTTTCTCGTGCCTGGACGATGTCATCCGCTCCGGCGACACCTGGGTAGTCGAGTAATCCCATCCCCAAGAAGGGGAGAAGTAAAAAACATAGCCGAGGAACTGCTCATAAGGGCAGTTCCTCGGCTATTTAACAAAGAAGCCGCACCTGTCAGGGGATTGCCGCCTCCCGTCGAGTTGTTGCCGCCTCCCGTCGAGTTGATGCCGCCTGCCGTCGAGGTATTGCAGGCCTCCGGCCTGCACGTTACAGTCTTGCACTCCTCTTCCCTCCAGGCACAAAAAAAGCACTGGCCCTCAACCCTTGCGGGTCGCGAGCCAGTGGCTTGTGGGTTAAAAAGAACGCGGCGGTTCCTATTAAGCCTCAGCGGGAGTCTCCTCGGCGGGAGCAGCTTCCTCGGCGGGAGCCTCGGCAGCAGCAGCCTCCTGAGCAGCCTTGGCAGCCTCAGCCTCGGCCTCAGCCTTAGCGGCAGCGATCTCGGCTTTCTTCTTGGCTACGGCCTCAGCCTTTGCCTCGTTCTTCTTGGCCTCCTCAGCGATGGTCTGCTTAGCGGCAGCCTTCTTGTCGTCGCGCTCCTTGTTGCGGATAGCGTCGAGCTTAGCCTGCTTCTCAGCCTTCCAGGCGTCGAAACGCTTCTGAGCCTCTTCCTCGGTGAAAGCGCCCTTCTTGACGCCGCCCTGGAGGTGCTTCATCAGCATCACACCCTCGCGAGAGAGAATGTTACGTACAGTGTCGGTGGGAATTGCACCTACGTTGATCCAATAGAGTGCACGCTCGAAATTCAAACTGATGGTAGCAGGATTAGTGTTGGGGTTATAAGAACCAATCCTCTCAATAAATCTACCATCTCGTGGTGCCCTGCTATCGGCAATA
>CADBBK010000040.1 GCA_902792895.1 uncultured Bacteroidales bacterium | reverse complement strand
AAAAGAATGTGTCGTCGGTCATCCGCATCTACACGGTCAAGCCTCAGGGCGACGGTTTTAGTATCAGCACCATTACCAACGTGCGCAACAACCACGAGTTGGGCGGATATCAGGACATTAACGTGAAATACCGCACCCACGGCCTGGAATTGTTTGCCGAGGGCTACTGGCGCAGCGCATGGATGGGTGAGGACAATGATATCAATAATGACTTGTTCTTGGAGGATGGCACAGTGCATGTTGACCAGACGGGCGACACCAAATTCCGCAGCAAGTCGCATTATGAGCAAGTAGGCTTCAATTACGATATCAACGACAACCATTCGCTGGGTGCCTCTTACACCTTGAGCGGGGTCAATATCAAGAATGGCAGTGTTATCGGTGAGCAACAAATATGGAACAACGGTGTGCTTGAGGGCAGCGTATGGCATGATGCCCTCGTCAATCGTAAACAAAATCCGTTGCACGATGTCAATATGTATTATGTGGGCAAGGTGGACCAGCTGTCGATTGACTTCAACGGCACGTGGTATCGTCGCAATGAACGCAATACTGATGAACGCACTGAATTAAGCGATGAACTTGATGACCGCCATGTGCTCACCCAGAGTCGCCAGTGTAACCAGATGACCGCCGCCAAACTCATCCTGAGTCACCCCCTGTGGAAAGGTACCGCCAGCATCGGCACTGAGTTGACCTTTACCCGTACCGACGGCACCTATTCCAACGACGATCAGTCCCATTTGTCATCCGACACGCGCATCCGCGAGAACAACAGTGCGGGCTTTGCCGAGTATGACTTCACCCTGGGCAATTTCACCTTCGGCGCCGGACTGCGCTTTGAGCACATCAACTCTGACTACTATTCGTCAGGCATCCGTGAAGAGGAACCCAGCCGCACCTATAATGACTGGTTCCCCAATGCCTCCGTCGCTTGGAAGAAAGACAAGTGGAACTGGCAACTGAATTATAGCCGCCGCATCAACCGCCCCAGCTATTTCCAGCTGCGCAATTTCATCCAGTACGATAACCGTTACACCTACGAGGGTGGCAATCCACTGTTACGCCCGCAGCTGAACCACCGTTTGGAGTTGTCGGCCATCTACTCGTGGCTGAGCCTGCAGGTGCGCTACACCTACAGTCAGAGCACCATGTGCTGGGTGCCCGTGTTGGAGCAGGACAAGCGCTATATCTTGCTGTGTACTCGCAACTATGGCGATGCCCAGCGCTTGTTTGCCTCGCTGGTGGCAGCACCGCGCTTCGGTGTCTATCGGCCCACGTTGACGTTGTCTTTCAACAAGGTCTTCTTTGATGCCAAGCAGTATGGCTCTAGTTTGACCCATCACAGGCCGCTATGGCGGTTTGAACTGAGGAACACCTTTGTCCTTCCTCATTCCTGGACGGCAGTGCTGGGTGTGCGCTTCGCAAGTGATACCGATGACGAGTTCCAGAGCATCAAGCACTATTGGACTGTAGGTGCCCGTATCAACAAATCCTTCTTCAACAAGGCGCTGCTGGTCAACCTCTATGCCGACGATATCTTCAGGACCAGCCAGGAGCGGTGGACCACCTACGGCATCGGCACCAACATCACCAAGGATTGCTACAACTTTGACCGCACCATCGGCCTGACTGTGACCTATAACTTCAACGTCACCCGCAGCAAGTACAAAGGTACCGGTGCCGGCAACGACGAGAAATCCCGCCTGTAACAGCAAAAACAACCGATTGAAAAAACGACGGTCGCGGGTGAATGCACCTGCGACCGTCAACGTGAGGTTTTTTCTGGGTGTTATAATGATTGTTAGTGTTTCTAGTCCTTAGCTTCTAGTCCTTAGTCCGTTGGCGGATGCCAACTCCTAACTTCTAACTCCTAACTTCTAACTCACTTAATGATTCCCATCTGCTTGCCGATCTTGATGAAGGCGTTGATGCACTTGTCGAGGTGCTCACGCTCGTGACCGGCCGATACCTGCACGCGGATGCGGGCCTGGCCCTTGGGAACAACGGGATAGTAGAAACCGGTAACGTAGATGCCTTCCTTCTGCAGCTCGGCAGCGAAGTCCTGCGACAACTTGGCGTCGTAGAGCATCACGGCGCAGATGGCGCTCTGGGTGGGCTTGATGTCAAAGCCGGCAGCCAGCATCTTGTCGCGGAAGTAGTTCACGTTGTCGACCAACTTGTCGTGCAGGGCGTTGCTCTCCTTGAGCATCTTGAACATCTCGATGCTGGCACCCACGATGCCGGGAGCGATGCTGTTGCTGAACAGGTAGGGACGTGAGCGCTGACGCAGCATGTCGATAATCTCCTTGCGGCCAGTGGTGAAACCACCCATGGCACCGCCGAAGGCCTTGCCCAGCGTACCGGTGAAGACGTCGATACGGCCATAGATGTTGAACTGCTCGGCTACACCGTGGCCAGTCGGGCCAACGACACCTGCCGAGTGCGACTCATCGACCATCACCATGGCGTCATATTTCTCGGCCAGGTCACAGATCTTGTCCATGGGAGCCACGTTGCCGTCCATCGAGAACACGCCGTCCGTTGCGATGATGCGGAAGCGCTGCTCCTGAGCCTGCTTGAGGCACTCCTCAAGTTCGCCCATGTCGGCGTTGGCATAGCGGTAGCGTTTAGCCTTGCACAGGCGCACACCGTCGATGATCGAAGCATGGTTCAGCGAGTCGCTGATAATGGCATCCTCGTCGGTCAACAGGGCCTCGAACAGACCGCCGTTGGCGTCAAAGCATGAGCCGTAAAGGATAGCGTCCTCGGTGTGGAAGTAGTCGGCGATAGCGGCCTCAAGTTCCTTGTGGATATCGCTGGTACCGCAGATGAAGCGTACCGATGACATACCGTAGCCATGGTGTGACATGGTCTCGGTGGCAGCCTTGATAAGGCGGCTGTTGTCGCTGAGGCCCAGATAGTTGTTGGCGCAGAAGTTCAATACCTCGTCGTTGGGCTTCACCTTGATGTCGGCGCGCTGCGGCGTGGTGATGATGCGTTCGTTCTTGTACAAACCGGCAGCCTGGATGTCGGCAAGCTCCTTCTGGAGATGTTCCTGGAATTTTCCAAACATGATAAAAATCTATTTTAAAAGGTTTGACATTAAATTAGGTTCATTAGATGACCGCAAAGGTAGCAATTATTTTCTTAGAATATGCGGTTTTTGGATTTAAGTTTTTAGGGCGATGAGTATCGCCTATAAAACCTAAAGCCTCAATCATTGTCGGCGCTGGAGAGCACACGTCCCTGGCGTAACGGCGTGAAGGACTGCGGCTGTTCCTGGCTCGGCTCCTGGACTACAGGCTGGGCTGAATGGCTGCGGCGCTTGCGGTGATGCCAGCGGTCGTTGCTGGTCGTTTCCTCGGCCACGTCCTCCTCGACCACGTCCACGACAAGATTGCCGTCGAGGCGCTTGCCGCCGTTGAGGGCATACAGCTCATATTGCTCGATGATGTTGATGAGTTTGGCGGGATAATTGACGTCCTCTGCATAGCCGCAGTCGCGCAAGCCTTGTGCCCAGCTGCGGTAGTCGGTCACGTCAAACTGGTACAGGATGCTGTAGCGCGGTCCCTTGAGGAACTTGGCATGGTCGAGAAAGGAGTCCTCGGGAACGCGGTACTTGCGGTATCCCACCTGATGCAGTGAGTCACAGCCGCCGTACACCTCGCCCTGCCAGTGATAGGCCTTGATGCCGAAGTGGTTGTTGGCCTCCTGGGCCATCTTGCTCTGGCCCACATAACTCTCGAGCAGCCCTTGTGCCAGGGTGATGCTGGCCGGGATGCCGTATTCGTGTTCATACTGCAGCGCCACCTTCTTGTAACGCTCGATATAGTCCAGATATCGCTGATGTTTGGTCTGTGCAGAGGCCGAAATGGCCGAAAAAGCCACAAAAATCAAGCAAAAACACAATATTTGCTTGTTTTTCGGGAAAAAATCTATAATTTTGCGTTCTAAGTTCAAACTCATAATTTCATGACCGAAAAGAAAATCACCACAAAGGTAAGGGTTTATTCTTATAATGAACTCACCGAAGAGCAAAAAAAATTAGTTGACCTTGCTCGCGAGGCCACTTCGCACTCCTATTCGCCCTATAGCAACTTCAAGGTTGGAGCTGCTTTGGAACTCGACAATGGGGAGGTGTTTATCGGTGCTAATCAAGAGAATGCGGCTTTTGCCGGCATCTGTGGCGAGCGGGCAGCCCTCTATGCTGCGGGAGCAAAATTCCCTGGTGTGCCTGTCAAGCGTGTAGCCATCACATCACACACCCGTGGCGAGTTTGTCGTGGAGCCCACAGCCCCCTGTGGCGTGTGCCGTCAGGCATTCCTGGAGTTTGAGAAGAATGGGCATCCCATTGAACTCATCCTGGCCGGCAAGGAGAAAATCTACATCCTGGACAGCTTCAAGGACACGATGCCGCTGTCTTTCACCGAATTCTGATTTTTTAGCCCACACGGCAAAACCTTATCAAGACAAGCCTAACAACATGGTTTATTGTTGTTAAGGTTTGTCTTTTTGTGTATTCAAGTTTTCATTTCAGCTAATAAATATACGTCATGACCGACCGAAAATAACGGAATTATCGGTCATGTGTGTATTTCTTTAGTAATATGTTGTTTTTTATAAATATTTGATGTAAATTTGCGCGGAATGAATTGAGCCGACTATTCCTGAGTGCAACTTGACTTTTGAATCTTTTTGATACGATTTTAGCGAGTTTGCAGATGCCAGATATGGCAATGAAGATAAACAGTATAAGCGCTTTTTATTAACCAGTTAAATTTGTTGATTATGGAAACGATTACTAAACACAGATCTGTGCTTTTAGCAGCCTTGTTTGTGCTCAGTGGATTGTTTGTCGCGCAAGCGCAAGACAATTTGCTGAACCTGAAACTTGTACGTGACCACTGCGAGTGTGATTTCGATCTCAACAGTGGGGTCAACTACTATCGCGACGTTGTCACTTTTGACACTCCCGACTTAACAAATATGTTTACTATCGATGACGTTATTGCTGGTGAGAACTCCTTCGTGCTCTATCGCTATTTCGTTGACCAATGGGGCACTCCTGATCCGGATAATGCTGTCGCAATTGCCGAGTTGAACCTTACGGTTACCGATGTTGATGTGGCTTACACAATAACCTACATGAACCAGGCTCCATATCCCGACTTTGATTATGAGATAGTTACCGAGGGCAATCTGGACTTGATCGAAGGCATCTTGATTGACATGCAAAGCATCACCTTTATAGATCAGTTTGCTGGAGACCTTAATTTTTCTGATTGGATGGGTGCGTTTACCCACGATCATTTCTATTATCTCGAGCTCAAAGATGGCAGCAAGAGGACTGATGCTATCGAGGCGGCGGTTTACAAGATTAGTTTTTACAATTTAGGTCTTTTTACGGAGTCGCAGATGTATGAAGATGCTGACGCTAAACTCATGCCTAATTTGTTGAATGTATGGTATGAACAATGGAACCTTTCCCAAGGACAGGATGTAAAGGCCTACACTGTCATGCGTGGTCTCAATTCTGAACCTGACACCGAGATTTCCAATCTGGTACACCAGGATAACGGTTCATATCTCGAGACTTGCGACCTCATGTCTGATTACTACAATAAAGAGGAGTATTATGTTGTTGAACGCTTTGACACTGCCACCTGGGTCACTGGCTCCTATGGCGGATACGTGAGCTATCTACCCATTATTACTGTCGACGGCAAGGACCGTGTTGCCAACGACGGCAAGGACAATACCTATGGCAGTACCATTAGCCGGTATTATATCCCTGGCATGAATGTTGTGGTAGGTGGAGTTTTCAGCGATCAAAACTCCGATGATCCCTTCATGTGGCAGGACCAGAATGGTGAGGTTTGTGTGTACTACAGTCCCTATTTCGACATCGAACCTTTGATTCAAGAGGGCGCCACTTGGGATTTGCATCCTTATTATATTCGCATCTGGGTAGAGAGTGACAACCTCCGCGATGTCATTGTGAATGATGATGGCAGCATCGAGAACGACGAGGAAGCAGCGCTCAATCACTTCTTGCTCATTAGCGAGGAATATGTCGGCGATTATTTCGATGAATGGTCCGAGGCTTATAACGATTATGCTGGTGTAATTCCCATCGGGGAGCCTGGCTCTTGGGTGAATTCATTCGGCGCAACCTTAGCAAACAAAGACAAACCGTTCAAGTTCTACATTCGCATGTATTGCGAGGTTCAAGCCAATATTCCGTTGAAGAGCAATCTCCCGTCATGGTTCCCTGCCTACACGATGGTTGAGAGCGTAGTGGAGTGGGTTCCCGAGCCTATTAACACTGGCGTGACAGAGATCAGTTCGGCTAACGAGCTGGGCAAGACCTACTATAACCTGCAGGGTATGGCCAGCGACAAGCCCTTCAGCGGCGTGAACATTGTGGTAACCCGCTATGCCGACGGTACGACTCAGAGTGCCAAGATTGTGCGTTAACCGCCATGTTCTTGGCTAATAGCCTTCAATAAGAATCATCCGCACTTCCTGATAACGAGGTGCGGATGATTTTTTGTGTAGCACCATAAGCGCCCTGGCGTGAACTCTATAGTGGATGCAAGATGAATATTTTGCATCTTTGCCTTTTAGTATTTAGTATGATGTGGGCTGCGCCTCGGGAAAATCAAAATAAATTTTGTTTTCCGCTCGGCTTGCACTACCTTTGCAGGTTGAAATCAAGAAAACCAAATCATTAACGACGATAAATGGAGAGTAAATTAGACAAGAAACTGATTGGGTCGCTGTCGCTGGCCGACGTGATCCACTTTGTGATTGCGGTGATTGCCTTTGCCGCCATCTCATGGATTTATTTCTATCCCAATGACATCAACGGCGATGTGCTGCAGCAACACGATATCATGCAGGGCGCTGCCAACAGCCAGGAGACGCAGGCGTTTGCCGACAAGACCGGCGAGAAGTCGTGGTGGACCGATGCCCTGTTCGGCGGTATGCCCACGTTCCAGATTGCGCCTTCCTACGATGGCACGACCTGGCTGAATCCCGTCTCGGCCCTCTACCGCCTGTATTTCCCCACGCCGGTGAGCTGGGCTTTTCTGCTGATGCTGGGCTTCTTCCTGCTGATGCTGGCCTTTAAGGTCAAGTGGTACTATGCTGTGCTGGGTGCCATCGGATATGCCTTCTCGAGTTACTTCTTCATCCTCATGGGCGCAGGTCACATCTGGAAACTCATGGTGCTCGCCTACATCCCGCCCACCATTGCCGGCATCGTGTGGTGCTATCGCGGCAAGTACCTGGGTGGTATGGCGGTAGCGGCTCTCTTTGCCGCACTGCAGCTGGCCAGCAACCACGTGCAGATGACCTATTACTCGATGTTTGTCATCGTGGCCCTGGTGATTGCCTATCTGGTCAAGGCCATTATGGACAAACAGGTGGCTCGCTGGTGCATCGCCACTGCGGCGCTGGCCGTGGCAGCCTTGCTTGCGTTGGCAGCCAATTCGCCCAACCTGTATCTGACTTATAAATACAGCCAGGAGACCATCCGTGGCGGCCACAGCGAACTCACGCCCAAGGGCGAGGACGCTGTCAATGCCAAGCCCACCAATGGCGGTCTGGACAAGGATTACATCACCCAGTGGAGCTATGGAAAGGGCGAAACCTTCACCCTGCTGATTCCCAACGTCAAGGGTGGTGCGACCATTAAGCCCGAGCACGGCGGCAACCGCATGCTCTCGCTCGGTGATACCGAAAAAGCCGAGAAACTGGTGAACTCCGGCGAGATTACTCAACAGGATTACCAGATTCTGACTCAGTTCCCGCAGTACTTCGGCGACCAGCCGATGACCAACGGCCCCGTCTATGTCGGTGCGCTCATCTGCGCTCTGTTCCTGCTGGGCTGCTTCATTGTCAAGGGTCCCGTGAAGTGGGCCCTGCTCATCGTCACCATCATCAGCATCCTGCTCTCGTGGGGCCACAACATGATGTGGCTCACCGACTTCATGATTGACCACTTCCCGATGTACAACAAGTTCCGCACAGTGGCATCCATCCTGGTCATCGCCGAGCTGGCGATGCCCATCCTGGCTGTGCTGGGTCTGCGTGAGCTCTTCAAGGAGCCCGACGGCTTGCGCAAGCACAAGGTGGCGCTCATCGCTTCCTTCGGCCTGTGTGCCGCCATCTGCCTGCTCACGGCCTTGTTCCCCGGCATCTTTGGCCACTTCTCGGCCGAGGAGCACGAGCAGCTCGTTGCCTCGGGACAAATCCAGCAATATCCCAGTGTGGATGCTGCTATCGCTGCCGTGCGCGGTGCGATGGTGAGCGGTGATGCATGGCGCAGCCTGCTGGTGATTGCCCTGGGTTGTGGTGTCATCTTCTTCTACTTCAAGGGCAAACTCAACGAACTGGCCGCTACGCTGCTGGTTGCCGGCATCGTGCTGGTGGACATGTTTGCCGTGAACAAGCGCTACATCGATTCCGACTCGTTCACTTCACGCTTTGAAGAGGGCGAACAGACGTTCACTGCACGTCCAGCCGACAATCAGATCCTGCAGGACAAGGACATGAACTACCGCGTGATGGATGTGCAGCACTTCGGCGAAGCCATGCCCAGTTACTTCCACAAGACCGTGGGCGGTTACCATGCCGCTAAGCTGTCGCGCTACAACGACCTGATCAATAACCAGATTGCCAACAACAATATCCAGGTGCTGAACATGCTCAACACCCGCTATGTCATCGTTGATGACCAGACGGTACAGCGCAATCCCGAAGCCCTGGGCAACGCCTGGTTTGTGGACTCGCTCACCTATGTGAACAATGCCGACGAGGAGATGGCCTTCCTGGATAACTTTAATCCTGCTAAGAGCGCTGTCGCCGATGCCAAGTTCCGTCAGCAACTGGGTGAGGCTAAAGCCGCTCAGCCCGGTGACACCATCTACGAGACCTCCTATGCGCCCAACCATCTCACTTACAAGAGCCACAGCGCCGCTGGCGGCCTGGCCGTCTTCAGCGAGGTGTATTTCCCGTGGGGATGGAAGGTGACCGTCGATGGCAAGCCCGTGGAGATGGGCCGTGTCAACTATGTGCTGCGCGCCCTGCAGCTGCCCGCCGGTGACCATGAAATCGACTTCAAGTTCGCCCCTGACGAGGTGAACACGACGCAGACGTGGGCCCGCTTTGCAGTCATCGCCATCTTTGTGCTCTTGCTGCTGGCATTGAACTATGCCCTGTTCGGCGACAAGTTCCGCAAAGCAAAAAAAGAAGAGACTGCAACGCTCAACGATTAAAGGCTTGCCGCCCCTGAAGAGATATCTTAATGCCTGGAGCCGTCACCACCGCAGTGGCGGCTTCGGCATACATTCGCCCTACGCCTACCGCTTTGTGCGGCAAGTGTGGCGCCAGCCCTTGCCCTATTACGCCTATGCGGGGATCCGTCAGCTGCAGACGACAATCAAGGCGGCCACTACGCGCGAGCAGCGCCGAGAACTGGACCTGATCAGCTACAAAGAGGCACGGCTGCTGTTCAGGGTGGCCAACTTCTTCAATCCTGCGAGGATTCTGCAGGTGGGAGCCGCTACGGGTGTCGAGAGCGTCGCCATGCTCGAGGTGAGCCGTAGCAGCCGTCTGTTTCTCTATGATGCGCAGCTGGAGCAAAAGGCATTGGCTGTGCGGGTACTGCGAACGCAGATGGACCGTGTGGCATGCTATGATGATGTGGAAGTGGCCGCCGATGAGTTCCTGCAGCCGGTAGAGGGGCAAGCGTCGCTGATGGCATTGGTCAACATCCCCATCGATGAGGCGGTGCTGAAGCGTCTGCTGGACCGCGGTGTGGTGCTCGTGATGCGCAACCTGCTTCGTGATGCGTCCCTTCGCGCGCTGTATGACGCCTGCTGTGCCCATATGCCCAAGGGCCAGACTTATACCAATGGCAAAATCGCTATCCTCAATCCCAATCCCAAACTCCAGCGCGAGGACTTCCTCCTTTGGCTGTAGGACAGCCATCGGGTGAGGGACAGCATTGCTTGAAAGTAATCATCAATAAAAACCGCCTGGACCCGTAAAGGGCTCAGGCGGTTTTGTGTGTCAGCGTCTATCGCTAGAACTTATTTCCTCTTAGCGGGCTGGATGGGCAGCTGGGGGCGCTGGGGCTGTGCGCTCTTCTCCTGGATACCGAGGGTCTCGATGTCGAAGATCAGTGTCTCGTTGGGCTCGATGCCGCGGTTGCCCTGAGGACCGTAAGCCAGTTGACCGGGGATAACGACGGTTACCTTGCTGCCGGGCTTCATGAGCTGGATCATCTCGGCGAAGCCGGGGATCACTTGCTTCAGGTTGAAGGGAACAGGGGTCTCACCGCTCTTGTCAAATACGGTGCCATCGATGTGGCGGCCTTCGTAGTTCACCTTAACAACGTCGCTGTCGCTGAAGTTCTTGCCCTCACCTTCCTGGAGCACCTTATAGGCGATACCGCTCTTGGTGAAGGTGTAGCTCTTGTCGCTCTTGAGCTTGGTCATGTACTCCTCACCGGCCTTCTTATTGGCGATGGCCTTGGGGGAGAGCTCCATAGCCTTGTTCAGCAGCGTGTCAATCTTGGTCTGCATTGCCATCATCTCTTCCTGGCCCATGGGCTCGGTCTTCATGATGGCCTCACGCAGGTGCTTCATGAACAGGCCCTTGTTGATGGACATTCCGCACTGCTGCTCGATACCGGCATACAACTGGGCAATCTGCATACCCATCTGCAAACCCATCATGAAATTCTTGCTGGTGTCGGCGTTGGCGATGTACTCCAAGCCCTGGAGGGCCTTCTCGATATTAACTGCGGAGTCCATGTTGCGCAACTGCTGGCCCATACCGGCGCCATACAGGTCACCAAATGCCATGCTCAACGAGTCCATAGCCTCGTTGCTGCCTGCAGCACCCTTGCTGTTGCAACCTACAAAACCCACGGTCAACAGACCGGCTACTGCAATTGCTAAAATCTTCCTCATAATAATAAAACTGATAGTTTAAAATGAATTTTGAATGTTGTAATAAATAATGTTTGTTGGTGTTTATTTCTTCTTCACGACCTTGATCAGCTCCACGTCAAAAATGAGCGTCGAGTTGGGCAGGATCTGATCGCCAGCACCCTGGGAACCGTATGCCAGCTCGCTGGGGATGAACAAGCGGTACTTGGAACCCTCGCTCATGAGCTGCAGACCCTCGGTCCAGCCGGGGATGACCTTGTCCAGGGGGAAGGAGGCGGGCTCGCCGCGCTCCACGCTGCTGTCAAACACGGTGCCGTCAATCAGCGTGCCGGTGTAGTGCACGGTAACGGTGTCGGTGGCGCTGGGCTTGATGCCGTTGCCTTCCTTGATTACCATGTACTGCAGACCGCTCTTGGTTTGCTTGACGCTGTCGTTCTGGGCATTCTTCTCGAGGAACTCGCGGCCCAAGGTCTTGTTGTCCTTGATCTGCTGTCCGTAGTCGGGGGTTGCCTGCTCGGTCGTCTCGCTGTTAGACGTGTTGCCGCCGCAGCTTGCCATGCCAGCCATCAGCATCGCCGTCATGACCATGATGAATATCTTTTTCATTGCTATCGGGAAAAATGGAATGAATCTTGTTTATTTCTTCTCTACCTTGAGCAACTGTACGTCAAAGATGAGCGTCGAGTTGGGCTGGATGGGACCCGTTCCGTGGGGACCATAAGCCAGGTTGGACGGGATGAACAGTCTGTAGGCTGCGCCCTCGCGCATGAGCTGCAGACCTTCTACCCAACCGGGGATAACCTGTCCGACGGCAAACGTGGCGGGCTCGCCGCGCTCCACGCTGCTGTCAAACACGGTGCCGTCAATCAGCTTGCCGGTGTAGTGCACGGTGACAACATCGTTGGGACCGGGCTGCTGGCCGTCGCCCTCTTTAACCACTTGGTATTGCAGACCGCTGGCGGTTACCTTGACGCCCTCGGTCTCCTTGTTCTTCTCCAGGAACTCGCGTCCCAGGCGCTCATTCTGCTCGGCACCCTGTTTCTCGAGATTGGTGAAAAATTCGGTAACAATCTGCTTGGCCTCGTCGAAGGTCATCTTCTGTTCGGCGTTCTCGTAGATAGCACGCAGGCCGTCAGCAAAGTCGTTGATATTCAGTTTTCTGATGCCTGAGCCAATGAAGTTTCCACCCATGCTCAAGCCCAATGCGTAACTCAATTTATCCATTGAAAATCTTCTATTTTGATAAAAAACGGTGCAAAGATAGTGATTTCCTCGATTAGGGTGTACGTTTTTGGGAAATTTTTATTATTTTTGCTTTCACATTATATAAGATACCTTGTAATCAATCAAATAATCCAATGACTATGAGCAAGAAGAAATTAGTGATTTCATCAGGTGCCGGCATCAGTGCCGAGAGTGGCATCAAGACCTTCCGCGATGCCGATGGTCTGTGGGAGAATTATCCCGTGATGGATGTGGCCAGCCACGAGGGTTTCCTGCGCAATCCGTCGCTCATCCACAGGTTCTACAACGAGCGCAGGCAGCAGTTGATTGGTGCGCAGCCCAATGCTGCTCACCTGGGACTGGTGGAACTGGAAAAGGATTTTGACGTGCGCGTGATCACCCAGAACGTGGATGACCTGCACGAGCGCGCCGGCAGCTCCAGCGTGTTGCACCTGCATGGCGAATTGATGAAGGTCCGTTCACTCAGGCGCGAGGAGCGCGTCTATACCTTGCCCTGCGATGAACTGACCGACAAGGGGCTGGAAACCAGCGTGGACACCCGTGACCCCTATGACGACCCGGTAAGGCCCCACATCGTGTTCTTTGGCGAGGCAGTCCCCAATATGGAAGCCGCTGCCCAGTTGGCCCATGATGCCGACATATTTGTCGTCATCGGCACTTCGCTGGTGGTCTATCCCGCTGCCGCTCTCATCCAGTATGTAAGGCGCGGTGTGCCCATCTATTACATCGACCCCCGACCGGCCGCCGTACCCGATTGGGTGCATGTCATCGAGAAGCCTGCCACCCAGGGCGTTGCCGAACTCATTGACCTGTTGCGCAAGTAGGCATTGCTGGCAGTCAAACGAAAATCAGGGACGACAGTCGAGCGGTCATGCTCTTGTCGTCCCTGACGTTTTAATGCTTACGATGAATATCAGTCCTTGATCTTGATGATGGTGTTCTCGCCGGCATTGATTTTGACAATTTCCTGGAAGAGCAGGCGATCGTTCTGCTGCCTGACCATCACGCGGCGGGTGCCTTGCTGGGCGCCATAGCGCATGCCCTCGACCTCACCGTCAACAATCTTGGCCGTCGAGGCGAGGAAAGTCTTTTTCAGGCCCGAGATGTTGACCCACAGGTCGTCGTACTGCTGTCCGGATTCACTGACGAATACCAGGTAGCCAAAGGTGTCCCTGGTCTGGTAGTCCTTGGCCAGTTTGTAACTGGAACCGGTGCACCCGCCAAGCGACAGCAGGCAGGCTATGCAGCACAGTGTGTACAGGAACTTTTTCATCGTTTTATCAACACTAGATGTGATTACTTGTTGAGGCCGAATTTGATGCGCAGTTTCTCGATCATGTCGATGGTCATTGCATCGAGGTCATACTCGGGCTTCCAGTCCCACTCGACGCGGGCGCAGGTGTCGTCCAGCTTGTTGGGCCAACTGTCGGCAATGCTCTGGCGTAGCGGGTCAACGTCATACTCCATCTCAAACTCGGGAATGTACTCCTGGATCTTGTGGTAGATGACCTCGGGGTCGAAGCTCATCGACGCGATGTTGAACGAGTTGCGGTGCTCCAGACGCGACGGGTCAGCCTCCATGATCTCGATGGCTGCACGCAGGGCGTCGGGCATGTACATCATGTCCATCAGGGTGCCTGGAGCGATGGGGCAGATGAATTTCTTGCCCTGGACAGCGCTGTAATAGATGTCCACGGCATAGTCGGTCGTGCCGCCACCCGGAGGAGTGACGTAGCTGATAAGGCCGGGGAAGCGCACCGAGCGGGTGTCCACGCCGAACTTGAGGGCGTAGTAGTTGCTCAGCAACTCACCGGTGACCTTGGTCACGCCGTACATCGTGCGCGGCTGCTGGATGGTGTCCTGGGGCGTGCCGTCCTTGGGGGCATTGGGACCGAACGAACCGATGCTGCTCGGGGTGAACACTGCGCATTTCTTCTCGCGCGACACTTCGAGCACGTTCATCAGGCCGTCGATGCCGATGTGCCAAGCCAGCTGGGGCTTGTTCTCGGCAACGGCGCTCAGCAGGGCTGCCAGGTTGTAGATGGTATCGATGTTGTACTTATCGACAACGGCGCCGATTTGGGCGGCATTGGTGATATCAACGATTTCTGAGGGGCCACTCTCAGCGAGTTCTCCCTTAGGCTCGGCACCAGGGATGTAGCCAGCCACCACATTGCCCGTGTAGATGCCTCTTAACTTCATTGTCAGCTCGGAACCGATTTGTCCCGTTGAGCCGATGATCAAGATATTTTTCATTGTAGTCTCTAAAAAATTATGTCGAGGTTTATGTTTTGATAATGATGGCACAAAAATACACCAATTCCAATTAATGTGCAACACCCGCCCCATATTTTTTTCTTTATCTTGTGTGAAGCACAATCTTACGGCCCGTATGCTGGTTTTACAGCTGCTCCCCTTATGGCTTCCCGTTGTGGTCGCCTTTCAGGCGATGAGCCGTCGTTACTGTGTGTTGACCGAAATTGTCGATTTAGTCACTTTCCCTACACATGGGCTGCTGAAAAAAACTGGGTGGGGTAGGAGTTTTTTCATAGAAAAGTTGTATCTTTGCACATGAGACAAACCGACTATTTTGTAATCCAATGAGTGACAAGTATATCGTTTCGGCGCGTAAGTACAGGCCCTCGACGTTTCGCAGCGTGGTGGGGCAGCAATCGTTGACACACACCCTGAAGACGGCCATTGCCAGCGGACGGTTGGCACATGCCTACCTCTTCTGCGGCCCGCGCGGTGTGGGCAAGACGACTTGTGCCCGTATCTTTGCCAAGACCATCAACTGCGAACATCCCACGCCCGAGGGCGAGGCCTGCAACGAATGCCCGTCGTGCAAGGCGTTCAACGAGCAGCGTTCCTACAACATCAACGAGCTGGATGCTGCGTCAAACAACAGCGTGGACAACATCCGTGACCTGACCGACCAGGTGCGCATCCCGCCGCAGACCGGTCGTTACCGCGTGTTCATCATCGATGAGGTCCACATGCTGTCTCAGGCAGCATTCAACGCCTTCCTTAAGACGCTGGAGGAACCGCCCGAGTATGCCATCTTTATCCTTGCCACTACCGAGAAGCAAAAGGTCATCCCCACCATCTTGTCGCGTTGCCAGATTTATGACTTCGCCCGCATCACTGTGCCCGACATCGTGCAACAGCTGCAGTACGTCTGTGAGCAGGAGAGCATCGAAGCCGAGCCTGCCGCGCTCAATGTCATTGCACAAAAAGCCGACGGCGCCATGCGTGATGCCTTGTCCATCTTTGACCAGGTGGCCGCCTCGACCGAGGGGCACATCACCTATCAGAGTGCCCTCGAGAACCTGAATGTGCTTGACTATGACTACTATTTCAAGCTCGTTGAAGCTTTCCTGGCTGGCGATGTGATTGAATCACTGCTGATTTACAGGGAAATCCGCGACAAGGGCTTTGACTCGCAATTCTTTATCAATGGTCTGGCCCAGCACCTGCGTGACCTGATGGTTGCCAGCACACCTCGTACACGCCATCTGCTTGAGATGAATGACGAGGTGGCACAGCGCTATGGCGAGCAGTCGGTGAAACTGGCGCCTGCGTTCTACTATCGTGCTTTGGACCTGTGCAACACCTGTGACCTGAACTACCGCAATGCCAGCAGCAAGCAGTTGCTGGTGGAACTGACACTGATAAAATTATGCCAGTTGGTTGCTCCTGCGTCACAGCCCCAGCAGGCACCGCAACAGGGCATCCAGAAGATGACTCCTGCCGCTACCCCAGCTCAGCAGCAGCGCCCAGCCTCACCCCAGCAGCCACCCGTGGCCCAGCGTCCTGCAGCCCCTCAACAGACAACTCCACCACAGCCGCCCGTCCCTGAGGCTCCGCATCCAGCCACCCAGGCTACCCAAACCCCGACAGCGACTTCGTCTGCACCCGCGGGCCGTCCTATGCCCCGTGCCGTCGGCAACGCACCGCGCATCATGGTCAACGTACCCAATCCTGCTGCCCCCAGCCAGCAGCCGACCCAAGCGACTGATGCCACAAGGACAGTGCGTACACAGCCGTTCACGCTCGAACAGCTGAAGGCAGCATGGCAGGGATATATCGAACAGCACCAGCACGAGCGCGCCCTGGTGACCACGATGTCCTATGCGCAGCCGCAACCCGGTGGCAGCGCCGAACAATATGTGGTTGTGGTAGGTAGTTCCGCCGAGCAGAAGAACATGGATGAGCACAAGGAGGAGCTGCTCCGCTTCCTCAAGGATGCCTTGAAGAACGATCAACTTGTTGTTGACGTGAAGGTGAGCGAGGTGCCCATCGATACGCCCAAGATTCTGTCTCCCCGCGAGATTGTCGAGGGAATCAAGCAAAACAATCCCCAATTCACCCAATTCCTGAAGGATTTTGACCTGGGACTGGCGTGACGGAGTCTATTTGACCGATTACTTTTGACCTATAGGTCATTTTGCAGGATAGGAAGTGCCTGTAGAGCCGATGAACACTGGCTTTACAGGCATTTCAAAACTTTCAGGTGAAAATCTGCTTGT
>CADBBK010000039.1 GCA_902792895.1 uncultured Bacteroidales bacterium | reverse complement strand
CGCGCTCACGTCGGCGATGGCCACCTCGCCGTCCTGGTCGGCATCGGCTCCCGCCAGGTTGACGCCCGAGGCGTTGCCCGTGAGCAGGTAGTCGGTCAGCTTGCTCACGTCGCTGATGCTCACCTCACCGTCACCATCCGCGTCGCCGCGCAGGGCTGCGTTCTTCGCGGTGAAGTAGCCCGGGTTGCTCGGGCCGCCGTCGATGTGGGCATAGGTCTTGTCCGTCGGGTTGGATGAGTTCCAGGTCGTTCCCTGGCCGCCCACTAGGCTGGTGCAGTTATTGAACATATTCGTCGAGGACGTCACAGCCGCAGTGCTCCAGCCACTGCCCACATAGATGGTCCGCAGATTAGTGCTACCTTCGAACATTTTATTCATATAGGTTACCTTGGACGTGTTGAAGTGGCTTAAATCAAGGCTCGTTAAGCCAGTGCACTTTTGGAACATTTGATTCATATATATCACCTTGGACGTGTTGAAGTGGCTCAAATCAAGGCTTGTCAATTTATAACACTCCATGAACATCCATTTCATATTGGTCACCTCGCTGGTGTTCAGGTAACTCATGCCCGTGATGGATTCAAGGTTATACATACAATAGAACCAATCGCAGGTGGTCGTCGGGCGGGCGCCAGCGAACGAGGGGTCAAAAACCACCTTGGTCACATTGTATTTGGTGTCGTCGGTGTCCCAGCCGGTATCGTTGCTGCCCGTGTTCAGGTCGTAGGTCGTGCCCGTGCGACTGCTGCGCTGGTTGTCGTAGTAGAACGTCAGCGTCGTGTTCGACGGCGTGTAGCAGGCATAGGCCACAGGCGCGTTCTTGTCGGTGAAGTAGCCCGGGTTGCTCGGGCCGCCGTCGATGTGGGCATAGGTCTTGTCCTTCGGGTTGGAATCGTTCCAGGTCGTGCCCTGGCCGCCCACCAGACTGGTGCAGCCAGTGAGTCCGCAGATTATAGCAGCCATAGAACATGCAAGTCATTCTGTCCACATTCGACGTGTTGAAATTGCTTAAATCAAGACTCGTCAAATCATTACAGTGGGTAAACATCCAAGCCATATTGGTCACCTCACTGGTGTTCAGGTATTCCAGACCCGTGATGGATTGAAGATTTCCCATATTGGAGAACCATGACCAGGTGGTCGTCGGGCGGGCATTGGCGAACGAGGGATCAAAGACCACCTTGGTCACATTGACATTGGTACCGTCGGTTTCCCATCCGGGATTGTTGCTGCCTGTGTTCAGGACGTAGCTCGTGCCCGTGCGGGAGCTGCGCTGGCTGTCGTAGTAGAACGTCAGCGTCGTGTTCGACGGCGTGTAGCAGGCATAGGCCTCAGGCCCCTTCTCGGTGAAGTAGCCCGGGTTGCTCGGGCCGCCGTCGATGTGGGCGTAGGTAGCATCGATATGATTGGCATCATAGGTCGTGCCCTTGCCGCCCACCAGGTTGGTGCAATCTTGGAACATGTAGTAGGAACTTGTCACGGCTGCTGTTGTCCAACCCGAACCCGCATAGACGGTCCTTAGACTGGTGCAGTTACTAAATATGTAATTCATATTAGTAAGCTTGGACGTATTGAAACTGCTCAAGTCAAGACTTGCCAGGCTACTGCAATCACGGAATATACCGTTTGCTTTAGTCACCTTGGACGTGTTGAAACTGCTCAAGTCAAGGCTCGTCAGATTTGTACAGCTCGCAAACATATAAGACATATTAGTCACCTCACTGGTGTTCAGGTAACTCAGGCCTGTGATGGACTGAAGGTTCTCCATTCTGTAAAACCAAAAATAGGTGGTCGTCGGGCGGGCATCGGCAAACGAGGAGTTAAAGACCACCTTGGTCACATTGGCATTGGTGCCGTCAGTGTACCAGCCGGGACTGTTGTTGAGCGTGTTCAGGTCGTAGGTCGTTCCCGAGCGGCTGCTGCGGTAGTTGTCGTAGTAGAACGTCAGCGTCGTGGTCGACGGCGTGTAGTTGGCATAGGCCTCGGCAGCAGCGGCGCCGAAGGCACACATCATGGCCGCCACCAGGACGGCTAGACGCAGGAGTAAATTCTTCTTTTTCATAGTAATATCGTATTAAAAGTTAATATCTGCCGCAAATATAATAAATTTTTCTTAGCTTTTAGCTATTAACTATTAGTTTTTTTGCAGGCATCCGCACAATTTTGCCTCACGTTTATCAAACAACACGGACAACGTGGAACAACATAAACAACAACTTTTTTTTGCCTCACGCCAAGACGCTAAGTTTTTGGGGTTGAAGACAAGAAAAATTTGGCGGCACCTCAACCATCGATGCAAGCATCATGGTGTTCGGTTTGCTCAAATTTTGCGTCTCTACATAGTACACGGGATATAGACATCCGCACCACGGGTGGGGTGCGGATGCCATATAAAACATTGTATTTGTTGTATTTATTGTTTTCTAACACCTAAAGCCTAAGACCTAACACCTAAAGCCTTTATTGTTTTCTAAACTTAGCGGCTTGGCGGCTTAGCGTGAGCCAAACGGGCGTGAAAGTCGCTTTTTTTCGGTGTTTTTGGGAGGGCAATCCGTTTTTTTTGTACCTTTGCAGTTCGTATTGTGGGCAAGGCTGCCCGCAGTCGTCATCACTAATTAAAACAATAATGGCAGATATCACTATTGCAGGCGTGATGCGCGCTGGCGCGTACTCGCCCAATCACATAGGCAACGACACCGCCATCTTCAACCTGGTGGCAGAGCAGCTGCGCAAACGCGGTTGCCAGGTCAACGTCTACAGTGAGGAACAATTCAACAAGACCGAGATTCAAGAACCCGTCGTGCTCGCCATGTGCCGTGAGCGCGAGAGCATTGCCAAGTTGCAGCAGCTCGAGGATGCCGGCAAGCTGGTCATCAACTCGGGCTACGGCATCGAGAACTGCACCCGCGAGCGCATGACGCGCATCCTGCTGGGCAACGGTATCCCTTATCCCGAGAGCCTAATTGTCAACACCAACGAGAATATCAAGGGGCAGCTCAAGAAGGCCGGCTTCAAGTCGTGCTGGATCAAGCGCGGCGACTTCCATGCCATGCACAAGGAGGACGTGAGCTACGTGCGTCACCCCGAGGAGGCTCAGGAGGTGCTGCAGGAGTACTTCTACCGCGGCATCACGCGCGCCGTGATCAACGTGCACCTGCAGGGTGACCTGGTGAAGTTCTACGGCGTGAAGGACTCGCAGTTCTTCTACTGGTTCTACCCCTTTGACGAGGGACACAGCAAGTATGGCTGGGAAGAGGTCAACGGCCACTCCCAGGGCATCGACATCGACCTCAAGGAGTTGAAGGATATCTGTGCCCGTGCTGCCGAGGAGCTGAACGTCGTCATCTATGGCGGCGACTGCATCGTGGACCCCGATGGCACCATCCGCATCATCGACTTCAACGACTGGCCCAGCTTCGCTCCCTGCCGCAACGAGTCGGCTCCCCACATCGCCAAGGCCGTCCTTGCCCTGGCCAAGGAACACCTGGGACTTTGATTTCAGTTAGGAGTTAGAAGTTAGGAGTTAGGAGTTAGGAGTTAGGAGTGAGGAGTTAGGAGTGAGGAGTTAGGAGTTAGAAGTTAGGAGTTAGAAGTTAGGAGTGAGGAGTTAGGAGTGATTCCAGGCGATACTAACCTTACTTACAACTTACAACTTAAAACTTACAACTAAGTTCTTAAAACTTAAAACAAAAAATACAATCGAAAAACATGTCATTAAGAGACGAATATCAGTCATCGCTCAAGTCGATGGACACCGAGGAGTGGTTCGACCTGCATTTCCACCGCCCCCTGGGTTTCCTTTGGGCTAAACTGTTTGCCAAACTGGGCGTCAGCCCCAATGCCATCACTGTTGCCAGCATCTTTATGGGTGTGGCAGGTGGTGCCATGCTCTACTTTGGTCGGCCCGATCTGATTTGGCTCAACTGGGTGGGCATGCTGCTCATTACCTGGGCCGACACCTTTGACAGCGCCGACGGCCAGCTGGCGCGCATGACGCAGCAGTATTCCCGCATGGGACGCATCCTGGACGGCGTGAGCGGCGACTTCTGGTTTGCCGCCATCAGTTTTGCACTGGTGTTCAGGGAACTGGACTATGGCGACAGCCTGACGGGCCCGAATTTCTTTGCACAGCATGAGTGGCTGATATGGACCCTGGGCATCCTCTCGGGCATCAGCCATGCGCTGCAGGCAGCGATGGCCGACCTGTACCGCCAGTTCCACCTCTTCTTCCTCAAGGGCAAGCAGGGCAGTGAGCTGGACAGCGCCGCCAAGCTCAAGGAGCAGTACCAGCAGCTGGATTGGGGACGCAACTTCTGGAGCAAGCTGCCGCTGTTTTTCTACAGCGGCTACACCGCCAACCAGGAGCGCTTCACCCCCAACATGCAGCGCCTGCGTGCCGCGCTGAACGAGCGTTTCGGCGAGGATGGCGTGCCGTCACAGGAGTTCCGTGACTACTTCCGCGGCCTGAGCCGTCCGCTGATGAAGTACACCAACATCCTGACGTTCAACACCCGTATCATCGCCTGCTTCATCGCAGTGCTCTGCAATGTGCCCTGGCTCTACTTCGTGTTCGAGATTGTGGTGCTCAACATCCTGCTCGTGTACATGGTGATGCGCCACGAGGGCATCTGCGAGAAAGCCCTGCAGCAGTTAGAATCTAAGGGTTAGCCGTTAGGAGTTACCTTGATGATACAATAAGGGTCCGTAAGGTCATTGACTACCTCACGGACCCTTTTTCTTTTTCAGCCTCTCCGTAGCGGAGGCCTTAGGTTATATTGGATAATTCAGTTGCTGATTATTGCTTGAGGATGATGTTGATGACGGCATTGACGTCGGCGATGGTCACCTCGTTGTCGTTGTTCAGGTCACAGTCCTTGTTGAAGGCATCTTTCAGGATGACATCGATGATGACGTTGATATCGGCAATGGTCACCTCGCCGTCGCCGTTCACATCACCGGGAACGTGGTCGGGGATGGCCTTGATGTTGGCGAAATCCTTCCAGATATAGGCGTTCTTGTACTTGTTGATGGACTCCTTGGGCACATACAGTGTGGCGTCGTCATAGACGTTATAGTTGAACGTAGCCCAACTGTCGTTAACAATGAACGTAGGGGGTGTCACCGCATGACAGAAGATTGAGGAGATTTTCCAATCACTGGCGAAGACTCCGTAGCCGATGGTCTTGACCCCACTGCCGATGGACACTTTGGTCAGGTCATCGCATCGAGTAAACGCACAGATACCAATCGTCTCCACCGAGTTGGGGATGTTCAATGTCGTCAGCGAAGAACAGCTGTAGAAGGCATAGTCCCCGATGGTGGTGAGACTGTTGCCTAAAACCAGGCTTGACATGTTCTCGCACTCATAGAAAGCATAATTGCCGATTTCGGTCATGCCGTCACCGATGGTGACCGCTTTCAGGCTCTGGCAGTCATGGAACGCCGACTCACCGATCTCAGTTACCGAGTTAGGAATGATGATGCTCTCCAGACCGCTTTCACGGAAAGCTCTCTCCCCGATGTGCTCCAGCGCCTCGGACAGGGTCACACTCTTCAGGTTGGGACAATAGGCAAATGATTCATTGCCAATCTCGGTGACCGTGTTGGGGAGCATGACCTGTTTCAGGCTCTCGCAGTTGCGAAAAACACTGCCCCCAATTGTCTTCAATCCAGTGGACAGCGTGATGCCTTCCAGGCCTGAGTAATTGAAGGCGCTATGCTCGATAGTCTTGACCGAGGCGGGGATGGTTATGTTCTTCAGGCTGGTGCAACCGTAGAAGGTTAAACTCTCGATGGTTTCAAGCTTGTTGCTCAAGGTCACGCTAGTGAGTGAGGTGCAATTCTCTAATGCACAGAAACCTATCTTGGTCACTGAGTTGGGAATGATGATTTTTTTCAATGCGGTGCACTCGTCAAAAGCGTAATTGCCGATACTAGTGACCGAGTTGGGAATTGACACACTGGTCAACTTGGGACAGTGGTAGAAGACGCTATTGCCAACCTCGGTGACAGTGTTGGGAATGCTGACACTGGTCAGGTTTTCACATCTGTTGAATGCATAATCCCAGATGGCAAGTACGGTATAGGTTTCGCCCTCATAAGTGAATTGTGCAGGGATGACCACATCTCCTGAATAGGAGTTGAAACTGTTGTCCTTGTAGGTGACGTAGGCCCTTCCGGCTGAAATAGTATAATAAATGCCATTGAGCTCGATGTCATAGGCCATCGCTGTTGAAGTAGCGATTGACAGTGTGAGCGCCAGTAGCGCCAAGCGAGTGAAAAAAGTAGGGTGTTTCATAAGCTAAAAAATTTGGGGTTACATTTATGTTGCAAATTTACAAAACATTTTTGATTTTCACACACCCCATGACAAATAATCAGGGTTTCCAAGGCCGTTAAAGGCCTTAAGAACCCTGATTAAGTTGTAAGTTGTTAGTTTTAAGTTTTAAGTAAGGTTAGTATCGCCTGGAATCACTTCTAACTCCTCACTCCTAACTCCTAACTTCTAACTCCTAACTCCTAACTTCTAACTCCTAACTAGAGGAACTAGTATCCGAAGATTTCCTCGAGCGTCAAGCGGTGGATGGGAGCAATCTTCTCCAGCGACTTGATGTCAAGCTCCTTCTCGTCACCCAGGATCAGGTAGCGGTAGGGCTTGCCGGCCATCGAGTTCTGCTCGAAGTTCACGATGTCGCTGAGCTTGAGGCTGGGCAGGGCATTGAAGACTACCGAGTTGATGTCGTAGTCCAGCCCCAAGCGTTTAGCTGCCATGTAACTGTTTAACACGCCACTGCGCACGGTGCGACGTGAGGCGAGTTTCTTCATCAGTGACTCCTTGGCAAGGGCAAATGCGGCCTCGCTCTGGGGAATGGTGCCCACGATGTTGTTGAACTCGCGCACGCAGTCCATCATCTTGTCGTTCTGGGTGATGATGTAGGTCATGGCATACTCGGGATGTCCCATCTCGTAGGGCTGACGATAGTAGGCGGCAGCCGAATAGGCCAGACCGCGAGCCTCGCGCAGCTCCTGGAAGACGATGCCGTTCATGCCACCGCCAAAGTACTCGTTGAACAGGTTGATCACGGCGGCGTGCTCGGGAGCCCACTGGGTGCCCTCGTTGTGGTACTGAATCATGTAGATGTTCTTGGCCTCATAGGGAGCCAGCAGGATTTCGGTCCTCGGGGTGGTCTGCTCCATGTAAGGAGTGCCCACGGGAACGGCTGCCAGGTTCTTTTTGGTCTTGTGCACCTTGCTTAGGCACTTGTTGAGTTCCTTCTCGGTCATGGGTCCGTAGTAAACCACGGTGTGCTGCATGTCCTTCAAGCCCTTTACGAGGTTGATGAGCTCGGCAGGCTTGGTGTCGCGCAGCTGCTGCTCGCTCATGATGTTGGTGTACTCGTTGCGTGGACCATACATGCCATATTCGCTCAGACGGCTGAAGCACTCGTCCTGGCTACTCTTGGCATCGTTACGGCTCTTGAGGATGACATCAACCATGCTCTTGTAAGCGTCCTCATCAACCTGTGCGTTCTGCATCAGGTCCTCGGCGAGCTTGAGAGCCTCGGGCATGTTCTCGCTCAGTCCGCTCAAGGTCAGATAGGTCTCGTTGTCGCTAACGTTCATCGAAATGTTGCAAGCCAGCTTGTACATGCGCTGCTTGAACTCGGTGGCGCTCATCTTCTTGGTGCCCAGGAAGTCCATATAGCTCAGAGCCGTCTCGTAGCGGTTGTCGGCAGTGGCGCCGAAGTCATACTTGTAGGTCAAGGTGAACAGGTCGTCCAGATCGTTGTGCTTATAAAGCAGCGGCAGCTTCTTGCTGGTCTGGCCTACGGTCATCTCCTTGCTGAAGTCCACAAACTGGGGCTGGATGGGCTCGACGGTCTCGCCCAGGATGTTGCGAACGAAGTTGCTCTGCTTGTCGCGGTTGGTGGGGATGGGGGTGATGGTGGGTTTGTCGATCTTCTTCTCGGTGGTGTCAACACCCATGCGCTTGTACACGCACACGAAGTTGTTGTCCAGCAAGTGGCGGTTGGCAAAGTCCACGATCTGCTGTTTGGTCATGCCTGCCATGCGGTCCAGCTTGCCCACTTCCTGTGCCCAGTCCACGTGGTTGATAAAGGCATTGACCAGCTGGCGGGTGCGCGAGGCGTTTTTGTCGAGCGCACGCAGGTAATTCAGCTTGTTGTTGTTGACCACGCTCACCAGCAGGTCGTCGTCAAAGTTGCCGGCACGCAGTTTGGCAAGCTCGCCCAACAGGAGGCCACGCACCTCTTCAAGGGTTTGGCCCTCGTTGGGATAACCCAGGAGCATAAGCATCGAGTAGTCGGTCATCGGGTCGCTGAAGGCACCAGCGCCCATCACCTTCAAGGGCTGGTTCAGGTTCAGGTCAATAAGACCAGCGGTGCCGTTGGAAAGCATCTCGGCCACCACGTCCATCGTGTCGGCCTGCAGGCTGTTGCCAGCACCGAAGCGCCAGCCCAGGGCCACAAACTCAGCTTCCTGACCCATGACGGTGGTGTCGATGGGAGCCGTGATGGGCTTGAGGGGAGCGAACTCGGGACGATAGAGGTTGTTATTGGGCTTCCAGCTGCCAAAGTGGCGCTCCAGGATGGCAATGACCTCATCGGGATCGAAGTCACCGGCCATACAGATGGCGACGTTATTGGGGCAGTAGTAGTTGTAGAAGTAGTTCTTGATGTTAGTGATCGAGGGGTTCTTCAGGTGCTCCTGGGTTCCGATGGTCGTCTGCGTACCATAGGGGTGGGTGGGGAACAACTTGGCACTCATGGCCTCGAAGATTTTCCTCTGGTCCTGTGCGATGCCGATATTGTACTCCTCATACACGGCCTCGAGCTCGGTGTGGAAACCACGGATGACCATGTTCTGGAAGCGGTCGGCCTGGATGCGTGCCCAGCGGTCCACCTCGTTGGCGGGGATGTCCTCGGTGTAGCAGGTCACGTCGGTGCTGGTATAGGCGTTGGTGCCCTGGCCACCGATGCCGGCCATCAGCTTGTCATACTCGTTGGGGATGTTGTACTGGGCGGCCAGCTGCGAGATGCTGTCAATCTCGTGGTACAGCACGCGGCGACGCTCGGGGTCGGTCACGCGGCGGTACTGCTCGTAGCGCGCCTCGATGGTGTCGAGCAGCGGCTTCTCGGCCTCGTAGTTGCTCGTGCCATACTGCTTGGTGCCCTTGAACATCAGGTGCTCCAGGTAGTGGGCCAGACCGGTGGTCTCGGCGGGATCGTTACGCGAGCCGGTGCGCACGGCGATGTGAGCCGAGATGCGCGGACTCTGATGATTGACACTGAGGAATACCTTGAGGCCATTGCTCAGGGTGTACATCTGTGTGGCCATCGGGTCACCCGGGACGGTCTTGGCCGCAGGTGCTTTGGCGGCGAGCCCCAAGCACGTCAGGGCCGCCAGCATCATGATGAATAATTTCTTCATTCTTTGGTTTGTTAATTGGGTTATTAAGTGATAATAGTTCGTTATTGGCGGCAAAGGTAAGAATTTTTTGGGGAAAGATATAAAAGTTGCCCTTGATACTTTTTTGAAAGAACGATATTGCAGCAGGCCCAAACCCTGCAAGGCTAATGCTGGTATCACCCATTTATCAAATTAAAAACGAATAGATTATACCCGTTGGCGGAATTAAGCGAGCGCATACTTGATCCTGCCGATGGGTTTGTCGTTAATCTTGTTAATGTATTGTGAAACAGTAAAGGCGCTCACTTTACTGATGATTCTGGTGAAAAAGCCGACGTGCAGCTTTGCGTAGTTGCGCATGATGTTGAACTGGTCAGTGAATTGCGAGAAATCGGTCTCGATTCTTTTCCTGATTCTACCGAAAGGCTTGTAAAACGGTTTCCAATTCTTTTGGTTGAGGCGGTAGGGCACTTCAAGCTGAATACGTGCAGACTCAAAGAGGTTCAACTGGACTTCGGCGCTCAAATACCCCTTATCTCAAATGACCGTGCATTTGAAGAAGTCCTGCCCGACATCATTCAGATAATGAATGTCATGCACGCTGGCTTGGGTCAGGTCGTAGGAATGAATCACCCCCGAGACACCGCATACAGCATGGAGTTTGTAACCGTAGTAATACATCGACTGGGCAGCGCAATAACCAAAGTCCGGTGCTTTTTCCGGCTCTTTCATGCCCATGCGGTTGCGTTTGCCTCTTGAGAGTTGGCAGACCTTGACCGGCTTGGAGTCTATAACAAAGATGTCTTCACTGCCATCAAGGCACTCCACAATCCTCTTGCGGATTCTCTCGCACAAATCTGCGGTGTATTTGCGCCTGTCATTATATTGGCGGCGTGAGATCAAGTTCGGCATCTCATTACGGTAGTCTTCCAGCAATGCGAACAGATAGTTTTCGCTATCGATGCTCATGTTTTCAGCCGTCAGATTGAGGGCTATCACTTCCAGATCACTGAACTTCGGGACCACACCTGGTCGAGGCAAATTGCCGAGTTCATTCACGAGATTTGTCGAAAACTCTTGCATACATCAAGAATTTTGACGAAATTTGCGTACAAGTTGTGCATACGGTGATTTGAATTTAATGATTTTGTCACCACTAAATTACTATAAATCAGCGATATGTACAACTTTTTGAACATCTTTTTATTAACTTTTTAATCCCGCCAATGGGTAGGGTAGATATTAGACATTTATTGAGTGGGGCGAGGGTGCGGTTTTCTTTGATTCGGGTGTGTTGGATTGTCTTGCTGATGGTGTTTGGCGGGATGGCTGCCAACGCTACGGTCGAGAAACGGCAGGTTGACTCGCTGCTGCAGGTGCTTGACGCGGTCATCGACAGCAGCGCCTACTATGACCAGCAACTGCAGCACCAATTGGTGCGCTGCCGCAAGATGTATGAGAATGCCCCCAACCTGGAGGCTCGATATGAACTTGCCCACTCGCTGTTTCTCAATTACCGCAAATACAGGCTGGACTCGGCGCTCTACTACGCCCGCCAACGGGTCAAGATGGCCGACGGCATGCATTCACTTGACTCACTATCGTCGGCACGCCTTGACGAGGCCGATGCCCTGAAGTGCCTGGGGCGCCTCCATGACGCTCTGGCTGTACTCGACCATATCCCTCACACTCCCTACATCAAGGGCAACGCTCATTACTATTACCTCTACCACAGCATCCTGCTCTCGTTGTCGCAGATGACGACCGATGCCGACGAGGTCGCCTATTACAAGCCCCTGCTGATGAACTACCGCGACACGGTGAACATGGTGAACCGTGACGACCCGTTGACGGTGTGTGTCAACACCTGCGAGATAGAGAAGAGCCGTGGGCACGTCCAGTCAGCCCTCGACGGCCTGCTGCAGTTCGGCAAGTCACACAGCGACCTGGTCACCAACTCGGCCATCTACTGGTTTGTGCTGGGCGACACCTATCGTGACATCGGAGACACGCAAGAAGCAAAATACTGCTACACCATGTCGTCGATTATCGACAAGCGCCACTGCAACAAGACCTACACCTCGCTGCAAGCGCTGGCCTGGATGCTGTATAACGAGGGGGACACCGAGCGGGCCTACCACTACATCACCTGCTCGCTCAATGACGTGATGACCAGTAACGCCCGCAGCAGGCTCTCGCTGGTTGGCGAGTATCTGCCCATCATCACCACCGCCTATTCCCAGAAACAGCGTGTCTCGGTCATCAGACGCAACATCCTGATTGCCGCAGCCTTTATTGTCGCCGCCCTGTTGAGCGTGCTGCTGTGGAGCATCTACAAGAGAAACAAGCGCCTGACGATGATGCACAACGAATTGGCCGTCAATAATGACAAACTGCTGTCACTCAACTCCCAGCTTGCAGAACTCAATCAGGAGCTGGTCGAGAGCAATATGATTAAGGAGGAGTATATTGGTCAACTGTTCAACTTGTGCTCCAGCTATATCAGCGAAACCGAGAAACAGCGAATACGCATCCTGAGCAAACTCAAATCGGGAAAAAACAAGGAGGTACAGGCCCAACTCGACCAATCGACGATGAAACAAGACCTGAGCCAGCTGTTCTACAATTTTGACATGATTTTTCTGGAGCTTTTCCCCGATTTCATCGACCGTTTCAACGCACTATTGCGCCCTGGCGAGCACATCGAGGTCAAGGGTGATAACCTGCTCTCGCCCGAGTTGCGCATCTACGCGCTGGTTCGCTTGGGCATCAACGACAGCGTCAAGATTGCCAGTTTCCTGCATTATTCTCCCCAAACTGTCTATAACTACAGGCTCAAGACCCGCAACCGTTCGGACCTGCCCAAAGACGAATTCATCGCCCGCGTGAGGCGACTGTAATGACACAAACAAGGATCGTGCTATCGCACGAGAAATCAAAGACTTTTTTGGGGGGCATCCGCAGGGGTGGGCATCGCATTGCGTGTCTAGCTCTGTGTGACTGAAGGCCCCACGCTAAGGCGCTAAGACGCTAAGATTTTTAGATTGCTCGCAGGGCTCGCAAGAAATCAAAGACTTTTTTTAGATTTCTCGAACATAGGGAAATCATTGATAGCGACCATTTGAATAAAAAATGAACCCCAAAAGTTGGACAAAAACTTTTGGGGTTCACTTGCAGGGGGATGTTACCTCATGTCCACGATGTGGCCCCAAGCGTCGTAGGTAACGCCGTCCTTGATAATCAGCAGGCGGCCGTCTCTAAACACCTTTTGCACCTTGGGCGATACTTCGTCCTGACGTAGGTCAACGATGCCAGTGGGATTCTGCTCGTCACCACGCAACTTGGCGACGCATGCCTCAATCTCGCCCTGCTCCAGGTATCCGCCCTCGACAAAGTGGGCAGCGATGGCGTCCTGCAAGGTGGGCAACGGAGTGCCGATGGCCGGATAGTTGTAGAGCACCTTGCCACCGCTGTAGGAGGTGTGTGAAGCGATGGCGTCCTCGAGTGTGGTGGCGGTATAGACCGTGGGCACAGCATCGGGACCTGAGGGCAGAATCAGCGGGTCAAAGCCCGTGAGCAGATAGAAAGCATAGCGCAGCTGGTTGGAATGACGGTACTCCGAAATCTGCATGTCGCTGGTGCGCATGTAGTCGGCAGCAATGTCGTCCCACGCAGCGCCACACATTGCCGCGAACACGCCCGAGAAGACACCAGTGCGGTCGGCTCCCAGATGGCAATGGATTTGGAAGGGAACGGGGTGGTCCTCATCGTTGATGAAGCGCACAATCTCCTGAATCCACTCGGCAAAGCGGCTCTGGTCGGTGTAATAGAGGGCATGGTCATAGGACGGAGTGTGACCGTTCTGACGGCCCACGTATAGCACGCGGTGGTTGTCGATGATCTCGCGGTAGTAATCGGGGATGCGGGTGGTGTAGGTCGTGCCGTTGACGGTATAGGTCGCAGTGCCGTCTTCCGACTCCAGATTGCCCGACAGAGCGATGTCGCAGTTGATGCCTGCCTCGGTGGCCAAGGTAGCAACCCACTCGAGACGAGCCCGCTCGGTGTCGTATTGTGAGCGCGACGAGTGATAGGGATGGTAGGAGCGGAACAGGTGCTGAGTGCCAGGCACGAGGCGGAAGTTGGAGATGCGCTCCTGCTCCATGCGGTCGGTCAGGTCAAAGTCGGCCAGCGGACGGATATACAGGGCTGTCTCTTTGCGCTGTGCCAAATCCTCGACATCATCGTCGTTGAAGGCCACAATCTGCTTCCAACCGTTGGAGCAGAAGGTCAGGTAGTCCTCACAGCCCTCGGCCAGGGTGGGCCATGACTGGGTGACATAGGAACTGCCGTTCATGTGATAGACGTTAAACAGGAACTCGGGCTGGCCGCCGTTGCCCGTGCGCTCGATAGCGCTGTAGGGCAAAGTCAGGTAGAAGCAGCCGTCGGCACTGAAGCCCGGCATCTGGTAGTCGGCACTGCTCTGCGACCAATTGGAAATGGAGCCATAGACGTAGAGTTTCTTCAGATTTAACGGCGAAATGACGAAGCGCGTGCGTGAGGTCGAGAAGATGAACGTGATCTGACGCAAGTCATCATTCAGGCGGAAGCAGTTGTTCTTCTCGGCAGTAGTGAATCTCTCGCCATACTCGCCCTCAAGATGCGTCAACGTGAGCGGGCAGCCATTATCGGCAGAGGCAAGTGCTATCTCCCAACCGTCATTCACACCCGACTGCCAGCCCTCGGTGAAGATGGCCGAATAGTGGTTGGCGGCACTGATGCTGGATGCTCCCCACGAGCCGCTGGTGAAGTGGCTATTGCCTATCACGGCAGCATAGGTGATGTCCTCCTTGACATAGGGCACCGGGCAGGTGAGGCGGCCCAAAGTATCGGGCAGGAAACGCACGCACAGCGACTCGCTGTCGTTGCCCACCACGAGATAGATGCACTCGTCGTCCCAGCCAGCCAAGCTGTTGTCAAGATACGCACGACCGCCCACGAGCGAGAATGCCTTGGAGGGATCGGGCTCGATGATGACCTCGTCCTGCGGAGCGGCCTTGGTCAAGCGGATGGAAATCGCCTTGGTGACAGGGTCGAAGACGAACTCTGCCGAGTCGCCCACCACGGGATTATCAATCAGGGTAATCTCATTCAGGGGCACCCATACCGAGTTGACACCCAGCACGTTGTCAGCATAGTTGCAGCCCGTTCCACCATAGATGTCCTGGCGGATGTATAAGGTGGAATCGGCATTAGGAAGGAGCTCACGCCATTCCCACGAGGCATCCAAGCCGTCGCCCCAGCCATGCTTGAAGAACCAGCGCGGACCCGTTTCCTCCTGAGCCTCACCCATGTTGCGGATGCTGATGGCACCAGTCATGGGGTTGAAGGTGAACTCGCATGAGTCTCCCACGTTGGGGTTGTTAATCAGTTCAATATTCTCCAGAGGCACCCATGACGAGCCGCTGCCGTTAATGTTATCGGCATAGTTGCAGCCGTTGCCGCCAAAGACGTCCTTGCGGCTGTAGAGCGTCGCATCCTCGTTGGGTAAGACTTCGCGCCACTCCCATGAGCCACCGCTCCACGGGTGTTTCAAGAACCACCGCTTGGCGGGCGTGGGCGGGGTGTCGCCGCCACCGAAGTCGGGATTGGGTTTCAAGCGGATGGCATAGGTGTACCATGAGCCTGAAGAAACCATCGCCATGACGGTTTCCTCGCTGCCGCCATACACGACGTAGCCGTAGGAGGGGTTGGAGCCTGTCGCCAGGTCAACATCGCCCCACGACACACCATTGTAGCCACCGCTCTTGAAGGTGAGCGTGCGTGCCGAGGACGAGGACGTGGAGTTACCCCACACCTCGATGGTGTCGCCAGGGTTGGCGGTGAAATACAGCCAGCGATAAGCCGTGCTCGACTTGCCGTTGATTTTCAGACGCTGGGTAAAGGTGAGCGTCTCACTGCCATCGGCAGCTGTCCAGGTCCTTTCGGAGCAGCTCTGGAAAATGGGGACACGGTCGGCCGACGAGCCGTCGGTGACAAAGGTCACACCATGCAGTGTTGTCGTTTCCCACAAGGTGTCGTTGGGAAACATCTCGGTGTCGGAGAAATTCCAGAAGGTTACCCCCTGGGCCGACATCAACAGGGGCCATGCCAGCATCAGTGCCAGCAGCCAACGCAGTAATGATTGATTTTTCATAATAATTGAAATTTTAGGTTAATTAAAAATGATTATTCTTCACGGTTACAAATTTACTATATTCCTTGTCGCCATCCACCATGAATGAAAGATAAAGTAAACCTAAAAAGCACAGCAATCAACTGGTTTTCAGGAAAAACCAAGTCATCGTCATTGCCTAAAAAGTAAACTGCAGATGAAGCCCAGCCAGCAACTGAATCAGTGCTGACTTCAAATCTAAGCGCGCGGACGGAGGGTGTTTATTGCTTACTCTTTCCCAAGGAGCGGAAGAAGTGGATGATGAAAGGAATGGCGAGGAGGAAGGCGAGAACGTCGCACACGGCCTGACAGATTTCAACGCCAGAGAGGCCCATCACACGGGGCAGAATGATAATCAAAGGGATAAAGAAGATGCCATTGCGGGCAGCAGCGAGGATGTTGGCCGACACAGCCTGTCCGCTGGTCTGCAGCGTCATATTGCACACGGTGACCACTGCCGCCATGGGCAAGGCAACCAACTGCCAACGCAATGCCACAGCACCGACCACGACAACCTCGGGGTCGTCACGCAACAGGTCCACCAACTCCTCGGCGAACACATAGGCGGGGCCGCACATCAGCAGCAAAACCGCCATGTCGAGCAGGATGGTGAAGTAAAAACCCCGCCGCAGGCGCTTGTACAAGCCCGCACCGTAGTTGAAGCCACAGAAAAGCTGATAGCCCTGCCCCACCCCGATGATGATGGCAAAGATGATGAACGCCAATCGCGACACAATGGACATGCCCGCAATCGCCGCATCACCGTACACGCCCGCTGCCACGTTGAGCATCAGCGTGGCGATGCTGGCGAGGGCCTGACGCGTGAGCGACGGCGTGCCGCCCTTGAGGTAGATTATTTCGAAAATATTGGTTTCATTAGCGCAATCAGCATTAAAAAGTTTCAGGGTCAACTGCCATATCATACCTAAAACCTAACGCCTAAAACCCGCAGGGAGTGGACAGGCTTCAAACGTCTGCGGACGGGTGAAGAATGGTTTGTTCGCGTGGCTGTTTCCCCTCGGGGGGGGATATTTACGGCTATCGGCCATGATTTTCTTGTTTTGATTTGGAAATGTCACAAAAAGCCCGTAATTTTGTGCAAATTTATAATGTTCTCGTTTTCTGCAACCTAAATTATTAATCATTGAGCAACCTGTGTGCCGAAGCCGTGGTTTACCTTGTTCTGATGCTAACAGGCTGACTCATAAATTACAAAAAAAACATGATGAAAATCAATTTCAAGAAGTTCTTGCTGGCATTTTTGTTTGTTGTTGCTGGCGTGATGACAGTTTCGGCCATCCCGGCCCACCCGCAGCCCATGGATGTCACTCAGAGCGACGGCAGCCGCCTGACCGTGCGCCTGGTGGGTGACGAGTTCTACCACCGCACGATGACGACCGATGGCTACACCCTGCTGCAGCGCAGCAACGGCGACTATGTGTATGCCATTGAGTCGGGCTCCAGGTTGGTGACCAGCGACGTGGTGGCCCACAACCCGATGATGCGCAACGCCGGCGAGTTGAAAATGGTCTCCAAGCTCCAGAAGGGGCTGGTTGACAAGTCGCAGGCCGCCCAGGGCAAGGCTCTGCATGCCAAGCGCGACCAGGAGAATGCCGCCACCCGTGGCGACTACGATGACTTCCGCGGTCTGCTGATACTCATCAACTACAACGACAGGACCTTCAACTATGGCGCCGATTACTTCGACGCCATGATGAATCAGGAAAACTATACGGGTTTTTACCGCACCAATGGCAGTTTCGTTCCCTGCACGGGAAGCGCCAGGGACTATTACTATGACAACAGCATGGGGCAGTTCTCGCCGCAGTTCGACATCGCTGGCCCCGTGACGGTGAACTATTCGTGCACCGCCCCCAACGGCACTCAGGTGGGCGGCATTTTCCTCTCGGCCATCAATCAGTTGGACCCGACAATTAACTTCAGCGACTATGACCGCGATGGCGACGGCGTGGTGGACATGATTTATTTTGTTGTGGCAGGATACACCGCCAACTTCAGCGGCAACAACAGCGGCTACCTGTGGCCCCACCAGGCCTATATGTATTACTACACTTACCAGACCTACGACGGCGTCTATCTGGGACGTTATTCCTGCTCGGGCGAGATTTACGGTTGGGAAGACTATGGCTACACCGACCCTGATGGCATGGGCACCATCGTCCATGAGTTCACCCATGCACTGGGCCTTATGGACCTCTATGATACCGACTACGGCCAGAACGGAGAGTCTAACGATCCCGGCGACTGGGACGTGATGGCGGGCGGCTGTTACATGAACAGTTCGCGCACGCCTGTCGGACTCTCCATTTGGGAACGCTACCGCCTGGGCTTTGCCGGTCCCGAACTCATCAGCGAGATGAAGCCTGGCTACAGTTTGGAGCCCCTCAACACGAGCAACGCCGGTTACTGGCTGGCCTCGCCCAACGAGAATGAATTCTTCATGCTCGAGAACCGCCAGAATACGGGCTGGGACACCTACCTGCCCGGACACGGCCTGCTCATCACCCGCGTCGAGTACAACCAGGACATCTGGTGGAGCAACGACATCAACGCCTATGCCGACCACATGTACTACGAACTGCTGCGTGCCGGCAACGAGCACGGCTCCAATCCCAGCGACCCCTTCCCGGGCACCAATCATGTGACCGAAATCAATAACCTGACCACACCCAGCCTCTTGACCTGGGCCGGACAAGAGAATGACCTGGGCCTCGCCAACATTGCCGAGAACAACGGCATCATCACCTTTGACGTTGTCAATGGCGATGGCACCGTTCCCGGCCACGGCTTTGACCTGGGAGACGTGAACCACGATCAGTCCGTCGACATCAGTGACGTGTCCGACCTCATCGACTGGCTGCTGGGCAACAGCGACCTCGACATCTGCCCGATTTGTGCCGATGTGGATGAGGACGGCGAAGTCGCCATTGCCGACGTCACGGCCCTCATCGACATGCTCCTGGGCACCTGATACCCCCATCCCCGGCATCAGGACCACGACATAGGGACGGTTCTGCCTTGCAAACGACCTTTCGCAAGACAGAACCGTCCCCTCGTTCCCGCCCGCCGATAGGCCAAGAAGGGCGCTCTGCCGTGGTCCAGTAGGCTTGAAAGAGCATTACTGGCTTGCAAATTGTTATAGTTGCGAATGATGCGTTAACCTGCTGTCAGTAAGCGGGTTGCGATTGCTGTGCCCGTGGATTGCCCGTTGGAAATTGTGGAATTGTTTTTAATTCTTTGGTTTTTATGACACCTACTACAAAAACCATCGTACTGAGTGACGGACGTGAGATCACTCTGCAGACTGGAAAGCTTGCTGAGCAAGCCGATGGAGCTGTTGAATTGAGGCTCAACAACACCATGTTGTTGGCCACCGTATGCTCGGCCAAGGAGGCCGACGAGGGCGTGGACTTCATGCCCCTGACTGTTGAATACAAGGAGAAGTTTTCTGCCTATGGCCGTTTCCCTGGTGGCTTCACCCGCCGCGAGGGCCGCGCCAGTGACTACGAGATCCTCACCGCACGCCTCGTTGACCGCGTGCTGAGGCCCCTGTTCCCCTCTAATTATCACGCTAACACCATCGTTCACATTATCATGTTCTCGAGCGACGGTGTTGACGCCCCCGATGCCCTGGCAGGTCTTGCCGCATCGGCAGCCATCGCAGTGAGCGATGTGCCCTTTGAAGAGCCCATAGCCGAGGTGCGCGTAGCACGCATCAACGGCGAATTCGTTATCGACCCGACGTTTGAGCAGATTGAACAAGCTGACATGGAATTGATGGTAGGTGCGACTTACGATAATATTATGATGGTCGAGGGCGAAATGGACGAAGTGAGCGAGGATGACCTGATTGCCGCCTTGAAGGCTGCACACGAGGCCATCAAGCCCATGTGTCTGATCCAGAAGGAAATGGCTGCAGAACTCGGCGTGACCAAGCGCGAGTACTGCCACGAGACCGACGACGAGGAGCTCCACGAGCGCGTGCGCAAGGAGATCTATCCCAAGTGCTACGCTGTGGCTCAGGCCGGCAAGGCCGACAAGCAGTGGCGCAACGAGACGTTCCAGAAGGCCTTTGACGACTTCATGGAGACCATCCCCGAGGAGGAGCGCGAGGAGAAGGAACCGATGATCAAGCGCTACTACGAGGAAGTGCAGCGCGACGCCGTTCGCCGTTGCATCCTCGACGAGCACATCCGCCTCGACGGCCGCAAGACCAACGAGATCCGTCCCATCCTGTGCGAGCCCGACTATCTGCCTTATCCCCACGGCTCGGCCCTGTTCAAGCGTGGCGAGACGCAGGCCCTGGCAACCGTAACCCTGGGTACCAAGGACGACGAGAAGCTCGTCGACGACGTGCTGCGTCACGAGAACGAGCGCTTCCTGCTGCACTACAACTTCCCCGCCTTCTCGACGGGTGAGGCACGTGCACCGCGTGGCGTGAGCCGCCGCGAGGTCGGCCACGGCAACCTGGCCCACCGCGCCCTCAAGCGCATGATCCCCGAGGACAACCCCTACTGCATCCGCATCGTGAGCGAGCCCGTTGCCGGTATCGCTATGGGTCTGATCACCGACGAGGGTAACGTGAAGCACGCCGTGCTGAGCGACATCCTGGGCGATGAGGACCACCTGGGTGACATGGACTTCAAGGTAACGGGTACCGTCGACGGTATCACCGCTACCCAGATGGATATCAAGTGCGACGGTCTGCCCTACGAGATTCTCGAGCAGGCTCTGCACCAGGCCAAGGAAGGCCGTCTCCACATCCTCAACCTCATTAACGAGGCCATTCCCGCTCCCCGTGAGGACTACAAGCCCCACGTGCCCCGCATCGTTACCATGGTCATCGACAAGGAATTTATCGGTGCAGTTATCGGCAAGGGTGGCGAGGTTATCCAGGGCCTCCAGGAGGAGACTGGTACCACCATCAGCATCGAGGAGGTTGACGGCAAGGGAATCGTCGAGATTGCTGCTGCCAACAAGGAGAGCATCGAGGCTGCTGTGGCTCGCATCAAGGCCATCACCGCAGTTCCCGAGGAGGGACAGGTCTACACCGGCAAGGTGGTCAGCATCCTCGAGTTCGGTGCCTTCGTTGAGTTCATGGCTGGCCGTGACGGTCTGCTGCACATCAGCGAGATCAGCTGGGACCGCCTCGAGAACATGGAGGCCAGTGGCCTGCATGAGGGCGACGAGGTCACTGTCAAGCTCATCGAGATTGATAAGAAGACCGGCAAGTTCCGTCTGTCGATGCGCGCCCTGCAGGACAAGCCCGAGGGTTATGACGAGCGTCGCCAGGGCGGCAACCGTGGTCCCCGTGGCAACGGTGGCGCTAACGGTGGCAACCGTGGTCCTCGCCCCAACGGTGGCGGTAACCGCCCCATGGGTGGTGGCAACAACCGCGGTCCCCGTCCCAACGGCCCGCGTCGTCCCCGCCGTGACGAACGTCGCGACGACGAGTAACCCACTCATCTCAACCCCAACGACAACAAACGCCGAGGTCCACACGGGCCCCGGCGCTTTGTCATATTAGGCTTTAGGTTTTAGGCTTTAGGTTTTAGGCTTTAGCGGGCATCCGCCCACTTGGTCAAACAACAATTACAACTGTGAACAACCAAAACAACCTTCCTTGTTCTGCATCCGCACCCATGGTCAAACAACATTCACAACTGTGAACAACTGAAACAACCTTCATTCTTAGCATCCGCCCACCTGGTCAAACAACAATTACAACTGTGAACAACCAAAACAACCTTCATTCTTAGCATCCGCACCCATGGTTGTTGGCGCATGCCTAAAAGAACAGTTGTTTAGTTGTTTCATGTTGTTCATGTTGTTTGATCCATGTTGATTGATAAAGGATGTATCGTCCTGAAATAGTTTGACAAAAATGTCAGATAAAATCAGGACTAAAATGAGAACAGTAAAACGAAGAACGGATTATGAGATTTTGGAGATAC
>CADBBK010000038.1 GCA_902792895.1 uncultured Bacteroidales bacterium | reverse complement strand
AGTATCTCCAAAATCTCATAATCCGTTCTTCGTTTTACTGTTCTCATTTTAGTCCTGATTTTATCTGACATTTTTGTCAAACTATTTCAGGACGATACAACTTGAACAACAAGGAACAACCGAACAACAATTAATGTTGTTGACGTTGTTTTAAGTTGTTCAAGTTGTTTGATAATACCCTGTTGTCTGATAATTGCTGTGATTGGACGTTACGCAATATTGGGGGATTCCAGGCCGTAGTGGCGCTTGCGGTCCATCAACAGCAGCAGCGTTGCGGTGACGATGGCACACACGCCGATAACACCGAAGATGATAAGCGAGAGGGTGTAATCTACCTGCTCGCCTATTGTGTTGTGCTCCAGCACCTTGCCGATGAGCACGGGAATGAGCATCAGGCCGATGTTCTGGATGTAATAGATGATGGAGTAGGAGGTGCCCAGCTGCTTCATCGGCACGATTTTGGGCACAGCGGGCCACAGGGCGGCGGGCAGCAGCGAGAAGGCGATGCCCAGCACGCACATCAGCGTCACGGCAATCCAGCTGGAGTTGAGCGGCATGGCGAACACGAACAGGGTGATGGTCAGCAGCACGCTGCCGATGACCATCATGGTGGCACCGCGGCCCTTGTTGTCAAACCAGGCACCGAACAACGGCGTCAACACGATGCTGGTGTAGGGGAGAATAGATGGAATGGCACCGGCCAGTTCGGCCTCGACGCCATACTTGGAAATCATGAGTTTGGTAGCGAAGTCCAGGAAGGGGTACAGTGCCGAGTAATAGAACAGGCACAACAGCGTAATGAGCCAGAATCCCGGATTCTTGATGGTGATTTTCATGTCCGAGAAGTGGAATTTCTCGTCGTCCTGAGACGCAGGATTTTGCGTCTCTACAGCATCGCCTTGGGCGTTTTGTGAGGCAAGATTCTGTGTTTCCTTATCCAGGCGGCGGTCCATCGTGCAGTAATAGAGGTAGGCAATGAGTCCCACACCCACGCAGAACACGCCGATGAGCAATGGCTTGGGCAGGCCCCAGTTCAATGCGATGGGGAGGCTGAAGTTGAGCGCCAGCGCGGTGCCCAGGCGGGCCATAGCCACCTGCAGACCCATCGCTAGAGCCATCTCTTTACCCGAGAACCAGCGCACCACGACCTTGGACACCGTGATGCCGCACATCTCATAGCCGATGCCAAAGAAGGCGAATCCCAGCGCTGCCAGCGCCACCTGCCGCTTGATCGTGCCCAGCAGGGGAACGCTCCACATCGGCTCGGGCGAGGTATAGGTGATTACTCCATAGACGGCTGCCGCACCGGTCAGCATCAGCACACACGAGAGGATACCCGTGAAGCGCACACCCATCTTGTCGAGGATGATACCGCCCACAAACAGCATCAGCAGGAACACGTTGAAGAAACCGCGCGACCCGGCAAAGATGCCGAACTCGCCGCTCGTCCAGCCCACACCGCCATCCTGGGTGGCCTTCTCGAGCATAAACTGCAGCGGGGACATCTCCTTGGCGACGACATAGCCTGCCATCATCGTGAACGACACAATGGCCAGCACGGTCCACCGTGCCCACGCCCGCGTCGCAATCGTGTTTCTGATCTCGTCTCTCATAGTGAATCAGTTTGTGTAGACGCAACATCTTGCGTCTCGATCATGGTGTTTGTTGTAAATGAATAGGGACCTTAAAGTCTTTAATGTCCTTAAGGTCCCTAAAGTCCTTATTAATTTCTAGTAGCTGACAACGGATTAAGCCTCAGGCTTGATGTTGGGCTCCTCGAGGCCGAGGTGCTTCTTGCGATCAACCACCTTGAGGTACAGACCGAACAGCAGAGCAAGAATACCGAGGCTGGCAAAGATTACCATGGGCCAAGTGTAGTCATACTTCGTCGGGTCGGTAACACCGGGGTTGGTGTTGTCAAGTACCATACCGATGAGCATCGGGAAGAGCCACAGACCGATGTTCTGAATCCAGAAAATCAGCGCGTAAGCGCTACCGATAATCTTGGAATCTACCAGCTTGGGAACGCTGGGCCACAAGGCAGCGGGAACGAGCGAGAACGACGAACCCAGCACCAGAATGGTGATGTAAGCCATGATGAAGCCAGCAGCCGTGCTGCCCTTGAACAGCGGCAGAACGTAAGCGAAGGTCAAGTGGCAGATGATGAGCAGCAGCGAGCCGAGCACGAGCATCGAGGCAGCTTTACCCTTGTGGTCAACATAGTTGCCCAGGATGGGGGTGATACCCACAGCCAGCAAGGGGAATACGGCGAAGACACTCTCGGCGCTCTGGCGCATGTAACCCATGTAGCAGTAGCAGATGAGGGCGGCTATCGAAACGATGAGCAAGCCGTACTTGGCACCCTTGTTCTTCATGAAGTTGCTCATGAAGGCGGTGGCTGCTACGATGAGCATCACGATATACTGATAGATCGTCAGACTCTCATTGGCCCAGAACGAGTTGGGGTCAACCTCGGTGAACGTGAGGTTGCACTGCAGCATGTTAACGGCATATTTCTGGAAGGGGAAGATGGCGCTGTAATAGAGTACGCACAGCAACGATACAATCCAGAAACCCTTGTTGGTCAGAATCTTACCGATGTCGCTCACCTTGAATGGGTCGTCCTTCTCCTCAGCCTCGCCGGTCTGTTTGTCAAGCTTGCTGTCCATGAAGAAGTAAACAACGAACATCATCAGGGCGATGCACATCAAAACGACACCGAAGGCAACCGAGCGCGAAACGCTCACTTGACCGCCCAAGCGTGCGAAGAAGGGCGAGAAAATCATACAGGTGGCAACACCCAGGCGGGCGAGAGCCATCTCGCTACCCATGGCCAGTGCCATCTCGCGACCCTTGAACCACTTCACGATACCACGGCTAACGGTGATACCAGCCATCTCGACACCACAACCGAAGATCATGAAGCCGCAAGCAGCCAATTTAGCTGATGCAGGCATCCCGTCGGCGAACGGCAGAATGTCGAACCAGGGGGCGATGGGCTTCCAGTTCAGGTGCTCGGTGAACCAGGTCTCCAAACCGGTTCCGATGAATGCATCGCTAACGGCATACCACTTGATGATGGCACCGATGAGCATCACGGCACCCGAAAGAACTGCCGTGAAGCGCACACCCATCTTGTCGAGGATGATACCTGCGAAAATCAGGAAGAATACCCATACATTGAGGAATACCTCACTGCCTTGCATTCTGCCGAAAGAAGTGGAATCCCATCCGCGAGTTGTTTCCATCAAGTCCTTGATGGGCGACAGGATGTCCATGAAAATGTAACTGCAGAACATACCCAAAGCGAGTAACAGCAGCGCTGTCCAGCGCATTCCTGCAGAGTCTCTTAAAGTCTGAATCTTTTCTGACATAAAATTAATTTTGTTTTTAAAATTGTTTGTTATTTGGTTGATATTAATGGTTTCTAATTACGCGATTCCCAAGGACTCACAGATGCGGTCGATCTTCTGGTCGGCCCACTCGTTCTTGGCGTCGTAGTTCTCCTTCTTGTCGAGGGTGTCATGCACCTCGATGTAGAACTTGATCTTGGGTTCGGTGCCCGACGGACGGATGGATACCTTGGTGCCGTCCTCGGTGAAGTATTGCAGCACATTGCTGGTGGCGGGCATGACGAGTTTGGTCACCTCGCCGGTGCGCATGTCGCGCTGCTCAAGCTTCTGGAAGTCCTTAATGAGTACCACGGGCGAGCCGTCGATGGCCTGCTGCGGGTTCTCGCGGAAGTTGACCATCATCTGGGCAATCTCGTCGGCGCCGCTCTTGCCGGGACGTACGACGCTGATGCCGCGCTCCTTGCTGTAGCCGTAGTTGATGTACAGGTCAATGAACAGGTCGTTCAAGGTCATGCCCTTATCCTTGGCCCAGGCAGCAATCTCGCACATCAAGGGGATGGACGATACGGCGTCTTTGTCGCGGACGAAGGTCTCGGGCAGGAAGCCGTAGCTCTCCTCACCGCCACCCAGGTAGCGACCTTTGCCTTCCATCTCGCGCATGACTTGTGCAATCCACTTGAAGCCAGTGAAGCAGTCAAACATCTTGATGCCTTCCTTGCGGGCAATCTTGGCGATGGTCTCACTGGTCACGATGGTCTTGACAATGTACTCGTCGCCCTTGAGCTTACCCAGCTCACGGTTGCGTACCATCAGGTAATAGTGGAAGATAATCTGGATCTGGTTACCGTTCACGAGCTCATATTTGCCCTTGGTGTTCTTGATCACCAGGCTGATGCGGTCAGCATCGGGGTCGCTGGCGAGGGCTAAATCGGCTTGAACCTCTTCGGCCTTGGCTACAGCCATCTGCATCGCACTGGGCATCTCGGGATTGGGCGAGTCCACTGTGGGGAAGTCGCCGCTCATGATGTCCTGCTCGGGGATGTGAATGATGTTGTCAAAGCCCCAGCGCTCGATGGAGCGGGGGATGATGTAGCGTCCCACGCCATGGATGGGGGTATAAACAATCTTCAGGTCGTGATGGCGTTTGCACACATCGGGGCTCAGCGACAGGGTGTGGATTTCCTCGATGTAGGGACCGTCCACGTCCTCGCCGATGATCTGAATCAGGTCCGGATTACCTTTGAACTTGATTTCGCTGACGTCCTTGATGGCATTGACGTGATTGATGATGTTCACGTCATGGGGAGCAATCACCTGAGCACCGTCATCCCAGTAGGCCTTGTAGCCGTTGTAGATCTTGGGATTGTGCGAGGCGGTGATGTTCACACCGCTCTGGCAACCCAGGCGACGGATGGCATAGCTCACCTCGGGAGTGGGGCGGGGGCCCTCAAACAGATACACCTTGATGCCGTTGGCGCTGAAGATGTTGGCAACGGTCTCGGCAAACAGGCGACTGTTGTTGCGCACGTCATGGCCCACAACCACCGAAATCTGCTCCATGTCCTTGAAGGCTTCGTTCAGGTAGTTGGCCAGGCCTTGTGTGGCGCTGCCCACCGTGTAGATGTTCATGCGGTTACAGCCGGCACCCATGATGCCACGCAGGCCGCCGGTACCGAATTCGAGCGTTTTGTAGAACGACTCTACCAGATCGGTTTTGTCCTCGTTGTCGAGCATGGCTTGAACTTCGGCTCTCGTCTGCTCGTCATAACTCTCACTAAGCCACGTCTGGGCCTTTGCGGTCACTTCCTGTAATAATTTCTCGTCGTACATAACTTGGTTCAGTTTATATAAGGTTGATGTCTTGTTCAAACTGCCAAAGTTACACTAAATTCCCCAATTACACAAAGAAAATTTCCACTTTTTGGCCAAAAGTGGAATTTCTCAAAACAATCGATGTCTTGCATGGACACGGCATCATCTCGTAATGCCTGTTTTCATTGCCCTCACAGGGGCCTCAGCAGGGGAGTTTGCACAAAAAAACGCCCGCCCCACGCGGGTGGGACGGACGTCGTATGAATGACAGTCAATGTGATGTCGCTGTTTACATCTTGGCTGCAATGGCAGCTGCGATGGCCTGCATCTCCTCGGCGGGCAAGGTCAGCGTGGAACGCTTGAACAGGTCACCCTCGGTCTGCAGCGGGATGAGGTGGATGTGGCAATGGGGAACCTCCATGCCCAGCACGGCGATGCCGATGCGCTGGCAGGGAACGGCCTGCTCGAGAGCCTTGGCCACCTTGCGGGCAAATGCCCACAGTCCGGCATACTCTTCCTCGTCGAGGTCAAACATGTAGTCCACCTCGTGCTTGGGGATTACCAGGGTGTGACCTTTGGTCTTGGGGCTGATGTCGAGGAATGCGTAGTAGTTCTCGTCCTCGGCTACCTTGTAGCTGGGAATTTCGCCAGCGACGATTCTGCTGAAAATGCTTGCCATAGTGCTGTGTGGTTAAACCTCAATTTTCAGGATTTCAAACTTGAGCTGTCCGGCGGGAACGGTCACTTCCACGGTCTCGCCCACCTTGTGGCCCAGCAGGCCCCTTGCGATAGGCGTGGAAACCGAAATCTTGCCCTCGGCCAGGTTGGCCTCAGCTTCGGTGACGATGGTGTAGGTCACCTTGGCCTTGGTCTTCACGTTCTTGATGGTCACCTTGTTGAGCAGATGCACCTCGTCGGTAGTAATCTTGCTCTCGTCGATAATGCGGGCCGATGCGATGAGCGATTTCAGCTCGGCAATCTTAGCCTCGAGCATGCCTTGGCGCTCCTTGGCAGCATCATATTCTGCGTTCTCTGAAAGGTCACCCTTATCGCGGGCCTCGACAATGGCGCGAACGACGTCGGGACGTTCGACATTCTCCAGATGCTTGAGCTCAGCCATCTTCTTGTCGTAGCCTTCCTGTGTCATGTAAGTAATAGCCATGCTAAATACTGTGTTTTTTGTTATAATTTTTAAGATTCAAAAAATTAGAAGAATCTCAGCCGTTTATAGTGAGATCCCTCGCGAATAATACGTTGGTTTTTGTCGCTGCAAAGATATACAATAAAATTCATATAGGGCAACGGTCTGTTAATAAAATTGCCCCTTTTTATTAAAAATTAACCGTTGACGGTGAAGTTGGCTACTGGATTCGGTGACCGATATTGTGCTGTGCTGGTGATAGTTCGGCTGAGGGACGGCGTTTTCGTCTTTATCATCGGCGCCACAGGGTCACAATCTGCCTGGCGGCGACGATGGCGCTGATAGCGGTCAGGACGATGGCAATGGGCATCACCCCGCCTTCCATGGCTGCCATCACGCCGGCGGCCACGGCCAGGGTCCACAGCAGGTTGTACAGGCTAGCCGGGGATACCGACAGGCGGTAAATCCTGAAATAGACCACTGCCACGATGAGGGTGTACAACAGGTAGGATACCAGGAAGGCCATGCCCAGCCCCGTGAGTCCCCACCAGCGGTAGAAGAGGATGTTCAGCACCAGGTTGATCACGGCGCTGGCAACCTCGGTCCACAGGTAGGTCTTGCCGTCGCCCTTGGCCAGGATGGTGAACGCCAGGCACCACGACAGCGTGCGCAGCACCGTGCCCACCATGCCCCACGACACAAAGGTGAGGATGACGTTGAACTCGGGGGTGTAGAGTATCCACACCACCAGTTCGCGCAGCAGGATGAACAGGGCCACCACGGGTGCCATCACGGCAATGGCGACGTTGATTTCCTGCGAAACGAAGGCCCGTAGCCTCAAGCGGCTGTCGGCGACCTTGGCCAGGCGCGGATAGTATTCCATGCCCAGAGCGGTGAGAATAAGGCCTGTATATTTATTTATTAATGTATATCCGGCTTGATAAAAGCCCACCTGCTCGGTGCCCGCATGGACATTGAGCCAGGCGTTGAAGGCATAGCTGGCAAGGATGGAGGCGAAGTTGCCTAGCGTCATGTAGATGCCCAGGCGCACAAAGCCCTTGCCCATATCGAAGGTCTCGCGGCGACTAACTGCTGCAGCAGGGTAGTCGCGGTTGCGGAACATCCATGCAAAGGCTGCCAACGCCAGGGCATAGGCGATGATCGACGGCAGGATGCTGCGCTCACGCAGCAGGTAGAACAGCGGCACTGATACGGCGAGGCCCACAATCGTGCCCCATAGCGTGACACTGGCCAGCCGCTTGAGGCGGGCCGTGCCCTGGAGCACGGCATACTCGCCGTTGGTCAATGCCTGCAGCAGCACTGCCGCACTCAGGGCTACAAATCCCCAGATGTGCGTTTGGTCGCCAAAGGTCAACTCGCTTAACAACGGGGCGAGGGAAATCGTGAGCAATGCTCCCCCCAGTCCCAGCCACAGCGACCACTTGCGCACCACGGCAATCATGCGGGCCACCAGCCCGCGGTCGCTCTGCTCGAGGGCCTGTGAAATGTCGCGCACACTGCTGGAACGGATGCCTAGGTTGGTGCCGGTGGATATCATCTCGAGCGCATTGTTGAACAGGCCGAACAGTCCGATGCCCACCGGTCCGATCCACAGGGCGACCAACTTGGTGCGGATGATGGAGCACAGGATGCCCATCACCTGTACGCCGCCGAAGAGGCCCATTGCCTTCATCGCCATGCGGGATATGTTGCTGCTCTTGCCTGCCATCAATGCGTCACAGGATGCTGTTAGAGGGTGATTTCAAACGTGTTGTAGATGATACCGCGGCCGCCCAGGCGGGACTTCTGCCTCACGAGGCCCTCATTGAGGTAGCGCCCGTGGTCCTCGTTGGAGATGCCGAAGTCAAAGTACCTGTAGCCCTGCTTCGCACTCTCGCCGATGAGGTACTCAAACAGCAGCGTCAACGCCTTGCTGTCCTTGCCGCGCGGCGAGGCGCCGATGTACTGGCAGTGGGCAACGGGCATCGACAGGTACATCACCACGCCTGCCAGCAGTTCGCCGTCCAGGGTTGCCGTGTACAGGACGATGGAGTGGGGGAAACGCTGCTGCAACAGCCGCATCTCGTCGAGCGTGTGCACGGGTCTCGTGCCGTAGCGCTCGTCGAGCAACGACGACAGCAGTTGCCAGTAGCCCTTCCAGTCGTCGCTCGGACCCACCTGGATGCCGGCTTTGCGTGCCGCATTGGCGCCGCTCTTGTTGCCGCGGTCCAGCGGCAGCGGACAGGTCAGGTCAATGGTTGTCGAGATGTTGGCCTCGGTCAACCGTGCCCCGTGACGGAAGAGCGCATACAGGTCCTCCTCGCACGGGTAGCGGTGGTAGATGTGTGGCACAGGCTTATAGACCAGCCGCTTGATGCCGTTGGCGCGCAGCCATGCCATGGCAGCGTCCATCACTTCGAGCATCACTGTTGCGTCGAAGTGCTTGAGCGGCACAATCCAGCTGCCGTAGGTGAGACCACGGTGCGACCACAGCGTGTCGCCATCGACATTGGCCGGCAGCAGGGCACACAACTTGCCGTCGTGCAGGGCCATGAGTGAGCAGTCGGTAAAACGGTCGCTGTGGTAGTCCATGTAGCCGCGCTGATGCAGGAACGTGCCGTTGCGGCTCGTGCGGACAAACTCATCCCACCGCGCAGCCATCGAGGCATCATATCTAACAATCTCTATCATCTTCAATCACTTTACTCCAGCATGACACCCCCATCCAGTCACTCCAGCCCGTCCAGTTAATCCAGTTAATCCAGTTCGTCCAGCCCGTCCAGTTAATCCAGTTAATCCAGTTAATCCAGTCCGTCCAGCCCGTCCAGGAATCGCCATGCCTCTTCAATAAAAACGCAAATATAATAATAAAAATTATTACCTTTGCCAAAAATTATCCTATTTCACATGAAACCATCCAAGATAGGCCTCTTGCCTCGTGTCATTATCGCCATTTTCGTCGGCGTTATCTGCGGTATGTTCTTCCCTCAGTGGGCTGTCAGGTGTTTTGTCACCTTCAACAGCGTGTTCAGTCATTTCCTCTCGTTCCTCATCCCGCTCATCATCGTGGGACTGGTGACGCCTGCCATCGCCGACATCGGCAAGGGAGCGGGCCGTTTGCTGCTCATCACGGCCCTCATTGCCTATGGCGACACGATTTTTTCGGGCTTTTTCAGTTACTTTGTCAGCACGGGCATCTTCCCCTCGCTCATCGACAAGGCTGCAGCCGCCCAGGCCGTTGCTCCCACCGAGGAGCTGCAGCCCTTTTTCACCATCGAGATTCCGCCGTTGCTCGACGTGATGAGCGCTCTGATATTGGCATTCGTCATGGGACTGGGCATCTCATTCTTTGGCTCCCAGCAGCTCAAGTCGCTCTGCAGCGAGTTCCGTGACATCATCTCCAAGACCATCGAGGTGGCCCTGATTCCCGTCCTGCCCATCTACATCTTCTCGATATTCCTCAACATGTCGTTCTCGGGCCAGGCATGGCGCATCATCAATGTGTTCATCGCCATCATCGGTGTCATCTTTGTGATGCACATCCTGCTGCTGGTGTTCCAGTACTGCATTGCAGGCCTCATCGCTCACCGCAATCCCTTCAAGGCCCTGTACAACATGCTCCCGGCCTATTTCACCGCCCTGGGCACCGCCTCGTCGGCAGCCACTATTCCCGTCACCCTCAAGCAGGTGAAGAAGAACGGCGTGAGCGACGGTATCGGCGGCTTTGTGATTCCTCTGTGTGCCACGATTCACTTGTCGGGCAGTGCGATGAAGATTACAGCCTGCGCCGTGGCACTGCTGCTCATGCAGGGCGGCAACATCAGCATCGCCTCGTTCACGGGCTTTATCCTCATGCTCGGCGTGATGATGGTGGCAGCACCAGGTGTGCCTGGAGGAGCCATCATGGCGGCTCTGGGAGTCCTGCAGTCCATACTCGGGTTCACAGCCGAGCAACAGGCCATGATGATTGCCCTGTACATTACCATGGACAGCTTCGGCACCGCCTGTAATGTGACCGGTGACGGTGCCATTGCATTGGTCGTTGACCGCATTTCTAATCACAAAAAAGCGGTTTAAAGTCCATTGGCAGTGAAGATTTTTGGAAAAAAAAATGAAAAAAGTTTTGTATGTGACAAAATCATATTATCTTTGTAGCGCATAAAAGGGAAAATCATTTGATTTATCAAAGAGTTTCGGATTAACTTTACTGTCGTGATGATAGAATGGTTAATCCATTTTTTATGCCCATACCTCCCCATCTCACCCCATCATTCCTCATCCCCAATAACCAGGAAACGCGGGCAACCGTCGTCGCCCGCGCTCCTTAAGCTATGGATTGTAGTATTACTTGTGCAGGATGATGTCGATCACCACATTGATGTCGGCAACGGTCACCTCATGGTCGCCGTTCACGTCACCCCTTGCCTCGAACGTGCCGCTGAGAATCATGTCGATGATGACATTGATGTCGGCCACGGTAATCTCGCCGTCGCCGTTCACGTCGCCCTTCAGGCCGGGCTGCGGGCCAACGGGGTTGAGGTAGAGCTTACCGCACACGCCATAGGCCTCGACTCCTTCAACGGCAAACATCACCTCGTTGGACATCGTGCCGTCCTCGTTGGGCTTGGCGCGCAGGCACTTGATGCCACTGTGGTGCAACGGGTTGTTCTCGTCCAGTGGAATGCTCTTGCGTATGGCCTGATCGTCACTGGCGGGAGCGATATAGCTCCAGTAGATGTACTCGCCGTCGCTGTTGATCTGGGCCACGTTGGCGATTTCACCGCTGTCCTCGGCACCCTCCTTCTTGATGGGAGAGTCGTCGATGAGTTCGCAGTCGGCGATGTGCAGTTCTCCGTTGCCTTCAACATCGGCACCGGTCTCCATGTTCTCGATTCTGCTCAGCGCGATGCGGTAGATGCCGGGCACGCAGCCGAACGGGTCGGTCTGTACCTGCATGTACAGGTAGCCGTTCTCCTCGTCAAGGTAGAAGGTCTTGATGATGGCATCTTTGAACAGGGCATTGAAGTGCTTGGGCTTGCCGGCACCGCCGTCAGGATAGATGTCAGCCTTGGTGAAACGCAGCAGGCACACGCCGTTGAACTTCTTGCTCATCCAGAAGATGCCGTGCTTGTCCTGGGTGAAGCCACCGGTGATCGAGCCCCACGAAATTTCGTCGTTGTAGTAGGGCAGCCACTGGTTCTGCAGCAGGAAGGGCTGCTGGCCGTAAAGGCCCGTGGTGTCGGCGTTCAGCTCGTGGATACCCACGTTGCGGTCGCTGATGTAGATCTTGTTCTCGTTCTCGTCGATGTACATCGTGAACGGGTCCTCGCTGGGTGCGTAGCCCACATTATTTAATACGGTCACGCGATAGAAGATGCCGTTGGTGTTGTTCACATAGAACAGCTCGCCGTCGCCCAGGGGCTGGTTGGGATCCTGGTAGGTGAAGTTGTGGCCGGCCACAGCGACATAGACGCGGTTCTTGTAGTTGTGCAGCGTGAAGGCATGCTCACCGGCATTGAAGTTGGTGTTCACGATGCTGCCGTTCTCGTCCATGTACATCAGGCTGCCGCCCGTGGTGGCGAAGTACAGGCCCTCGGGACAGCCCAGGGTGGAGCCTTCGCCCGAGATGGTCTCGTCGGCAACGATGGTCAGATAGCGCCACTGGTTGGCGTTCTGGTAGGCTTCTACCGAGCTGGGAGCCACCTTACAGATGACATTGTGCTGGCTCTCGTTAAACACGCCGGCGGCAAGGGCGGGCGTGTTGACATTGAGCACACGCAGTTCACTGATGGTGGCGGGAACCGAGCCCGGCTCCATGTAGTTCACGTTGGCGGGAATCTCCATCTGATCGAGTGCCGTGCAGCCCTCAAAGCAGTTACGCATCATGTTGGTCGTGGTCGTGGGCAGCGTGACGCTGGTCAGCTGCTGGCAACCGGCGCACAAGCCCTGGGGAATCTCGTTGCGGCCTTCGCCGATGACGATCGACTTCAAGGCAGAGCCGGCAAACACGTTCTGGCCCACGGTCACGCTCTTGTCCAGCGTGTAGGACTCGATGTCGCTGTAGGCAAAACCGTAGTTGCCGATGGTCTTCAGCGCGGGCAGGTCAACGGTGGAGAATGGGGCGTATGCCAGGCCGTAGTTGTCGATAGTGGTTACTGTGGCATTACTGTAGTTGGTGCCGATTTCCCCCTCGTGGGCCGATACCAGCAGACGGGTGCCGGCAGCATTGAGCAGCACGCCGTTCTCGAGTTTGAAGGCGGTGTTGCCTTCAGCAAGGGTAATGCCGGCAAGCGTGGGAATCGGGGCGAATGCGCCCTGGCCGATGCTGGTCACGCTGGCGGGGATGCTCACGCTGGTCAACTGGGTGCCTGCAAAGGCCTGGGTGCCGATGGCCGTCAGGTTGCCGGGCAGGGTGATGTCACCGCTCAGTTTGCTGTTCTCAAAGGCGCTCTGCCCGATGGTGGTCAGCGCACTCGGGAAGTTGATCGAGGTCAGGCCCGTGTTGTAGAACGCGGTGATGCCGATGCTGGTCACGTTGTCGCCCATGGAAAACTCCGTCAGGTTGCGGCAACCGTTGAACGCGCTCTGCTCGATGGTGGTCACGCCCTCGGGCAATGCAATCGATGCCAGCGAGGTGCAGTTGGCAAATGCACTGTTGCCGATGCTGGTCACGTTGTTGTTCTGGAAAGTGACAGCGTTCAGTGCCGTACAGCCCTGGAACGTGGTGCCCTGGATGGTCGTGGTTTCACCACCGATGACCAGTGTCTTCAGGCCCGGCATGTTGTGGAAGGGTTGATCGGCGTTGGTATAGGCGCTGGCATCCACGTTGCGGCCCATATAGATGTAATTGATGCTGGCCAGAGCAGAACGTGCTTCGGGCGAGGAGCCAAAGGTGGTCAGCTTCATCACCACGGGGGTGGAACCATCACTGATAATCAGTCGTTTCAGGTTCGGGCAGTTGGCAAATTCCTCGCTGATGGGTTTGTTCCAGCCGGGATAGATGACGACTTCTTCCAGACTGGTACAGCCGTTGAATACACCACTGCCCACGCTGGTTACAGTGGAAGGGAGAGGGCTGTACTGGAGAGCAGAGCAGTCCTTGAACGAGTTGCGTCCGATGGTCACACAGGTGGCGGGCAAGGTCAGACTCGTCAATTCGCGGCAGCCGACAAAGGAGTTGGCAGCCGTGGCGACCACGGTGTACTCCACATCCTCGTAGGTGATTTTCTCGGGGATGACGATGTCGCCCTTGTAGTAGAGCGTGTCGGCAGGCGTTGTAGCCGTTGCCTTGACGATAGTGTACTTGGCAATAGTGGCTGTGCCGTCGCTCTTGGTGGTGTAGTTGATGCCATCAACCGTGATGTTGGCAGCGTTCACTGCCGCCACAGCCGACATGAGCAGCATCGCCAGTGACAGGCGGCGTAGCCAGGTCTCGCGGGTAAAGAAATTTTTCATAAGCCTGTAAATTATTGGTTATTATAACGATAATGATTTTTAAGAGTCGAAATTAAAACCCGTAGGTTTCAACTCGCAAATATAATAAAACTTTTGCTTGCCTGCCCAGTTATTTTCCATTTTTTTCGACTAAATGCCCCAAAATGGTCACCCCCGTCGGGCAAAAAACAAGTGCCTGTCACACCGTCGGTGGGTGTGGCAGGCACAATAAGGTTTTTCGGGACTGACGGCACGCGGGGCCGTCCAAGCCGAATCAGTGTGAAGAATCGGGCTAGTGCTGATTACTTCTTGGTGTTCACCTTCTTGGCGAGGTCGGCACCAGCTTTGAACTTAACGACTTTCTTTGCGGCGATTTTGATTTTCTGCTTGGTAGCGGGGTTGATGCCCTCGCGAGCGTCCTTCTTCACTACCTGGAAGGTACCGAAACCGATAAGGGCGATCTTGTCACCCTTCTTGAGTGCGCCACCAATAGCCTCGATGGTTGCATCGAGAGCAGCCTTAGCCTGAGTCTTGTTGAGATTAGCCTTCTCGGCAATTGCTTGTACTAATTCAGTCTTGTTCATAGTGATAATTTAAATTAAACAAATTTGTATTGTGAATAACTAAAATGTTGATTTCTATCCGCAAATATAAGTAAAACAACACGTTCACCAAAAAAAAAGACAAAAAAATTGTGCTTTTTTTATGAAAAAAGCCATTTTTTGCCATTTTGGGGCCTTAAATCGCGCTAATTCGGGAGTTTTTCGTTACTTTTGTGCGTCAAAACAAGTCACTTATCATGCAGAGCAATAACCGTTCTTTTTTGTCGTCAATCATGCCGGTCACTAAACATCTGTTAGTGATTAATTTGCTCATGTGGCTGGCAACGTTGGCATTCCGTCAAGCGGGAATTATCGATTTGGAGCAGTGGTTGGGTCTCCACTTCTGGAAGGGGAGCCAGTTCAACGTAGCCCAGTTGTTCACCTATATGTTCATGCACGACACGAGTGGGTTCACCCACATCTTCTTCAACATGTTTTCGTTGTGGATGTTCGGCAGTCTGCTTGAACGCATGTTGGGCTCCAAGCGTTATCTGTTCTACTACATCTCGTGCGGCATCGGCGCCGCCCTGGTTCAGGAGTTGGTATGGCAATTCTCGTGGCAGGACGTGTTGCTCGGTTATGTGGGCAACCCGGCAGGACTGTCGGCCGATGACGTTATTAGGATGATCAATGCTGGACAGGCCGACTTCACGATGAGCCAGTTCTATAATCACATGGTCACGGTCGGCGCTTCGGGCGCTGTGTTTGGCTTGCTGCTGGCCTTCGGTATGCTGTTCCCCAATATGCCCATGTTCATCATCCCGTTCCCGTTCCCCATCAAGGCCAAGTGGATGGTGATCGGTTACGGCCTGGTCGAGCTGTTCTTCGGTATCAATGGCTCCATGGACCACATTGCCCATTATGCTCACTTGGGCGGCATGCTTGCCGGCATCATCATGATTTTGTACTGGAAGCATAATGGCACCCTGACGCGTCGCAATGGCTTTTATTGACGATATCAAGCGCACCTACTCACAAGGGTCGATGTTGATGAGGATCATCTTCATCAACATCGGTGTGTTCGTCATCCTGCGTTTGCTTGTGCTGGGTGGCTTGCTGTTCGGGGCCGATAGCTCCTGGCTGCTGGGGTGGGTGGAGATGCCGTCCGACTTGTGGCAACTGCTGCACCGTCCCTGGACGATCATCACCTACATGTTCTCCCACTACGGCCTGCTGCACATCCTGTTCAACATGTTGTGGCTCTATTGGTTGGGGCGCATCTTCATGGAGTTCTTCTCTCCCAAGCAGCTCACGGGGCTCTACCTGCTGGGCGGACTGGGAGGCGCCGTGCTCTACCTGCTGGTGTGCAACCTGCTGCCCTATGTCAAGGGCGGGGGCAGCTTCATGCCCAGCCTCATTGGCGCTTCGGCATCGGTCATCGCTGTCGTGGTGGCTGTGGCGGCCTATGTCCCCGACTACAAGATCGGTCTGCTCTTCTTGGGCGAGGTGTCCATCAAGTGGGTGGCAATCGTGACGGTGGTGTTTGCCTTGATCAGCATCGACAGCGGCAATCCGGGCACCGCAATCGCCCACCTGGGCGGCGCCCTCATGGGCCTGTGGTATGGCATGGGCATCCGTCGTGGCCGTGACATCACGCGGCCCCTCAATGCCTTCATCGATTGGATGGCAGGACTGTTCAATGGCCGCTCGTTGCACCTGCCGCGTTTCAAGCGCAGCAAGCCGAGCGCTGGCCAGTCAACGCCCTCCGGCACGTCCCAACGCCAGCAGCCGGCGTCCCTGGTGCCCGACGACGGCGTGACCGAGGAGGAACTGGATATCATCCTGGGTAAGATCAAGGCGGCAGGCTATGATGCCCTGACCGACGAGGAACGGGACAAACTGTTCAAGGTGTCGCGACGTCGCACGCCCTGAGCATTCATTTAAGGTAAAAAGAATCAAGATATGGCATATCAATCACACGACTATAGACATTACCGACGCAAGAAAAAGAAACCTAACCGCACCATCGAGATACTGGCAGTCATCGCTGCCGTGCTCACGGTGTGCTGTGCCTATGCCGGGCGCATCAATCCCGAGAGTTTCTTGCCCGCACCGTTCCTGATGCTGGCTTTCATGCCCATGTTCATCGTCTCCCTGGCACTGATGCTGGTGGCGCTGCTGTGGCGGCGCTGGTTCGCTCTACTGCCGCTGGTGGTGGCGGTGGCTGTGGTGTTCCCCGTCACCAGGCTCTACTTGCCGTTCAACACCTCCGAGACGGCCCCGGCCATTCCCGCCGAGCGCACGTCGATGCTCAAGGTGATGACCTATAACGTGCTGGCCTTTAACTACAACGACCCTGCACTGAGCAGTGTCCCCTCGGCCACGATGCGCCTCATCCTCGATGCTGACCCCGATGTCGTCCTCTTGCAGGAGGGCGCGGCAGGCGGACTGGACTGGGCCGATATGCAATCGGTGGCTCCGTTCATGGGCGAGATAGAGAAGCGCTATCCCTACCGCCACGCGGGCTCCGACGGCCTGGCCATCATGTCGCGCTATCCCTTCGCGACACATCCCGTGGGTGAGCCGCAGCACATGCGCTCGCCGCTGGGCTATAACCGCGACATGACGTCCTACATCGCACGCTACTACGACCTGCAGCTCCCTGACGGCAAACAGCTCAGGCTCTTCAACTTCAGGCTCCAGTCTTATAACCTGAGTTTCGGCCAGACCAAGCACGTCCGCGTCTCGCCAGAAGTCAAGCCCTCGGCGCTGGAGCGCATGCGGCGGTCGTTCACCCTGCGCGGCGACAATGCCACCCAGTTGCGTGCCGCCATCGACGCCTCGCCCGACAACGTGATCGTGTGCGGCGACATGAACGACGTGCCCGCATCCCATGTCTATCGCGTCATCCGCGGCAACGACCTGCGCGACGGCTGGTGTGATGCCGGCAACGGCTATGCGCGCACCTACAACCGTCACCACCTGTGCTACCGCATCGACCATGTGCTCTACCGCGGCAACCTGCTGGCCATCGCCGCCGAGCGCCTCACCGGTGGCAGCAGCGACCATTACCCGCTGCTGCTGACCTTTGACATCGACTACAACCACCATCCCGTGGTGGACGAGAATTGATAATTACATTATATATAATATATTAACTTAAGACTATTGAGAAAAATGAAGAAAGTTTTATTCACCGTCCTGGCGCTCGCTGCACTCGTGCTGGTGAGCAGCTGTGACAAGAAATCCAACGAGAACAATCCGTTTATGTCGGAGTACGCCAACGAGTACGGCATCCCGCCGTTTGACAAGATCACCTACGGTGACTACATGCCCGCCGTCGAGGCTGGTATTGCTGAGCAGAACGCCGAGATTGATTCCATCATCAAGAACACGGCAGTCCCCAACTTCGAGAACACCATCCTGGCCCTGGACAACAGCGGCCGCATCCTGGACAAGGTGTCGAGAGTGTTCAATGCACTCAGTAGCAGTGACAACACCGAGGAGATGCAAAAACTCTCCGAGGATCTGCTGCCCATGCTCACCAAACAGAGCGACGGCATGTACATGAACGACAGCCTCTTTGCCAAGGTAAAGGCCGTCTATGACAACGCCGACAACCTGGGCTTGGATCCCATTCAGAAGCGCCTCACCGAGAAGTACTACAAGGAGTTTGTGCGCAACGGTGCCCTGCTCACCGCTGCCCAGAAGGACACCCTCAAGGAGATCAACAGCAAGCTGGGTAAGTTCAAGCTCAACTTCGGTAACAACGTGATGCACGACATGGACAACTGCGTCTTCTTCATCGACAAGGAAGAGGACCTCAAGGGTCTGCCCCAGGGCATCATCGACAATGCCGCCAAGCTTGCCGCCGACAAGGGCAAGAAGGGACAGTGGGCCTTCACCGCTACCGCTTCGACGCGCCTCGCCGTGCTGACCTATGCCGACAGCCGCGACCTGCGCCGCAAGATGTACGAGACCTACACCACCACCGCCAGCCACGGCGACAAGTGGGACAACACCGAGAACATCCGCAACATCCTCTTGCTCCGCCAGCAGAAGGCTAACCTGCTCGGCTTCAACACCTATGCCGACTATGCCACCGATCCCTACATGGCCAAGACGCCCAAGGCTGCCGAGGACCTGCTGATGTCGCTCTTCCGCCCCGCTATCAAGAAGGTGGAGCAGGAAGTTGCCGACATGAAGGCCTATGCTGCCGCTCATGGCGACACCGCCGAGTTTGAGGCTTGTGACTATTACTACTATGCCGAGAAGGTGAAGAAGGAAAAGTTCAACTTCAGCGAGGACGACGTGCGTCCCTACTTCGCACTCGACAGCGTGGTCAAGAACGGTATCTTCTTTGCCGCCAACAAGCTCTACGGCCTCACCTTCGAGGAGATGCCCGATGCTCCCAAGTACCACCCCGAGGTCAAGGTCTATGACGTGAAGGATGCCGAGGGCAAGCACCTCGCCGTCTTCATGACCGACTACCTGCCCCGTCCCGTCAAGGCTCAGGGTGCTTGGATGGAAGCCATGCAGGAGGCTTATAACTACGGTGGTGAGAACATCCGTCCCATCATCTACAATGTGGCTAGCATGACTCCTCCCGCCGGTGATACTCCCTCGCTGCTCACCTGGGATGAGGTACAGACCGTCTTCCACGAGTTCGGACATGCCCTCCACGGCATGCTGACCCGCGTGCAGTATCGTGGCCTGGCAGGTACCAACACCGACCGTGACTTCGTTGAGTTGCCCTCGCAGATCAACGAGCACTGGGCATTTGAGCCTGAGGTATTGAAGAACTATGCCCGTCACTACAAGACCGGTGAAGTCATCCCCGACAGCCTCGTGCAGAAACTCAACGAGAGCGCTCAGTTCAACATGGGCTTCATGACCACCGAACTCGTGGGTGCTGCCCTGCTGGATCTGTATTGGCACAAGAAAGCCTGGACCCCCGAGGAGGCCAAGGCTATCGACGTGAAGGCCTTTGAGCAGGATGTGAAGACCCAACTCAACATGCCCGCACTCGTCGAGTTCCGTTATCGCAGCCCCTACTTCAAGCACATCTTCGCCGATGACCAGTATGCTTGCGGTTACTACACCTACCTCTGGTCACAGGTGCTGGAGGCCGACGGCTACATGGCATTTGAGAAGGCTGGCTGCTTCGACAAGGCTACCGCCGACGCTTTCCGCAAGCTCCTGGAGTCGGGTGACACCATGGATCCCATGGAACTCTACAAGCAGTTCCGTGGCCAGGCTCCGACCTCCGATGCCCTGCTCCGCAACCGTGGCCTGAAGTAAATCCTTTTCAGACAACTCGGACAACATCTAGTACAACCTAGATAACAAGCAATTAGGCATCTGCATTCCACCCGGGGTGCGGATGTCTATATCCCGTGTACTATGTAGAGACGCAAAATTTGAGCAAACCGAACACCATGATGCTTGCATCGATGGTTGAGGTGCCGCCAAATT
>CADBBK010000037.1 GCA_902792895.1 uncultured Bacteroidales bacterium | reverse complement strand
CTTTGCACGCAACGTGCTGGCCGCATCATTAAACGACGAGGAATGGGATATCTCACGCCCCATTTGTATGGATGGCGATATCAAGTTCTTCAAGTGGGAAGACGCCGAGGGCAAGCACGCCTTCTGGCACACGTCGGCACACCTGTTGGCCGAGGCCCTGCAGGAGCTCTATGAGGGCATCCAGTTCGGTATCGGTCCGGCTATCGAGAACGGTTTCTACTATGACATCGACACCGGTGGCAACCCCTTGACCGACGCAGACTTCGCAAAGATTGAGAAAAAGATGATGGAGCTCGCCCAGAAGAACGAGACCGTTCAGCGCGCCGACATCAGCAAGGCCGACGCCCTGACATTCTTCGGTGGCAAGGGACAGACCTTGAAGTGCGAACTCATCAATGACCTGGAAGACGGTCACATCACTACCTATACCCAGGGCAACTTCACCGACCTGTGCCGTGGCCCGCACATCCCCTCCACCGGTGCTATCAAGGCCGTGAAGGTGATGTCGCTCGCCGGCGCATACTGGCGCGGTGACGAGACCCGCCCCCAGCTGACCCGCGTCTATGGTATCTCCTTCCCCAAGAAGAAGATGCTCGACGAGTACCTCGTGTTGCTCGAGGAGGCCAAGAAACGTGACCACCGCAAAATTGGTAAGGAGATGGAGTTGTTTGCCTTCTCCCAGAACGTGGGCCAGGGTCTGCCGTTGTGGCTGCCCAAGGGTGCCGCTCTGCGCAACCGCCTGCAGGACATGCTGGCCAAGATCCAGAAGCGCTACGGCTACCAGCAGGTCATCACGCCGCACATCGGCAACAAGCTGCTGTATGTGACCAGCGGCCACTATGCAAAGTATGGTAAGGACTCGTTCCGTCCCATCACCACTCCCGAGGAGGGTGAGGAGTACATGCTCAAGCCCATGAACTGCCCCCACCACTGCGAGATTTACAAGACTGCTCCCCGCAGCTACCGCGACCTGCCCATCCGCTATGCCGAGTTCGGTACCGTTTACCGCTACGAGCAGAGTGGTGAGCTGCACGGCCTGACGCGCGTGCGCAGCTTCACGCAGGACGATGCCCACCTGTTCTGCACCCCGGACCAGCTCAAGCAGGAGTTCCTCGGTGTGATGGACATCATCTCGTTTATCTTCAAGGTGTTCGGCTTCAACTATGAGGCTCAGATTTCGCTGCGCGACCCCAATAACAAGGAGAAGTATGTGGGTACCGACGAGGTATGGGAGAAGGCCGAGCGCGCCATCATCGAGGCCTGTGAGGAAAAGGGCCTGGTAGCCAAGCAGGTGACCGGCGAGGCCGCCTTCTACGGTCCCAAGCTCGACTTTATGGTTAAGGACGCCCTGGGCCGCCGCTGGCAGTTGGGTACCATCCAGGTGGACTACAACCTGCCCGAGCGCTTCCAGCTCGAGTACACCGGTGCCGACAACCAGAAGCACCGTCCCGTGATGATCCACCGTGCACCCTTCGGTTCGCTGGAGCGCTTTGTCGCTGTGCTGCTCGAGCACACCGCCGGCAAGCTGCCGCTGTGGCTCGTGCCCGACCAGTGCGTGGTGCTGCCCATCAGCGAGAAGTTCAACGACTATGCCCACCACGTGGCTGATGAGTTGAACAAACTTGACGTGCGTGCTATCGTCGATGACCGCAACGAGAAAATCGGCCGCAAGATCCGTGACAACGAGCTCAAACGCATCCCTTATCTGCTCATCGTGATAAGAAAACAGGGCGAAGGTGATCAAGGTTCGAAAAAAATTACTACCTTTGCAGCCGATATTAATCGCGAAGTGGCAGAAATGACCAACTTTTAAGCCATTTCCGTGTGGCTACGGCTGCATGGAAGTGCTTGATTGTCACGATAATACTAACAATTGTAAAACTGCTGAATGAACAAAAAACCGTATCGCCCAGGGCCTAAGCGCCCGAGCAATGCCACCAGGCCTAAAGGCCGCAATCGCAAGATGAGCGGCAAGAATGACCAAGACACCAATGCGATAAACGATGAAATTCGCGCTAGTGAGGTGCGCCTGGTGGGTGACAACGTGGAGCAGGGCATCTACCCGATAGCCGAAGCCCTGAGAATCGCCGAGGAGCAAGAGCTGGACCTCATCCTGATTGCGCCTCAAGCCGAGCCTCCCGTGTGCCGCGTGATGGACTACCAGAAGTTCAAGTTCCAACAGCGCAAACATGCCAAGGAACAGAAGGCGAAGTCCACCAAACTCGTGGTCAAGGAAATTCGTTTCGGACCACAGACCGACGAGCATGACTACAACTTCAAGTTGAAGCACGCCATCGGTTTCCTTAAGGAAGGTGCCAAGGTGAAGAGTTATGTCTTCTTCAAGGGCCGTTCCATCCTGTTCAAGGAACAGGGCGAGGTGCTGCTGCTCAGGTTTGCCAACGACCTGGAGGAATACGGCAAACTGGACCAGATGCCCGTGCTCGAGGGCAAGCGCATGACCATCATGCTGTCGCCCAAGAAGCCCGGCAGCGGCAAGAAGAAAGAGGCTAAGGAAGCTCCCGATGCCAACGGTGCCGCTCAGCAGGACGACAACACTCCCGTTGAGGAGTAACCAGACGTGAGAGAAGAAGAGCATCAGGCTTGGTAAGTGCCTGGTCTCACGAATTCCGCTGCGAAGAAAAGGTTCACCTTTACCGGCACCGGAAAGATTAAAAGAAGACATGCTTACAAGAGTCACATCCTGACCAAGAAGAGCAAGAAGCGTAAACGTAACCTGGGTAAGATCAGCATCGTTGACAAAGCCAACATGCCTATCGTGCGTAAGCTCCTGGTGAAGTAATACACATTCCAGTCACATTCTTTTAATCAAGAAGATTTTTATCATTTTATTTATTAACCGAATGTCTAGCTGAAAATCTTAAAACTTACAAGGGGTTACTTTGGCGCTCGCAAGAACGTCTGGACCGTTGCTAAGAACACCTGGGAGAAGGGTTTGACCTATGCTTACGCAGACCGTAAGAAGAAAAAACGCAACTTCCGCGCGCTGTGGATCCAGCGTATCAACGCTGCCGCTCGCATGGAGGACCTCTCCTACAGCAAGCTGATGGGCCTGATTCACAAGGCTGGTATCGAGATCAACCGCAAGGTGCTCGCCGACCTGGCTATGAACAATCCCGCCGCTTTCAAGGCTATCGTTGACGAGGCTAAGAAGCACGCCTAACCGACAACGACGGTTCTTTCCAAAGAATTAATTCCGCAAAATGCTACCAGGCTCCAAGAGGGAATCCCTCAAGGAGCCTGTTTTTTTAATGTTCAGGATGATTCGGTGTTTTTTAGTGTCTTGCTGTTTGGTTTTCAAAAAAAAGTCTTATTTTTGCGAGAGAAAGTATTCCCCCTTAGTTTATCGGGATGAATTCTCATTATTTATTAACTATTTAATTCTGTTTGATATGGCAAAAGGAATGAAATGTCCCTGCGGGTATTACATGTACGCCGTCGAGGAGAAAGAAATGCCGGCTGGCACCGAAGTAATTTATGAATGCCGCGCCTGTAGAAATAGGATACGGGTATTTGAGCCGAAGTGATTATGAGGAAGTCGTGATACTTGTGTATTATGGACGAATAGACACATCATTATGGGCTGGATAACCGTTAAGGTGATGAAGAGAGGAAGCAGTGGGCAGACGTGGCCGCTTGAATACTGCACGGTCGCCGGAAGCGTCGCTGGCTTCTTTGGTGGAATGACTCGCGATTTCAAAACTGACGACAGAGGCATAGCAGAGGTGTCATGGGAGAGTTCCAAGGACCTTGGCTGTCTCTACATCAAGGGCCGTAAGTATGAAGGTCCGTTTGAGTCAGGACGCAGTTATACTATCGTTGTCGATTGACCCAAGGAAAAGATAAAGCATTGTGATCTTGTCGGATACAGGTTCAATGGGGTCTATTGGATAAATGCATCAAAAAGGTTGGACGTCATAGATGGCGGCCAACCTTTGTGTGATGTACAAACTTAAAATGAACCCTTAGTCCTGTAACAGTCGGCTAGTACTCGCTGTAGAGGTTGATGTAGTCCATGATGTTGTCGATGGCTTCCTGGCGCATGTCGAGGTGCAGTGAGCCGTCGTGCAATACATTGGCCACCACCTTGTAAATCATAGACCAGTCGCTGTCGAGATAGACCTGGGCATCGATGAGCGCCGAGATGAGCGCGACGCTGAAGCTCTTGTTTTTGTTCTTGTTCACGGCCATGTGTCCCAGCTCGCTTGCTGCGGTGACATTGAAGTAGTCGCTCATTGCGCGGGCATAGGCATAGACGGCCAGCGTGCCGGCATCAAGTTTCTTGACGAGTTTTTTCTCGGTCTTGACGTTGTAGCGGCCCATGAGGTACTCGCCGAGTTGTGCTCCCATCGAGGTGCCGTTAAAGTTCCAGCCCACCTTGTTGATCACGGCCAGCCGCACATCAACCGGCTGACTCTTGTCGGCCAGGAAGTTGAGCAGCGTGGTGGGCATGTCATACTGCATCATTTCGTTGGCCATCTGCACCATCTCGTGGTCAGAATAGGCCTCGGCAAAGTGCGTTGAAGTCAAGGGCGAATCGGCCCAGCTGGCGATGAACGTCAGCAGTAATGCAATCGAGGTCAGTAATCGTTTCATAATTGTTTATCTTTTTAGAGATTGTAATTCTATCCGCAAAGATAATACAATTATTCAATTTAATGATATTTTACGAGTTTTTCTTGTAACTGAAAACAGCCCAGGTGGCCATGATGGAGCCGATGCACAACAGGGCGAGCAGCTGGTGCCAGATGGCGGAGAACCCGCCGCCGCGGATGAAGACCGTGCGCACCGCCTCGATGAAGTAGGACATCGGGTTGACGTAGGTCGTGGCATAGGCCCACGAAGGCATCGAGCGGGTGGGGGTGAACAGGCCCGAGAGTAACAGCATCATCACCACGAAGAACCACATCACGAAGATGGCCTGCTGCATCGTGTCGCTGTAGTTGCTGATCATCAAGCCGAAGGAACTCCAGAACAGGGCCAGTAGCATCACGAGCAGGTAAATCAGCGCCAAGGGCCCCACGCAGGTGATGCCATAGACCGCCCAGGCCAGCAACAGGCACACGGTGATGACAAACAGGGCGATTATCCAGTAGGGGATGAGCTTGGCGAGGATAAATGCCCACTTGCTCACGGGCGTGACGTTGATCTGCTCGATGGTGCCCGCCTCCTTCTCACCCACGATGTTGAGCGCGGGCAGAAAGCCCGTCATCAGCATCATCACGATGGCAAACAGGGCAGGAATCATGAAGAGCTTGAAATTCAGGTTTTTGTTGTACAGGAACAAGGTGGACACGTGTGACTGCATGGTGGCGAGGTCGGGACTGACACGGGCAGTGACAATCTGCGTCAGGTAAGCCCCGCCCATGGCCCCCTTGGTGCCGTTGACGGCATTGGCGGCGATGAACACCTGGGGCTGGTTGCCCAGCGTCATATCGCGGCTATAGTCCTGAGGAATGACCATCACGACATCGGCACGCGATTGCTCAATTCCTTGCAGAGCGGCGCGGTAGGTGGGCTGTTGGCCCTTGAAGATAAAGTAGTTGCTGGCCTCGATGCTGTGTACCAGCTGTTGTGACAATGTCGAGCGGTCGTTATCCACCACAGTGACCTTGATGTTCTTCACCTCCATGTTCATCACCCACGGCATGACACACATGATCATGATGGGGAACACGACAATGAGTTTGGGCAGGAACGCATTGCGGCGAATCTGCGTGAACTCTTTCTGTATGAGATATTTCAGTGTCATGGCTGTGTGGAGATGCTATTCGAGTCGTTTGTTGAACTTGGCCAGGGCGAGTGCCATCAGCAAGGCAAGCATGCCCACGAGAATCAAGACCTCACGGGCCACTTCCTTGATGCCGACACCCATAATCATGAGTTTGCGCATCGCCTCGATATAGTATCGGGGCGGTATGATAGCCGATATCCACTGCAGGACCCGTGGCATCGACTCCACCGGGAACAGCATGCCGCTAAGCATGACGATGGGCACCAGCAGCACCATGGCTGAGAGCAGTAGCGCTACCAGCTGCGTCTTGGCGACATTGCTGATGAGCAGCCCCAGTGAGAGCGCCAGCAGGATATAGATGACCGAGATGACGACGATCCAGAACAGCGAGCCCACCAAGGGCACGCCCAGCACAAACCGCGCCATCAGCAGGATGATGACCAGGATGACGAAAGCGAGCACAAGATAAGGTATCGCCTTGGCGATGATGATCATCAGCGGCTTGACGGGCGAGACCAACAGCACCTCCATCGTGCCCTTCTCCTTCTCGCGCACAATCGAAATGGAGGTCATCATCGCGCACACCAGCATCAGCAGCATGCCCATGATGGCCGGCACGAAGTTGTAGGCCGACTTTAGCTGGGGGTTAAAGAGCATCTTGGTGTTGACGGCGCTGGCATCGGCATTCAGCATCACTGCGGTGGCATAGTTGGTCCACTGCTGTGCCATGTTGGGGTCGGCACCATCGACAATCAGCTGCACACCACTGCGCTTGGAGGCAAAGTCCGGTCCGAAAACGATGGCCATGTCGGCCTTCTGGCTGCGGATGACGCGCTCGGCGTCGCGGGGCGTAGCGACCACCTGGGTGATGGTGAAATACTCCGAAGCTGCCAGCCTGTCCACCGCCTGTTGTGTGAGGTGATCCATCGAACTGGTCACCACCACGGTGCGTACATTCTTAACATCGGTAGTGATGGCAAAGCCGAAGATGAGCATCAGCACCAGCGGCATGCCGAAGAGGATGAGCATCGTGCGCTTGTCGCGCAGGATGTGCTTGCCTTCCTTGATGACAAATGAGATAAACTGTTTCATGCCTCTGGGTGGTTTAGTCGCTGCTGCGGGTGGCTTGGCGTGCCAGATAGGTGAACACGTGGTCCATATCGGGCTGGTTATACTTGCGTTTCAACTCATCGGGGGTGCCCATGGCCTTGATTTTGCCATCGACCATGATGGAGATGCGGTCGCAGTACTCGGCCTCGTCCATGTAGTGGGTGGTGACGAACACGGTGATGCCCCTGCCCGCTGCCTCATAGATGAGTTCCCAAAACTGGCGCCGCGTGGCGGGGTCCACACCGCCCGTGGGCTCGTCGAGAAAGACCACGCCCGGCTCATGGAAGATGCTGACCGAGAAGGCCAGTTTCTGTTTCCATCCCAGCGGCAGCGAGGCCACGAGCGTGTCCTTGTGGTCGGCAAACCGAAGACGAGCGAGCAACTCGTCGGTCTTACGTGCGATCTCCTTGTCATCCATGCCGTAGATGCCGGCAAAAAGACGGATGTTCTCGGCTACCGTCAGGTCCTCGTAGAGCGAGAAACGCTGACTCATGTAGCCGATGTGCTTCTTGATCTGCTCATGCTCGGTGCGGATGTCATAGCCCACCACGCGGCCTGTGCCGCTCGTGGGCTGGTTGAGTCCCGTGAGCATGTGCATGGCCGTGGTCTTGCCCGCTCCGTTGGCACCGAGGAAACCGAAAATCTCTCCGCGCTTGACCGTGAAGCTGATATCGTCAACGGCATGGAACGAGCCGAAGGCCTTGACCAGGTGTTCCACTTCGATGACGTTCTCGGGTTCACTATGCTGCGACAAAGTTTCAGCATGGTCGTGTTGGATGCCTGGCGGGTTGAACACGTCGGCAAAGCGCGTCAGAATCTCGTCGGGAGTGCCGATGCCGCGAATCCTGCCCTGGTCAAGGAAGGCCACGCGTTCGCAGCGCCGCACCTCGTCGAGATAGGGAGTTGAGGCCACGATGGTGATATTGCGCTCCTTGAGGTTGCCGAGCATCTCCCAGAACTCCTTGCGTGACACGGGGTCAACGCCCGTCGTGGGCTCATCGAGGAAGAGCACGCTGGGACTGTGCACCAGGGCGCAAGATAGGGCCAGCTTCTGCTTCATGCCGCCTGACAACGCACCCGCCCGGCGGTCCTTGAAGCGCTCAATCTGGCTGTAGATGGCCTTGATGCTGTCGTAACCCTCCTCGACCGTCGTGCCGAACAAGGTGGCAAAGAACTGCAGGTTCTCCTCGACCGTCAAGTCCTCATAGAGGGAGAACTTGCCGGGCATGTAGCCCACACGGCGGCGGATGTCGGTCATCTGGCGCACGGCGTCAAAGCCGTCGACCGTGACCGTTCCTGCGTCGGGCAGCAGCAGGGTGCACAGTATGCGGTACATCGACGTCTTACCGGCACCGTCGGGGCCAATGAGGCCGAAGACCTCACCCTTGCCCACGGTGAACGACACGTCGTCGAGCGCCTTGACAGCCCCATAGGACTTGGACACGTTGTTTACCTCTATTGCGTTCATTGACTTCTGTTTGATAGATGCTATAGTATCTATAGCTTTTATCAATCACTAAAACTTCACTTCCCCGTACATGCCGATTTTCACATAGCCATCGTTCTTGATGGCAATCTTGACGGCATAGACCAGGTCGGCGCGTTCGTCATCGGTCAGGATGGTCTTGGGGGTGAACTCCGAACGGCTGGATATCCAGGTGATGGTGCCGGGATATTCCTTCTTCTGTCCGTCGCCGTAATCGGCAAACACCTTGCACGTCTGGCCCACCTTGATGTACTGCAGTTGGGCCGAGGTGACGTAGGCGCGGATGAACATGTTGTCTACATCGGCCATCTTGAACAGCGGCTTACCTGTCGAGACAAACTCGCCCTGCTCGACATACTTCTCCAGCACGGTGCCTTTGTAGGGCGCCACGATGTCGGCATTGGCAATCTGGTCATCGAGTTGGCGCTGTTGGGCGTCGATGCCTGCTACCTGGGCGTCGATACCGTCCATTTGGGCACTGATGCCTTTTCCCTGGTCGGCAAGGGCGGCATTGGCACTGCGTATCTGGTCGCGGGTGGCGTCCAACTGGCGGTTCAGCACCTTAATCTGGTTGTCAATATCGTCGAGCTGCTTGCGCGGCACGGCACCGTCCTTGACGAGTTCGGCATAGCGTTGGTGCTCACGCTGGGCGTTGGCAATCTGCTGCTGGATGGATGAGACTTGCTTGTTCAGGTCCAGCTGCTGGCTGCTGGCTGCCGAGCGGTTGGACGACAGCTGCCGCTTGCTGGCTGCGAGCTGCCCGCGTTGTGTTTCGAGCTGCTGTTTCTTGAGCACCAGTTGGTAGGTGTCGATGCGCCCTACCTGGGTGCCGCCCTCGATGGTCTGCCCCTCGGCGACATCAAAGGACTTCAGTTCGCCGGTTGCTTTGGCCGAAATGGTGACCTCGGTAGCCTCGAACGTCCCCGTGGCGTCAAACGCCTTCTCTTTTTTGCCGCAAGCGGTCATTACCATCAATGCCACGCTTGCCATGATTGTTATCTTTTTCATCGTTATGCTGGTTAATTGTTCGTTGTATATTTCAGGTCATACATCTGTTTGAGCATTTCAATCTCGTGGATGGACTGCTGCACACGGGCGGCATTCTCGTTGTTGATGTCGCGCAGCAGGTCGTTCACGTCGATGATGCCGTGCGAGAGTTTGGACTCGGCGGCCTTGCGCACCTGCTGGCGCAGGGTGATGATTTCCTCGTCCTGGGCCATGAGGCTGCGGTAGCGGTCGATGGCCTCGGTCTGCTGCATCTGCTCCAGACGGTTGTTGAACAGGAACACTTCGCGCTGGTTCTGGGCCATCTCGCGTTGCAGCTGCACCTTGGCCTTGTCGTTGTGGTGGGTGTACAGGGCACCGATGTTCCACGTCAGGCGTGCGCCCACCATGCCGTTCCACGACCAGTTGCGGCCCATCATGTCCTTGAACATGTTATAGCCCGGGTAGCCGTAATAGCCTTGCGCGAACACGCCTAAGCGCGGCAGCAGGGCGGCCTTGAGGGCACGGTCCTGTGCATCGGCGAGGCGCAGCTGACTGTCGATGAGTCGTAGTTCGGGACGGTTATTGCCGGAGACGTCATCGGCCGCTGCAGGCTTGGTCACATGGTTGACCTCAATCCCGCAGAAGGTGCTCAACATCGCTGCCAGCACGCGGCGCTGCGACTCGAGGGTGGTCCTCTGCTGGACGACATTCAAGCGTTCGGCTGAGACGTTGCTCAGGTCGCACTGTGCGGCAGTGCCGTGCTTGACCATCGAGGTGAGTTTTTTCTCGCTGGCAGCGAGTTGCTCCTGCAGGTCGTTGTTGAGGCTGATTTGGTCATCGAGCAGCAACAGGCCGAAGTACATCTCGTTGACGCGCTGTCGCACACGGTACAGGTCCACGTCGAGTTGTGCCTGCTGCACAGCACCCTGTTCACGGGCCACCCGCTTCTGGGCGCTGATGGCACCGCCGTCAAATACCGTCTGCTGCAGGTCGAGCCCCACGCGATACTGGTCTTTGGCCAGGCCCTTCATATCGATGCCCATCTGCTGCATGAGCCCCTCCATCTCGTTGGGCCAAGCGGGAACGGCACTCTGATAGGTGGCCTGGGCGGTTGCAGTGAGTTGCGGGAGCCACCCTTTCTGGATATTGGCGACGGTGAGGTCGGTCGTGCCGGCAATCAGGTCGTGCTGGGCGATGAGCGGATAGTTGCGCTCGGCGGCCCGCTGGCACTCCTCGAGGGTTTGTGCCGTGGCACTTAGCGTCATGCAGACGCTGATGATGAATAATAGCCGTTTCATGTCGTTGTGAATTGGTTTGATAGGGCAAAGTTACAGCGATATCATGTAGAAGCATTTATCCAAAGCAGGGAAATAATGTCCTATTTGTACAAAAATCATAATTTATTGTGTTTTTTAGCCGTTTTTGGTTATCTTTGCGTTCAAAATTGTGAGATTATGGCTGAAATGAGACAATTAAATCTGGCCCAGCTCAAACAACTCATCGAGGGTAAAGATGAGGACTTGGCCAATAACTACATCTCGCGCAACGTGGCTGTGGCGCGCAACGTGCGCCTCAACCTCATCAAGGAGCAAATCGTTGGCCAACCGACGCTCATGCCCGAGATGCGTATCCTCATCATCAAGAACGGTTGGGCGGCGCCCGTCATCAACATGGTGGAGCGGCGTTTTGAAGCCGGTGACCTGGTGTTCCTGGGCGCCAACGGCATCCTGCAGTACAGGGATGCATCGAGCGATGTGCAGGGTATTGGCCTGTCGGTCAGCGACGAGCTGTTCTCGTTGGCCATCGGCAACCGTATCCCGCAGGCCTTCGATGGCCACCTGCGCCATTTCCAACTGCACCTGCAGCCCTCGGAGCAGGAATACCTGGACCAGCTGCACCTGATGTTGTACCGTCACTTGAGACAGCCTGACGGCAGCAGTCAGGTGACGTTGCACCTGCTGAGCGCCTTCCTGTGGTATGTGGACCACCTGTGGAGTCGACACGAGCAGACTTACCGTGAGAGCCAAACGCGCGAACAGCGGCTATTCTCCGACTTTATCCAGCTGGTGAGCGAGTTTGCCCCGATGCACCACACGATAGACTTCTATGCCTCGCGGCTGTGCCTCACGCCGCGCTACATGAGCACCATCATTCGCCAGGTGAGCGGCAAGAGCGCCAAGCAGTGGATTGACGATGCACTGGTCGCCCGCATCAAAATCGAACTCAAGCACACCGACAAACCCGTCGCCCGCATCTGCGACGACATGAATTTCCCCAATCCCTCGTTCTTGACCAAGTTTTTCAAGCGCATGACGGGCCAGACACCGAGCCAATACCGCTGATAGTTTAGCAAGGAAATAGCAGCATGCCCAGGCCCTGCGAATGATGACACAGCCTCCTTTGAGCGTCAACTTCTTATTCCCAAAAACAATCATGGCTGAGCGTGTAGTGTTGCCCAGCCATGATAATAATGATATGATGTGTGTGTCTTACTCCTTGACGAGGAGAGTGCCGGTCTTGCCCTGCAGGGCCTCGCGTGCCTTGTCGAGCGAGGTGATCAGTGCAGTGCCACCGGTGGTGTTCTCCACAAAGCTGATGCAGCTTTCCACCTTGGGCAGCATGCTACCGGGGGCGAAGTGACCCTCCTTGATGTACTCGCGGGCCTCGGCGATGGTCATGCGGTCGAGGTCTTTCTGGTCAGGCTTGTTGAAGTTGATGGACACCTTCTCGACGGCGGTGAGGATGACCAGCATATCGGCATTCAGGTCGAGGGCCAACTTGGCGCTGGCGCGGTCCTTGTCGATAACGGCAGCCACACCCTCATAGTCGCCGGGGCCGTTCTCCACAACGGGGATGCCACCACCGCCCACGGTAATGACCACGCTGTGCAGGCCGACGAGCTGCTCGACGATGGGCAACTCAACGATCTTGACGGGAATGGGCGAGGGCACAACGCGGCGGTAGCCACGGCCGGCGTCCTCGACAAAGGTGTAACCTGTCTCGGCAACGATGCGGTCGGCGTCCTCCTTGCTGTAGAACATGCCCACGGGCTTGGTCGGCTTCTGGAAAGCGTCGTCGTTCTTGTCAACAACTACCTGCGTCACCACAGCGGCACAGGGCTTGCTCAGACCACGGCGGGCCAGCTCGCGCTCAACGGCCTGCTGCAGGTGATAACCGATGTAACCCTGCGTCATGGCGCCGCACTCGGGGAACGGCATGGCGGGGGTGCCGCCACCGTTGTTGGCTGAGTATTCAAAGGCCAGGTTCACCATGCCCACCTGGGGACCGTTGCCGTGACCGATGACGACATCGTAGCCCTCCTCAACGAGGTCAACGATGGTCGATGCCGTACCCTTTACCAGGTCCAGCTGCTCTTGGGGAGTCTTACCCAGGGCGTTGCCGCCTAGGGCGATTACAAGACGTTTGCTCATAATAGTATGTTGTCTTTTTTTCTTTTGATGAAATGATGTTTCTAGAAAGATTAATGATTAAAGTCTATGAGTTGTCACCCATTAACCTTTAACCATTAATCTTTTAGCCTCCAGTTCACATGGTGAACAGGATTAAATTACTTCAGCGTGGCGTACATCACGGCCTTGATGGTGTGCATGCGGTTCTCGGCCTCATCAAACACCTTGGATTGCGGGCTGCGGAACACCTTGTCGGTAACCTCCATCTCGGGCAGACCGAACTTCTTGTAGATGTCGGCACCGATGGTGGTCTCCAGGTCGTGGAACGAGGGCAGGCAGTGCAGGAAGATGGCACCGGGGTTGGCGTTCTTCATCACGGCGTCGTTCACCTGATAGGGGCTGAGCAGCTTGATGCGCTGTTCCCAGATCTCGTCGGGCTCACCCATCGATACCCAGATGTCGGTGTAGATGACGTCGGCATTCTTGGTGCCCTTCTTCACGTCCTCGGTCAGGGTGATGGTGCAACCGTTCTCCTTGGCAATCTTCTTGCAGGTGTCAACGAGCTTCTTCTCAGGCATGTTGTCCTTGGGACCGCAGGCTACGAAGTTGATACCCAACTTAGCCGAAACGACCATCAGCGAGTTAGCCACGTTGTTGCGGGCGTCACCCATGAAGACCATCGTCAGGCCCTTGTAGTGACCGAAGTGCTCCTCGATGGTGAGGACGTCGGCCAGCATCTGGGTGGGGTGGAAGTCGGTGGTCAGACCGTTCCACACGGGAACGCCGGCGTGCTTGGCGAGATCCTCGACAATCTGCTGGTCGAAACCGCGGTACTCGATACCGTCAAACATGCGGCCCAGCACCTTAGCGGTGTCCTCGAGCGACTCCTTCTTACCCATCTGTGATGAACCGGGATCGAGGTAGGTAACACCCATACCCAGGTCATTACCGGCAACCTCAAACGAGCAGCGGGTTCTGGTGGAGGTCTTCTCGAACAAGAGCACGATGTTCTTGCCTGCGAGATACTTGTGGGGAGTTCCGGCGCGTTTCAAGCGCTTGAAATCCTTAGCAAGTTCGAGTAAATACTGAATCTCTTCGGTTGAGAAATCGAGTAACTTCAAGAAACTTCTTCCTGATAAACTTCTTGGCATAGTAGTAAACTGTTTTGTTAAAGATTAATATGAATTGTATTAAAAATAGATTCTAAAAAATGGACTGGATAGACTGGACAGGCTGGACAGGCTGGATAGACTGGATAGACTGGATAGAAAAACTCCTAACTTCTAACTCCTAACTCCAAACTTTTAATTGTCTGTCAGTCTTCGCGCCATAGCGGCATGCTCATGCAGCGGGGGCCTCCACGGCCGCGTGAAAGCTCACTGCTGGGAATCTCGAGCACCGTGATACCCTCGTCGCGCAGGATGGCGTTGGTGACGTTGTTGCGCTCGTACACAATGACCTTGCCCGGTGCGATGCACAGCGTGTTGGAACCGTCGTTCCACTGCTCGCGCTCGGCCGTGATGAGGTCACCACCGCCACACTTGATGAGCGTGACGTGCTCCAGACCCAACGATTCGGCCAGGATTTCCTCGAGGGTCTCCTCCTTGCGCTCCAGCTTGATGTCATCGCCCTGGCCACGGGTGAGCTTGAAGACCTCGAGCGGTCCCAGGATGCCCGGGTGAACGGTGAACTTGTCGTGGTCAATCTGGGTGAACACGGTGTCTAGGTGCATGAACGCGCGTGTCTCGGGAATGTGGATAGCCAGCACCGTATCGATGGCTGAGTTCTTGTTGGCGAAGATGTTCTTGGCAATCAACTCGATGCCGTCAGGCTCGGTGCGCTGCGAGATGCCGATGGCGAGCGTGTGCTCGTTGAGGTTGAGGATGTCGCCGCCCTCGATGCGGTAGGGCAGGTCGCGGTCGTAGTAGTGCTCCACCTCCTTGAAGTCGGGGTGATACTTGAAGATGTAGTCCCCGTAGATGGTTTCGCGGCAACGCGTCACCGAGAACATCCGGTTGATGCTCACGCCCGTGCCGATGCAGGCAAACGGGTCGCGTGTGAAGTACAGGTTGGGCATCGGCTTGACCACAAAGCGGCTGTCGCCACGCACCTGGTCTACCAGCGAGTTCTCCACCTCGCGCGGGTCGCGGGGCAGATCCTGCAGATAGATGCCCTCCATCGTCTTCAGCACCAGCTCCTTGCTCGAGGTGATGCCATTGAGGTAGTTGTAGATGATATCGTGGTACTTTGTCGCACAGATGCCGGCTTCCTCGATGAACTGGCGCAGGAACTTCTCCCTGATTTCAGGGCTGATGTCAAGCACCTCGGCCATCAGGTCCTCGAGGTAAACCACCTCAACGCCATTGTCACGCAGCACCTGGGAGAAGGCGTCATGTTCCTCCTCGGCCACCTTGAGATAGGGAATATCGTCAAAGAGCAGTTCCTCCAGGGTGTTGGGTGTCAGGTTGAGCAGTTCACGTCCGGGGCGGTGCAACAAAACCTTTTTCAACGGTTTTATCTCACTTGTAACATGAATACCTTTCATGACATTGGAAATTATTTCGTTCTTGTTTATGATAATGGATGCTTTTGTAATATGGGGGCAAAGGTAAGCAAATTCCCACAACCCTACACCATTTTTCACATCTTTTTATTAACACGGGCGAGATAATGGCGATTAGCCGCCACCGCAATGGTGATTCTCCCTACCGCGTGGGGATAAAAAGAAATCGCAAGCCCTCATGTCGGGCCTGCGATTTCTTTTAAATCGGGAAGTGACAGGAGTTACTTCTTGAGCACCTTGAAGCTGCGCTGTGAACCATCGGTGTAGCGCACGACTTTGACGTAGATGCCGTTGCCGGGGTTGCTCACCATGCGGCCCATGAGGTCGAAGTACATGGTCGAGGCAACCTCCTTGTTGTCACTGCCAATCTCATTGACAGCCGTATTGCCGACTTTGGCCTTGGCGGCATTGAGCACCTTGCCCGTAGCCTTGTCAACGACGATGGCTACAACATGGAGCTTGTCCTTGTCCTGGATGATGGGCTCATAGCTCGTGTTGTAGATGTAGTCGACGTAGAACGAGTAGTCAAAGCTGTTGACCGTGTTGGCAACGATTGATTCGGGCAGACTCTCGTCAACAACGCCCGAGGTGGCCACGAGCACATCGTTGAAGTGATAACCCTCGATGGTTCCGGGCAACTCGCACAACGGACCCAGGTCGGGATCGTTACCATACTCGTCAGCCATGTCGGCATAGTAGTTGTGCTGGTCCCAATTGGTGCCAGCGGGGCCGTACATGTCGTCCTCGACGAGCATGACCTCGATGCCGTACTTATGTCTGCCGGCGTTCATGACGAAGTTGCTCTCGACGGTAGCTTTCAGCTCGGTCTTGGCTTCATCGGCCCATTCGGCCTTGACATTGAGGTCAACAACTGCCAGCTGGCTCATCACGTAGTCAACGAGGTCCTTCATGCCGAAGCCTATGTTCTCATATCCGTAGTAAGGATCGACATCATAGTACCTCTCGACAAACGCGCTGGGGAAGCCTTGAACGGGGCTCGGATATGTGCTCATGATTTCCATCGGGTCACCGTTGTGGTAAGCTACACCGATGAAGTCATCGCCATAGGCCTCGGCCAACAGTTTCATGGCAACCAGGCCACGGGTACACCATCCGCACCAGGTGCCGGTGTATTCCTCAACAAGCGCGCGGTGAACGGGCACAAAGTCCATGATGTTCACCATGCCCTCATGGGTGGGAACCACATCCTGGTTCTCGGAACCGTTAACGGCAGTTACAGTAACGGTCAGGGGATAACCGCCGGCATCGGCAATGGGATCCAACTCAAGCACGATGTCGTTACTGCGGCCCCAGTGGTCACCACGGATGTAACTCTTCAGGTTTGCCGACTTGGTAACGCCATTGACCTCGTAGGTATAGGCGTAAGAATCGAGCGTGCTTGTTCCGTGGTTGTAGACCTTAGCGTTCACATAGATGGGCTCGCCCTTCTTGGCATAAGAGTTGGCAGGAACAACGATGGTGGCTGCATTCAGCGGCTGACCCTCAAGGATGAGCTCGATACAGGGGCTGCTTGAGCTGGACAGGTCGGTCCAGCTGCGCAGGGCGCTTGTGGTGTGGATCCACAGGCCGCCACCCAGCTTGTCGGTGGTGATCATCAGCGGTTCCTCCTCGTCGGTGACGGGAATCGTGTAACCGGCAAAGAAGCCCTCCTCGCCAATCTCGTAGGGCTCGTCAAACATGACTTCGGCGTGACCCGAAACCACATCGCCCGCATTGCTGGTGATATCGGCATCGGCAACCTTCACGCCATCAACCATCTTGAGGCCCAGGCCGTTGGACAGCCAGCCAGTGTATTGGCCAACAGCAGTGCCCTCGGGAGCGGTGATGCGCAGGCCCTTCACCTTCAAACCCTTGAGGCTGGGATCATAGATGTACGTGGCCAGGTCATAGCCTTGTGCACGTCCAACCGACAGTCCGGCCTTGGCAGCGTGATCATCACAGTAACCGGCATACGTTTCGGCCGAACCCTCAGGAGCGCTGCCATCGGTGAGTTCCATATAGACGATATCGCTCACGTGCTCTTCACCACCACCGCGGAACACACTCTGGATGCCCACGCGCTGGAAACCGGTCTCATAGAAGTAAACGGAAGCACCGCCCACACCGAAGTCATAACCCTCGGTGTAGAAGTAGGGTACATCGGTCATGAAGTCCTCAACATAGGGGTACTCGTCGGGACCGAAGGTGAACAACTCATCGTCATCAAAGTAGATGCGGTAGTACAGGTCGTTGGGATTGATGAAGTAGCCCTCGGTGTCAACGGTGGGTACATGGAACGAGCCATAGTTGTAGCCGCCCAGCTCACCCTGGTCAACAAAGTCAATCACCTCGGGATTTGCCGGAGTTGCGGCATGGTCGAAATAGGGCGCGATAACGGGTTGGCCGTATAGCTCCTGTACGTTCAATGCACCGGCAACAACACCCAGGTAACCATCGGTGGTCATCGTGCGTGTAATGGCATCGTAATCGAAGGTCAACCCATCGAGAAATTCTATGTATGTGCCATTAGAGTCAATACCCAGGGACATCATGTACAGGAATAGGCTGTTGCCCACTCCTATGTACTGGAAGTCGGGGAAGTTTACAATGTAGCCGTCCTTGGTCTCGGTCATGGTGCCCTTCATGACACCGTCAGGCACTAAGGACGAGAATCCCTGTACATAGACATCATTGTCCATCATGCCCACCTTGACCATCTTGCCGGCAGCATTGCCACTCTCATCAACATAGGACATCGAGAAGTCTTCCATCACGATGCCGTCGGGCAGTTCTACCGCTGTGGCGTCAAAGGGGGTGTAAACCGACTCCCAATCGAGATATGTGGTCCAGGTGTAGTCGTCGTCATAGATCAGGCCAATGCCGCTGCTGATAAAGCTGTTCACGTCGCCGCTCGAGCCATTGAGCGAGATTGTGCCGTCATCGCCAATGGTGAACGTCGCCTCATGGATGTCTAGGTTAGGCACGGCTTTGATATTGCCATTCTCATCCATTGCCACTTCAACCCAGGCCGTAATCATGCCATAGCCCATTTCATCAAAGTAGGTGATGTGTTGGTTCAACGGCATCGTCAGGGTCTTGCCGTCGTCGCTCAATTCAGCGCGTACCCAAGTGCCGGCAGCTGCTTGTGACACGGGGTCCTTGAGGTAGACCGTCTTGCCGTCGTCGGCAAATACCATCTGCATGGCACCGCCGTCCTGAGTGGTGGTGAACAGATAGCCCCAGAAGCTGTACATCGCACCGCCGCTGCGCTGGTAGGTTTTCAACTCGCCCTCGGGCTGCTCCGAGATGATGTCGACGCGGGCAGGCGCTTTGTGGCTTTGGACCATCGATAATTGACCGCCGCGTTCAGCACTCTTGTGCGTGGTGCGGAATTCGTATTTGCTCTTGACCTGCTGGCCCGATTGTCGCGGATCCATCGAGAGATGCTGGCCGCTGGCCGCCATGGTCAAAGCAAATGCCGCAAGAAGAAGTAAAACTTTTTTCATCATGAAACACTTCTTTAAATGGTTGATAATTGATATGATTAAACTCGATAATAAGCTAAGGTTGATGTCGGCTGGTAAAGGTAGTTACGGTTAAACCACATGCAAAAATACACATTATTTTTATCCTCATGCAAAATTGCAATGTTTTTTTGATGTTTTTCGCCTACTATTTTTTTTTTCTGTCCGATTGCTTCCTTATCGTCGTCGCCCTGGTAAAAGTGGCTCACTTATTTCTGCTTGCTTAAATCAATAGGGGTGACAAACGAAAAAAGTTGTGTTAAAAACACGAGAAACTCTTGCAATATCCTTGTAAAAGGTTTACCTTTGCGGTGTCAATAAGACATCACGTTCATTGAAAAAATGTCCACATCAAAGACGATCGGGATACTCTTCAAATTTTTATGAAATGCCGAGAAAAGCGCTGTAGTCAATGGCGGGCCTCGACCGCAAGGTGCTTAACAGCCGGAGGATTACAAAGATTATGGCGCCCTCAAATCCTGTATTTAGTCGGAGTTTCATCACATCCCTTTGGTGTGGCTTCTTATAAACGAGGAGCGGACTGCCCCAGCACGGGCAATCCGCCCCTTTTTTATTGTTTGATGAAAAAACAGGGCGGATTTTGCTCATTTGTGGGAAAAGATGTAAATTTGCACCGCAAAACCAAACAACACTATCAAGACAATGAAGGCATATTTATATAAAGAAGAGTCACAGCCCATCGAGCCCATCGATGAGCACAAGCTCGCCATCGCCGATGAGAAACCCGAGAAGTCCGATGTCCCCAAGCTCTCGCTCTATGTGGTGAAGTACAAGCCCGTTTGGGCCGCTACGATCATCGCACTGGTGATTTTCGTCATTTGGGCCCTCGCAACCTGGTTGCTGAACTAAAAATGCCTTTAGCGCATAAACGTCTGGTGCTGTGAGGAATAGCGCCAAGATGGATTTTGCGCCTAAAAATTTTTTAAAAAAAAGTTGCAAAAACGCTTGCCAGTTCAAAAAAAGGCAGTAACTTTGCAGCGCAAAAAACGAAAAATGGTCCCTTAGCTCAATTGAATAGAGCGTTTGACTACGGATCAAAAGGTTACAGGTTTGAATCCTGTAGGGATCACAAGGATAATCGCTAAACGACTGAATGATAGTTGTTTAGCGATTTTGTTTTTTGGAATTGTCCCCAAAATTGTCCTTATAAGTCCAAAGTTTTAATAAAAATCCCAATGTTACGACTCTTTTTTGAGGGCCATTTCAAGAAGATGAATTCTGTTCGTTATAAGGACTATTTGTTATCATCGCATTTTTCTCTGACCATCATTCGCATGATCATGTCAAAATTCCTGTGATTGTTTTGCTGGTGGTTGAACCGGAAGTGATATTCATCTAAATACCCTTGAAGATGTTCGAAAGAATAGCTGTGGTTTTCCGAGAGAAGAGATCTTCTGAGCATGTTGAAGTGCTCTGTAAGTAATTTCATATCTCTTACCATCGTTAGCAGTTTGTGCTCACGCTGCAGTTGTTTGTATCCATACCTCTCAATTAAAAATATATGAGCTTCGGGATAAATATAACGTTTAATAAACTTACTCATGTAGTATGCTGTTCCATCCTTCATAACCCAAGCAAAAGCCCTGTTTACCTTAGTGCCTTTAATTTCTGCTGCAACAGCTATGCGTTGCTCTGGTGTGTCTCGCCGCCACCAGTACTCACTTCGAGTGTTTACAATATTAAATACGCCAAGTCCGACAGCATCGTTTAGGGGCTTTTGTTCGATTGTCTTAATTGCTTGCTGAACTTTATATCGAAATGCCAAACATGTCTTTGTTTGAATGCCGAGCATTTCGGCAAGTTCAGTCGAGGAAATCCCTGTGTCCTGAGTTGCTAATCGGAATATAATACTAAACGCGGTCAAGATGGGGAACTTTAATTTCTCGAACATAGTTCCTGATGTCACACTTTCATCACGCTTGCATTTGTTACATCTTCTTGAATATGGAGTGCGACCATGGTGATAAGTTGTGTTGCCACATCTACGGCACTCAAATTTTTCACTTGGCCATTTGATGCTAGCTAAATATTTGAGGCAGTCATCATCACAACTGAAGCGTTGAGAGAACGTTTTAAGTAGGTTATTCATGTTAGTTTCTTGTAATATGTTGATGCAAAGGTAGTAAAAATGTTTGAATGGGCGCACTAAATACCATAGTAAAACCGTGTCTTTTGATAAAATGCCCTATAAAACTACTTTTGCAGCGTCACTTTTGGCAACGCACTGGAGGCGCCAACCTACCAAAGACGATGCAAAGGTGAACGCCCGTTCGCAGTGTATGGCGCACCGAGTGGAACGGTTAATGAAATGTTTAATTTTAGTGATATTATGAACAGTGAAAGTAATGTTATCCTTCAAGTATCTTCTAAGGACTTGAAAGCGTTTGCCCAGGATATCCTTATCGGGGCAAAGAGTATTGCAATGCTGGAAGCCGAGGCTGCAGCATCACGTGACGAACTCCTGACCATAGGTGAGGCAGCAAAACTCCTTCACGTGTCGAAAATGACGCTCTACCGTTGGGACCAGAGCGGCATCCTCAAGAAGGTGGAGATCGGTGGTAAACGCCGCTACCGCAAGAGTGACATTGAGAATCTTGCAGGTTGTAAAATGTGATTCATCGCTATGAAGAACATTAGCAGAACCAACGACAAGGGTATGTTCAGCCTCCATGAGGAGGTTGAACTGCCCATCGATGGACTGCCTGAGGTTGTTCAGCAGTACATCAACGAGATTGTGAGGGTATATCATTGCCCTATTGAGTTCCCCAGTGTCGCTGTAATTGCGGCGTTTGCCACAGCTATTGGCAAACGCGTCAAGGTTACAGATGGCAAATACACTAATCCACTTATGTTATGGTTTATCAACGTTGCTCCTAGCGGGTCGAACAAAACACAGCCTGTAAAAGAGGTATTAAAGCCACTACGCGAGATCAATCGTGAGAACTATAAGGCGTTTGATGCTGAATACAAAGCTTGGAAGGCGGATAAAGAGCGAGATGAGAGTAATCCGCCCATGTTCGACCAGATTCTTGTCAGCGATACCACGGATGAAGCTCGCAATAGAATCTTCCAGAGCACTTCCACGGGCATCATTGGACACTATCCCGAATTCAAGGGGTTCTTAGATGACCAGGAGCGTTATAATAAAGGTGGTTACGTTGATAAGCTGCTCAGACTGTATGATTACGATGACATCTACATTAACCGCAAGGGTGATGAAAAGCCTCTAGTCATCACAGATGCGTTTATGTGTATTCTGGGCGATATACAGCCGGCACTGCTGGCACCAGCCTTCGGCATTCAGCAATACATGGTGAGTGGTTTGGACACCCGTTTCCTGTTTACGATACCCAAGATCTTTGAGTTCCCCGACAGGGAAAAAGAATCCATGAATAGCGATATTGTCGCCAACTGGCGCAGCATCATCAGGCAAACGTATAAGTATGACCTGACAGGTTGGGAATCTGTCTCTTTCTCACCGCAGTGCGATGCTTTGTACAACGAATACTTCAACGAGCTTCAGCGAAGGAAGACTGAAATCACCAACACAACAGGTGATTACTACCTGATGTCGCTTTACAGTAAGTTGCAGATACAAGCGATGCGCCTGGCTGGCATAGTACATCTGATGGGAATTATCAATAGCCCATTTGGTTTCAACTATCGCCAGATATCAGAGGAAGCAATGGAGTACACGATTCGTTGCATGAAATACTTCCATCAGTCAGCTTTGGAAGTCTATGAGCGAATCAGTGGCCTAACGTTGAACCAGCCGAAACCTACATCTCAGGCAGATTTCATCCGCCAGTTTCACAGGGATGTGGGGGTCAAGAACCAACGTGCCTTTGCTGAAGGAATCGACAAAGATCCGTCTTATCTCTCGAGAATTCTGAAAGGTGTAAGAGGTAAAGGTCAATGACAATAGAAGACGCAAAGTGCTTGTTGAAAAGCAATTAGTGCATTTTTGCCATTGACTTTTCCAAAAAACCGATGCTGATTATCAATGCCTTATGATTTCAAAGAAAGTCAATTTCATTGACCTTTCAAGCTAAAAATCACTTTGTTGGAGGTCAATCATGAAATACCACTTTATGATCTGTATTTCAGATAGATATACCTTATTCTGGTATGGATGATTGACCTCACTTTTTTAAGAAATGGCTCTATGGAAACATATATTTCCGAACCACTAAATAATGTTCTATTAAATCAAACATTCATTATGGCTAAAAACAACACAGTACCATATCTCGACAGGCTCATCAGCTGCTTCAATGGCGTGTTCGACAAGGAACCTCGCAACATCACGTTGCGGGAATTCCTGTTCGACATGAGTGAGCAGCACAAGCTGTGTTGATATTGACCAGAAGGACAATCTGGAGGTTCCAGACTTTGGCCTCCTCATCGAGAATGTACTAAGCCGGTTCGAAGAAGTGCTTTATGCCGCCCATTCTGTGGGCGGAAAAGGTTACTTCGTCATCATTCCGTTAAAGTATCCCAAGTTGCACAAGCGTCAGTTTTTGCAACTGGAAGAGGAGTTTGCAGGAATCGGCATAACCATTGACCACAATTGCAGCGACGTGTGCAGGTTGCGCTGTCTCAGTTATGATGAAGCGTCCTATATTAATGAGGAAGCTGTCGCATACACTGGTGTCTATAAAGAGCCCAGGCAGTCGCAATGGCAGTCGTGGCAGCGAAACGCTTTCGCTGACGATACCGACGAGCGAGTGTATCAGGCCTGCAAAGAGATCGAGTTGCGGAAGATCGACATGACCGACAACTATGAGGATTGGATCGCAATCGGTTTCTCGTTGGCGACTTTGGGTGAAGCTGGACGGGAATACTTCCACATTGTCAGTCGCCAAAGCCCGAAGTATAAACCCAGGGAAACAGAGCAGAAATTCTCGAGTTTCCTGCGTTCCTGCTCCAATGGCTATAGCATAGGCACGTTCTTCTACTATTGCCAGCGATTTGGTGTGGTATGAGATAGTTTATATTGAAGCTGTTATTGTACCTTCCGCTGGCGTTTTCGGACGGCAGCGGAAGGTCGTTTCGGGTTGAGACTTATTGTGAGTACGTGACAAAAAACGGCCAGAAAATTAACATTTGAGGGTGGTCTCAAAAGTGGCCGTAAAACCTGTATTCATCGGGGTTCTTTCAGAAAAAAAAGTGTTAAAATTCGCGTTTTTCTACGATTTGTAAAGGATTGAAAAATTCAAATACTTGATTATCAGGCATTAAAGGGTTGAAAAGGGAAATTTTTCCCTTTGTTTCTCTCTGAGGACTCCCCGACTGCCCTGCGGAGCGCTTCTGAAAATGGCCGTCAAAAAAGCGCTATATGCAGGGCGAATGTGCGGTAATGTCGCTTAGGTGCATAGATGAAATCGGGCGACAGTTCGGTTTCATCCATGCCCTGGGACAAATTCGGCCTGCTGCAAAGGCCGAAGCATAGCGGAATGGCCTTTGCCCTGGCATTTTTCGGCATTTATGTTGTGCGGTGAGACGGTTTTAACGAATGTTGTTACCGCTTTTCTCCGTGGTGATAACAGCCACTCTCAAATGGTTACGTCTTGCTGATGCATCGTGTTGCCTGCTGGGACTTCATGAATGATTAAGCGGAAAATTTTAACATTTGGGGTTCCTTCTTTAGAATGCCGTAAAAATTCCTATATCAGCAAGTTAGACTATAGTCTTACGGACGAGAATTTGTTAAAATCACATTTTTTCCGCACTTCAAAATAAATTTCCGCTGATTATCAGCGGATTAAAGGTTGAAAAGGAA
>CADBBK010000036.1 GCA_902792895.1 uncultured Bacteroidales bacterium | reverse complement strand
CCACTTTGGTCACCTGAAACGCAAATGGAACCCCGCTATGGCGCCCTACATCTTCATGGAGCGTAACGGTATCCACATCATCGACTTATACAAGACCAGCGCTAAGCTGGAAGAGGCAGCAAACGCGCTGAAGAACATCGCCAAGAGCGGTAAGCGCATTCTCTTTGTTGCCACCAAGAAGCAGGCCAAGGACGTGACCCGCGAGCGTGCCATGAGCGTTGATATGCCCTACGTTATCGAGCGTTGGCCCGGTGGTATGTTGACCAACTTCACCACTATCCGCAAGGCTGTGAAGAAGATGGACACCATCGACAAGATGGAGACCGACGGCACCATGGCCAATATGTCCAAGCGCGAGAAGCTGCAGCTGAGCCGCCAGCGCGCCAAGTTAGAGAAGAACCTCGGTTCCATCAAGGAGCTGAACCGTCTTCCCAGCGCACTGTTCGTGGTTGACGTGCTCAAGGAGCACATCGCTGTAGCCGAGGCTAACCGCCTGGGTATCCCCGTGTTCGGTATCGTGGACACCAACAGCGATCCCACCAATGTTGACTTTGTAATCCCCGCCAACGACGACGCCAGCAAGTCTATCGACATCATCCTGGCCACCGTTTGCGAGGCTATCAAGGAAGGCCTGGAGGAGCGCAAGGTTGAGCAGATCGACAACAACGCCGCCGAAGGCGATGACGAGGTTAAGGAGGCAGCTCCCACCCGCACCCGTCGCCAGCGCGTACGTCGTCCCGCCGCTGCTCCCGCCGAAGAGGCTCCCGCAGCCGAGGAGGCCCCCAAGACCGAGGAATAATTCCAATCAATAACTAACTAAAACGTTTAGCAAAACAGAATTATGGCTGTAACCATCAATGACATCAAGAAACTGCGCGACATGACTGGCGCAGGCTTGAGCGACTGCAAGAAGGCGCTCATCGAGAGCGACAACGACATCACCAAGGCTATGGAGCTCATCCGCAAGCGCGGTCAGGCCATCGCCGCCAAGCGTGAAGACCGTCAGGCAGCTCAGGGCATCGCCATCGGTAAGACCGACGGCAAGTTCGCTGCCATCATCGCCCTCAAGTGTGAGACCGACTTCGTTGCCAAGAACGAGAAGTTTGTCACCCTCGCCAAGGCTATCCTGGACCTCGCTATGGCCCAGAAGCCCGCTAACCTCGACGAGCTCAACGCCCTCCAGATGGACGGCAAGACCGTGAGCGAGCAGATCACCGCCCTGAGCGGTATCACCGGCGAGAAGATGGAATTGGGCGCTTATGAGTGCCTGGACGCCCCCTCGACCGTTGTCTACAACCACTTCAACGGTATGCTGGCTGCTGCTGTAGCCTTCAACCAGGAGAATGTTGCCGAGGACGTTGCCAAGGCTATCGCTATGCAGGTTGCTTCGATGAACCCCATCAAGGCCACCCGCGAGCAGATTCCCCAGGAGGTTATCGACGAGGAGCTGCGCATGGCTATCGACAAGACCCGTGCCGAGCAGGTAAGCAAGGCTGTTGAGAACGCCCTGAAGAAGGCCGGTTTCAACCCCTACTACTGCGCTACCGAGGAGCACCGCGACGAGGCCATCCGCAAGAATTACATGACCGAGGAGCAGGTTGCCGAGGCCCTGAAGCTCATGGAGGAGACCGCCAAGCAGAAGGAGGCCAACATGCCCGAGCAGATGATTCAGAACATCGCACAGGGTCGCCTGAACAAGTTCTATCAGGAGAACGTCCTGATGGAGCAGGTTTACGAGGCTGGCGAGAACAAGGAGACTGTTGCTCAGTTCCTGGCTGCCGCCGACAAGGACCTCAAGGCCATCGACCTGAAGCGTGTCAACCTGAACGTGGACTAATTTCTCATTCGAGATACAATCTGTGTGTGAGTGCCAGCGGCCAAGCCGTTGGCACTCGCTTTTTACCCCCCTGACGGCAGCTATCAGGAAAATCGCTGAAAACCCCAGACCGGCTATCACTAACAGCCTCTATTTGAAATATTTCTTGCAAAACACATTGCCAGTCGGGAAAAATGTTGTATCTTTGCCCCGCTTTTTTGAAGTTTCCAGTGTGATGGGAAATTAAAGGAAGCGTTTACACGTATTTATCACTTTAATTTTGAGTAACACAACCAATTAAAAATGAAGACTTTTCAATTGAACGCAGAGGCTCGTACCGACCTCGGCAAGAAGGCCGCTAAGGCCCTCCGCAAGGAGAACAAGATTCCCGTTGTCCTGAATGGTGGCAAGCTCGTTGAGCTCGACAAGGACGGCAAGTACAATGGCAAGCTGTTGGCTGGCGAAAAGGTTGTCCCCGTAGGCCGTGATGGCAAGGGCATCATCACCACCGACCTGGTAGTGAACTTCGCTGACGTGCGCAAGCTCATCTACAGCACCGACGTGTATGTAATCGACCTGACCTATGATGGCCAGACCCGCAAGGCCGTCTTGAAGGACCTCCAGTTCCATCCCGTAAGCGACGCTGTTCTTCACATCGACCTCATGGAGGTTACCGAAGACAAGCCCGTTGTAGTTGAAATTCCCGTTCACCTCGAGGGTCACGCTGTCGGTGTTAAGGCTGGTGGTAAGCTCTACCTCAGCATGAAGAAGGTGAAGGTTAAGGGTCTGTACAAGGACATTCCCGAGACCATCATGCTCAACGTCGACAAGCTGGAGATTGGCAAGACCATCAAGGTTCGCGACTGCCAGTTCGACAACTACGAGCTCGTTAACGCCAAGGATCTTGTTATCGCTGGTGTTCGCACCACCCGTAATGCTGCTGCCGCTGCCGCTGCTACCGAGGAAGGTGCAGAAGGTGAAGGCGAGGCTGCTGCCGAGTAACATGAGTGACACTGCTGCCACCGCAGCAGTTATAACCCTACTACCCTATGAAGTATCTCATTGTCGGTTTGGGAAACATTGGTGCAGAGTACCAGGGGACCCGCCACAACATAGGATTCACAGTATTGGATGCTCTCGCCGAGGCATCCAATATTGTTTTCTCGACCGCGCGCTACGGTGCCGTGGCCGAGATGCGTCTTAAGAACCAGCAGCTCGTACTGCTCAAACCCTCTACCTACATGAATCTGAGCGGTGAGGCAGTACGCTACTGGTTGATTAAGGAAAAAATCGACTTGGATCACCTGCTGGTCATCGTTGATGACATCGCACTGCCCTTTGGCCAAATCCGCATCCGCCCCAAGGGTGCTGACGGCGGCCACAACGGCCTGAAGAGCATCAACGAGATGCTACAGAGCCAGGAGTGGGCGCGGCTGCGTTTCGGCGTGGGTAATGACTTTCCCCCTGGAGCACAAGTGGATTACGTCCTGGGCTACCCCACCCCCGAGGAACTTGCCGTGCTTCCCGAGCGCGTCAAGATCGCCATCGACGCCATCAAGGCCTTCTGCCTGTCAGGAGTGACCTTTGCAATGAACAACTATAACAACAAATGAATCGCTGACGGATGAAAGAAGTGAGGATAGATAAGTGGCTGTGGGCCACACGCGTGTTCAAGACCCGCACCATCGCTACGACGGCCTGCAAGTTGGGCCGCGTGACCATCGGCGGCATGCCGGTGAAGCCCTCTCACGGCATCAAGGTGGGAGACCGCGTGGATGTGCGCAAACCGCCCGTCACCTATTCGTTTGAAGTCATTGCATTGCTCAACAACCGCGTGGGCGCCAAGCTCGTACCACAGTACCTGAAAAACGTGACCAGTCCCGACCAGCTGAGGCTGCTTGAGATGGTGAAAATCGACGGCTTCGTCAACCGCCAGCGCGGCATGGGCCGCCCCACCAAGAAGGAAGGCCGTGAATTGCAAGAGTTTACCGACGACACCTTCTTCGGTTTTGACGATCCGACGCCCATCGATGACTCCTTTGACTGGGAAGACGAGGATAACCCGCTGTGGACACCGGAAGACGAGCAACGCCTCAACGACGAGATTGCTCAGCGCAACTACAAGGACACCGAGTGACGCGACCTGTGCCCCACCCCGGTTACAGCGAGTTAAGTAATGACATTCATTATCCGCTATGTAGAGACGCAAGATTTTGTGTCTCTACGTAGCATTTAGGTGTCAACTTGCTAATATATAGGCTATTAGTCTATTTTGATTACCATTTATTCCTGACGGCGGGAGTGCGACGGCAATAGTCGATGAAGCGGCAAAAATTGCAGGCGCGGCTTCCCTCGTCTGCCTGGATATAACTTTTGTCAAAGATGGCGTTGACAATCTCACCCATGCGCTTGATAAAATCTTGTGCTTTCTCATCATCCATCTTAAAGTCATACTGGCCTTCATCCTTCACGATCACGCCGCTGCTTTCCATCTGTGACACCTTGTAGATGACCGGCTGTACCTGCTTCTCTTTGCTGTTCTCGAACATGTAGGCATAGCAGTACAGGAACAACTGCATCACCGCCAAGGCCGTTGCTTTACTAGGAGTCTCGATAAACAGGTCGTCAACACCAGTAATCTCGGTGCTGTCGCCTCCGGTCTTGTAATCCACAATGCGCAGTGTGCCGTCGGCAAGGCGGTCCACACGGTCGGGCTTGTACATGAAATTGAACGTGGCACCACCGATTTGCATCTGCTTGACATAGTGCATCTCCTCACACTCGATAACGGTAAATGAGCCTTGATCCTCGATGAGTTTAATATCATGGTCCAGCACAAAACCCACAAAACTCATGATGGTGTCGATGAGCATATAGGCATCACCCTTGATGGAACGTTTGTCGGTATCAACCTCATCTTCAGGTATATGCATATAATGAATCTTGATGAAACGCTCAACGACTTTGCGCAAGCGATGCTGCTTGAAGTACAGGATTTTATCCTTAGTGAACGTGTGGCTCTTCTTGTCGGCCCAGTAGCATGCATCCAGGGTATCATGGACGATGGTGCCAAAGGTGCCACTGTCCATGAAGTCGCCCAACTCGCTGTCCTCGTTCAATCCCTGCACATAGTGCATATAGAACTTCAACGGACAGCTGACGTAGTGCTTGAGGGCACTCGCCGACAAGTACTTGCCGCCTTCTTTATCGGGATCGCGCGTGTACAGGTCCCTCAACGCCAGCCGTTCTCCGCCCGGCGCCTCGATGCTGATGGGCGAGGACTTCTGCACATCCAAGGTCATCTCGACACGGTGCAGCTGGCGGCCATAGATAATCTCCAGCTGAGTGATAAAGCGGGACGGTTCACTGGAACCCGACGACTTGGACGCACTGGAGTCGTAAATCATCGTCACGTTCTCGGCACGGTTGAGCAGGCGGTAGAAGTTATAGGCCACAATCGCCTCTTGCTGCTCGCTGGTCGACATGCCATGGGCACGCCTGATGTAGTTGGGTATGAATGAGTTGAGGCCGTGACGGCGCGGCAGTATACGTTCGTTCATCGACAGCACCACCACGTTCTTGAAATCGAGGCTGCGGGTCTCGAGCAGACCCATCACCTGCAGGCCCTGCAAGGGCTCTCCGGTGAATGCCACCATCGATGCTGCCGCCAGGCGGTCAATCAGGAAGAACACGGTGCTGAGCAACAGCATCTGTTCACACTCGGCCAGGGCACGCTTGAGCTGAACAAGCACATCGGTGTACATCAGCAGGAAAGCTTGCTGCAGCGGTACGATTTCATCGCTGTTGTCATCGCCGTTGGCTTCAGGATTAGCAACCGACTGGTTCATCCTCTCCATCAACAAGTTACAGAACGTCAACAGATTGTCCAGGTAACCTGCTGCCTGCTCACGGTCATTGCCGGGCTGAGTGCAGTCCTTATCAGGCTCAAACAAGCTGGCGAAACTCAGCGATTCAAATTCGCGGGCCGGGATGCGGAAGCGGTTGGTGCGTGACAGGTTGGCAGCCATGGCCAGCGCCTCGCGGGTGAAATAGGTCTTGATGAGCGGATGGGACAGGATATCGTTCACGTCCTCGCGGTAGTAGTTCCACTCCTCGCGGCCGGAGTTATCGTCACGCTCCTTGCTGGCCCGGTGGTGCAGGCGGGCCACGATGTGCATGAGCGAGACGATGCCCGAACTGCGCAACGGATAGCCCAGCGTGACGTTGAGCCGGTCAATCGCGGGAATGCTGTGCAGCAGCGGCACCAACAGGTTCTCGTCGGGCAGGACGATGGCAGTGTCTATCGAGGTGGGTGATTCGTCCTTGGGCATGAGGGCCACTTCATCGACAGCGACCTTGGCCTGGCCCACATTGGAGGGCACGGCGACTACGCGCAGATTCTGCCCGGCGTTATCGACGGGCTCGATGTCCTTGGCGCCAAAGTGCTTGCAGTAATTATAGATGAGCAAGGCTCCCGGGTCATTGGGCGAGCAGCCCAGCATGGTCTTGATTCCTGCATTGTCCCACCAGAAGTCGGCTTTGCCCTCCCGCTTGAGGTGCTCAAACAAGCGCATCTCGGCAGCCGACAGCACACCGAAGCCCACAAACACCAGCCTGGAGTAGCTCAGCTGCACGGGCGGTTGCTCGGCCACCTGGCGCAACTGGCGTCCTGGGGACAGCACCCCCTTAGCGGCAAGTGCCTGATGATACTGCTCATAGATATCGGCAAGCGCATTCCACAGGCTCTCGAACTCACGTTTCACGCGGTCATCGGGCTGTTTTTGGCCGTCCTGGCCCTTTGGGGCCTTTTGTGCCTCGGTGCCTGTGCGTTTGGGCTGCCACAGGTCGGCATCGGCGCTGGTGTCAAAGAAAGCGGTGAACAGCCCCTCGCCAAAGATGCTCTCGACCTTTTTCCTCACTTCCTCGGTCAGGTAGTTGGCATTGATGCCATGCAGGTCGCTCAGGTTCTGGTAAATGTCACGGGCATTGGCCAGCGACTTGTCAATGTCGTTGAAGTCGCCGATGATGAGTTGTGACCAGTAGATGAACTTGTCGAAGGTCTGCGCACGGTCGCCCATCGCTTTGCAATAGGCATCATACAGCGCAAACGTCATCTCGATGTCGGTTGCGGCAACGGTGCCCGTCAGCTCATCGACCAGGTCATTGATCGACATCACGCGGGGCAACAGGTGAGGCCCAGGCTGGGCCGTGACCAGTTCGCGCTGCATGTAGTGGGAAAAGAACTGGCCGCTGCGGCGGTTGGGAAATACAAAACAGTAATCCTCAAGGCTCGAGGCATTGAGGTAATAACGGGCAACTTGATGCAGGAAGGGAAGCATATCTATAGTTAATTGTGAATAGTTAAACGTGTGTTCTTAATACTATACTAGCGACTCATGGCTAGCGACTATTTCCTAATGAGAATCGAAAGGCGGATGGTGAGGTCAAACAGCACCAGCTTGGCATTGCCATTGCCGGCTATGTCGGCACTGGCGCGCTCAAGTTCGGCGACGATGCCCTCGACGTTGCGCTCGTTGATGAACGGCGAGAAACGCGTCGAGAAGGCCTCCTCCTCGCGCGTGAGGTAGTTCAGGTCGCGGCAGTGCAGGTTGTAGATGAAGTTTTCCCGCACCTGGCGCACAGCATAATCGAGGAAACGGCGCGACTTCTCGCGTTTCATCTCGGCGATGACCTCGCTCCAACCCTTGAGCAACGCCAGGTCGTGCTGGTAGCTCAGGCGCATCATCTCGATGAAACGCTCACGGAACTCATGGAACTCGCTGCCCGTCTGCACCATGCGTTCGGCCATGTTCACATTGCCGTCGGCAGGGGCCGCCAGCGCCAGTGCGTCCTGCATTTCCATGCCATACCGGTTGACGAGGTACTGTGCCACCATTGGGGTGGACGGTTTGCGCAGCTCGATGCGCTGGCAACGCGACAGGATGGTCTGCAGGATGCCCTTCTCGTTATTGCTCACGAGGATGAACTTGCAGTCGTCATAGGGTTCCTCAATGAGTTTCAGCAGCTTGTTGGCAGCCTCCTCCTTCAGCTTCTCCGGGAGCCACAGGATGAGCACCTTGTACTTGGCGGTATAGGCACTCAACGTCATCTTGCGAATGATGTTTTCGGCCTCACGGACAAAGATTTGCGGCTGCGCGTTGTCATTTTTCAGCAAGCCGAGCCAGGCCTGGTAATCCTCTACAGGATAGCGGGTGACAAACTCGCGCCACTCGTCGATATAGTCGTCCGAGGAGCACGGGTTGGTGCTGTCGCCCTTGCGGTTGGTGAAAGGGAAACTATAGTGTGTATCCACCTGGTTGAACGACTGGTGCTGACGGCACATCGGGCACACCCCGCACGAGTCGCCATCGGTGTGGTGGGTGCAATGCAGATACTGTGCTGCCGCCATCGCGAGGGACAACTTGGGCACACCGGGCTCACCGTAGAGCAACAATGCGTGAGGCAGGCGGTCGGCATCTATCATGCGTCTGATCTGACCTATCGCCTGCTCATTGCCTAAAACTTCGCTGAATTTCATGTCCTGTTCCTTGTTGTTTGGGAGTGTAAAGATAATGCTTTTTCTCCACACTACCTAGCATTCGTTCAAAAAAGAGTTTTTCAAAATAAGTTTATTTGTAATCCCAACTATTATCATTACCTTTGCCTTGTTAACCGCTCTCGTGTGTAAAAACACGTTTTTTAATGAAATCACTTCTTTACCAACATGATCAACATCAGGAAACTTGAAGCGGAATTGTGGGAATCGGCCGACCTGCTGCGTCAGGGCAGTAAGCTGACCAGCAGCCAGTATTGCATGCCGGTATTGGCGTTGCTCTTCTTGCGCTATGCCTACAGCCGCTATAAGATGGTCGAGGCCGAGATCCTCCAGGGACGTCCCATGCGCGGCGGGCGCGTGATGCCTGTCGAGCCGAGTGACTTTGCTGCCAAGAGCGCACTCTACCTGCCCCGCGAGGCCCAGTTCGACTATCTGGTCAACCTGCCCGATAACATCCTGGATGCCCACCTCAAGGGCAAGGACGGTCACGACATCAACTCGCTGGGCGAGGCGGTCAACAACGCCATGCAGCTCGTCGAGGACCAAAGCGAGCAGTTGACGGGTGTGCTGCCCAAGACCTACACCATGTTTGCCGACGACCTGTTGCGGGAGCTGCTACGCATCTTCAACAACAAGACCATCGACGAGGTGGGCGGCGACATCATCGGGCGCATCTACGAGTACTTCCTGTCCAAGTTTGCCAAGGCGGTTGCCAGCGACGATGGCGTCTTCTTCACGCCCAAGTCACTGGTCAAAATGCTTGTCAACGTGCTGGAGCCCAAGCAGGGCGTGATGCTCGACCCCGCCTGCGGTAGCGGCGGCATGTTTGTCCAGACGGGCGACTTCGTCAATGCCGCCGGCATGAACGCCAACAGCCAGATGACCTTCTACGGCCAGGAGAAAGTGGAGTACAATGCCCAACTGTGTCTCATGAACATGGCGGTGCATGGCTTGAACGGCCGCATCATCTCGGGCGACGAGGCCAACACCTTCTACCACGATGCCCACAACCTGGCGGGTAAGTGCGACTATGTGATGGCCAATCCGCCTTTCAATGTCGATAAGGTGAAGGCCGAATCCACCTTTGCTGCCGGACGTCTCCCCTTCGGTCTGCCGGGCGTCAACGCCAAGAAGAAAGAGGTGAGCAATGCCAATTACCTGTGGATAAGCTATTTCTATGCCTACCTCAACGACCACGGCCGTGCGGGCTTTGTGATGGCCAGCTCGGCGACCGACAGCGCCAACAAGGACCGTGACATCCGCGAGCAGCTCGTGCGCACGGGTGATGTGGACGTGATGATGAGTGTGGGCAACAACTTCTTCTACACGCTCTCGTTGCCGTGCTCGCTGTGGTTCTTTGACCGCGCCAAGCGTCCAGAGAACCGTGACAAGGTGCTCTTTATCGACGCCCGCAACTACTACACCGTCGTGGACCGCACCCTCAACGAGTGGAGCGAGTGGCAGCTGCGCAACCTCCAGGCCATCGTCCACCTCTACCGTGGCGAGACCGAAAAATACCGCCAGCTGCTGAGCGATTATGACCAGGCTATCGATGAAGCCGTAGCCGCGCTGCGAGAACAGGGACAGGCCTTCGGTGACCTCATTGACGAAGATACTGCAGGCCATTTCTGGGGAATCATGGGATGGATTGAAAACGCTGGTCATGATGATACCGACAAACGCAAGCGCATTGAAGACCAGATCTTCCAAACCAAGGCTTGTGCGAAGTCTGCCGAGCACTTTATTCCCAAGCGCAATGTCAAGGCAATGCGCCTGGCTGGCGAAGCATTCTGCGGCGTGCTGCAAGACATCATCACGGTGATTGATGAACGCAGCTGGCTCGTCGAGAAATTCGGCGAGGGCGAGTACCAGGACGTGCTGGGCCTGTGCAAGGTCGCCACCATCCAAGAAATCGAGGAGAAGAACTACTCGCTCACCCCTGGTGCCTACGTCGGCGTTGCCGAGCAGGAAGACGACGGCGTGGACTTCCACGAGCGCATGACCGAGATCCACGACGAACTCGCCCGCCTCAACACCGAGGCCAACGCCCTCATGACCGACATCCTAAAAGCATGGGAGGACTTGAAATGAGGAAAACCTCGATACGCTTCTATAACAACCGCGAAGTGCGGGCCGTGTGGGACGACCAACAGAGCAAGTGGTGGTTCTCGGTGCTTGACGTTGTGGGGGCCATCAACGGGCAGGATGATTACACGCGCACGCGCAACTACTGGAAGTACCTCAAGACCAAGTTGCGCAAGCAGGGTAGTGAAGTGGTTAGTGTCACTAACCAGTTGAAACTCCTTGCTCCTGACGGCAAACATCGATTGACCGATGTGCTCGACTACGACGGCGTGCTCCTGCTGGCCAAGAACATCCCCAACACCAATGCCGCCCACTTTGTGCACTGGTTTGCCAGCGACAGCGACTCCATCGACGGCAAAAGCCGCGACAAGGCCTATACCCTGTGGGAGAGCGGCCTTATGGACAGCATCGAGGTGGGCACCACGCGAGGCCTTCAGCAGATTCACGGCTACCTGTTCGGCGGCTTGTATGACTTCGCTGGGCAAATCCGCAATGTGACGATCTCTAAGGGCGGTTTCACCTTTTGCCGCGCACAGTACCTGCCTCAGTCACTTCGCGAGATTGACCGCATGCCCGATGACACCTTCGACGAGATTGTGGCCAAATATGTCGAGATGAACGTGGCTCACCCCTTTATGGAGGGCAACGGACGCAGCACCCGCCTATGGCTCGACCTGCTGCTCAAGCACCGCATCGGCCGTTGTGTGGACTGGAGCCAAATCCCCAAGCGCGACTACCTCGCTGCCATGGTGCTGAGCGCCACCGATCCCGCCATGCTCCACAGCCTGCTGCAAGGCGCCCTCACCGATAAAATCAACGACCGTGAAACATTTATGAAGGGCATCGACTACTCCTACTACTACGAGCAAGAAGACGCCCCAGAGCCCAACAGAAAGGAGGACAACGCATGACCGAGTGGCAAAAAGTGAAATTGGGCGATTACATAACCACAAAAAAAGGTTTCGCTTTTAAGAGTTCTCTATATGTAAATAAAGGAATTCCAGTTGTTCGTGTGTCCGATTTCACTAAGGATTCAATATCTGATAATGATCTATTATTCTATCCTGAATCTGAATTGGATAATTATTTAGAGTATGTCCTTAGTGAAAAAGATATTCTTATTCAGACAGTTGGTTCATGGCAATACAATCCAAATTCCGTTGTTGGGAAAGTGGTGAGAGTACCATTTTATCACAATGGTTCATTGCTTAATCAGAATATAGTAAAGATAATCCCTAACAGAGAACTTAATCAAGATTTTTTATACTATAGATTAAAAAGCAAAGATTTTTCTGGTTTTGTTGTTGGCGAAGCTAGAGGTGCAGCAAACCAAGCAAGTATTACTCTTGACACAATAAAAAGATTTAAGTTTTCCTTGCCATCATACGATATTCAGCGCCGCATCGCGGAGGTGCTTTCCCGTTACGACGCACTGATAGAAAACTACCAGCGCCAAATCAAGTTGCTCGAAGAAGCCGCACAACGACTCTACAAAGAATGGTTCGTTGACCTACGCTTCCCCGGCCACCAATCCACACCCATCATCAACAACCTCCCCCAATCCTGGCAAAAGAAAAAACTCGGTGAAATAGCAGAATTCAAACGAGGCAAAACCATAACAAAAAAAGAGATAATTGAAGGTGACGTCCCTGTAGTAGCCGGTGGACTTGAACCTGCTTATTACTGTAATAAATCCAATACAGATAAAAGAGTGGTCACTGTTAGTGGCTCAGGTGCTAATGCAGGGTTCACTCGTATGTACTTTGAAAAAGTATGGGCATCGGATTGCTCCTTTGTCGATTGTTCCTCAACAAGATATCTGCATTTTGTTTATTGCTACCTGATTGCAAATAAATCATCACTTGATGTGATGCAAAAAGGCTCTGCGCAACCTCACGTGTATGCCAAGGACATAAATGCAATGGATATCCATGTTCCTCCATGTAATGTGCTCGATTCTTTTGAACAAGAGACATCTAAGCTATTTGATGTGATAGCATCAAGAAATAACCAAATCCGCAACCTCAGCGAGGCCCGAGACCGTCTCTTGCCAAAACTGATGAGCGCAGAAATAGAAGTTTAATAAAATAATTGAAATATGAAACTCACCACTAATAATCAAATTTTACTTGATCAAATTATTGAATCAGAATTGAGGGATTATGAGTCATTCTCTAGAAAGAATGATTTCTTTGAATTTTTTGCTCCGTCGTTAATCCTCAAAGACTATGATTTATCTGATGACGAGATAATCAATGGAATGACAGGACAAGGAGGAGATGGAGGAATCGATGGTTTTTATTTATTAGTAAATGAAGAACTCGTTACAGAAGATCAGATTGAAGATATCACAATTCCACGTGGTGCTTACATTGACCTAATTCTAATTCAAACGAAATATACTTCATCATTTGGAGAAGATGTTATCATGAAATGGAAGACAACATCTGAAAATCTTTTAAATATTAGTGATTTTGATGAATTCAAAAATAGATATAATGATAGAATTATTGAAAACTTTAGATTATTTGGAGAGCTCATAAAAAGAAACATAAGACAGCAATGTAAGATTCGTATATCTTTTTTTTACGTAACATTGGGGTCTATTGAAGAACTTCACCCTAATTTGCTAGATCAAAGAAATGAATTGATAGCATTAGTTAATAGAATATATCCTTCTGCAACTGTTAATGTCAGTTTTTGGGGAGCTGACACTCTCATGTCTGCATTTCAAAGATCACCACATACGGAAGCAAATCTCACTTTGAAAGAACTACCTATTTCTCTTGGTGCTGATGGCTTGGTTGCCTTAATTAACCTGGATACGTATTATAAGTTTATTACAGACGAAGAGGGCAATCTTATTAAAAGGTATTTTGAAGCGAATGTAAGGGATTATCAAGGAAAGAATTCCGTTAATAAATCAATTGCAGAATCTCTGTCAAATGACAGCAATGAGGACTTTTGGTGGCTTAATAACGGGGTTACAATTCTAACAACAAAAATAAATTTTGTTACTAATAAAGAATTAATTATCGAGAATCCGGAAATAGTTAATGGACTTCAAACTTCGAGGGAAATATATAATTACTTTACGAACAATCAAGAGCGCTTAAATTCTGAGGGCAGGAATGTTCTAGTAAGAATTATTAAACCAAATGATGATAATTCTCGAGATAGGATTATTTATGCAACTAATAATCAAACAAATATTCCTCAATACTCATTACGTGTGACAGATCCAATTCATATACAGATAGAATTGTATTTGAAGGGACGAGGGCTCTACTATGATAGGCGTAAGAATTATTACAAGAATCAGCAAAAAAAACCAGCAGATATCATTGGTGTAGCTTTTCTCGCCCAGTGTCTAATTTCTTTGGTGCGAAAGCAACCAGATTATGCGCGTGCTAGACCATCCACGTTATTAGCGAATGACGAGATATATCAAGAACTTTATTCTGGAGATAAAGACTTAGCGGTTTATTATAATGCTGCAATGATTGGCAAGAAAGTTAAGGTTTATTTGAACACAACTGAACTATCTCGGTCTGCTAAGAATGACATCCTATTTTATGTGATTTATGTTGTTGTGGCAAAATGTATTCAGAAGAAAGAAATTACTTTTGATGATATTAAGACTTTTGATATCAACCAATTAACAGACGAAGTAATACAAGATGCTATTGATCTAGTTCATCGCAAATACGAAGATAAAGGCGCAACTGGTAGCGTGGCAAAGTCACCAGATTTTATTAATGATATTGATGACGAATTGATATTCGACTAAATAAAATATCCATTCATAGAAATATTAACATATTATGTCAAAGGAATTTAGCGAGGACATATTGATATAGAAGAATGCCGCCGCGATGTGACGATAAGAAAAAGAGTTGACGATAATGGACAATGAGAACAAATATAACATTCAGGACCTGGATGAATACATCCGTCAAGGGGAGCCTGAGCGTCGTGAGAAGGCTATCGCCTGGCAGACCGCCATTGGCCTGCAAGCTGTTGACGGCCTGACGCCATCGCAGTATCTGCTCGAGACAGCCCGCAAGAATATCGAGGGAGAGATCACTACCGACATGGTGCGCCAGCTGGTGGATTCCTACTATCAGAATAAGACGGCAAGAACGGCTGCAGATCAGAATACTGAAGAGGCGGATAAGGTGTCGGCTAACATCAATAAGGTCCTATCGACCGATACGTTTGCCTTTACCTTCAATGGGTTTGTTTCGATTCACCGTCGCATATTTGACGGCGTCCTCATTCATGCCGGGAAGTTGCGCAAATATGACATCAGCAAGAAGGAATGGGTGCTGCGTGGTGACTCGGTGCATTATCTGAATTGGGAAGACCTCGAGCGGGCTATCGATTATGACTTGCAGCAGGAGAAGTCGTTCAGTTATCGTGGCTTGAGTGATGTCGAAAAAGTGAACCACATTTGTCGCTTTGTTGCTGGCCTATGGCAGATACACCCCTTTGGGGAGGGCAACACTCGCACGACAGCTGTGTTCACGATCCAGTACTTGAGGTCGATTGGCTATCAAGTGACCAACAACATGTTTGCTGACCACTCATGGTACTTTCGCAATGCCTTGGTGCGCGCCAACTACAAGAATGTGAAACTGGACATCGACAATGATTACAGCTTTCTGGAGAAATTCTTTGGCAACCTTCTGCTTGGAGAGAAACATGAACTCAAGAATCGGTATATGTTGATTCAGGCACCTGCTGAAATCCGGCAGACCGACGATAACCAAGACAACACCGACGATAAACCGACGATAACCGACGATAAAATGGCGAGTATTTTGGCTTATCTCAAGAAGAATGGCCCAAGTCGCCGCAAGGATATCTCTGCCATGCTGGGGCTGAAGCCCACACAGACCAAATACTATCTCTACAAACTGCTTGAGCAAGGTAAGATAGTGGCTCATGGCGCCAACAGAAACAGAACTTATTCATTAGTATAGTTAGAACTATTATGTCAAAGGAATTCAGTGAAGATAAGTTGATACAGGCCAGTGCCGCCGAACTGCTGGAGAAGGAGTTGGGCTGGACGGCGGTGTATGCCATGGATGAGGTGCTGGGGCTGGACGGCACCTTGGGGCGCACGAGTTACAAGCAGGTGCTGCTGCCGGGGCGGTTCGCCCAAGCCCTGAAGTCGCTGAATCCCTGGATGACCGGCCAGCAGGTCACCGAGGCCATCGAGCGCATGACGGAGTACATGAGCAGCCAGACGCTGATGCAGATCAACGAGCAGAAGTACCAGTACATCCGTGACGGCGTACCCGTGACGCGCGTCAAGCCTGGCGGCGAGACCGAGGAGGTCCGCGCCAAGGTCATCGACTTTGCCTCGCCCGGGAAGAACGACTTCCTGTGCGTACGGGAATTGTGGGTGCAGGGCGCGCTGTATAAGCGCCGTGCCGACATCGTGGGCTTTGTCAACGGTCTTCCGCTGCTGTTCGTAGAGCTGAAGAACCACGACGTGGCGGTCGAGGACGCCTTCAACAAGAACTACCGCGATTACCTCGACACCATCCCGCAACTGTTCTACCACAACGCCATGGTGATGTTCAGCAACGGGGATGAGGCACGCGTGGGCACCATCGGCTCCAAGTGGGAATTCTTCCACGAGTGGAAACGCCTCACCGAGGAGGATGCGGGCAACATCGAGCTGCCCACCATGCTGCGCGGCATCTGCAAGAAAGAAAACTTCCTCGACCTGCTCGAGAATTTCATCCTCTATGACCACAGTGGCGGCTCGACCGTCAAAATCCTTGCCCGCAACCACCAGTACCTGGGCGTGAACCAAGCCGTGGAGAAATACCGCAACCGCGAAATCACCCAGGGCAAACTGGGCGTGTTCTGGCACACGCAGGGCTCAGGCAAGAGCTACTCGATGCTGTTCCTGGCGCAGAAGATCAGGCGCAAGTTTGAAGGCTCGCCCACCATCGTCGTGCTCACCGACCGTGACGAGCTGAACAAGCAGATCAGCGAGACCTTTGAGAACTGCGGCCTGCTGGGCAAGTCCAAATCCAAGGAGTTCATGGCGCAGAGTGCCGAGGACCTCATCAGCAAGCTGAAGGGCAACCCCTCGTTTGTCTTCTCGCTGATCCAGAAGTTCAACAAAAATGTAGCTGAAGTCGAGCCCATTTACCCCGACCACGACATCATCGTGATGAGCGACGAGGCCCACAGGACCCAGAACGGCATCTTTGCCGATAATCTGATGCGCGTGCTGCCCACGGCTTGCCGCATCGGTTTCACGGGCACACCGCTGCTGAAGAACGACAACATCACCGCGAGGACCTTCGGCGGCTATGTGAGCATCTATGACTTCAAGCGCGCAGTCGATGACAAGGCCACCGTGCCCCTGTACTACGAGAACCGCGGCAAACGCCTGCAGGAACTCAAGAACCCCGAAATCAACGAGGAAGTCGCCGCCGCACTCGAGGAGGCGGGCGATATGGATTCGTCGCAACTGGCTAAGCTGGAGCGGGAGTTTGCCAAGGAGGTACACCTGCTCACCGCCAAGAAGCGCCTGCGCATCATCGCCGAGGACTTCGTGAATCACTACAGCGATCTGTGGACCAGCGGCAAGGCGATGATGGTGTGCTTTAATAAGGTTACCTGCGTGCGCATGTACGACTATGTGCAGGAGTACTGGCAGCAGGAAATCAAGGCGGTGGAGAAAAAGCTCAACAAGTGCACGTCGCAGCAGGAATATCAGGAGCTGAAGCGCAAACTGGAGTGGATGCAGGAGACCGAGATGGCCGTGGTCGTCTCACAGGAACAGAACGAGATGCAGACCTTCCGCAAATGGGGCCTCGACATCGTGCCGCACCGCGAGAAAATGATGAAACGTGAGCTGGACAAGGAATTCAAGGATCCTGACTCACGATTGAGAATCGTGTTCGTGTGCGCCATGTGGCTTACGGGCTTTGACGTGAAGACGCTGTCGTGCCTGTATATTGACAAGCCCATGAAGGCCCACACCCTGATGCAGACCATTGCCCGCGCCAACCGCGTCGCCGAGGGCAAGACCAACGGCCTGGTGGTGGACTACATAGGCATCGTGAAAGCCTTGAAACAAGCGCTGGCCGACTACACCGCCAATGCCAAGGGGCTGGAGGGCAACGACCCGACCATCGACAAGGAGAAACTCATCAAGAACGTGGACGAGACCATCGCTGCCACCCGTGAGTTCCTGAAAAAGCATGGCATCGACCTGCAAGAACTGATCGAGGCCGAGAGCTTCATGAAACTGTCCAAACTCAAAACGGCTGCCGATGCCATGTGCGCCACAGTGGAAATCAGGAAATCCTACTGCACGTTGGCCACCACGCTGCTCAACCGCTGGAAATACCTCGACCGCGACGACATCACGCCCGAGCGCAAGCAGGCCAAGGATGCCATCGAGGCCATCTACAGGGAATTGCATAAGAAGAGTAAGGGCGCCAACATCACCGACTTGAGCGTGGCCATCAATGAAATTGTTAATGACCACCTTGAAGTGGATGGCCAGTCAGGTGTGCTTGCCGAGTCTCCCCAGTTTGACATAAGCAAGATTGACTTTGACCTGTTGCAGCGGGAGTTCGCCAAGGCCAAGCAGAAGAACCTGCTGCTCAAGGATGTCAAGGAATTGTTGCAGGAGCGGTTGGCCGAGATGCTGTCACAGAATCCGTCACGCATCAACTTCTATGAGCGCTACCAGGAAATCATCGAGTCCTACAACCAGGAGCAGGACCGCGCATCCATCGAAAAACTCTTTGAGGAACTGATGGACCTGACCAAGAAGCTGAGTGAGGAGGAGCGGCGCTATGTGCGCGAGGGCTTTGAAAACGATGAGCAGCTGTCGATGTATGACCTGCTGATGAAGGACAACCTCACCAAGGCCGAAATCAAGAAAATCAAGGAGGTCGCCGTCGAACTGCTCGAGAAAATCAAGACCCAGCTGGCCACAATGGACCACCCGTTCGAGAAGCGCGAGACCAAGGCCGCCATCATCATCACCATCCGCGACACCCTGTGGGAGATGCTGCCCGAGAGCTACAGCGACGAGAGCATCGACAGCTACAAGGATGCGGTATTCGAGTACGTCCAGCAACGCTACGGCGGCGTGGCCTAATAGTAACAATGTGAGAACTAGGAGATGGCCGATAAGATGACACCGCAGCAGCGGCATCGCTGCATGAGCCGCATCAGGGGACGTGACACCAAGCCTGAACTGGTGGTGCGGCGCTGGCTGTGGCGACAGGGGTTCCGCTACAGGCTATATGTCAAGTCATTGCCTGGAAGGCCCGATATCGTGATGCGCAAGTGGAGGACGGTGATCATGGTGAATGGCTGTTTCTGGCACGGGCATGACTGCCAGCAGCACCGCCCCGCGACCAATGCGCAGTTCTGGCAAGACAAGATCACCCGCAACCGCGAGCGGGACGCCCGCGATCAGGCCCTGCTGCTGGCGGCGGGCTGGAACGTGATTGTGGTGTGGGAATGCCAGCTGTCGCCCAAGAACCGCCAGGAAACGCTCCGCCAACTGGATCTGACCTTGAGCCGCATCGTGCTGCAGCACAACACCCCGCAGCCACGCCCCTATGGCCAACCCGAGGAAGAATTGCCCTTGGCAGCCGAGCCGCAGGAGCCCTATAACGAAGCGGCTGATAACGAAAAACAGCCATAGATGCCACAGACTCTGAAAAAACCATTACCTTTGCACGACTAATAAAACAAACCGGAAACCAATCACATGGGAACCAACAAATCATACCTCCAATCACTGGGAACGCTGCAACTGCTGGCCGTCATCACGGTGGTCATCGGCCACTACTGGGTGAAGGACAATTCCTTTATCAACAGCCTGTGCGTGAGTTTCTGCTTTGTCTATAGCGGATTCTTCACGGCCAAGCTGCACAGTTTCGGGCCCGAGTATGGTTTTAAAGACCACCTGCACTTCATGCGCGACAAGCTGGTGAGGCTCTACCCTATCCACGTGTTTGCCCTGGCGCTGGGCATCGTCGCGATGCTGGCCACCCACCTGCTGAGCACCGTGCGGCTCAAGGTGATCCTTGCCCACCTCACGCTGCTGAGCCCGTGGATCCCCAATTCCGACTTCTACTTCGGATACAACCCCGTGGCATGGTTTGTGTGTGACCTGTTTTTCCTGTACCTGATGGCCCCGCTCATCGTGAGATTGTTGCGGAGCATCACCGTCAAGTGGCAGGTCGTGCTGGTCATCGCGCTGCTGGTGCTCGAGTTCGCCGTCAGTTATGGCGATTACTACAACGACAAGCAGCTCCAGGGGCAAGCCATCTTCTATTACCTGTATGAGTTCCCGCCCGTCAGGCTGCTGGACTTCGCTGCCGGCATCACTCTATTTCACGTGACAACGACCGAATGGTGGGCACGGCTCCAGTCCCGCTTGACCGCACAAAGTGCCACCATTATCGAGGTGGCTGCCATCGTGCTGTTCCTCATCCTCTACTATGTGGGGCAGCAATGGATACACACGCATTGCTATCGCGCCTTCTGCGCATCGGCTCCCGCCATCATCGTGCTGTTTGCCGCTTTCATTCTCACCAGCGGGCAAAACGGGGTGCTGTCTAAGTTATTCAGCACCAAGCCGCTGGCCCTGCTGTCCACCGTGAGCACCGAAGTCTATCTGCTGCAATTCGGCGTCTATTTCGCCCTGCAGCCCTTGTGCCGCATGACGGGCATCGACAGCAGCATCTGGCTGCACTTGCCGGTAGTGATGACAGCCCTGTTCATCACGGCATGGGCCGTCCACCAGTGGTACTGCACACCCGTGCGCAACTGGCTCAAAAAACACTGCTGAACAAGATGCGGGCATAATCACACCAAAACAACAAAATGAAAGCAGAAACAGAGAAAAAGTGCTGAATTATAGTTTTGCCATCACAAAAACTAAGCTTTTTGAACGGCCTAAAAAATAGGGCATTTGGGCACAGAAATTGGTGTCCAAAAAACGATTCAAAAATATTTTGTCAGTATTAAAAATATGCCTAATTTTGGCGCAACTTTAAGCAGACAACCACTAATTGACTACAACATAAACAAACTTTTATTAATAATCATTTAAAATCGTTTTTTATCTAACAAATGGAGATCAAAACGGCAATGGCCGGAACGCTTGAATCCGGCGACATTTTCATCCAGATTGCGCCCAACGACAACGCTGGACTGCACATTGATCTTGAC
>CADBBK010000035.1 GCA_902792895.1 uncultured Bacteroidales bacterium | reverse complement strand
CTATAGTTCAAACAGTTTTGTGAGATAGTCGCGGGCTGCGGCATCTGGCAAGTTGGCGATTTCCTGGCGCAGGCTGGCCAGTGACGGATACTCATTGGGCGAATCCTCTTCCTCTCCCAATTCAGGGGCAAAGAACTTGATATCCTCAATGATGCGCATCGGCGGATTGTCACGATGGTTGTAGATTGACATCAACACTTCCTGGGGATGCTCACGCATAACCGTAGAGAAGCAAAGAGACAAATCCTCGGCCACACAGCCGTCGGAATGCTTCATAAGCAGCTCCCATTTATCCAAAGTATGGTCGTTGAATTTCTCTTGAGTCAATCTATCCATGAGGTCACCCATCTTGGTTTCCCACTCTTGATGTCCCCAACCAGGAATCGGATAACGTTTACCCATAATGTCGATACTGTCAATCGTCATGACGGGAGTGAGGGTGAAGGTGAAGGTCCGGTCGATGGCGGGGAGGCGGTAGGCGTCCAGCGGGCGGGCACCCCAACTGTCGATGCCACCCACGCCGCAGTGCTCGCCGTCGAGGGTCAGGATGGTGTAGGGTGATTCTACGAGCCCGGAGGGGTGTCGCTGGTGCTTCTCGTTGCCCTCGTCGAGCGTAGCGATGTCGTAGTGCAGTGCGCTGGCGTAGAAAGGCTTGTCGGCGGTCACCTTGAGGCCGCTGCCCTCGGTGTCGGTCTGGTTCCACCAGCGGATGTCGCCCTTGGTGCCCGTTTCCTGCGGACGGATGTAAGGGTAGAACTGCTCGTCGGCCGTCTGGCGGTAGATGCCCAGGCGCTGGCTGTAGCGACGGTCGGCATAGTTCTCGATGGGGCCACGGCCATAGAAGTGGCTCTGGTCCACGTCTGTGCCTTGCTGGACGCTCTCTTATCGACAGCCAGTGAGGTGAGATTCATCACGGGATTGCGCCACACCTGCAACTTCTGTTGCAGCCAGGCGCCAATGTCGTTGTCGGTCACGGCACGCCAGAAGTTTGGCCTCAACGAGCCTTCATTGGCCAGCATGGGGATGCCATTGACAATATACTTGTTCATGAAGCCCGTCTTGCCATCAAAAGCGATTTCCATACCTTCGCCCGTGATGGTGAGTGCAACCTGTTTGTCCTGCTTGACGCTGAATTTCGTTTTGTCGTGAGGCAATTCGGCCGCTTGGGGTGCCATTTCGATGGTGGGCAATTGGCCGTAGGCGATGCGCAGGCCGGCCTCCATCAGCGGCTCTTTCTCCTTGAGCAGGAAATCGACGTTGAGCAGCACCTCTGTCGGCTTTGCGGTGCAGCGTTGAGGTTCAGTTCCTCGCCGTTGAGCACCGACTCGCCATCGACGAGCAGTTGCCAACGCATTTTCACATTGCTCAGGCTGCGGAAGAAGAATTCATTCCTTACAGCGATGTCACCTTGCTGCACGTTCACGTCCTCGGCCCAGACGTTCTGGTAGTAATAGGCGGTCTCATAGGCATGCGGATTCCACACGCGGTCGGGACTCACGAGGCCGTTGCAGTTGAAGTTGTTGTCGCTGGGATCGTGGGTGTTGTAGTCTCCGCCATAGGAGAAATACTCCTTGCCGTCGGCGGTCTTCACGCGCAGACCTTGATCGACAAAGTCCCACACAAAGCCGCCCTGGAACTTGGGCAAGCGGCGCACAGCATCCCAATACTCCATCAAGCCGCCGCCCGAGTTGCCCATCGCGTGGTTGTACTCGCACAGGATGAGCGGCTTGGTGCTCTCGGGTTTGCTGGCATAGCGCTCGCACCACTCGGGCGAGGCATACATCGGGCACATCAGGTCGGTGTTCTCGCCGCCCTGGGCACGCTCCCAGTGGATGGGGCGTGAGGGGTCAACCGAGCGTATCCAGTCGCGGGCGGCAGTGAAGTTAGGCCCGTCGCAAGTCTCGTTACCCAGCGACCACACGATGACGCTAGGGTGATTGAACTGCACGCTCACGTTATGCTGATTGCGTTCTAGAATGGGCTTGGCAAACATGGGTTTGTAGGTCGGAGCCGTGTTGGGGTCATAGTGGAAGCCGTGACCTTCCTGGTTGGCCTCGGCAAAGACATACAGGCCGTACTCGTCGCACAGGTCATACCACATCGGGTCGTCAGGATAGTGGCAGGTGCGCACGGCGTTGATGTTCATGCGTTTCATCTCCTTGATGTCGGCAATCATGCGCTCGCGGGATACGACGTAGCCGCCGTCGGGATCCATCTCGTGGCGGTTGGCGCCCTTGATGTAGATGGCCTTGCCGTTGACGAGCAGTTGGCCATTCTTTATCTCAATGCGGCGGAATCCCACTCTGATGGTAACAACCTCGCTTTTCGCTTTTTTATCTGTGGGCCTAAACGTGGTGATAAGGCTGTAGAGATTAGGCGTCTCGGCAGTCCACGGATTGATGTCGGGAATCATCCAGCGGTTTTCGCCTGCGGGAGTCATCGTCACTTCCTTCCCTTGCGCGTCTAGCAGTCGGTAGGTCAGTGTACCCTTGCCAGTGATAACTGGCGAAATCATCAATGTCCCGTCTTTCATGTCATCGGTGAGCGACGCTGTCACGCGCAGGTCATCGATGTGGTAGCTCTTGTCACGGCAATAAAGATAACTCGACCGTGCCACACCCGACAGGCGCCAGAAGTCCTGATCCTCGCTGTAGGTGCCGTCACACCAGCGCATCACTTGAAATGCTATCAGGTTGTCCCCCTCGTGGACATAAGGCGTGATGTCAAATTCTGCCGCCGTCTTGCTGTCCTCGGCATAGCCCACAAACTGTCCGTTGACCCACAGATTGATATTGCTGGTCACGCTCCCGAAATGGGCAATCACCTGTTTGCCCTTCCACTCAGCGGGCAGGGTGATGTGGCGGCGGTAGGTACCCACGTGGTTGTCCTGCACAGGTACTCGGGGCGGGTCGTTCTTCCAATTGTCGCGCCACGGGAAGCCGATGTTGACATACACCGGGTCGCCGTAGCCGTTCAATTCCCACATGCCGGGTACGGGCATCGTGCCCCAAGTGCTGTCATCCAGGTCAAGGCGCCAAAAGTCAGTAGGTCGCTCGTTCAGGTTGGCTACCCAATGGAATTTCCAGTCGCCATCGAGCGACAGGAAGCGGCTCATTGTTGCTGTATTCTCGTCTTGGGCAATGAACGACGTGTGTACCGGCAGTCGGTTGATTTCGTTCACTTGCAGGTCCATCCACGGTTCCCCGGTGGGCTGGGCATTGGCCCACAGGGCTGTGAGCATAAATAATGCGATATGAATTGACGGTAGTTTCATCGTGTAAGAAATGTAGGACCTCGCCTTGGCGTGGCCGTGTTAATGTAAATTGCGCAGGTATTCCTCGGCTCGCGCGAGGTCTTCAGGCGTGTCGATGCCGATGGTGGCTGTAGTGGTCACGCCCGCCTTGATGGTATAGCCGTTCTCGAGCCAGCGCAGTTGTTCCAGCGACTCAGCGAGTTCCAGTGGCGACTGCGGTAGACGGGTGATTTCGGCCAAAACGCTGGCGCGGTAGGCATACATGCCGATGTGGGTATAGTATTGCGTTGCCTTAGGCCATTCTTCGCGCTCACGGCCACGGATGTAGGGGATGACCGAGCGTGAGAAGTAGCGGGCGCGCATCTGGCTGTCCAACACCACCTTGGGGCTGTTGGGGTTCTCGAGTTCGCTATAGGGACGGTTGGCATCAAACGGGCGCACCAGCGTAGCAATGTCGGTCCCCTCATCGTCAAAGCAGGCCATGATGGCTTGCAGTTGATCGGGCTGGATGAACGGCTCGTCACCTTGGATGTTGATGATGACCTCCTCATGCCCGCCGTTTTTCAGGTACGCCTCTTGGCAACGGTCGGTACCGCTGCGGTGCTCGGTACTTGTCATCACAGCCTTGCCGCCAAAAGCCTCTACCGCGTCCATGATGCGGTCATCGTCGGTAGCGACTACCACACGGTCAAGCACCTTGCTCACCTGGCGATAAACCCGCTCTATCATCGTCATGCCGCCCAGCATCGCCAGCGGCTTCCCGGGAAACCTTGTCGAGGCATACCTCGCCGGTATAATCCCAATAAACGTCAATTGATCATTCATATATTGTTTGTGTGTTGAAAAACTTGCTCAATATCCCCAGTTCTCGCCCACGAGGACGACGGTGTGGCGGTGGGCAGGGAAACTGTTGCGCGTGAAGTGGATGTAGTTGCAGATGCACTGTGGGCTGTTGCAGTTGTGGCACACGCCGTCAAACTTGCAGGGGGTGTTGCAGCCCAGGCGCGCGGTGTTGATGGGCGCAGCAGTGTTACGGGCACGGGCCAGGGCGGCCTCGATGGTGGGAGTTACCTTGTTCATGCCGATCACATGAATCACGTTGTGCGGGCCCCAGGTGATAGCAGCAACGCGGTTGCCTCGTCCGTCGATATTGACGATGATGCCGTCCTGGGTGATGGCGTTGGCGCTGGTGAGGAAGTAGTCCACATCCATCGCGTCGAGGTAGCATTGGCGCGTCTGCTCGGGTGTCTCAGCCTTGTCACGGTCGATGACCTTGTAGGCACCGCAGCCGATGAGTTCTTGGGTCAGTCCCATCTCGCGGATGGTCTGCGAGCCGCCCCAGGAAATGCTGCTGCCTTCAGGCATCAGCGACTTGATGAGTGCAATGGCTTCGGCGGCTGTTGCACAGTAATGGGCGTTGAAGTTGCGTTGTTCCAGGTGCTTGATGATGTGACCTGCAAGTAATTCGTTATGGATCTCAATAGGTGTCATGATTTATAATATTGTGAATTAATTTATTAGCATTGGTTAAGCAGATAATCGACTTTGGTAGCAATATCTTGGCTGGTTGGCAGCATTTCTTTGTAATGTTCAGGTAACTCGCTCGAAATGCTATAAGTAGCGACTCCAATGGGCGAAGCACTGTGCCGTAATGCGTACTCTACAATCGTACGGTTTTTTGATTTGCAGATAATAATGCCGATTGAAGGATTCTCATGGGGTAGCTTCACCATCTCGTCAAGCACATTTAGATAAAATTCCATTTTGCCTTTATACTCGGGTTTGAAGTCTCCCACCTTCAATTCTATTGCAACCATTGCCTGCATTCGTCTACTATAGAGTAGCAGGTCGATAAAATACTCTTGTCCAGCTACCTCGAGGCGATACTGATTGCCAACAAATGAAAAATCGTGACCAAACTCCATCAAAAACGCTCTAATGTTGCGCACAATGGCTGCTTCCAAGTCGTGTTCAGAGTGTTCATTGGCAAGGTCGAGAAAGGATAGGGAATAGTCATCGCGCAATGCTAGCACGGCTTGTTGCTTGATGGTTTCAGGTAACGTCTGGTCATAATTGCTTTGACCAAGCAGATAGGTCTCGAAGGCTTTGGCCTCAATCTGATGGAGAAGCACATTCTTAGTCCAGCCAAAACGCTTTGTGGCAAGGATATAGAAACGGCGCTCTTGGGTGTCTTTGCACTTGGTGAGTATTAAGATGTGTTTTGTCCAACTGATTTCACCAACCAATGGTTGGAGAATTGCATTAGACTCATACTCAGCATAAAAACGTGCCATATCACGCAAATTTGAGACTCCGAAGCCTTGTATCCCAGGAAATTCCTTTTGGATATCTTTAGAGAGGTTTTCCACTACAGAATTTCCCCATCCCAATTCTTTTTGTCGTTCTGTTATTTGGCGGCCGATGTCCCAATAGAGGGAAATCATTTCTTTGTTCACAGCCCGCATGGCTTCATACTGCGCGCTGCGAATTCTCTGCATGATATCGTCACGAAAGTTCAGATATTCGCCCCTATTGTTGGTTATCTGGTGTTCAGGTTCCATTCAATATTTCAATTAGGTTTAGAACAAGTCGATGAGTTTCAGTGAGCCCCAGATGATGGCAGCATAGCGCAGCAGCTTGCCGATAGTCATTGTCAGGAGGACAATCCATACGTTGGAGCGCACATAGCCTAGTGCCACACTGATGGCTGTGCCCAGTACTGGGATGAATGCAAAGAAACCCATCCAGGCGCCTCGGTTGTGCATGAAATGCAGGGCGCGGTTGAGTTTCTCTTCGCTCACACGGGCATATTTCTCTATCCACTCAATTTTTCCCAAGTGGCCGATGTAATAACACGTCATGCCACCGCTCACGTTTCCCGCCAGTGCCACAAACAGGCAGGTGACGGGATCCATGTGCAACGGTCCCACACAGGCAATGACCAGCGCCTCGCTGCTGAAGGGGACAACGCTGCCGGCAACGAATGATCCCAGAAACAACCCGAGGTAGCCCCACTGGGTAAAGAATTGGATGAGTGTGTCGAGCATTTTTAAGTGGCTAGTCGCTGGTTGAGGGTATTATTTGAATAACAATTGTGTGAAAATTACCAGGTAGTCGCGCCAGTTGGCCCACTCGTGGCCGGCTCCACTCTCGTGGTAGGTGTAGCGCAGGCGGTTCTTGTCGAGCAGTTTCCTGAATTCGGCGTTGTCCTTGTACAGGAAGTCCTTTTCACCGATGCCCAGCCAGTACACCTTGGGACGCTGTTTGAATTGATTGATCAACTTGCCTTCGAGGTCGTCATAGATGGTGCACTTGCCCTGGTCCATGCGGCTGATGGCGGGCGAGAACAGGCCCACGTAGGCAAAGTCGTCAGGCTGGTTGGCGCTGATGTACAGCGAGTGGTAACCGCCCATCGACAGGCCGGCAATGGCGTGGTAACGCTTGCCGGTGCGCGTGCGATAGTTCTTGTCCACCCAGTTCATGATGTCGCTGAAACTCTGCTCAAATGTGCCGTCCATCCAGTTCTTGTGGGCAAATGTGGGCTGCACGTTGCCCAGGGCGCTCATGTTCGAGGCTGCCTGCTCATCGACGTTGCCGTTGGGCATGACGACAATCATCGGCACGGCCTTGCCACTGGCGATGAGGTTGTCGAGCACCTGTGCTGCGCGGCCTTGCTCCAGCCACACGGTCTCGTCACCGCCCGAGCCGTGCAGGAGATAGAACACGGGAAAGCGCTGGCGGCTCTCTTCGTAGCCTGGCGGCAGATAAATCATCATGCGGCGTTTTGCTCCCAGGGTGGGGGAGTCGTACCACACGGCACGCACCTCGCCATGCGGCACGTTGTGGACGGCCACAGGGCAATCTCCTTGCGGATCGAGCACAAAGGTGTTCATCACGCTCTTTACATCACGCAATGTGTGGGCATTCTCGTTGTCAATCACCTTCATGCCGTCTACGATATAATAGTACATGTATAGGTCGGGCTCTAGACCGCGCAGGGTGATGCTCCACGTCTCGTTGCCCGTGTGCTTCATCAGTGTATCCAGGCGCGAGTCGATGACGAGGCGCACGGTGTCGGCATTGGCTGCCTTGACTCTAAAGGTCACAGTCCCGTCATTAGTAATGTCGGGGCTGTTGACCGAAGGAGATAAATACCCTTGCCCACTCATCGTGAGCGCCATCAGAACAAACAAAAAGAAAAAATGTCGTTTCATATTTACTTGATGATTAAAGTTTGTGCAACGATTAAGATGTTGCCCATCAATGGGTTAAAACTACGAATTACACGAACCTTACGAATTGATTACTTTGCGAAGCCAAAATTCATTAGTTTAATTAGCGAAATTCGTAGTCTTTATAAGATGACGCCGATTTGGGCCAACTGCTATCTCATTGCTAAAGTTTGTGCAAATATATAGAAAATCCCCCACAACCAAAAACGATAACGGGGCAATTTACATTCTATAACATGTTTTACATGCGACTCTTGACACGCTCCCACGCGTGCGAGCCGAACAGGAAGCTCTCGCGCATCGTTGTCAGCATCACCGTGAAGCGGCTCATGGGCACCGTGAAACTCAGTTCATCCTTGCCGACCCACGGCCTTACCGACGGGTCAAACAACCCGAGGAAGCAGCGATGCCCGCCACGGGCATTTTCCACCACGGCCATCGACACCACTGTGCTGCATCCCGAGCCGAAACGTGCCACCACGGCATCGGCCTCGTTGCTGTCATAGAAGGCCCAGCCGCACAGCCCAGCCAGCATGTCGGGCGTGGCATAGAACATCACACCCTCAAAGCCTGCCAGGGACTCTGCCTGGTCTGCCTTGACAAAATTCAGGTAGCGCTGTGTAGCGCGGGGCATCTCCAGGCTCTTGACATAGTCGGCTACCATCTCGGGCGTGCGCTTGTACTTCTCGGTAAGCGAGACAAAGTTAGGCACCCGTTCAGGCATGTCGCTGAATCCCGTGTACAGTTTACCGCCACCGCAGCCAATCACCTCGGCACTGAGGCTGACCGGAGTCCCTTCCCGAGCCGCTTGCAGCCCTTTGAAGAAACATCCGCCGATTTTGGCCGTGTCGGCCACAGGCGTGTCGCTGTATCCGAACAACAGCGGCAACTGCGCCCCTGCTCCGAAGGCTTCCCGATAATACTCAATAAATTCCCTCAATTCCATAGCACTCAATATTTTGGTAATCACTTGCAAATATAGGTATTGTTTGTGGAATTATCAACGAATCACATGATAAAGGGCGTTTTTGAGGCATTTCTTGTTGCTCTATGATGTTGGTCATTTCAGTTATAAATAGCGTGAACTCGATGAAAATAAAGCATTGATGTTCAAACCATTTGCTATGTAGAGACGCAAGATTTTGCGTCTCTACTGGCTACGTGATAGCTAACTCGCTGAGATCGAGAATAATATTTCGTCGAACTCACGTTAAATAAAGATTGCACGGACTTGTGAGCCCGTGCAATCGGTTTTATCAGCAATATCCGGCCGTTGTCGCTTTTAGATCCAGCCCATCGAGTGGTAGAGGAAGGCGATGATGTAGCCGGCTACGCAGGCCACGATCGTGTGTACCATACCGGGCATCATGAACGAGTGGTTGAGCAGGTACTTGCCGATGACGGTCGTTCCCGTGCGGTCGAAGTTCACCGTGGCGATATCCGAGGGATAGTTGGGGATGAAGAAGTAACCATAGACCGAGGGCAACACACCCAGCAGAATCCAGCCGTCGATGCCGAGTCCATAGGCCAGCGGCAACATGGAAACCACAACGGCACCCTGGGAGTTGACGAGTACCGACACGAGGAAGAAAGCAAAGGCAATCGACCACGGGTACTGCTCAACAAGACCGGCTAGCATGTCCTGTATTTCGCTCAGGTAGTTGGCGAAGTAGGTGTCAGCGAGCCAGGCGATGCCATAGATGGCGACCACAGCGACCATACCGCTCTGCCAAACGGGACCAGCGATGGCCTTCTTGGGCGATGCCTTGCAGAAGATAATCATCAGCGCGGCGGCGGTAATCATCACAATCTGGATGACGAGGTTCATCTTGAGCGGGGTGGGGTGTGTCTTGGTCAAGCCCTCAACAGCGATGCCCAGTTTTGCCAACTGGTCGGCGGTGATGGTAACACGCGAGCCGATGAGCTCGACGGTGGCATCACCATCGATAGCCTTGATGGTGTCATAGGCCGGCAGCAGGTCTTGGAAGATAGCGAAGAAGACGATGACCAGCAGGGCTCCAAAGAAAATATACACGGCGCGCTTGCTCTCCGGGGCAATCTTCTTGTCGAGGGTGGTAGCGCTGCTGCCGTAGATGTACTCGCGCTGGGCGGGGTCGGCAAGCTTCTTTTGAAACTCGGGATCCTTGTCCAAGTCCTTGCCACGCTTATAGGAGGCGATGGAGGCAACCAGGATACCCAGCAGACAGGCGGGAATGGTCACCATGAGCACCTGCGGGATGGTGACGTTATAGCCATTGGCGCCGCTGATGGTGATGAAGGCCACCACTGCGGCTGCGATGGGCGAGCAGGTGATACCGATCTGGGAGGCGATGCTGGCGATACCGCAGGGACGTTCGGGGCGGATACCCTTCTTGATGGCGATGTCGCAGATGATGGGCATCAGCGTGTAAACGACGTGGCCCGTGCCGACGAGCACCGTCAAGAAGAAGGTGCACAGCGGGGCGAGGAAGGTGATGCGGTCAGGATGCTTGCGTAGCATCTTTTCGGCCAGCTGGATCAGCCAGTCCATGCCGCCCGAGGCCTGCATGATGCCGGCACAGGTGACGGCGGCAATGATGATGTAAATCACATCGGTGGGAGGGCTGCCCGGTTTCATGCCGAAACCGAATACCAGAATTGCCAGGCCTATGCCCGAGATAGCTCCCAACGCCAGGCTTCCATATCGAGAGCCCAGCCACAACGCTCCAAGCACAATGCAGAGCTGTAGAATCATGATAAGTGACATGTCGTTTTTGGTTTTTTGTCGCTAGCAACGAGTGGCTAGCTATGTGGTTGATATTAATAGCGGATGGAAAATTGCACAAACACGGTGCTGTAGTTGTGCTTGGCCAGTGCCTTGTCATTGGTCAGGCAGTACTCGGTCTGCAGCTCCAGGTATTTGCAGAAACGGTAGTTCAGGCCCACTTCATAGTTGGTCTTGGCGGCAACACTCGAGGCAGTGGGGCGGTACAGGTCATAGCGCGCCTTGGCCATCAGCTTGTTCTTGACCACGGGCACGATGGCAAGGGCATACACACCGTCGCTCTTGTTGTTGGCCACTTCGTTGCCGTCCTTGTCGGTATAGGTCTTGATGGTGACGTCCGAGGCATCGGCCGCCTTCTGGTAGGTGTTTGCGAAGCCGAGGCCTGTCGAGTGGATGTACTCGGTGCGCAGCTGCAGGTCACCTTTCTTGTACTCGGCACTAAAGGCATAACGGTGTTGGCGCAGGCTGACCGTGTGGCCGCCGCTCTTGCGGGCATAGGAACCTTCCCAACCGAAGGCGCCGATGCGCATGCCCTCGATGGGCATGACCCATGCGCCGCCGATGATGTCCTTTCGTTCATCCACATCTTTGACATTGATGCCCTGGCCGTTGAACACGCCCACCTGGTAGTGCAGCAGGTTGCGTCCGTGCTTGTTTTTCAGGAAGTCGCCCTGGAACTGCAGACCGATGTCGCGTCCATTGCTCGCATGCATACCCGTGCGGTCGCTGAAGCCTGCCAACTTGCTCACAGGCTGAGAGTAACCCATGAAGCCCTGGTCAATCGGGTTCATCGGGTTCTCGTAGGTGAACGGGCGCTTGAACTGGCCCAGCTTCACGCGGAAGAAGTCCAGCTTCTGCCACTCCATGAAGTAGTCCACCAGTCTGGGGCTGCTGCCCAGGGTTGTCGGGTTACCGTTGATTTGCCCCTGGATTTTGTAGTAGAAATCGTTGAGGATGCGGCCCTCGAATGAAGCCCTGACGAGCCTCAGGTCAAATGAGTTGCTGTTGCCGCCATCTTGGAAAGTCGCCTGATAGGAGGCCATGGCAAAGCCGCTGAACTTGGGGGGCGTGAAAATCGGTTTCTTGCCCTTGTCCTCTTGTGCCAGCATGGGCAACAGCATGATGGATATGAGGAGCGTCAATAGTAGTCGTTTTGTCATCATGTTAATAAGTTTTTAGGGTTAATATTTCTTTTCGGCACAAATATAACTCTTTTCTTTAACAAGGCAACCATTATCGGTCGATTTTCCCAATAAATCCTTAGTATTTTTATATTTCAGCTTCGTTGTCCATAATTTCTCATTCCACGTTTCATCGCGTCAAAAATTGTAATTACCTTTGCAATGACATCAACTAACAGCTGGAAAATATGGATCATTTAATAAGAAATATAGTCAAAGGCATCTTGGCTTTGTTGCTTTTCGTAGTTGTGACCGGAGCGCAGATGGGCCAGTCGCAGACGATACGTGACAAGAACAACTCGACGATTGCCAGGATTGACAGTGACGGCACTGTGCGCAACAGCAACAACTCGACGATTGCCCATATCAACAGCAACGGCGACATCCGTGACAGCAGCAACCGGCTGCTGGGGACCGTCAGCAGCGACGGCACCGTGCGTAACAGCAACAACTCCTATATAGGTAAAATCGAGAGTGACGGCACAGTGCGCAACCGCAACAATTCCTACGTGGGAAAAGTCTATCAAGATGGCACTGTCAGGAACAGCAACAATAGCACCATCGGCTACGCTAAGGATGTCCCTGTGCGTTATGCCGCCATCTATTTCTTCTTTGATCTTATCTAATAAGCTGGTTTAGAGCTTTGTAGATTGTACTCCCCAAGCGTTAAAATAATTATTTTCAATAGGCCGCAGAAAATGTGCGGCTTTATTTTGTTGCTTATAGGCTTTTGCATATCTTTGCGCCGATAATCATTTATTCACACATTTAACCATAAAACCAACATGTTTATGAAAAAGATTTTTCTAGTTCTTGTTGTTGCCATCGTGTCGATGGTAATAAGTGCGCAGCCGGTGCGGAACACTCAGTTGCCCAAGCCTGACTTGAGCAAGGCTCGTCATGCTATCACGGCGCCCCGCGCTGAATTCTCCCCGTCGTTGAGGGACGCTACTCCCCAACTCAACGAAGCAGTGGTAACTCCGCCCGAAGACCTTGAGACCAGGAGCTACCGCTTGAATGGCTACATCTTTGACGGCTCAAATTGGGAGGCTGTGGACCGCACGTTGCACATCGGTATTGACGGCTCTGACGTCTATCTGCAGGGCTTCAGCGTCTATCTGCCTGAGGCATGGATTAAGGGCACGATGAATGACGACTATACACAGGTCACCTTCCCCGCCCAATACTACGGCAGCCTCTATGGCAACGACATCTACTTCTATCCCGTCACACCGGTGGGAGAGGAATATGCGCCCGTCGATGCTGTGTTCAACTACGATGAGCGTGGCGATGTCTTTATGCTTGACCAGGAAGTGGTGTGCTATATCCTTGAGAATGCCTATGCCGACCAAATGGGCTGGTACTATATGTATGACAGCGACATGAATATCACGACCGATGAATACACCGTCATCGTGCCCGAAGGCCTGGAGACACGGCCCTACATGCTGACTGGCGTTTACATGGGCTATTATGATGACATCGACGAGTGGTTCGAAGGTGATCCTCTCATGGGCCTCGCCCAGGTGGGCTTTGACGGCGATGACATCTACGTTCAGGGCCTGTGTTCCTACATGCCCAAGGCATGGGTGAAGGGCCATCGCGAGGGCGACAGCTATGTGTTTGACAACGGCCAGTACTTTGGCCCGTTTGTATGGAGCGGAGAAGTTTATCCCCTCTATCTCATGGGCTGCACTCCCGAGACCAACGACCCTGACCCGCTGACCTTGACGCCCGATCCTGAGACCGGCGCTCTTGTTGCCGAGCAGTGGTATGGCATCTGTGACGATGATGTGAACGTGAGCTGGTATGACCTGCTGGGCAATGTCATGCTCACGCCGATGGTTGATGAGCCCGCTGTCCCCGCCGAGCCAAGCGTGCAGTATTTCGAATACTATGCCGATGATGATTTCGGCTTCCTGGTACTCGATGTTCCCCTGGCCGATGTTGATGGCAAGCCGCTGCTGCCCGAATTGCTGGGCTATCAGCTCTTCTGCGACTATGGTTACGGTGCCGAGCCTTACATCTTCCTGGCCGACATCTATGGCTTTGATGAGGACCAGACGGTTATCCCCTACAACTTCAATGACGACATGAACATCTTGTCGGGTGGCCAGTTGGTTGTCGTTTACTTTATCGGCCCAGATGTCCAGCGCATCGGTGTACAGAGCATCTATAAAGGTGGTGGCGACTCCAATCTCTCTGAGATTGGCTGGTATGACCTCAAGACTACTGGAGTCACCTCGATTGTTGCCGATGACAACCGTGCAGTCGAGTACTACGACTTGACGGGTCGCCGTGTCGATGCCGCTAAGTTGACCCGTGGCATCTACGTGACCAGCGATGGCCGCAAGATCCTTGTCAAGTAATCTGACTTGACATAGTGACTCACAACAGCCCCCGTCACACTTGCTGCGACGGGGGCTGACTGTGATGGCGCTATCCGCATTCAAGGGCGGTCGGTGGGCAGTGGGTAGAGAATGGCCAAAGTGGCATCAGTTTTTTGCTCCTGTCGGGAAGATTTTCTATTTTTGCGGTCGAGAAACTAAAACAAATACGAATATGAAATCAATCCAACTGATGAGATGGACGCTGGCATTGCTGCTTGCTGTCGTGATGGTTATCCCTGCAAGTGCCCAGTATGGCAGCCGTGGCGACAAGCGCTACCGTGACCGCTACAGCCGCGCCAACACCTATGGCGACGTGGTGGAACTGCGTCTCAACAATCCCGGTACACTCGAGGAGAAGATGCCCCTTAACATGATAGACTGTGTGCGCCTGCTGCGCATCGAGGGCCCCATGGACTCCAAGGACTTCGAGTTTATCAAGAAGATTTGCAAGCGCTCGCGTTGTGTCGATAACCGCGACCGCAAGGTCGATAACTACCTCGACCTGGAACTGGAACGGGCGCGTATCATGAGTGCGGGCACCAAGGGGCTGTTTGGCAACTCGGGTGAGCGCGACGTGCTGGGCGATGCCTTGGCCCATTGCAGTCACCTGCGGTCCATCGTGTTGCCCGAGCGCACCAAGCGCATTGCCAACGGCGCTCTGAGGGGGTGCAGCGACCTGGAAGAGGTCATCATGCCCTCGACGGTGAGGTCCATCGGTGATAATGCCTTTGATGGCTGCTACGATCTGGAATACATCATGTTGAGCGAGGGGCTGGAGAGCATCGGCGATGAGTGCTTCGAGAGTTGCTCCAGTTTGAAGTCCATCAACTTGCCGTACTCGCTCACCGAGATTGGTCAGGAGGCCTTTAAGGGAACCGCATTGCAGCATGTGACCTTGCCGCGTGGCTTGATGTCGCTGGGAGCCGCGGCCTTTGATGGCACACAGCTCACCGTGCTGGACCTGCCCGCATCGGTCCGAATCGTTGACGACAATCTGGGAACGATGAAAAAACTCGAAGAGATTACCGTCGAGAATGGCAGCCGTTATTACACTTGTGAGGACGGTGTGCTCTATGACAACACCGGGCGTGTGCTCTTGTTCTGTCCCATGGCGCGAAATGGTGTTTTCTCGGTGCCCGACGATGTGACTGAAATTGCTCGCCGCGCCTTCGCTGGCAGTGCCATCACTGGCATCAATCTGCCATCATCGTTAGAGAAATTGGGCAACTACGCTTTCTCGGAATCAAGGCTGACCGATGTTACCGTCCCTGAGGGCCTGCGTGCTCTCCCCACGGGCGCTTTTTCGGGTTGCGCCCAACTGGCGAGCGTCGACTTGCCCGATGGCTTGACGATGATTGGGGAATCGGCCTTCGAGAATTGCTCCAACTTGCGCAGTGTCGACCTGCCTGAGGGCATCAGCGTTCTGTTGCCACGGGTGTTCAAGCACTGCAAGAGCCTTGTGAGCGCCTCTTTCCCGTCGACTTTGACCGGCATCGGCAAGGAAGCCTTTGAGGGCTGCGCTTTGACGTCAATCGACCTGCCGCAGAGCTTGATGACACTGGGCGAGCGTGCCTTCAAGAGCAACAAGGGCCTGACCAAGGTTGTCGTCCCTGATGCCTGTACGCTGGTGGCCAAAGAGGCCTTCCGTGAATGTTCATCATTGGTCTCGATTGACCTGGGCACGGGTGTCACCAACATCGGTGAACACGCCTTGCGCGAGACGGCCATCTCAACCCTTGTCTTGCCCGAGAGTACCACGGAAATAGGTAAGAAGATTGCCGAGAAGTGCAAGAACCTCACCCTCATCGAGTGCCACGCCGTGCTGCCTCCCAAACTCGAGGGCGTCAGCAACAACAAGGTCGAGCTCCGTGTCTCGGAAAACTCAATCTCGGCCTACCGCAGCGCCAAGAACTGGAAAAACTTCAAAAACATCCAAGCCCTGGAATAACTCCTAACCCCTAACTCCTAACCCCTAACTGAAAAATGAGTCCCCTCTCGTTCACTGCTGCCTTGTTGAGGTGGTTTGCGCAGTATGGGCGCGAACTGCCGTGGCGAGGCATCGACGATCCCTATGGCATCTGGGTGAGCGAGGTGATTCTGCAGCAGACGCGCATCGATCAGGGGCGTGACTACTGGCTGCGCTTCATGGAACGGTTTCCCACGGTCGAGGCACTGGCCGCCGCCAGCGAGGACGAGGTGCTGCGGCTGTGGCAGGGACTGGGCTATTACAGTCGTGCACGCAATATGCACGCTGCCGCCCGGCAGATCGTCGAGGCAGGCGGTTTCCCGCGCACCATCCAGGGGCTGCGTGCCCTGAAAGGGGTGGGGGACTACACGGCAGCCGCTGTGGGGTCGATGGCGTTTAACTTGCCTGCCGCTGCCGTCGATGGCAACGTCTATCGGGTGCTGGCGCGCCACTATGGCATCGATGTGCCCATTAACACGACGCACGGCAAGCACACGTTTGAGTCGCTGGCCACCGAACTTTTGCCCCCCGGCCAGGCATCGGCTTTCAACCAGGCCATGATGGATTTCGGAGCCACGTGGTGCACACCGCGTTCGCCCCGTTGCATCGACTGCCCCGTTGCCGGCACCTGTGATGCGTTGCACACAGGACGCATCCATCTGCTGCCTGTCAAAGAGAGAAAACTAAAGGTAAAAGAGCGGCATTTCGCTTATATCTACATCCGTTACAAGGGGAAGACCGCCCTGCGGCGACGTCCTGCCGGCGACATCTGGCAGGGGCTGTGGGAACCGCTGTTTGTCGAGGATGCACCGCTGCCCGACCTGGGCTGCCCGCTCACGCTGCTGGCCAGCGGCGTGAAGCATGTGCTCACCCATCGCGTCCTGCTGGCCGACTTCTATCTCGCTGAGCCACAGGCGCTTCCCGCCCTCCCTGAGGGCTACATCTGGGTCGAGGAACCCGCCCTCCCCGACTATGCATTACCCCGCCTGGTAGAAAGGATGCTGGACCTCCTCCCTCAAGGGTGAAAGCCCAGCAAGTCCCGTTAATCTAAAGCAATGATATAGATGTTGGCCCATCAATGGGCTAAAACTACGAATTACACGAACCTTTAGCTCGGCGAAGCCAATCTTACGAATTGATTGCTTTGCGAAGCCAAAATTTATTCGTTTAATTAGCGAAATTCGTAGTTTTAATTTCTCTGTCCGTCCAACTACTCATCGTCGTCCCCGCCATCATCAGGGATGATCGGGTTGATATCGTAGGAGTAGGTCCTCAGTTCCTCGTTCTGCACGACTTTAGAACCCTGCTTGGTGGCACGCACCAGATGGAACAAGCACGTGAAGTGCTCGGCTCCGCCACTGTAATTCTCGACATAGGTCTCAAACTCCTTGTCACACGCCTCAAGCACTGCGTCGTCGTTGCCGTTAGCGTCAGGTGTGGGGTAAGCCTTGCGGATGGCCGCGCGCATGCGGGTGATGGGGTTCTCGTAGCGGTCGGTGTGGCCGGTCGAGCCGTTAATCAGGAATTCCTCCTCCACGTCCAGGTAGTAGTCGATGGTCGTCCCTGAGGGTTCATCGTCGCCGCAGGATGTGAACGTCACAGCAACGCCAAGCAGCAACAGCGAGAACAGCAGTCCCCGCCATAGCTTCAAGTAGTGTCGGTGATTCATGCCCCCTGGTTATTCAGCGTCATTGCGCAGGTTTTTATCAACAGCTTTTTTCACGTCGTCGATGTTGGGCGTCTCGACCTTGGTCTCAAGCACCTTGTTCACCAGGGCGTCGATGTCGCCTACCTGAGCGGGAGCGTGGTTGATATTTCCTGTCGGGCCCCACAGCTGGATGTCAACGAGCACGGCCACGTCATCGATGGTGATGGCACCGTCGCTATTGGCGTCCAGGTTGGTGGCCATCAAGGTCGTGGGCTGTTCGTTGCCCAGCAGCACGTTGATGCACCTGTCCACCATGGTGTTATTATCGGCTGCAGCAGTCAGCGCAACCAGAGCGAAGAGCAGAGTAAAGATTTTCTTCATGTTGTTATCTGTTTTAATGATTAATGATTTCTACTTGCAAAGGTAATGTAATCTATCGAAATCTGCAAGCGTTTTAATGACAAAATTACCCGCTCATCACCCCCTATTGTTCTTCATTGCATCTCATCATTTCAAAAAACGGGAAAAAGCGTTTGTTTTATACCAAAAATGCGTAACTTTGCAAGTTAAATCGATTAATTGCAATGGATATGGCAAAGACTAAGAATAAAGCGGTGACCGACTATGGTCTGGTGCGTGTGGCAGCCGTTGTGCCGCGTGTCAATGTGGCCGACGTGAGCGGCAATGTGGAGCACATCATCGAGAGCCTGGACCGGGCTGTCGAGGCGGGAGCCAGCATCGTGGCGATGCCTGAACTGTGTGTGACGGGCTACACCTGTGCCGACCTGCTGGGCAACGAGCTGTTGCTTGATGCCGCCGAGCAAGCGCTGGTCACCCTGTGCGACCGTTACCGCGAGACGCCGGTGATGGCCATCGTGGGCGCTCCGTTGCGCTGCAGCGGCCACCTGTTCAACTGTGCCGTGGTGATCAACCATGGCGAGATGTGGGTGGTGCCCAAGACCTATATCCCCAACTACAAGGAGTTTTACGAGAAACGCTGGTTCACCACCAGCAACATCACTGCCATCGCGGGCAAGGACCGCATCGTGGTCGGTGGCGAGGAAGTGCCCTTCGGCACCCATCAGCTGTTTGAGGCTGGACGCGCCCGTGTCGCCGTGGAAATCTGCGAGGACCTGTGGGTGCCCGCTCCGCCCAGCAGCATCGCTGCCATCAATGGTGCCAACGTGATTGTCAACCTGTCAGCGAGCAATGAACTCATCGGCAAGCACGCCTACCTGATGGACCTCATCAAGCACCAGAGCGCCCACTGTATCGCGGCCTACGTCTATGCCTCCTGCGGCTATGGCGAGTCGACGACCGACCTCGTGTTTGGCGGCAACGCTGTCATCGCCGAGAATGGCAAGATGCTTGCCGAGGGCGAGCGTTTCACCACCCAGCCCCAGATGTCCCTGGCCGACATCGACATCGCTGCCCTGGAGAACGAGCGCCGCATCAACGGCAGTTTCGCCGACAGCATGGTGCAGTTCGGCACCCCGTTTGAGCACATCCCGATGGTCGTGAACGGCCCGCTGGACTATGACCGCCAGCAGCTGCTGCGCCCCGTGCGCCGCTTGCCTTTTGTCCCCGCCGAGGATGACCGCCTGACGGCACGTTGCGAGGAAATCATCGCCATCCAGACCGAGGGCCTGATGCGCCGCCTGGAGTTCACGGGCATTCCCACCATCGTCGTGGGCGTGTCGGGCGGCCTGGACTCGACGCTGGCATTGCTGGTCGCGGTGCGCGCCTTTGACCGCATGGGCCGTGACCGCAAGGCCATCCATGCCATCACGATGCCGGGCTTCGGCACCACCGACCGCACCTACACCAATGCCTGTGCGATGGTGCGTTCGCTGGGAGTGACCTTGCATGAGATCAGCATTGCCGCTGCCGTGACGCAGCACTTCAAGGACATCGGCCATGACCCTGCCAACCATGACGTGACCTACGAGAACAGCCAGGCGCGTGAGCGCACCCAGATACTCATGGACTTCTCCAACAAGGTGAACGGCCTCGTGCTCGGCACCGGCGACCTCTCGGAGCTGGCCCTGGGATGGGCCACCTACAACGGCGACCACATGTCGATGTACAACGTGAACGTGAGCATCCCCAAGACGCTGGTGCGCCACCTCGTGCGCTGGTTCGCGGGCTCGCTCAACGATGGCACCGAGGCCGGCAAGGCCATCCACGACACCCTGCTCGACGTGCTCGACACGCCCATCAGCCCCGAGTTGACGCCCGCTGCCAAGGACGGCACCATCCTGCAGGTCACCGAGGACATCGTGGGTCCCTACGAGCTGCACGATTTCTTCCTGTTCAACATGCTGCGCTATGGCTTCACGCCAGCCAAGATGTATATGCTGGCCCGCAAGGCTTTCGAGGGAGAATATGACGATGCGACCATCAAGAAGTGGCTGCGCACCTTCTGCCGCCGTTTCTTTGCCCAGCAGTTCAAGCGTTCCTGCTTGCCCGACGGTCCCAAGGTGGGCAGCGTGTCACTCTCGCCCCGTGGCGACTGGCGCATGCCCAGCGACGCCTCATCACGCCTGTGGCTGGCCCAGTGCAATGAACTCTAGCGATTCCATTCGGTCCATTTTGTAGATTCAGCCCAGCACCCTTTTGGCATCAGAATTGCAGTACGAGCGTTAAAAAAACGAGGCAATGAACCTTTCTAAGGGAACATACAATGTCCTGCGCAGCGTGGTAGTCACCGTGCTGGTGGCGGTCGTTGCGTTATTTGCGCTGCTGTACCTGCTGTTGCTGCTGCCACCGGTGCAGGAGCGCCTGTGCAATGAGGGCGAGAAGGCGCTGAGCGAGTACCTCAATACCGAGGTCGAAATCGGCTCGGTGTCGGTAACGCCGTTCAACCAGGTGGAATTGAAGGATGTCCTGATCAACGACCAGCAGGGCGACTCATTGCTGACCGTTGGCAAGTTGGGCGCCGGAATCAGCCTCAAGGACCTGATTGCCGACAAACGTGTCGTTGTCACCTATGGCGAGATTATCGGTCTCTCAGGGCATGTGACGCGCCCCGACAAGGACAGCCCCACCAACATGCAGTTCATCATTGATGCCTTCAAGCCCAAGGATGACAAGCCGCCCAAACCCTTTGACGTCAAGGTCAACACCGTCGTGGTGCGTCAGTCCGAGCTCACCTACGACGTGCTGGACCAGCCGCGCCGCCCCGGCCGTTTGGACCCCAACCATTTGTCAATCCGCAATCTGAGGGCCGACCTGACCTTGCCGCAACTCAAGAACAACGACTTCGACATCAGGGTGAAGCGGCTGTCCTTTGACGAGGGCAGTGGCCTATCGCTCAAGCGCTTGTCCACCAATGTCCACATCACCGACAATGCCCTTGACGTGCAGAACATCAAGGTCCAGCTCCCCAATAGCGATATCCGTCTCGACGACCTGCATCTGGAATACTCCTCGCTCAAGAACCTGGGCCAGGAACTGAAGCAGATGCCCCTGCGTGTGAGCACCCCGGGCAGCACCATCACCCCGTCGGACCTGGCCGCCCTGGCACCGGAACTCAAGCAGTTCACCGAGCCCTGGGACATCACGGCAACCGTCGTGCGTGACGGCTCGCGCATCGAGGTGCCCGTGTTGAGCCTGCAGTCGGACGACGGGGCCCTCACGCTCAATGGCCGTGGCGGCATGACGTTGCCCACGGGTGGCGGTTACCGCTCACTGGATCTGGACCGCATCGACCTGAAAGTCTCGGCGGGCAAGTTGTCACAGCTCACCAGCCTCGTCCCCAAACTCTCTCCCCAGGCGCGTGGCATCATCTCGCGCTGCGGCAACGTGACCATCAACGGCGAGTTGCACAACCGCCCCAGCCAGACGACGTTCAACGGCCAGGTGGGTACCTCGCTGGGAAATGCCGACCTCAACGGCACCTTGGCCCAGCAGTCCGGCTCCAACCGTTTCACGGGGCATGTCAAGACCGAGGGCCTGGATCTGGGCACCCTGCTGGACAAGCATGACCTGCTGGGGCAGGTGGCTATCGATGCCCAGGTCGACGCCTTGCTGGCCGGCAACGACGTGTCAGGGCACCTGCAGGGACACATCCCCTTTGTCGACTTCAAAGGGGCGCGCTACCACGATATCACCGCCGATGTGGACAAGCAGGGCAACGACTTCACGGGCATGCTCTCGATGAACGACGCCAATGGCCGCATTACGGTCGATGGTAAGGCTGTGCTCAGCGGCGAGAACTCCAACTATGACGTCAATGTGAAAACCGACGGGCTGAATCTGGCCCGCCTGGGACTCACCGACAAATATCCCGGCCACCGGCTGGAGGCCACGGCCACGGCATCGTTCTGGGGCAACTCGCTCGACAACGTGTCGGGCCACCTCGAGGTCAACGATTTCGCCTTTGTGGACAACGAGGGCAAGGGGCTGCGCTTCAATCATCTGCAGGTCAATGCCGACAATAGCGACGGAGACAAGGTCATCAGCCTCGAGAGCGACCACCTGGATGGTTTCCTCTCGGGCGAATATGACTTCAAGACGCTTGTTCCCACGGTCAAGCACCTGCTGTCGGGCGCCTTCCCGCAATACTTCGGCGATTATGCCGATTACAGCCATGGCGGTCTGCCCAACGACCTGCGCCTGAACCTCGTCGTCAACCCCGACGAGGCCTTGCACGGGATGCACAACCTGCCTTTCCGTCTGGCCTACCGCACCATCATCGAGGCCAACCTCAACGAGAGCGACAAGACGTTTGACCTGGTGGTCGATGCGCCGTTGATTGTCCAGGGCAGCAACAAGGTGATTGAGCAAACGCGCCTGCTGGTGGAACTGGACAGCATCAACGACAAGGTGGTGATGAACCTGCAGTCGAGCTATCCGGCCAAGAAGGGCATGATAGACCTCAACTTTGATGCCAGTGGCCAGAACAACACCATCGATGCCAATCTGGCTTGGCGCATGCCCCTCGAGCGCGACTTCCACGGCAACCTCAATTTGACGGGCTTGCTCGACCGCGGCACCGACGGCGGCGTCAAGGCCGATATCGATATCCACCCGTCGCAGCTGGTCTTCAACGACACCATCTGGGAGGTCAACAAGGGGCGCATCGGCATCGACAGGGGCGTGATCACGGTCGATAACCTCTCGGGCGGACGCGGTGACCAGTTCATCCACATCGACGGCACGGTATCTCATGACCCCGACGATGAGCTGTGCCTCGAGATGAATGACCTGAACCTGGACTACATCTTCGAGACACTGGCCATCGACCATGTGGACTTCGGCGGCAGGGCCACCAGCAAGTTCTTTGCCCGCGACCTGCTCTCGGGCAGTCCTCGCCTGTACACCCCCAGCCTGAATATCAAGAACATCTCTTATAACGGCTGCGTCATGGGCGACCTGGACATTGCCGTGAACTATGACAACGACTCGCGTGGAATCCTCGTCAATGGCGACATCAACCAGCCCAACGGGCGCAAGAGCCTGCTCGACGGCGGCATCTATGTCGCCGAGGACTCGCTGTATATCGAGTTTGACACCGACCACGCCAACGTGGCCTTTCTCAAACCCTACATGGAGGCTTTCACCAGCGACGTGCAGGGCGAGATGTCGGGCAAGGCCACCCTGTTCGGCAACTTCCACACCATCAACCTGGCTGGCGACATCGTGGCCGACTCGTTGCGGTTCCTCATTGACTATGTGAACTGCTATTACACCGCCAGCAATGTGCCCATCCACATCATCCCCGACTACATCGAGTTCAAGGACGTGCCCATCCATGACCGCGAGGGTCATGAGGCCAAGCTGGGCGGCTGGCTTAGGCATGATGCCTTCCACAATCCCGAGTTCAACTTCGGCATCACCAATGCCCGCAACTTCTTGAGCTACGACACCAACCCGAACATCAACCCCGATTGGTACGGCACCATCTATGGCAACGGAGCCTGCTTTGTCGAGGGCGGACCGGGCATTGTCCAGATCAAGGTCAACATGACATCGGCGCCGCACAGCCGCTTTACCCTCGTGATGAGCGACACCAAGCAGGCCAGCAACTACGACTTCATCACCTTCCGCGACCGTGAATACAAGGAGCCGGAATTGGCACCCGTACAGGAGGACGACTCGATCAACTGGGTTCTGAGCCAGCTGAAACAGCAAGTGAAGCAAGAGGTGAATTCTGAGCCCAGCGCCTACAACATCGACCTGCAGGGCGACATCACGCCCGACTTGGCCCTCACCGTGATTATGGACCCCGTGGGTGGTGACCGCATCAAGGCCACCGGCAGCGGCCACATGCGCCTGACCTACAACAACAACGGCGAGTTGGAGACCTATGGCAAATACACCCTGGACAAGGGTACCTACAACTTCACCCTCCAGGACGTAATCCTCAAGGACTTCACCATCCGCAACGGCAGCAGCATCAGTTTCAATGGCGACCCCTATGCCGCCATGCTCGACATCGAGGCCCTCTATTCGCTCAATGCCAACATCCGCGACCTGGACAAGTCCTTCGGGCAGGACGCCGACCTCAACCGCACCAGCGTTCCCGTCCATGCTCTGCTGCGTGCCAAGGGCATCATCAGCCAGCCCGACATCTCGTTTGACCTCGAGTTCCCGTCGCTCACCACCGACGCCTACAACAAGGTCAAGAGCATCATCAGCACCGATGAGATGATGAACCGCCAGATTATCTACCTGCTGGCGCTGAACCGTTTCTACACCCCAGAGTATATGGGCACCTCGGCCAATCAGAGCGAGTTCCTCACCTCGGTGGCTTCGTCAACCATCGCCGGGCAGTTGAGCAACATCTTGGGCAAGATGACCGACAACTTGTCGATTGCCCCCAACTTCCGCACCAACAAGGGTGACTTCAGCGACATGGAGGTGGATGTGGCGCTCTCCAGCCAGCTGCTCAACAACCGCTTGCTGCTCAACGGCAACTTCGGTTACCGTGACAACACCTATAACCAGAGCAACACTAACTTCATTGGCGACTTTGACCTCGAGTATCTGCTCAACAGCAAGGGAACCTTCCGCCTGAAGGCCTATAACCACTTCAACGACCAGAACTACTACCTGCGCAACGCGATGACGACGCAGGGCGTGGGTATTGTCTGGAAACACGACTTCAACAAGCCCCGCAGCAAGAAGGACGACAAGACCCTGCTGCCGCCCTCTGATTCGATTCCGCGGCGGACACCGGCTCCACCCGATCCCGGTGACAGCAGTGTGCGTCAGCCTGTACCCATGGTGACGCTACGTCCCGCCACAGGACGAGACGATAAGCCCACGACGGCACCATGAGCACCATCAAGCGGTTTTTCGCATTGCTGCTCATGGTGGCGGCTTCGGCTCTCGTCCTGATGGCCGAGGAGCCTGACAGCCTTGTCCAGCGCTTGCCGCTGCAGGGCGATAGCGTCGCTGTCGCGCGCCTCGATAGCCTCTGGGCCCATCTCGACACCATTGACCTTAAGAACCGGTGGAAGCATCAGGTGTTCCGTCACGGGTGGAGTATCAACGACACGGCCATCGTCTATCCCAAGTTCATCAACTTTGGCGTGAAGACCTACCGTTGGCTCAACAAAGCGCTCAACTACTATGACACCGCCTACGTCATCAACCCGGGCAAGACCAACGGCAAGAAGTGGAAAATCATGATCAAGAACAACAACTGGATCGACTTCTACAGTGGCCATTTGAGCCACTGGAAGACACCGGTGCAGCTCAACAGCGATGTCACCTCGTTGTTCGGTTTCCAGATTTGTGGCATGGGACTCAGTTTCACCTACATGATTAATGTGCGTGACCTGCTGGCGGGCAATTTCATCCGCAACAGGCGGCTCCAGTTCTCATTCACCACCTCACGCATCTTTGTCGAGGCCTATTACCGCAAGAATGACGAGAGCACGGTGCACATCAATCGTCTGGGCCGCTGGTTGGGCAGCCGCATTTTCCCGGGCCTCAAGCGCGAGGGCTATGGTCTCGACGCCTACTATATTTTCAACCACACACACTACAGCCAGGCCGCTGCCTACTGCTTCTCCAAGTATCAGAAACGCAGTGCCGGCTCCTTGTTGACAGGCATCTATCTGAGCCATCAGGACGTCGTCATGGACTTGAGCAAACTCGATGAGGACCTTAAGGTTTATCTGCCCAACAGCGTGACCGACTACCGTTTCCGCTACCGTGACTTCGGTATCCTTATCGGTTACGGCTACAGCTGGGTCTTCCATCACGGCTGGCTTTTCAACGTCACCTTCGCCCCTAGCATCGGCTACCGTCACAGTTTCCCCGGCTCCATCGAGGGAAAGAAATCATTGCTCTCGACCAATCTGACGGCCAAGATGGCACTCGTGCGCACCGCCGGCAACTTCTTCTATGCCTTCAACTTCAACCACGAGGGTCATTGGTATCAAAGTCAGGTTCACAGCTTCTTCAACAGCTACAACAACTTTGACCTCACCGCCGGCTTCCGCTTCTAGCACCTTCCCAAGCCTCACGCCATTCCGCCAAAAATATTTGAAAACAATTAATACAATTTAGTGTACTTTATATTGTACTTCTTGTCTTTCTTGTCTAATATAACCTATTGCGACAAACAGGTGCGGACGCCATCCATCTAATCCGCTTCCTAAGTTGTTGTGCAAGTATTTTGATGAAGATTTCCGTTAAAAAATGCAATATTATTGAAATCGGCACAAAAGTGACCTGATTTGC
>CADBBK010000034.1 GCA_902792895.1 uncultured Bacteroidales bacterium | reverse complement strand
CGAACCCCCGACCCTCTGCTTGTAAGGCAGATGCTCTGAACCAACTGCGCTAACTGCCCGTGTTGTTGTCAAAAGCGATGCAAAGGTACTGCTATTTTTTGAACTACCAAAAAAAATCGCACTTTTTTTTCAAAAAAAGATGATTTTTTCCAAAAAACGCGATTTTTCGGCCCCCTGATGCCTCATTTTAGCCCAAAAAACACTAATTTCGTCCCCGTACAACAATTTGTTTCAACTTATCACTAATTCTTATTTAATAATGGATACGAGCTACATTTTTCTTGCCGACGGCTTTGAGGAGGTCGAGGCTCTGACGTGTGTTGACGTGATGCGCCGTGCTGGCATGGCAGTGACGACGGTGTCGATTAACCCCGAGCTGGAGGTGGCCGGTGCCCATGGCGTGACAGTGGTGGCCGACACCCTGTACGAGGACAATGACTACACCGATGCCGAGTGGCTGGTGCTGCCCGGTGGCGTGCCCGGAGCCCCCAACCTGGCTGCCCACGAACTGCTGTGTGACGCCCTGCGCGCCCACAATGCCCGTGGCGGCAAGGTCGCTGCCATCTGTGCCTCGCCTGCTGTAGTGCTGGCACCGTTGGCCATCATCCGTGGCCGTCAGGCCGTGTGCTATCCTGGCATGGAGGCCATGTCAAGCAGTGTGAACTGGGGTGATGCGCCCGTGGCTGTCGATGACAACGTGGTGACCGGCAATGGTCCTGCCGCTGCTACTCTCTTTGCCCTGACGATTGTTGCCCAGAGCCTGGGCCAAGACAAGGCTGCCGAGGTGGCTTCAGGCATGCTGTTTGCCTTCTGATACAGATTCTGCTAGGACGATGGCGATTTGCCATCTGAAAGGGGGCATTGGGCCTGACTTTGTCGGCAAATGAGTCTTTTTTTTAATAAAAAGATTCAAAAAATTGTGCAATTAAAAAACAATGCTTAAATTTGTGGCATCTTTAGTTCGGTATGCCGTATGGGCCATCGGCACGGCTAAGGAAACCCTAAACATGTGAAACTAATTTTTAATTACTATTATTACTAACCAATTTAATTTTTATCATTTATTTTATGAAGAAATTTTTAGCACTTCTGTTTGTGTGCGCCGGCCTTACCGCTATGGCTGCACCTCATGTGAACAAGGCTGATCTCAACCAGGCCAACAAGGGCCAGATGGTGATGAAGGCTAACAGCATGTCCAACCAGCTCACCGCTGGTGTATCCAAGAGCTTCATGGCAGCTGCCAAGAAGGATGTTCAGCGTCACAGCGCTCAGAACCTGGTGACCAAGCGTGCTCCCCAGCGTCTGACTGCCGACGAGATCATCAACATGCCCTATGTTTGCTTCTTGTATGCATGCACCTATAATGACAATAACGAGTTGGTAGAGCAGGATCCCTACTATGCTGGCTCTGGTGCTTTCTGGTATCCCGACACCAGCGATGGTCTGAACTTCGCAGGTTTCTACTGGGATGAGGAAGGCAGCACCTACTACCTGCCTATTGATGTTAACTTCGAGACCGGTGAAGTAGCCCTGTCTTGGGGTCTGCTGCTCCGCGACGACACCACTTCGACCAATCCTGGTGCCCGCAACCGCACCGATACCATCCGCTGGCATGCTATCCTCTCTGAGGACTACTACCTGAACCAGCAGCAGAACAACTGCTTGGGCCACATGTATGAGGACGGTTCGATCATCTTCGAAGACAACTACGTTTACTACCGCGAGATGACTCTCGAGGAATACAAGAACGGCTCAAAGATCAGCTCCACCACTACCAGTGAGAATACCGTATTCGTTGGTACTGAGATTCTCGCTGCTAACGGTAACCTGACCTTCACCAGGGAGTATGATGGCCAAGCCGGCAATTCTTATGTTTACATGTTCCAGAACGAGGCCGCTGACAGCCTGTACATTGGTAACATGTATAACTATGGTATGCCCAACGTTGCTATGACCATCAGCGCTGATGCTAAGATGAACTACAACTGCGTCGCTGAGGTAACCGAGGAAGGCATGACCTATCTGGACAACCCCATTTGGGACCTTGGTGCCGATCAGATCCAGGGTGGCCTTGGCTATGCCTACGGCTTTGGTGAGCTCACCTACGATGCAGAAGGTTACATTGAGGATATCATCTGGGGCTTCCAGGGTGATGTTACTAAGCAGGAGATCACTTGGCCCTATGCTGGCGCCAGCAACGGCTACCACATCTACTACGGCTTCAACAACAACGTGCTGACTTGGCTCAACGGTGGCGAGTTCAGACTGCCCGAAGGCGGTCCCGTTTACATCCCCGGTGATGTTGACAATGACGGTGAGGTTGCTATCGCTGACGTTGCCGCTCTGGTCGACGCTCTGCTGTCGGGTGAGCTGGATGACACCGATACCTTCAACTCGCTGGCTGCTGATTTCGACGGTGACGGTGAGATCGCTATCGCTGACGTTGCCGCTCTGGTCGACTACCTGCTGACCGAGTAATCCCTCATGATGCGTTGAGATATCACCACTGATATCTCGCACACAAGCAACTGACTAGAGGAGCAGGAACCCATATCGGGCTCCTGCACTTTTTTTTGGCAATGATATAGTTGTTTGCGGTTTTTGCGGTCTTTACGGTGTGCACGCGTTGACCAGGTACACACGCATGCACCGTAAAGACCGCAAAAAACGCAAAACCTTACTACACCACCTTGAGGTGGTAGAAGATTAAAAATTTTGTGTTAGAACTTGCGTTAACACAAGTATTACGTTTTTTACGATTTATAAATTTATATATATATTTTAATATATATATTTATATAACGCAAAAACCGCAAAGTGCTGAGAGCATGGCTGTTGTGCATGATGCCGTGAGGAGAATAAATCACTTCGTTTCACAACCGAGGTGCCCTAATCCTCGTAGAGGCTTTTGCATGGCCTCTCTCATATCAACCGGTTTTAGGTCAACAGCAGTCTCATTGCCGTTTTACTGTGGAAATCAATATCCGGGAATGGCGATTTTAATTGGCTTTAAAGATTTTATACAATTTTATTTCGTCTTGTTTGCGCTTATTTTTATAACTTTGCGGTTTGGAATACCAGCTTGTGCCGTCAGAGTAGGCTGCTATGCTTGCGGCCGTGTGACAATCGTTTGTTTATCAGGTTGGTATCGCCATTCTCAGACAATACTCATTTAATAGATATAATAAGGAATATGAAGAAGATTGTAGCACTATTGTGTGTTAGCGTATGCCTGACCAGCATGGCCGGCGTGTCGTCGCTTGACCGTGCCAGCGTACTGGCCGCAACGCGTGTGGTCAACCATCACGAGATGACGCCCACTGCCACTCCGGGCAAGCTCGGTGTCAGCAACAGCGACATGTTGGGAACGAGGATCTGCATGCTCCATGTGTATGACTGGAACGAACTCACCGGCGGCACGGTCGAGGTGACTGAGGCCGACCCGCTGTACAACGGCGGCTGGAACACGACGATTGTCAACGGTGCCCAGCAGGGTTACCTGACGCTCGAGGGCGGTTTCACGACCATCGGGATTTCGCAGCCTGTCAAGGTGGACTATGCCGCTGGCATAGTGACGCTTGAGGCCGGCGACGAGCCGTTTGCAGTGGTCACGGGTACCACGACCATCGAGGGCGGGGCGATCACCACGACCATCGATAGCACCACCTGCTACTACATCGTCAACGAGGACTGGCTGGTGAACTATGGCGAGCTGGCCGACGTGCAGGGCGAAATCCTGGCCGACGGTTCGATTCACATTGCCGATGGTTTTGCCATCTATGTCGAGACCACGACGGTGACCACCATCACCGGCAAGGGTAGCCAGAGCACCCAGTATACCGACGTCACCCGCGAGGTGTCGCAGCTGTTCCGCGACACGTGGCTGCTGAAGCCCAACGGCAAGCATGAGTTTGTGCGCCAGAGCGACGGCGTCACCTGTGTTGTCGACGTTTACCTGACTCAACCCAGCAAGGACATGGTCTATGTGACCAACCTTTACGGCTTTGGCGGCCCGCAGTGCTACATGCAGCTGGCTACCGACGGCACGATGACCTATCCCGAGCAGCCCCTGCGCGACATCGTTGACAGCACGGCGCCCGGTGGCGACGGCATGTGGTACAACGCCACGCTCAACGGCTCGGCACTGATTCCCGGCAATGTGGGCAACGTCACCCCGCAGGCCATCACTTGGGGGCTGACCACGCCCACCGACCACAACACCACGTGGCAGGGCTGGCGCAACAACAAGCTGTATTACACCGACGGCACCCAGTTTGAGATTCCCGTGGCCTTTATCCGTGGTGACGTTGACAACGACGGTGAGGTAGCCATCTCGGACGTGTCTGTTCTGATCGACGCCCTGCTGTCTGGTAACATCAGCGATTCAGCGTTCTTCAATGCGCTGGCTGCCGACTGTGACCAGGATGGTGAAATCGGCATCAGTGATGCCTCGGTTCTGATTGACTTCCTGCTCACTGGCGTGTGGATGTAGGCCATTCCTGACCTGAAAGGACCGCACAAGGGGACGGTTCTCATTTGCGAAGCATTTTCGCGATGAGGACCGTCCCCTCGTTTTGTCGTTGGTGTGCTCAACAGGCTGGCTGTGCTTTTTGTGCTTGCGCGGGTGGTGGGGCAGTCGCTACCTTTGCCGCGAGATGGCGCCCGATGCGTCATTTTCTTTGATTTCAACCTCTGACCTATAAACAAATATCATGAAAGAACACCAATCTATGAGAGAAACCCGGGTGATTCCCCGGGCGATGGTGCCGCTGGCCAATGGCGAGGCGGCACGTTGCGGCGAGGCGCAGACAGCACTCAACGTGCGTGAACAGCAGCAGGCGCTGCAGGTGACGGGCCAACCGGCGACAATGGGGGCGATGCCCGTGGGAGAGCAGTTGCTGTTGCTCACAGGCAGCCATCGTGTGACCTGCAGCGGCTTGACCGTAAAGGTCGATAACGTGGCGGTGGCAACAGCGGCCGACGAGATCGTGGGTGCCCATGCCATCGGGCCGCTGGTGGTGGTCGTCACCCGGAGCGGTTTTATCTATCTGACTCAGACCGAAGGCAGCGGATGGCTGCGGCTCGACCCCGATGACGCGGTGCCGCAGCTGGCTTTCAGTGCCCAGACCGCTACCATGAGTGCCGACATGGCGGCCTATACTTTTGCCGAGCCCTATGCCCAATGGCGGGCTCCGCTGACCGATGCCGATACCGGCGTGCTGGCGGGGATGCTGCATGCCGCATGGAATGCCCTGCATGCCGATGCCGTCGCCGAGGGGCGCTACACGTCGCCGCTGCTGGTGCGCTGGGCCGTGCGCCTCAAGGACAGCACCTACCTGTGGATCAGCGACCCCGTGCGCGTGGGCGATGAGACGTTGGCCAATGCCGACCGCGTGAGCGCCAGGGTAACCACGAGCGGCGGGGCCTTCACGGGCATCGAGGCATCCACCATGCGCATGGTTCATTACAGCCTGGGCATCGGCGTGACTCGCGGCATCGCGGCCGAATGGTTGCCGCTGGTCGAGAGCATCGACGTGCTGGTTACCGACGAGGCCCAACTGCTGAGTGCCAGCCGACGGCTGGACTACCGTTGTGTGACGCGCACCACAGCGCCGCGCGAGTATATCCTGGAGATGGGGCTCGAGCGCCGCAGTGCTACCGCCATCACCGCAGCGCTGAATGCCTCCCCGTGGCGGCTCGTGGCCCGCGCAACGGCAACGGCGTCGATGTCGGGCAACGATTTCTTGCCGCCGACCGAAGCGCTGACGCTCACCCGTGCCCAGTGCGCTGCCATCGGCTCATCGATGCAGGTCGACGACGTGGTATGCTCCACAGCAGCCGGGGGGCGGTTGTATTGCTGCTCGACTGGTGGCGATGTGGTGGTGAGCGCGCCCGGCAACGCCCTCGTCGAGGCACACCGCCGCAGCGTGCTGGGTGCTGTGCCGCTGGCGATGGCTGTGGTGACGAAGCCATTGTACTCGGGCGGCTTCGGGCGATATCCCGTGTATGTGTTCACCGACGACGGCATCTATGCCATCCCGCAGAGCGCCACGGGTACCCTGGGCGAGGCTCGGCTGGTCGACCGCACGGTGATTGCTGCCGCTGTGGCGCCTGTAGAGGGTGACGGCGACATCTGGTTCATGTCGCGCCATGGGCACCTGTGCCGGCTGAGCGGCCCGCGGGTGACGGTGTGCCAGCGCGATGCGGGCTATACGGCCCTGGCCTGGTGCAACGCCTATGGTGAACTGTGGATGCTGCCACGTCATGGCTATCCAGAGGTGAGGATGCCCAGCGGGGCGCTGACCGAGCGCACGGTCGATGCCACCGCATTCTACTGTGATGCGCGCCATGCGGTGGTGGTTACCGATGCGGGCCAACTGCTGGATCTGGAACGGGAAGAAGCCGTGGTGTGTCCCGTGAGATGGCACACCCATCCCGTGCCCGTCGACTCGTTGCTGGGCAGGGCCGTGTGCCGTGTGGTGTGGCATGTGAAGGGCTCCGGCACCTCGCTCACGCTGCGCCTCATCGGGCAGCGGGGCATCATGGCCGTGGACTGCGATGTGAGCGTCATCACGGTGAACGGCGAGGTGGAGCATCCGCTGGCGGCTCCCACGATGGCCATTCGGGTGCGCTCGGTGCGCCTGGACCTGAGTGGCGTGGCGGCTACGGGCACTCTGCTGTTGCCGGCATTGGTATATACCGCCAAATGACCGTTACGTCCAGCCCGTCAACTCAATCAATAACTTTAAAAAATGGAAAACACATTATATAATAATATAAATGATGTCCTCGCCGAGAACGAGCGGCGGAAAGCACTGCTCGCCGATGACCGCTACGATCCGTTGACGGGGGTGGGGTGCTGGGGGGATAGGGTAGAGGCCGACGGCTGCCTGGTGCCGCAGCGCCTGTTGCAGGACCACCCCGAATACCTGTCGCTGGACCGGGTGGGCCGCGAGCGTCTGCGCATCATCGAGGACTTTGAGTTCTGGTGTGCCCGTTGCGCCACCATCAAGGACAAATCGAGCGGCCGCAACGTCCCCTTTGCGCTCAACAGGCCCCAGCGGCGCCTGGTGGCAGTGATGGAGGGGCAGCGCGCTGCAGGGCAGCCGGTGCGCGTCATCCTGCTCAAGGCCCGGCAGTGGGGAGGCTCGACGCTGGTGCAGATGTATCTGGCTTGGATGCAGGTGGTGCGCCATCGTGGGTGGAACAGCCTCATCTGCGGCCACCTGCATGCCGCGAGCAAGAGCATCAAGCGCATGTACAACCTGCTGCTGCGGCACTATCCGCGCGAACTGCTCGATGACGGCGAGCCGCTGCGGTTCACCAAGCTGGAGGGGCAACCCAACGTGCAGCAGATAGCTGCGCGCGACTGCCTGGTGCTCACCGGCAGTGCACTGAGCGAGGATGCGGCACGCGGCTATGACATCGCAATGGCCCACCTGAGCGAGGTGGCCTTTTGGAAAGCGAGCACGATGCACAGCCCCGATGATGTGGTGCGCAGCGTGTGCGGCAGCGTGGCGCTCAAACCCGAGACCGTCGTTGTGCTCGAGTCCACCGCCAATGGTGTGGGCGACTTTTTCCACGACGAGTGGATGCGTACCCAGCAGGGACGCAGCGACAAGGAACCGGTGTTCGTGCCCTGGCATGAGATTGCGCTCTACTCCATGCCACTGGACGATGCCGCGGCGCTGTGGGACGACGGCTGCACGCTGGAGCAGATCAACTGGTACCACAGCAAGCGGCGCGAGTACCGCTCACAGCAGTTGATGATGGCTGAGTATCCCGGCAGTGCCACCGAGGCCTTCAGCATGACGGGCAGCAACCCGTTTGACCCCGAGCATCTCGACCGCCTGGAGCAGGGCTGTGCCGTGGCCCCCTTGATGGTGGGCGATATCCAGGCCAACGGCACCACCGGTGCCGAGGCCAAGGTGAACATCCACCTGGTCGCCGCCAGCAAGGGCCTGCTGCGGGTGTGGGCTTTGCCCGAGCGCGGCACGCCGGTCAAGCGACGCTACATGGTCGTTGTGGATGTGGGCGGCAGGGCCGACAGCAGCGACTACTCGGTGATTGCCGTGATGGCCATGCGGCAGGGAGGACGGCCGGCCACCGTCGTGGCACAGTGGCGTGGGCACATCGACCACGACAGGCTGGCGTGGAAAGCGATGCAGCTGGCCAAATTCTATAACGATGCGCTGCTGGTGGTCGAGAGCAACACGCTCACCAACGAGGCCGCACGTGCCGGCGAGAGCGAGTACATCCTGCGCGAACTGCACAGCGTCTATGGCAACATCTACAAGCGCGAGAGCGGACAACTGGGGTTCCACACCAACGTCAAGACCAAGCGCATGGCGGTGACAGCGTTGATTGCCGCATTGCGCGACGGCACCCTTGTCGAACGTGACCAGGATGCCGTGAACGAGATGCGCGACTATGAGGAGCGCAACGGCTGCTATGCTGCCCGTCCCGGCAAACACGATGACATCCTGATGACGCGTGCCATCGGGCTGTGTGTCATGGACGACAAGCGCCTGAAGGCCATCGATGCCCCCATCGACAGGTCCTTCACCATGGACAACGGCATCGCCACCTCCTGCCAATGAACCCCATCATCCCCCATAGCACCCCATCACTCCAGATAACAAAAAAACCGCAGGCTGCTGCCCACGGTTTTTTTGTTGGTGAAGTATGTGAAATGTGATTACTGCATCACCTTGCAGGTGCTGGTAGTACCATCGTTGTAGGTGGTCACCTTGATGTTCACACCGCTGAAGGGAGCATCGCTCTCCATACCGGCAACGTTGTAATACTTAACGCTCTTAACGGCCTTCTCGCCGAGGTTCTCTACAACGCTGGTGCTACCAAACAGAGCAACGCGGGTGTAGTACTGGAAGCGCTGGGTCTCGTTGTTGCCACCCTCGCCATAGAGGAAGCGGGTGAAGTTGGTGTCCAAGTCGCGGGTCTCGCGGATACCGAACTCCTGGTTAGCAATAATCATGTCGCCCTCGATGCGGCCCTGAGCCTGATCCTGAGCCATGTTCTCGAAGTAGAAACCTACCAGATAACCATCGTCCTTCTTCAGGGCGCCGTTCTTCTTGTACAGGTTAGCGTTGCGCGAAGAGAAGTGTGCGCAGTAAGGATTGGTGTTCGAGTGAACGACTGCATAAACGTCATAGGTTACACCATCGATAACCTTGGTGTTGCCGGTGCTGCCCCACTGCAGGAGGATACCGTCCTTGGGAAGACGCGGACCGATCTCATAGGAAACCTCATCACCCTCGTCATTCTCAACCTTGGTCATCTTAACGGTCTGGGGGAGGTAAATCTGGCACATGAATGAGCTGTAAGTGATCTCATTGTAGGGGTCACCAGCATCGTTGTAAGCATCAGGAGTCAGAGCCTGAATCCACTCGGTCTGATAAACCTGATCGTCATCGAGCCAGAACTGAACGAGTTGGGGAGTACCGCCCTTGAAGGTAACAACGTTGTCATAGGTCAAAACATCGCCCATGTCGCTGTAGTCGTTACGTGCGAACAGGTGGTCGTTGGTGGTCTGACCGATCTTTGCGGGCTCGCCATTCTCCAGCCATGCCAATTCACCTTTGGTAACATCATCAGCAAAAGCTGAGAAGCTCAGCGATGCTGCTGCTGCAAGAAGAAGTAAATTTTTAATCTTCATAATTAAATGAGTTAAAATGTTAGTAATAATGTTAATAAATATTTTTTAGTTTGTTGGTTTCTTGTTTTTGGGTTTACCGAGCACACGTAGATGTGAAGGGAAAACACTTGTTTATTTCATAATACACTGAAAATTAGGACCAAACGCAAAGCATGCGTGGTATATCCCGCTTTTCAGAGTACAATATTACGAACTTTTTTTGAACTGGCAAAATTTTTTTGATTTTTCGATGATTTTTTTCATGCTGCGGCCATTGCTGCAGGCGTGAGCAGGGAGGGCTGTTGTATCACGGCATCACGACACATGAGAGCGCCGATGCAGCCTGCCCGAAACGGGCCATGACGGTAAATGTCACCCCGGTGGGAGCATCCGGTGAGATCACGTAGCGTGCCTGCCATCCGTTGGCCTGGCTTGGGGCCTCGCTGCTGTCGAACAACTGGCCTGCATCAGCCTGGCGGCACGTGACACTCCACTGGCATGAGGCGGCATTGAAGCCGCCGTCATCGATGGGAGCGGCATTGCTGCCGACGAGTGTCAGCGACAAGGTATCGCCGTGGTGCAACTGACGATAGGGGGCGGCACTCCACGCGCCGTCGGTGAGGGCGGCGACAGCCCAGTACAGGCATTGCAGCGACAGGCTGTCGGCCACGCCGCAGGCGGTGGCGGTGATGATTGTCTTTCCGTCACCGCTCAGGTTGGCGATGCTCACCAGCCCCTGATTGTCAACGGTGGCTGCAAGGGGATTGGACGAGGCCCAAGTGACGGTGGCCTCGCTGCTGGTGACGGCGGTGAATTGCAACGTCTGGCCCATGTAGCCATAGTCGCGCGGGGCACTCAGCGTCAACGTGAAAGTGTCGCTGCTGGTGGTATCGGTGGGTGGAGGAGTGATGGTGTCGGTGGGATGGGTTGTGGTGTCGTTGGGCGGCACAGTATCGCTGGGCGTGACGTGCGAACCGCCTTGTCCGGGACGATTGCCGTTGGGCTCGTCGTGATGACAAGCGGCCATCGACAGGATGGCAGCAGCGAGCAGCGCCAGCGGGAGATGTCTGGTCAGGGACTGTGCCATATCGGATGCCTCACTTAATCCTGAACGTCTTGTCGGCAAGGCTGGCCAGTTGCCTGAAACGCTTGTACCACCCCGGCTTGGCGGGCGGGGTGAGTTTGGGCGCACGGCCACCGGGACGTCGGCTGCCCAGGGGGAAAGGATTCTTCTTTATCATGACGGAGTAGGGGATTATTGTATCGGTTTAACGGGCTCGTCGTCAGGGACAACGGCGTCTTTGGCCTGGACTTGGGCCTTGGCCTTGTCGCGGTGCAGGGGGAACGTGTAAAGGATGCTGAGCGACAGCCCTAGCGAACTCTTGCGCGGGCCGTAACCCGGAACGAACCAGGGACGAGAATGGGCGTTCTTGCCGTAATTGAAGATGCCGTGGTAACGCAGCATCCAGCCCATTGACAGGTGGTCCCACAGCTTGACCTTGAGTCCGACGCCAGCCTCACCCCACAGGGCGTGGGAGTGCTCACCGTTGATGTCAAAGTTGATGTCCTCGGCCCAGTAGGTGTTATGGTAGTGCACCTTGGTGATGTCGTAGCGCATAGTGCTGTAACCCAGCCTGATGCCTATCAGTGCCTGATAGTCGGGACTGTTCTTGAACATCAGGTTATAGTTGGCACCCACCTTGAAATAGGGCGACGGCTTGCAGCGGTAAGTGAAGTTCAGGTCGTCGGGGTTGGTCTTCGCCCAACCGATACCCAACTCAACGGTGGGTTGCAGGCGGTTCCACATGTTGAGCGTCGCGTTGACGTCAACACTGGCATAGTCCTGGCCGAAAGCCATCAGCAGCGCATCGGCGATGTTGAGGCCAACGGTGAAGTCGGTCAGCAGGGGATATCGCTTGTACACGCGCCGCAACGAGTCGCGACGGGCTTCGGCCATCGCCTGGGTGCTGTCGCCGCTGATGTATTGCTGGATGATTTTCTCGTCGGTGCCCTTTGGAGGCGGCTGCACGCGGTTGGTCTCGGGTTTGACGGGCGTGACGTGGCGTTTGTCGGGCTCCTGGGCCCGTGCAGGCTGCAGCGCCACAATCACGCATACTGCCAGCAGCATCCATCTCAACAGGCTGCTTGCCAGTGCGTTGCTGCTATGTCTGCGGGCCGTTCTCATGAGGGGAAATCAGTGAAATAGATGCGCAGGGCGGGCGTGTGGCTGTTGGTGACCAGCGGCGTAACTAGCACCACCGAGTCGATGCCATTGTGCGTGTAACCCACGTGGCTGATGTCGAAGTTGAACATCGCGCCGCACTCCTTGGAGTGGAAATAGGCTACCGGCTCATATTCAAAAGTCAGCGTGTCGTACACGGTCGCGATGCCACCTCCGATGGTGATCTGGCGTGTCACGGCATAGCTGGTGCTGGAAACGGTGGCGCGCAGCGGCAGGTAAATCTCTTTGGCCGAACTGTTGTCAAGCAGCAGGCTGTCGCCGGGATTGCCGATGCCCTTGATGGTCAGGCCCGTCACGGTCGTCTGGTTGTCGTCCATATAGAATGCGGCCAGCGGCAGGCTGCTGCCGTTGTCATAGCAGCTGTCGTCGCCACACGACACTAGGGCCCACCCGAGGGCGAGCAGCGTGAACAGCACTATGACGGGCAGTCGCTTCATTGCTCGTCGGCGATAACGTGGTTTTTCTCGACAGGCACAGCGCCGGGCAGTCCATCACCAGGCTTGCGCTGCGGCAGGGCCGTGGGGGAACTGAGCTCCTCGCTGATCTCGTAGTGGTTGCGGTCGTTGCTGTGGCGGATGATGAGTTCGCCCAGGAAGCCCGTCAGAAACAGTTGGGTACCCAGCAGCATCGACGTGAGGGCGAGGTAGAAGTAGGGCGAGTCGGTGACCAGCCGGTAATTGTTGCCGTGATACATGTTGTAGAGCTTCAGCGAGCCCACGGTGATGACGGCGATGAAACCCAGCAGGAACATCAGGCTGCCCAGCAGGCCGAAGAAGTGCATCGGCTTAACGCCGAACTTGGCCTGGAACCACAGCGTCAGCAGGTCCAGGTAGCCGTTGACAAAGCGGTCGAGACCGAACTTGGTCGTGCCGTACTTGCGGGCACGGTGCTTCACCTCTTTCTCACCGATGTTGTTGAAGCCTGCGCTCTTGGCCAGATAGGGCACATAGCGGTGCATGTCGCCATACACCTCGATGTGCTTCACCACCTCCTTGCGGTAAGCCTTGAGGCCGCAGTTGAAGTCGTGCAGGTTGTGGATTCCGCTCACGCGGCGCGCAGTGGCATTGAACAACTTGGTGGGGATGGTCTTGCTCAGCGGGTCGTAGCGCTTCTTCTTCCACCCGCTCACCAGGTCGTAACCGTCCTGAGTGATCATGCGGTAGAGCTCGGGAATCTCGTCGGGGCTGTCCTGCAGGTCGGCGTCCATCGTGATGATGACGTTGCCCTGAGCACGCTCAAAACCGGTGTTCAGCGCCGGAGACTTGCCGTAGTTGCGGCGGAAACACACGCCCTTCATGCAGGGATTCTTGGCGTGCAGGTCCTTGATAACGTCCCATGACGCGTCGGTGCTGCCGTCGTTGATAAACAGCACCTCATAGGTGAATCCGTTCTCGTCCATCACCCGCTCAATCCACTGGGCGAGCTCGGGCAGCGACTCGGCTTCGTTATAGAGAGGAACTACTACTGAAATGTCCATGCTATAATCTTAAGTATGATGATTTTTATATTATAGTTTTACTTTAATATCGACGGTTGAACCTGGTGTATTTCTTAACGATAAATGCTGTAATTGCACTAGTAACGGACCCTAGGAACGAAACCAGCCAGAACATCGAGAACACCATCTCGATGGGCGTCGGCAGGATGTGTCTGTCCACCATGAGCTGCAGGGCCTTGACCAACTCGCCGTCGCGCATCTCGGGCATGGCATTGTACACTTCGATGGCCTTTTGGGCCTGCTCATAGATGAACCCGGGACGTCCATATTGCAGCACCATGTAGGCCACAAAACTCGAGATGATCAGGCCCAGGATGAACAGCATGATGCCCAGCATCCACAGCGCGGAATACTCGGTGAAACCGTCGTCCTCGATGAACTTGCGGCGCTGGAAGTGGTACACCACCAGCGGTGTCGCCACCACGAGCACGAGGAACAGCAGATTGAGCGGTGCGAAGTAGTCGGCAAAAATCGACGTCACCGCCGCGCACGACAAGTACAGCCCGAAGGGCACTCCCCACTGACTGGCACGCTGAAAGATGCTTTTGTTCTGTTCCATAATACAAACTGCAAAGTTAGGCATTTTAATTGATTTCCGTGCCCCTTGTTGATAACTTTTCGGGCTATCGGCCAAAATATTTGGCCCATGTGGCGCCGTAGCCCGAAAAAAGCGCGCCAACCTGTTGCGGGTAGAGAATAAAGTAGTACATTTGCACCGTTAAATAATCCAATGTGAGAACTAGAAGCTCAGGTGGATTTTCCTGGAATTGGCAGGGTTTGTGAACTCGCGATTTCGGGGAAACGTAAGCCTTTGATTGCGTTTTTTATGGGCCTTTGCCACTGTAAACATAGGACTGATGTACTGATGCTGTTGTGGGCGCTGCTCAGCCTGGCAACGGCCTCGTCGCTGCCCTCGTGCACATCGTGTAGCAATCCCCCGGCAGGGCATGGCGACAATGCGCGTTTTGCTCATCTTGACAGCCTGATGGGCGCCGTGGAGCAAGTGGATTCCCTGGCAGTGATGATGAACCGTTACCACGATGCCGGAGACCTGATGGGCGAGATGCTCGCCTGCAGGCACTATGGTACGCGCATGCGTAACCAGTCCCGTTTTGCCAATGCCATTGTGGCCCATGAGCGCAGCCTGCAGCTGGCTACCGAGGCATGTGATACCATCGAGATGGTGCATGCGCTCAATGAACTGGGCACCGATTCTAGGCGTCAGGGTAAACTGACCATTGCCAACAACCACTATATCAGGGCTCTTAAACTCTGTGACGTCTTTAGTGACCAGGAGAGTGACGAGGCACTCTCGATGCGTGTGGGGACGCTCAACGGCATCGGAGTTATCGAGATTGATATGTGCAATTACCCGATGGCCGACAGCTTGCTACGCGAGGCATTGGCTGGGGCCAAGAAGCTCGGGAACAATGTGGGACAGGCTGCCAACTACTCCCGTCTGGCAGCCATCAAGCAGGCCTATGGCGAATTGGATTCCGCCTTGTACTATTACCGTAAATCCTTGGAATGCAACCAATTGTCGGATAATAAATTAGGCGTCGCTTTGTGCCACCTGCACTTCGGCGAGTTGCATGAGCAGGAACGCCGCTTTGCCCATGCCGTCGAAGAGTACCGCAAGGCCTATGACCAGCTGCAGAATCTCGACGACCGATGGTTCTGGCTTGAATCCTGCCTGGCACTGGCCCGCGTGAGCATCAGGTTGGGCGAGAAAGAGGATGCACAGGATTATCTGAACCAGGCCGAGGCTGAGGCCGAGCGCATTGGCAGCCGAGGGCACCAGGCGCGGGCACACATGACGCACTACGAGCTGGCGTTGCTCGAGGGCACGCCACAGGAGGCCCTGCAGCACTACATCCAGGGCGATGAGATGCTCGACAGCATCTATGGCCTGAAGAAGAATGACGAGCTGCGCACCCAGCTTGTGAACTATGAGCGCACGCGCGCGTCGGGACAGGTCGACGTGCTCAACAAGGATATCGACCGCCTGAAACGCATGCGCAACATGATGGCGCTGATGATTCTCTCGCTGCTGCTCATGGCAGGCGCCATCATCGCCGTGCTGGTCTATGCGGTGAGGGTGCGTTCCCGTACCCAGCGCGTCATGCGCCAGATCGAAGAAACGCGCTCGCTGTTCTTCACCAACGTGGTGCACCAGCTGCGCACGCCCCTCACGGCCATTATGAGCGCCACCGACGGTATTCTCGCCGATAGGGAGCAGCCGGGCGGCAACGCGGCGACACCCAATCAACGTCGCAACATAGAGATCATCGAGCGCCAGGGTAACAACCTGCTGTTGCTTGTGGACCGCATCCTGGAGATGGGTGGTGTGCTCAGCGCCGTCAGGGAACCCGACTGGCGCACCGGCGACGGCATTGCCTTCCTCCACATGGTGGTGGAGAGCTACCGCGACATCTGCCTCAATAAGCACATCGAGCTCACCTATGTTCCCCGGGAGAGGGATGTGGAAATCGACATCGTGCCCCATTACCTGAACACCATCGTCGGCAACCTCATCGAGAACGCCGTTGCCTACAGCCAGGAATACAGCAAAATAACGATTACCTCGCGCATCGACGGCAACGAACTGACCATCAAGGTCGCCGATACCGGCATGGGCATCAGCAACGCCGATCTGCCCCATGTGTTCGAGCCTTTCTACCGTGCTGCCAGTGCCGAGCGCATCATGGAGCAGGGGGTAGGCATCGGGCTGAGCGTCGTGCGGGACATGACCATGGCGATGGGTGGCAGGGTCGCTGTAGACAGCAAACTGGACCAAGGGTCGGTGTTCACCATCGTGCTGCCGTGCCACCACCAGGCTCAGGGCATGAAGGAACGCCTTGAGATGGCCATCGAGCCCGTTCGCGACCTGGTGCTGACACCTCAAGACGATGTCGAACAGGCTACCGGTGACAGCCCGAGCCAGGGTTTGCCGATTGTGCTGGTCATCGAGGACCACACCGATGTGGCCCATCTCATTGGTACCGTGCTGAGTGGGCATTATGAGGTGCAGTACGCTTTCGATGGTGAGCAGGGACTTTCCAAGGCCTCCGAACTCGTTCCCGACCTCATTGTCACCGACGTGAAGATGCCGATCATGGACGGCTGCGAACTGTGCCGCCGTGTGAGGGCATCGAGTCAGCTGTGCCACATCCCCATCATCATGCTCAGCGCGCGCACCAGCCCCAAGGACCGCATCCGCGGCATCGAGGCCGGTGCCGACGTGTATATGGTCAAACCTTTTGTAGCACAGGAATTGCGGGCATGGGCCAGCAGCTTGATAGAGGGCCGTGCAAAGCTGCGTGAGGTTTACTTGGCCGGCAGCGAGTCCATAGCCGGCGTTCCCTTGGATGTCGAGGCACAGGACCGTGATTTCCTCGAGCAGTTTGCCAAGCTCGTCGAGGCCCAGATAGGGCCCGGAGCCGCCAAGGTGGATCTGGACCGTGTCGCTATGGAACTCAAGGTGGGCGAGAGCCAGCTCAGGCGCCGCATACAGGCCCTCACGGGCAAGAATGCCGTCGCCTATGTCACCCAGCTGCGCATGGAGAAAGCCATGCGTCTGCTCACGCAGCAGCCCGACATGCTCATCGGCACTGTGGCTGAGCAATGCGGCTTTGCCGACGTGGCTTATTTCTCACGTGTCTTCCGCCAGCACTACGGAATGACTCCTACGCAAGCCCGTAACACCCGCCCATAATCCACCAGACACTAACATTCATCACTCCATGCCGGAAAAGATGTCCGTGCCACTCCGGAGAAAAGGATTTAGCAGTTGACCCTGATAGTCTTTTAACGCGAGCCTATAGCTCGGCGAAGCCAATTTCACGAAATAATATTAATGATTCGCTTTAAATTGGTCAAATTCGTGAAATTCGGCCCCGCAGGGTTTGGGCCAACAGATACGTCATTGTCAGCTGTCAGCGGATGGTGCGCAGTGGGGGCTGGAAGGCGTTGGGGATGAAGCGGATGTTGAAGTCGGGGGACTTGCCTTCAAGAATCATGACGTCGTATTGTACCGACATCTTCAGTTGGTAATGGCTGATGTAGCCGTTGGCGGCATTGACCAGGTTACGGATTTTGCGGCTGTTGATGGCTGCCATGGGGTCAAACAGCTCGGTGCTGGTGCGCGTCTTCACCTCGACGATGTGCAGGCGGTTGGCGCCCGTTTCCTGGGCGATGATGTCAATCTCGAGATGCCCCAGACGCCAGTTGGTCTCGCGCACAACATATCCCTTGCTGATGAGGAAATCGCAGGCTGCCTGCTCTCCTTCTTTCCCTAGTCTTCCGCTTTGTGCCATAGTGAGTCGCAGCTCAAAATTCAAAGTGATGGTTTAATCTTTTTCAGGCCCGTGGCCGGCGTTTTTGCCCCATCGTGATTGCTGGCGTGCCGCCATCTGGTTCTCGGCGGGGTTATCCTGCGGTTCCCACAGCTGGGGGTGGTGCAGTTCCTCGGGCATATACTGCTGGTTGACGAAGTGGCCTGGGTAGTCGTGGGCATAGCGGTAATCCTTGCCGTAGCCCAGCTGCTTCATCAGGCCCGTCGGGGCGTTGCGCAGGTGCAGCGGCACCGGGGCGTTGCCCGTCTGTTCTACTAGGGCCAGAGCCTTGTCGATGGCTAGATAGGCGCTGTTGCTTTTGGCACTGGTGGCCAGGTAGATGGCACACTCGCTGAGGGGGATGCGCCCTTCGGGCCACCCGATCTTGTTGATGATGTCAAACGTGGCGTTGGCCAGCAGCAGTGCATTGGGGTTGGCCAGACCGATGTCCTCGGCAGCCAGGATGCACAGGCGCCGGGCAATGAACTTGGGGTCCTCGCCGCCGGCGATGAGCCGGGCCAGCCAATAGACTGCCGCATCGGGGTCGCTGCCACGGATGCACTTGATGAAGGCCGAGATGATGTCGTAGTGCAGCTCGCCGCCCTTGTCAAAGGCCAGCGGGTTCTGCTGCAGGCGGTTGGTGACAATGTCATCGTTGACGACAAAGGGCTCACCCTCCTGCAGCGACTGCATGATCAGGTCCAGGATGTTGAGCAGCTTGCGGGCATCGCCGCCCGAGAAGCGCAGCAGCGCCTCGGTCTGCTCGATGCGCACCTCGCGGCCCTGGAACATCTTGTCGGTCTTGATGGCGTGGTCGAGTAGCTGCAACAGGTCTTCCTGCTCCAGCGGGTTGAGGACATAGACCTGGGCACGGGAGAGCAGGGGACGGATGACCTCAAACGACGGGTTCTCGGTCGTGGCACCGATGAGCGTGACCGTACCGCGCTCCACAGCACCCAGCAGCGAGTCTTGCTGCGACTTGTTGAAGCGGTGGATCTCGTCGATGAACAGGATGGGGCGTCCCTTGCTGAACACGCTGCGGGCGTCGGCCTGGCAGCGGTCGAGCACCTCGCGCACGTCTTTCACGCCCGAGGTCACTGCACTCAGGGTGTAGAAGGGCACCTGCGTCTGCTCGGCGATGATGCGTGCCAGCGTGGTCTTGCCTACACCCGGCGGTCCCCACAGGATGAACGACGAGATGTTGCCGCTCTCTATCATGCGGCGGATCACCGCGCCCTCACCCACGAGGTGGCGTTGGCCGATGTAGTCGTCGAGCGACCGTGGCCGCAAGCGTTCGGCTAGTGGTTCGTAGCTCATGTGTCTCCTTTTGTTTTTTTTGATTTCCTCTGGAATGGCTCTTGAGGGCGTTGATTACTCGATGGTCACGTGCTGGGTGATGACGCGGACGATTTCCTCTAGCCAGTGGGCGTCCACGTCGTCAAAGGTGGCCAGCTCCTTGCTGTCGATATCGAGCACGCCAGCGACACGGCCCTGGCTGTCGTGCAGCGGCACGACAATCTCGCTGCGCGACAGGCTGCTGCATGCGATGTGCCCGGGGAACTGTTCCACGTCGGGGACGACGATGGTGCGGTCCTGCTCCCAGGCAGTGCCGCACACGCCCCGTCCGCGCTTGATGTTGTAACATGCCACAGGGCCCTGGAACACGCTCAGCTGCAGACTGTCGCCGTGGACCATGTAGAATCCGGTCCACCACCATCCCATGGTCTCATGCAGCAGGGCAACGGCGTTGGCGAGCTGTCCCACGGGGTTGTTCTCGCCCTCGATGAGGCTCTCGACCTGCTTCAAGAGCAGTTGATAGGTCTTGTTCTTGTCCATAGCACAAAAATAATGCTTTTTCCTGTAATAAAACAAGTAGAGACGCAAAATTTTGCGTCTCTACCGTTTCTATAGTAGCTAAAAGCAGATAGCTAATAGCTTGAGAAGGATTACTTCACAACCTTAGCAGCGCTGGTGGTACCGTCGGTGTAGGTGGTAACCTGGATGGTCATACCGCTGGGCTGAGCGATCTCCTGACCGGCAACGTTGAAGTAGCGTACGCTAGCAACGGTCTTGTCGGCATTGAGCTCGTTAACCTTGGTGTCGGGATAAACCTCGATGTAATTGGTTTCAGGGCTCTCGTTCCTCACACCGTCAACAGTGTAATAAACCCTGATACCAATCTTGTGCTTGAAGAAGGGCTCCTCACCATTCTGACCCTCGTTGGTGCGGTAGAAGTAGATATAGTTGCCATTGAGGTCGTAACCATTGTTCCAGATCTCATAGGGAATCTCGGTCATGTCGGTTGCGATATCATAGTAGTAGGTGTTTGCGTCAAAGACGAAGATCTCGTCGTTGTCGGTGAAGATGCTGTAGCTCAGGTATTCCTGATCGATGGGATTGCCGGCATCGTCAGTGGTGGGCAGGGCAACATGGAGGTAAGTGAAACCGCTCTCGTCACCACAGTCATACCACTCAAGGACTTCGGCGTTAGCAGGAACAGCGGGTTGGATGATGATCTTAGTGCCCTCGGTGTTGTACTCCAGAGCGCCGGCCCAAGTCATGTCGTCACTGTACATGCTGTACAGACCAGTGGCATTGTAGCTCTCGAAGTCTTCGGAGTCGATGCCACCCTCGCTGTTGAGCAGGTAGATCTTGTCGCCATCAACCATGTACTGGATCTCGGTGGTAGCCTCATCCAGCAGGTTGCCCAGGTACATGCCGTCTTCGCCCTCATAAACGTAGGTTGAACCCCACATCATCTGAATGCCATACTCGTATTCGTCACTCCAGCTCAGATACTGGCCGGTGGGAACGGTGATGATACCGGTCTCGGGATCGAAGGTGCCCTCTACCCAAGTGGCATTGTAGTCGTGCCAGTACATGGGGTTCTGGATGTAAGCCTTGCCCTGACCGTCAAAGACAACCCTCATCTTGCCTTCCTGCTCGGTCATGCCAACACCGAAGAAGCTGCTGTAGATGCAGTTACCGGCACGCAAGTAGGTGTAGAGCTCGCCCTCGGGCTGGTCGGTGATCACGGTGGGGGTGACAACGGGCTCACGCTCGGTGAGAACGGTGTTCCACTCCAGGTTGCCATACCAGCTGTCATCATCGGTCCAGTAAGCGGTCAAACCAGTGGCCAGGTAGCTGTTAATGTCAGAGCTGTCCAGTACCTCGGGGCCCTCGCTGTCCATCAGGGTGATGGTGCCGGCTGCCTCGTCGAGGAGATACGTAACCTCGGTCTTTTCCATGTCGCGCTCGAAGCCGATCTTGCCATCTTCGGTCTGATAGGTGTGACCCCAGCACAGGTTGATGTCGGCCTGATACTGATCGCTCCAGTACATCGACTGACCCAGGGGGACAACGATGTAAGTGTCGTCAACGATATTACCCTCAACCCAGGTGCCAGCACCGAAGTTGAACAGGATGTCCTTCAGGTAAACCTTTCCGTCCTCGCCCCAGACGATGTCCATGCGGGAGCCGTCCTGCTGAGCGCAGTATACGTAGCCATTGGAAACGTAAACACCCTGGCCAGCACGGTTGTAGCTCTTCAGCTCACCCTCGGGCTGCTCGTTGATGATACGGGTGCCCTTCAATGCCTGGCTTCTCAGGTCGGCCTTCATGACCTTCTCGGTCTTCACGATCTTGTTGTTGCGGATGCTGCGAGCCACCTTCTGGTTGATACCAGCCGATGCGCTAACGGCAACTGCCATTGCAACTAAAAGTACAGATAATTTCTTCATAATGAAAAATGAATTGGTTAATAAAACAATTAAATGATATAATAACAAAAAATAATCTTGGTTGATGGTTAAATCAGTTTGATGGTAATGATGATATATCACTACAAAGGTAATAATTATGATTTATATTGTCTAATAATAACCTATAAAAAACAGTAAAAAACTACCAATTTCGGTAGTATTCGGGTGCGAGATTTTTGAATTTTGCCATCAGTTTTTTATTTCACCTGTTTTCAGTAGTAAAAAACAGGTGATGTAAACCCTGCAAACTGTTAAATAAACCGTGTTTTCGCATCAAGGATTCGACATGCTACAGCAAGCCGCAACCAATCGCTGTGGATTGACTGCGGCTTGTGATGTTGGTGGGAGTGTAGCCCGGTTAGTCGTCGTCCTGGCCGTTCTGCTTGGCAATGCGCTTGCGCTCGAGCTCGTCGAGGACAATCTTGCGCATGCGGATGTGGTTAGGCGTAATTTCCACATACTCGTCGGCCTTGATGTACTCCAGGGCTTCCTCCAGACTGAACACGATGGGAGGCACAATCTTCACCTTGTCGTCGGCACCGCTGGCGCGCATGTTGGTCAGCTTCTTGGACTTGGTGACGTTGATGACCAGGTCTTTCTCCTTGGTGTGCTCACCCACGACCTGTCCGCCGTACACGTCCTCCTGGGGGAAGATGAAGAAGCGGCCACGGTCCTGCAGCTTGTCGATGGCATAGGCATAGGCCGTGCCGCCTTCCATAGCCACGAGCGAGCCGTTGGTGCGGCGGGCGATGTCACCCTTCCACGGCTCGTAGGCCAGGAAGCGGTGCGACATGATGGCCTCACCGGCGCTGGCGGTGAGCACGTTGGTGCGCAGGCCGATGATGCCGCGTGACGGGATCTTGAACTCGAGGTGGATGCGGTCGTTCTGTGTCTCCATCATCACCATCTCTCCCTTGCGGCGAGTGACCATGTCGATCATCTTGCTGGAATATTCCTCGGGCACGTTGATGCTCAGTTCCTCGATGGGTTCGCACTTCACGCCGTCGATCTGCTTGATGATGACCTGCGGCTGGCCCACCTGGAGCTCGTAGCCCTCGCGGCGCATCTCCTCGATGAGCACCGACAGGTGCAGCACGCCACGGCCGAACACGTTCCAGGCGTCCTCGTTCTCGGTGCGCTCCACGCGCAGGGCCAGGTTCTTGTCCAGCTCGCGCTGCAGGCGGTCCCAGATGTGGCGCGAGGTCACATACTTGCCGTCCTTGCCGAAGAAGGGCGAGTCGTTGATGCAGAAGCGCATCGACATCGTCGGCTCGTCAATAGCGATGCGGGGCAGCGCCTCGGGGTTGCCGGGCAGCGTCACGGTGTCGCCGATTTCAAAGCCTTCCAGACCGATGATGGCGCAGATGTCGCCGCTGCTCACGCTATCGACATGTTTCTGTCCCATGCCCTCAAAGGTGCGCAGCTCCTTGATTTTCTGCTTCACCACCTCGCCGTCGCGCTTGCACAGGGCGACCTCCATGCCGTCCTTCAACGTGCCGCGGTGCACACGGCCCACTGCGATGCGGCCCACATAGCTGCTATAGTCCAGCGACGTGATGAGCATCTGGGCATCACCCTCGAGCATCTCGGGCTCGGGGATGTACTTGATGATGGCATCGAGCACGGCGGTGATGTTGTCGGTGGGCTGCTGCCAGTCCTCGCTCATCCAGCCTTCCTTGGCCGAGCCGAAGATGGTGGGGAAGTCCAGCTGGTCCTCGCTCGCATCGAGGTTGCACATCAGGTCAAACACCATCTCCTGCACCTCGTCGGGGCGGCAGTTGGGCTTGTCCACCTTGTTGATGACAACGATGGGCTTGAGGCCGAGCTGAAGGGCCTTCTGTAGCACAAAGCGCGTCTGGGGCATCGGGCCCTCAAAGGCGTCGACCAGCAGCAGGCAGCCGTCAGCCATATTGAGCACACGCTCCACCTCGCCGCCAAAGTCGCTGTGACCCGGGGTGTCGATGATGTTGATCTTGTAACCGTTGTACGAGATGGACACATTCTTGGACAGGATGGTAATGCCGCGCTCGCGTTCCAGGTCATTGCTGTCCAGGATCTGAGTGCCCATTTGTTGATTGTCGCGGAACAGGTTTCCTGCCGCTAACATCTTATCTACCAGAGTTGTTTTGCCATGATCGACGTGAGCGATGATGGCCACATTGCGGATGTTCTGCATAGTCCCTTATCAAATTTGGCTGCAAAGATACAAAAAAGATTTCAGTTTCCTTTTTTAAATTTGCAAGTAATTGCTGGTATTGGAAAAATGCTGTATCTTTGTCATGAATAATCATGACACGATTATGGGTAAAGTGAATGATCAGTTTTTGCCGCAGGATGGCCGCTACGATGACCTGATAGTGTACAGGAAATCGGAGTGCATCTGTGATGTAACCGATTCTTTCTGCAAGCATTATATGGACCGCCGCACCGATCGGACGGTGGACCAGATGATGCAGGCGGCCCGTTCAGGCAAGCAGAACATCGTGGAAGGAACAGCGGCATCGGCCACAAGCAAGGAGACCGAGATCAAACTACTCAATGTCGCCAAGGCCAGCCATCAGGAATTGCTGGAAGACTATAAGGATTACCTGGCCCACCATCAATTGGTATTATGGCAGGCTGGCGACAAGCGCTACGACCACACTCGCAAGCGTTGCCGTGAACACAGCGACCGCGAGTACTATACCGGCATCTTGCCCGCTTGCTCCGACGAGATGATATGCAATATTGCCATCACGCTCATCTGTCAAGTGGATGTGATGTTGCGCAATCTCATCGAGTACCACAAGCAGGAGTTTCTCCAGCAGGGAGGAATCCGTGAGGAGATGACACGCGGGCGATTAGCCTACAGGCGTGAGCATCCACAGCAACAACCGGCGCCCACTGCTACAGCACTCTCCCGTCGTGAGCGTGATGTAGCTGCCCGCGAGGCAGACCTTGCAAGTAGAGAACAAGCGTTGAAGGCTCGTGAAACCTCTCTCGCCAGTTGGGAAAGAGAGCTAGCCGCCCGCGAACGTGAACTGGCAAGAATTCTGCGACTTGCCGGGCTGGACGACAACGATGGGGCTGGACGATAACGATGGGGCATGATAGGGTACGATGAGGCATGATGTGATGTTTTGGAAATCCCATAGCTCCCCATAATTCCCCGGTACCATGGGGCATGATGTGGTGCTTTGGAAATCCCATCGCTCCCCATAATTCCCCGGTACCATGGGGCATGATGTGATGCTTTGGAAATCCCATCGCTCCCCATAATTCCCCATCACTCCCCACTAGACCACAAGATAATGACTTTTAATATTACTATACAATGAACAAGATCGCTTTAGTGACTGGCGCGACAAGTGGCATCGGAGAGGCCTGCGCGCGCAAACTGGCCGTTATCGGCTACAACATGATTATCACGGGCCGCAAGGCCGACCGTCTGGATGCGCTCGCTCGAGAGCTGTCGGCTCTGGGCGTGGGTGTAATAACGCTTGAGTTCGATGTGCGTGACCGCGAGGCGGCGGCCGCTGCCATTGGCAGCCTGCCCCCCGAGTGGCAGGAAATCGATGTGCTGGTCAACAATGCCGGCGGTGCGTGGGGCCTGGAGCCCGAGTACGAGGGCAATTACGAGGACTGGGACACCATGATCGACACCAACATCAAGGGCCTGCTGACGATGACACGTCTCATCGTCCCCGGTATGGTCAAGCGTGACCGTGGCCATGTGGTGAACATCGGCAGTGTGGCCGGTGATGCCGCCTATGCTGGTGGCAACGTCTATTGCGCCACCAAGTCGGCCGTCAAGGCCTTGAGCGATGGCCTGCGCATCGACGTGGCCCATACCAGCGTGCGCGTGACCAACATCAAGCCCGGCCTGGTCGAGACCAACTTCTCGGTCATCCGCTTCCACGGTGACAAGGAGAAGGCCGACAAAGTCTATAAGGGCATCCAGCCGCTCACGGGCGATGACATCGCCGAGTGCGTAGCCTTTGCCGTGAGCGCTCCCGCCCACGTCCAGGTGGCCGAGCTGCTAGTCCTGGCTACCCACCAGGCCAGCGGCAGTGTCATCCACCGCGAGTAATACCCATCAAACAACAATGACTCGTCCTAAAATTTTTTGACAGATTTTTCTTTATTTTCCTATCAAGACGGGTAATGCTGAGCCGTCATTGTTGGTGCTAAAGTCTGTTGGGGGC
>CADBBK010000033.1 GCA_902792895.1 uncultured Bacteroidales bacterium | reverse complement strand
GACCGAGACCGAGCGCATCATCTCGCACGACCTCGAATTCCTGCCCCTCAAGTCCTTCCCCAACATCCATGAGGCCAACGCCCTGCGCACCGACTGGGCGTCCAAAGTCCCCAAGGAAAAACTCAACTACATCATGGGCAACCCGCCATTTATCGGAGCCAGGATGGCGACTGCTGAGCAAAAGCAAGACCTTATCAATGTCTTCGGAGCCAAATGGAAGAATATTGGCAACATGGATTATGTGTGCGGCTGGTATAAAAAGGTTGCTGACCTGATGCGCGGCACCAACATTTCCGCTGCGCTCGTTTCTACAAATAGCATCACACAAGGCGAGCAGGTCGCTAACCTGTGGGAGCCCCTTATGCGTGATGGTATTGTCATTAATTTTGCCCATCGCACCTTCCGCTGGGACAGTGAGGCCACCATCAAAGCCCACGTCCATTGTGTCATTGTCGGTTTCAGTTATAATGACAAGAAAGACAAAATCTTGTATGACAATGAACAAGTGATTCATGTTAAACATATCAATGCCTACCTGATTGATGGTCTAGATGTGTTTGTCGGTAGCAGCAACAGGCCACTCGGTAATGTGCCCGAGATAGGAATTGGCAACCAGCCGATTGATGGCGGTAATTACCTGTTTGAAAAAGAGGAAATGGAAACCTTCATCAAGTTGGAGCCCAATTCTGAACAATATTTTCGTCCTTGGTATGGAGCAGTAGAGTTTATCAATCAAAAGCCCCGTTATTGCCTGTGGCTGGGAGATTGCTCCCCTGCTGAATTGCGCAGTATGCCTCATTGCCTTAAGCGAGTGGAAAATGTTAGGGAAATACGCCTTGCATCAAAGAGAACTTCTACAAGAAAACTCGCTGATCGTCCCACTCGTTTCCAAGTCGAGAATATGCCCAAAGGCAATTTCATTATCGTGCCTTCAGTGTCTTCAGAGCGAAGACCTTATGTCCCTATGGGATTTATGACACCCGATGTTTTTGCAAGTAATCTTGTGCTCATTATTCCTGATGCGACGTTGTATCATTTTGGGGTGTTGGAGTCGAGTGTTCACATGGCGTGGATGAGGGCTGTTTGCGGTAGGTTAGAGATGCGTTATCGTTACAACCACGATGCAAGAAAACGAGATTGTGGCACGCCTCTTTACCCTCTACAGCGATCTAATCCAGCAACAATAAATTTAAAAAACAAGAAATACAACAAATACAATTAACCGATTTACAGCAAGATTGTATTTCTTGTACTTCTTGTTTTCTATTTTAAGAAAGTTGTTTTTAAAAACCATTTGTTTTAGTTGTTTGAAAAAGAGGCAGAATAAGCGTGCGGCTGCCATATAAGAGTTGTCATTGGTTGTATGATGTTGTTATTCAGGTTCTTCTCACTCCTCTCTTTTTTATCTTTTTTATCCTATATATAGTAAAGGATAAAAAGGATAAAAATAATAATTATCTATTATCCTTGTGTTATCGCAAGTACTAACACAAGGAATATCAATATATTTACTACAGCAACTAGGGAAGGAAGTTGAAAATTTATCTTTTTCTCCTTTTTATCCCTGTGCGTGTGCCTGTGATAAAAAAGGATAAAACAGGGCATGGCACCTGCCTGCCGTTTCTTGCCCATTACCTTATCACGAAGTCTGGCGGATAATCGCACGTATTAAGAGAAAAAGGAGAAAAGGAGAAAAATCAGAGGACACCTGTTTTGTCCTCACTGATGACTCGGATTCCGCTTCGATTTCGGTAAAGGTATAACTAAATTGCCGCTCTATTGCCTTTTTCGATGAGTTTATTGGTGTTTTGCAAATTATTTTGCCAAAAATCTTGCATCTCGCTGCGAAAAGTTGTAATTTTGCAAACGAAATCGATGTCGCCCCGGTGCGCCGTCGGATTTCAACAATCAGTTTTAAATTGTTTTATATATAAATATTTAAATACCATGAAAAATATTTTAGAAAAAATCAGGGAGGCGCAGAATAACCCGGCGCCACTGCCTGAGCATCAAGTTTTCATTGAAAAAAGACGGGAATACGTCATCGATGACGCCATCGAGTATCCCGACCCCGAGTATCTCATCGAGATTGGGGGAGTGCCCACCATGCCCAAGGGCAACATCGTCGCCCTGAGCGCCAAGTGGAAGAATGGCAAGACCTTCTTCTGCGACATCCTGAGTGCCGCTTTCCTGGGCGGCAACAGTTTTGCCGCCATCCAGGCGCGAACGCCCGACGGCAAGGTGCTGTTCTTTGACACCGAGCAGGCCAAGAGCGACACCGCACGCATCCGCAAGACCATCAAGGCCATGATCCCCGAGGACCGCTACCATGACCTGCAGGTGTACTGCCTGCGCAACGCCGACATCGAGTGTGAAGACGAGAGGGAGCAGATTTCCCGCTTTGAGTTCATCTCCAAGTCCATCCAACTCGACAAGCCCGACCTGGTCTTCATCGACGGCATCGCCGACCTCATCTACAATTACAACGACGTGATTGAGAGCCAGCAGGTGGTGAACAAACTCGCGGCCATGGCCAACGAGTTCAACTGCTGCATCGTCGTGGTCATGCACCAGAACAAGGGCAGCAACGACAAGAACATGAAGGGCCACCTGGGCACCATGCTTTATCAGAAGTGCAGCGACGTGTTCAACGTCGAGAAGAGCGGCAACCTGTTTGTGGTCAGTCATGCCGTCAGCCGGCATCGCTCCTGTGAGGACATCGCCTTCAAACTCGACGCCAATGCCGTGCCCATGGACGCTGTCGCCGACCGCCAGCAGCAGGTAGAACTGGAATTCAGGCTGAAAAGAGCCAAACTTTATGAGCAGATTGCGCTCTGCATCCAAGACAGTGCCGCTACAATGCAGCGCAGCGAAATTGTCAAGGCCATTAAAGACCAGCTGGGATATGCCAACAGGAAGAGATATGAGATGTTTAACGAAGCCGTCAAGATGGGCATTCTCAAGACCAGTGACAAGCGCAGTTACTGCCTGGTGGATTTTTCCAAGAACAATGATACGGTCACCAGCCAAGAATCTTGAAAGCAACAGCAAATTTAAACAACAAGAAATACAACAAATACAATTACTGATTTACAGCAAGATTGTATTTCTTGTACTTCTTGTTTTCTATTTAAAGAAAGTTGTTCCAGTTGTTTTTAAAAACCATCTGTTTTAGTTGTTTGAAAAAGAGGGCGGATGCCGATGTGGCGCCCGCCCTACTGTGCTAAGTGTTGTCGTCAAGGATTACTTCTCGAGTTCCTTCTTGATGCGCTCGGTCAGCATGGGGACAATCTTGTGGAGGTCGCCCACGATGCCCAGGTCAGCGACGCTGAAGATGGGGGCGAACTTGTCCTTGTTGATGGCGATGATGAAGTCGCTCTCCTCCATACCGGCGAGGTGCTGGATGGCACCGCTGATACCGCAAGCCATGTACAGGTTGGGGCGTACGGTCTTACCGGTCTGGCCCACCTGACACTCGTGAGGCATCACGCCGTTGTCGACCATGGCACGCGACGAAGCCACCTGTCCGCCGAGCACGTCGGCGAGGGCCTGCAGCTTGTCGAAGCCTTCCTTGTCATGCACGCCACGGCCACCGCTGACGAGGATCTTGGCCTCGCTGATGTCGGCAACAGTCTTGTCGGCCTTGATGGTCTTGACGAGTTTTACCTTGAACTTGCTGGCGTCGAACTTGGGTGCAAACTCGGTCACGATACCCTCGCGGCCTGCCTGGCGCTGCATCTTCTGCATCACGCCGGGGCGCACGGTGGACATCTGCGGACGGTTGTTCGGGCAGATGATGGTAGCCATCAGGTTACCGCCAAAGGCGGGACGCGTCATGCGGAATTCGGGCTCGCCATCCTTGTCGGGCTCGATGTCGAGCTTGGTGCAGTCGGCGGTAAGACCGGTCTTCAGGCGCGATGCGATGCGCGGAGCCAGGTCACGGCCGATGGTGGTGGCACCATAGAGCACGATGCTGGGCTTGCGGTCCAGGATAATCTGGCCAACGGCCTGGGAGTACTGCTCGCTCAGGAAGTCTTTCAACTCGGGGGCGTCAACCACGATTACCTCGTCGGCACCGAACTCGATGAGCATCTGGGCCTGGTCCTTGATACCCTCGCCCAGCAACATGGCAACCACCTTCTCGCCGAGGGCGTCGGCCAGGTCACGAGCCTTACCTAAAAGTTCGAGTGCAACGGGCTGGATAACACCTTCGCGCTGCTCAGCAAAAACGAATACGTTCTTATAATCTTTCTTATCCATAATTTTCAGTTTTAAGTTCTTAGTTTTTAGTTGTAAGTATGGTCAGTATCGCCTGCAATGCTGTTGGCAGCGGTAATAATACTTAAAACTTACAACTTAAAACTTAAAACTCATTTAGATAATGTGTTTAACTTTCAGTTGATTAACAATCAGCTCAACAGCCTCCTCGGGGGTCACCTCGTGAACCTCGCCGGGAGCCTTCATGGCCTTGGGGAACGACTTGAACACCTTGGTGGGCGAGCCGGCGAGACCCAGCTTGCCTTCCTCGACGTCAATCTTGTCGGCGCTCCATACCTCGACCTCCTTGTCGTAGGCCTCCATGATGCCGCTCACGCTCATGTAGCGGGCGTCAAAGGCCGAAGCCAGTACGGTCAACAGGCACTTGCCCTCGACCTCGAGAACCTGGATGCCGTCCTCGTTCTCCTTGTCCACCTGCAGGTGGCCGTTGTCCAGCACCTTGGCGTCGGCGACGTAGGTGATCTGCGGCAGATCCAGATGCTCGGCGAGCTCGGGACCCACCTGGGCGGTGTCACCGTCGATGGCCTGACGGCCGGCGATGATCAGGTCATAGTCCAGCACGCGGCACAGGCCTGACAGTGCGTAGGAAGTGGCCAGCGTGTCGGCACCGGCAAACTTGCGGTCACTCAGCAGGATGGCACGGTCGGCACCCATGGCGAGTGCCTCACGCAGCATGACATCGGCTTGGGGCGGACCCATCGAGATGACGGTGACGTTGGCACCAAACTGGTCCTTGAGTCTCAGGGCGAGTTCGAGGCCACCCTTGTCATCGGGGTTCATGATGCTGGGAACGCCTTCACGAATCAAAGTACCCTTCACGGGGTCAATCTTGACGACGGTGGTATCGGGAACTTGTTTTACACAAACTATAATATTCATTTTATCTTCTTAGTTTTAAGTTTTAAGTTTTTAGTTGTAAGTATGGTTTGTATCGCCTGAAAATGCATGAGCCAATGGTAATATTACTTAAAACTTACAACTCAAAACTTACAACTTGAGTTTATTTAAACAAATGACCGGCGATGACCATACGCTGTACCTCGGAGGTACCCTCGTAGATCTCGGTAATCTTGGCGTCACGCATCATGCGCTCAACAGGATATTCACGGGTGTAACCGTAGCCGCCGTGGAACTGGACGGCCTTGGTCGTCACTTCCATAGCGGTCTCGGCGGCAAACAGCTTTGCCATGGCGGCATCGGCGCTGTAGGGCAGGCCCATGTCCTTCTTCCAAGCGGCGCTGCGCACCAGCAGACGGGCGGCCTCGACCTTGGTCTTGAGGTCGGCCATCTGGAACTGCGTGTTCTGGAACTTGGCGATAGCACGGCCAAACTGCTTGCGCTCCTTGGTGTACTTCACCGTCTCGTCCATGGCGCCCTGGGCGATGCCGAGGGCCTGGGAGGCGATACCGATGCGGCCGCCGTCCAGCGTCTTCATGGCGATGGAGAAGCCCTTGCCGAGCGGGCCCAGCAGGTTCTCCTTGGGAACGATGCAGTTCTCGAAAATCAACTCACAGGTAGCGCTGCCGCGGATACCCATCTTCAGCTCCTTCTTGCCGATGGAGAAACCGGGCATGCCTTTCTCGACGATGAAGGCCGAGATGCCCTTGGTGCCCAGCGACTTGTCGGTCATAGCCATCACGATAAACACGTTGGCATAGGAGGCGTTGGTGATGAAAATCTTGGAGCCGTTGAGCACCCAGTGGTCACCGGCGTCAACTGCGGTGGTCTGCTGCATGGCGGCATCGGTACCGGCATTGGGCTCGGTGAGGCCGAAAGCGCCAATCCACTCGCCCGAAGCGAGCTTGGGCAAATATTTCATCTTCTGCTCCTCGGTGCCGTTCTCCAGGATGGGAGCGATGCACAGCGAGGTGTGGGCCGAGAGGACAACGCCCGTCGTGGCGCACACGCGTGAGAGTTCCTCAACAGCCATGATATACATCTGCACGGTACCGCCGGCACCGCCGTACTGCTTGGGGACAGGAATACCCATCATGCCGAGTTTGCCCATCTTCTGGACCGTCTCGATGGGGAAGCGCTCCTGCTCATCGACTTCGGCGGCAAGCGGCTTTACCTCGTTCTCTGCAAACGAGCGTACCATCTGCAGGAACAGTTGTTCAGTCTTAGAATAGCTAAAATCCATTTTTCTTAAGTTTGTAGTTTTTAGTTCTAAGTTGTAAGTACTGTTGGTATCGCCTGAAATCGTTTAGGCACAGGTAACAATACTTACAACTTACAACTTAAAACTGAATTGATTAATATTTGTAGAAGCCTTCACCGGTCTTGCGGCCAAGCAGTCCGGCGCGCACCATCTTGCGCAGCAGCGGGTGAGGACGATACTTGGGATCGCCAAACTCGTTGTACAGCACCTCCATGATGGCCAGGTTCACGTCGTTGCCGATGAGGTCGGCCAGAGCGAGCGGGCCCATGGGATGGTTGGCACCCAGCATCATGCACTTGTCGATGTCCTCGGCGCTGGCGATGCCGTCGGCTAGGATGCCCACTGCCTCGTTGATCATCGGGATGAGAATGCGGTTAACGACAAAGCCGGGAGCCTCGTTAACGGGCACGGGGGTCTTGCCGATTTCGGTCGTCAGGTCAACGATGCACTTGGCGGTCTCCTCGCTGGTGAGCTGGCCCTTGATCACCTCAACGAGCGCCATGCGGTCGGCGGGGTTGAAGAAGTGGCAGCCGATGAACTGTGCGGGACGGCTGGTGCAAGCGGCGATCTCGGTGATCGAGAGCGACGACGAGTTGGTGGCGAAGATGGTCTCGGGCTTGCAAATCTTGTCAAGCTCCATGAACACTTCCTTCTTCAGCTGCATGTTCTCGACAGCGGCCTCGATAACGAGGTCGGCATCGGCGAAGTCGGCATAGTCGGTCGTCGTGGTGATGTTTGCCAGGATAGCCTTCATGGCATCCTCGGTGATTTTACCCTTCTCGACGAGTTTGTTGTAGCCCTTGGAGATCGAGGCCATGGCCTTGTCAAGGCTCTCCTGGGTGCGGCTCTTCATGACCACGGGCATCTTGGCGGCAAATGCCTTGACGATACCCTTAGCCATCGTACCTGTTCCAATAACACAAATTTTCATAATAGATTGATTTGTTGATTTTTAATGATTTATTGTTAATGATTATTTTCCGGTGAAATCGGCCTTGCGCTTGTTCAGGAAGGCATCCATGCCCTCCTTCTGGTCGCTGGTGGCGAAGCACTTGCCGAAGAGCTGATTCTCCAGACCGATGGCCTGCTCGGCATCCAGGTCGTAGCCCTCGTTGATGCTCTGCTTGGCCAGGCTGATGGCCACGGGAGCGTTCTTGAGCATCATCTGGGCCATTTCCATGGCCTTGTCCATCAGTTCCTCGGGCTCATAGACGGCATTGACCAGTCCGATGCGCAGCGCCTCGTCGGAGCGGATCACCTTGCCCGTGTAGATCATCTCCTTGGCATAACCCTGGCCGATGAGTTTGGGCAGGCGGTAGGTGCCCGAGAAGCCGGGGATGATGCCCAGGCCCACCTCGGGCTGGCCGAACTTGGCCTTGCTCGACGCGATGCGGATGTCGCAGGACATCGCCAGCTCGCAGCCTCCACCCAGCGCAAAGCCGTTGACAGCGGCGATGACGGGGATGGGAAGCGTCTCGATGCGGCGGAACACCTGGGCACCCAGGCGGCCGAACTCGTAGCCCTGGGGCTCGTCGAGGTGGGCCATCTCGCTGATGTCGGCACCGGCGACAAACGATTTCTCGCCGTCGCCCGTGATGATGAGCACGCGGGTGGTGGCATCCAGGTGGCCGACGAAGTCGTCAATCTCCTTCAGGATGGTCGAGTTGAGCGCGTTCAGCGACTTGGGCGCCGAGATTTTCATCACGGTGATGCCGTCGTTGCGCTCAATCTTCAAGAAGCCGTAATCCATAGCGGGCAGCGATTTAGACGTCCATGGGTTTCAGGTCCGGGGCGATGATGAGCTTGGCCTCGGTAGCGGCCTGCACATCCTCGACGGTGAACTCGGGATGGAGCTCACGCAGCACGATGCCCTCGGGGGTGATATCCATCACACCCATCTCGGTGATGATCATGTTGACCTGGCCGGCAGCGGTCAGCGGCAGGGTGCACTCCTTCAGGATCTTGGGGTTGCCCTTCTGGGTGTGCTCCATGGTCAGGATCACGCGCTTGGCACCCACTACGAGGTCCATGGCGCCGCCCATGCCGGGAGCCATCTTGCCGGGGATAATCCAGTTGGCGAGGTTGCCTTTCTCATCGACCTGCAGAGCGCCCAGGAACGACACGTTCACGTGGCCGCCGCGGATGATGGCAAACGACGTTGCCGAGTCAAAGGTGCAGGCACCGGGGTTCAGCGTGATGGCGCCGCCGCCGGCATTGATGAGGTTCTTGTCCTCCTTGCCCTCCTCGGGGGTGGGGCCCATACCCATGGCACCGTTCTCGGTCTGCAAGGTTACTGATACGCCCTCGGGCAGGTAGTTAGGGATTAAGGTGGGGATACCGATACCCAGGTTCACTACATCACCGTCGTGCAGCTCCTTGGCAGCACGTTTGGCAATGACTTCTCTCATTTGATATTTATCCATAATAGTACGGTTTTGAGATTAATTATATGTTTTTTAAAAAGTTATTTCATTCCTCTCTTGACCATCTCCTGCACGACGAACGATGCCACGTCGTCGGCATAGGTGTTCATGCCGAAGCCGGCGTCAAAGCCCAGCTCCTTGGCCAGCTCGTGCGTCACGCGGGCGCCACCGCAGCAGCAGATCATCTTGTCGCGCAGGCCCTCGGCCTCCATGAGTTCGATGAACTCGGTCATGTTCTTGATGTGCACGTCCTTCTGCGTCACCGTCTGTGAGACGAGCAGGGCGTCGGCGTGGAGCTCGATGCCCTTGGCGATGAACTCGTCGTTGGGCACCTGCGAGCCCAGGTTGTAGGCCTCGATCATCTCGTAGCGCTCCAGACCATAGTGGCCGGCGTAGCCCTTCATGTTCATGATGGCGTCGATGCCCACGGTGTGGGCGTCGGTACCTGTCGAGGCGCCCACGATGACAATCTTGCGGCCGATGTTCTCCTTGATGTACTCGTCGGTCTCATACATGTCCATCGTGTTGCTCTCCACCTTGGGGACGTAGATGGTGCTGTAGTCCACGGTGTGGGTGCAGCTGCCGTAGCAGTTGAAGAAGGTGAAGCCGGGAGTCAGCTCCTTGTAATAGACCACGCTGGGGTTATCCAGACCCATTTTGCGCAGCAGCTGCTTGGCGGCCTCAACGGCCTCGGCGCCACAGGGCACGGGCAGGGTGAAGCTCAGCTGCACCTTGCCGTCGTTCATCGTGTCGCCGTAGGGTTTTATCTTGGTAAGGTCTAAGGTTTTGTCAAAGTCCTTAGCCTCCATGCTATATAATCCTTCGCTCATAGTCGTATAGTAACCTTAAAAATTGTGTTAGTAATCAACGCTTGCCTTTCATCAGTTCCACAAACGGGTTGTAGTAGTTCTCGCCCTTCATGGTCACGCCCCCGAGGCCCTTACCGCCGTTCTTGGGACGCTTCACGTCACCGAAGATGCCCTTCTCCAGCGCGGTGAACAGGCCCTCCTTGGTGATATCCTCAAGCAACTTGATGGTGTTGCCCAGCACTTCCTTGACGCGGTTGCGGCAGATGCCGCCCTCGGCAAACTCCATCTCCTCGCCGATGCTCTTCATGTTGTTGAAGATGTACTTGGCGTTCTCGATCGAGAGGTAACGGTCGCTCATGAACGGTGTGTGGATAGCCTCGGTGGGCATACCCAGCAGCTGGATGCCCTGGTGGGTCCAGATGCCGATCATGTTGAACAGTGCGTCCTGGATATGGCCGCGGAAGATGTTGCCCGTCATGAACTTGGTGGGCGGCATGTACTTCAGCGTGGCCTTGGGGAAGATTTCGCGCGTCATCTGTGCCTGAGCCAGCTCCAGCAGGAAACCGTTCTCGAGCATCGGGTCCATCTCGAAGGCGTGTCCCAGACCCATCTGCTCCTCGGGCAGGCCGGCCATGAGCGCCAGCTGCTCGTTGATCAGGTCCGAGGCGAGCACCGTGTGGGCGGCCTCGACGGCGTCGGCGGTGGTCAGGTAGTTGTCCTCACCGGTGTTGATAATCACGCCGGCAAAACCGTTGATGATGCGGCTCATGTACTGGTCGATGAGCGTGCGCTGCATGTTGATGTCGCGGAACAGGATGCCGTACAACGCATCGTTCAGCATCACGTCCAGGCCCTCAAACGCACCCATGATGGCAATCTCAGGCATACACAGGCCCGAGCAGTAGTTGCACAGGCGGATGTAACGGCCCTGCTCCTCGCCCACCTCGTCGAGTGCCTTGCGCATGATGCGGAAGTTCTCCTGGGTGGCAAAGGTGCCGCCGAAGCCCTCGGTCGTTGCGCCATAGGGCACGTAGTCCAGCAGGCTCTGGCCCGTGGTGCGGATAACGGCGATGACGTCGGCACCTTGACGGGCTCCTGCCTGAGCCTGTACCACGTCCTCATAGATGTTACCCGTTGCCACGATGATGTACAGGTAGGGCTTGGGACCCTCGCCGATGGTCTCGAGGTAGTGCTCGCGACGGGCGCGTCGGGCGCGGATGCGTGCCATGCTCTCGTCGATGACAGGCTGCAGTGCGTCGGCAATCTGCTTGGCGTCACGGGTGACCACACGGGTGATGTCCAACTCGTCCTTGGCGACCTTTTCGGCAATCTGTTGGGGATTCAGGCCGGTCTGAATCATGGCATTGGCGATGAAGAACAGGGCGCCCTCGTTCAGGACACCTTTGTCCTTGAGTGCCTCGACTACCACGTTGGGCAGGGGCACGTCGTTGTCATCGACGCCGTCGATGCCCATCAGGCGGCACAGGGTACGCTCAACGGCTACCGTGGTGTATTGCTCCACGAAGGCCTGCACGTCCTCGGCGATGCCTTTGGCCAATCCTCTGGCGTACTCAACTTTTTCAAAATCTAGTCCTAACTTGCTCTTTTGCATAGTGTTAATAGTATATAGTATGATTGATAGGTCATGTTATGGGCAGGTTTCCAACAGGTTTCTTGCCGTGTCTATCCACTCGCTGTCGATGCCCAGGCTCTGGGCGATGTTGAGCGCCTCGTGGGGCACCTCGCCGTCCTGTACCTCGACCAGCTGATAGTCCATCGTGCCGTTCTCGAAGCCCTTCACCCTGAGGCAGCGGGTATCTCCCGGCTCTATATCGTAGTGCGTTGTCATGACCAGGCTCATGTCCTTGCCGGCCAGCACCTGCAGCAACGCCGTCACCAAGGCAGCGCCCTCGGTGGGGTTGGTGGTGCGCGCGGGCTCGTCAATCAACGCCAGCAGTTTCTTGTTCTCGCGCGATGCCTTGATGACGGCATCGATGTTCTTCATCTCGGCGGCAAACGACGACAGGCCTTTCTCGACCGACTGCTCGTCACCGATGCAGAAGTGTATCTCGTCTTTCACGGCAATTTGGGCCGCAGCCGCAGGAATGCCGAATCCGAATTGGAAGAGCAGTTGACACAAGGTCAACGTCTTCAGCACCACAGTCTTGCCGCCCATGTTGGCGCCTGTGATCAGGGTGGGGTGCTCGCCGATGGCGATGTCCACGGGCTGGAATTCACGGCCGCGTGCGGCAAGGGCTTCTTTGACTTGGGGATGAAACATCGCCTGGTAGCGCGTGGTGCCGTCGCTGGACAGGGTGGGGAAGCAGAGTCCCATGTGTTTCATCTGCTGGGCCTTGGCGGTATTCACGTCGATACGGGCCAGGGCCTCTTGTGCCTGCTCGATGGCGGTAGCAAACGGGTGCAGCCGCCGGCTCAGGTCTTGGCGCACGCCCTCCTCGAGCTCGCTGGCCTGCAACAGCAGGTCGTCCTGCTGCTCGGGATGCTGGCGCATCTGGTTGCGCAGTTCCTTCAGAGGGGCGCAGTAGGAGTCATATATATAAAATGTGGCGATTCTCATTCCGTCGGGGTCAAGGATGTTGATGACCTCGTCGAGCGAGGGAATCTCCACCACACCGTCCATGCCGTGCTGGGCGAGCAGGTGGGCCACATCGCTGGCCAGGATAGCCAGATGTTTGACCTCAAACAGCTCGATGTCGTCGAGCACCGCCCCGTTGTGCAGGTTCTTGATGGTGGTGCGGATGTCCTTCAGGTCGCACAACTTGTGGTTCAGGGTATTGATGAACAGCGGTTCAACCCGATTGACAAACTCGGCAAAACGCTGCAGGACGCTGTAGGATGCCATGATGTCCTCGCCGCAGGTCAGCAGGGGCGCGTCCAGGAGCCAGCGGCGGGCAAAGCCCGACTGCAGTTCCAGTTGGTCCACCATGTAACGGATGCCGCAAGGCGATTCTATGACATTCCTCAGTTTCACTGTTATTGTTGGTTCTTGATCAGGTCATACACGGGAAGCCCGATGGCTTCGCTGAGTTTGCCGCACAGGGTGTCCGAGTCCAGGACATAGCCGCTGGGCGACGTGGGATTGACGGTGACAGCGATGAGCTTGCTGCGCTGCAGCACACGCATGCGTCCGCCCGCCTTGAGGAACAGCCGCAACTGCTGGGGGGTGACAAACACCTTGGTGAAGTCCCTCACCACCAGTTCCACCTGCTTGAGGTCCTTGTTCTTTCTCACCTTCTCGAGGAAACCGTCGACCAGCGCACCGGCCACATACAGCGTCTGGCAGCCGTCCATCCCCTGGAAGTGGATGTCGCGCGACAGCGAGGTCAGCGCGTCCAGGGAGTGCAGCTCGCCGTCCTTGTCGATGAACCACAGGCCCTTGTCGAGCGGTGTGAGCCGCTGCAGGTTGTCGTCGCTGGTCAGCTCCAGGTTGACGAGGTCCACCACGTGGGCGGTCTTGCTCACCAGGGTGCTCATGCTGGCCGAGTAGGCGGCACCGGTGGCCAGAATCAAAGACTGGCTCACGGCCGGCGAGGCCGAACTCATGCGCGACAGGGCGCCGTCGATGATGACCAGGTCGATGCCGAAGCGCTGCTGCATCTCGTCCATCCAGCGCCTCAGGCTGGTTGACGACGAGGGACCGGAAAGCAGAATCTTGCCTGTCGTCAGTGCCCGCGCGCTCACCACATGTCCCAGCGAGGTGCTCTCGTCGCTCACGTCGATGAGCTCCGATACCAGCCGCCGCTGGCGGTAATGGGCCTCGCTGGTGCCGAAGTACATCCCCTCGCGGAGGACGATTTCGGGCTTCTGGGTGCGCGTCACCTGGTCCACGGTCTCGCCGTCGATGCCGATCGATGTCACGGCAATGCGCTTGCGCTCGACAGGCAGGCGGTCGAGCACATACTTGAGGCACTCGGTCTTGCCTGTGTTCTTCTCCAGGCCCACGATAGACAGGCTATCGTAACGCAATATGTCATCGATGAACGGCAGCACGTCGAGAAACAAGTCAGTCCCCTGGAGACGCGCCGTGGGGCGCATCTCCATGGAACCGGCTTCAGGTGTTACTTCTTGTTGCGGACCTCGTTGCGCTCATGACGCTTCAGCGCCTTGGGCTCGATGTTCATGCGCTCGCCTTCCAGCAGCGAGATGACACCGTCCACGGCCTTGTCGGCGGCAACCTGCTCGCGCTGGCGCGCAGCCTGGCACTCGGGGCAGTTGCACTCGCTGTGGTAATCGGTGGGCTCGGTGTAGGTGGTGATCACGCCCTCAAAGTTGCGCAATACCACTCTGCCGGGAGCCTGCGAGATGATGTACTGGGGCATGACGGGCGTCTTGCCGCCGCCACCGGGAGCGTCAACCACAAACGTGGGCACGCAGTAGCCGCTGGTGTGGCCGCGCAGGCCTTCGATAATCTCGATACCCTTGCTCACGGGCGTGCGGAAGTGCTCCAGACCCATCGACAGGTCACACTGGTAGATGTAGTAGGGACGTACACGGATCTTGACAATCTCATGCACGAGCTTCTTCATCACGTGGACGCAGTCGTTCACACCGCGCAGCAGCACGCTCTGGTTGCCCAGGGGGATACCGGCGTTGGCCAGCATCTCGCATGCACGGCTCGACTCGGGAGTTACCTCGTTGGGGTGGTTGAAGTGGGTATTGATCCAGATGGGATGATACTTCTTCAACATGTCGCACAGCTCGGGAGTGATGCGCTGCGGGCACACCACGGGGGTGCGGGTACCCAGGCGGACAATCTCCACGTGAGGAATCTTTCTCAGCTCCGAGATGATGTACTCCAGTCGCTTGTCGCTCACCATCAGGGCGTCGCCACCCGACAGCAGCACGTCGCGCACCGTCGGGGTGTTGCGGATGTACTCCAGCGCCTTCTCGATGCGGTCCAGGCCACACTCGTTGTCGGTCTGGCCGGCAAAGCGGCGGCGTGTGCAGTGACGGCAGTACATCGAGCACATGTCGGTGATGAGCAGCAGCACGCGGTCGGGATAACGGTGCGTCAGACCGGGCGTGGGCGAGTCCTCATCCTCGTGCAGCGGGTCAAGCAGGTCGGCAGCGGCCTGGTGTGTCTCGGCTCCGGTGGGGATGCACTGGCGACGGATGGGATCGTGCGGATCATCGGGATTGATCAGGCTCAGGTAGTAGGGCGTGATGGCCATGCGCAGGGTTTTGAGCGTCTGCTTGACACCCTCTTCCTCCTCAGCGCTCAGGTTCACGTACTTCTTGAGCTGCTCGAGCGTCTCGATGCGGTTTTTCACTTGCCATTTCCAGTCGTTCCACTGCTCGTCGGTAACGTCGGGAAACAGTTGTTTTCTTCTTGATTCTACCATAAGGTTTGACGATGGAATGAATTAAGCGTACAGTTCCTCAAAGATCTTGCGCAGCTCGGGGCACTCGCGCAGCTCCTGCAGGGTGAAGTCGGCATGGCCCTTGGTGTAGCCGTTACCGATGATCATGTTCACGTCGGCACCGATACCCTCAGCACCCAGGGCAGCCTTGGTGAAGCTGGTGGCCATCGAGAAGAAGTAAACCACACCGTCATCCTTGGTGCACAGCACGGCGGTCATCTCACAATCGGGCACGTTTACACAGTTGATGGTGGTGTCGGCCATCTTGCCGTCGGTCAGCTTGTAAACCAGCTCGTAAACCTCAACGGGAGTCATGCCGGCAACGCTCTCAACCACGTCACAGAAACCGAGGTCCTTGATGCGCTGGGTCGACTTGGGGCTGTTGGCGAGACCGATAACCTTACCGGTAACGCCTACGCGCTTCTTGGCCTCGTAGCAGCACAGCATGCCGCTCTTGCCACCGGCACCCAGGATAACAACGTTCTGGCCATACTGGCACAGCTTGGCGGTCTGGGCGGGAGCACCAGCCACGTCGAGGGCGCTCAGAGCGAGCTTCTCGGGCATGTCATCGGGAATCTTGGCATAGATACCGCTCTCGAACAGGATAGCCTTACCCTTGATGTCCACCTGGTCAACATCGGCACGGATCTCGAGGATCTCGTCGATGCGCAGCGGGGTCAGCGACAGCGACACGAGGGTAGCGATGCGGTCGCCCTCCTTCAGGTCGATCTTGCCCTTGAGGGCATCGCCGATCTTCTCTACCTTACCCAGGAGCATACCACCCGAACCGGTGCGGCGGTTGCGGTGCTTGCCCTGCAGCTCGACGTTGAGGAGCATTTCCTTCTTGATCTCCTCCATCACCTCGGCCTCGTTGTTGGGGTCCTTGGCCTGCTGCTTAGCATAGTTGTGGATGTCGGTGAACGAAGCTGAGTCAATATTCAAGGTCTGTACATCGATCAGGATCTCGTTGTCGTAGATCTCGTCCATGTTGTTGTCCAACTTGTTGGCGGGCTGGGGGAGAATGCCCTTAGGTTCGATTACTCGGTGTGTACCGAATCTGTTTCCGTGTTTCTGCATTGTTTTGTTTGGTTTTTAATGTTAAACGGTTATTATAGTTCTAATTGTTTTTGTTTTTTGAGGTCCCTAAAACCTAAGACCTAAAACCTAAAGCCTAAGACCTAAAGCCTAAGACCTAAAGCCTAAGACCTAAAGCCTAAAACCTAACAGCTTAGTTCCTCTTAGGCAGGCCCAGGATCTCGCGGGCCTCGTCGCTGGTGGCGATGGGACGGCCCAGCTCCTTGGCCAGGCGAACGACCTTCTCAACGAGCTCGCCGTTGCTCTTGGCAAGCACGCCCTTGGACAGGTACAGGTTGTCCTCAAAGCCCACGCGCACGTTACCGCCCATGGCGATAGCGGCGGCAGCCATCGGGAAGGCATGGCGGCCCACACCGGTCACCGTCCAGGTCGAGCCGGCGGGAATGCCGTTCACGAGCCAGCACAGGTTGGCCACCGTGGCGGGGGTGCAACCGGGAACGCCCAGCACGAAGTTGAACTGCATGGGGTTGCCGGGAACCTCGCCCTTGCGGGCCATGTTCAGGATGGTGTCCAGGTGGCCCATCTCGAAGCACTCATACTCGGGCTTGATGCCACGCTCAATCATGCGCTTGCCGAAGGCACGCATCGTGGGCATCGTGTTGTCAAAGATCTCGTCGCCAAAGTTGCAGGTACCGCAGTCGAGCGTAGCCATCTCGGGAAGCGGGGTGGTGTCGGTGGACTGCAGGCGCTCGTCGGGCGTCATGCCTACGGCTCCGCCGGTCGAGGGAATCAAGATCACGTTGGGGCACACCTTCAGGATGGCCTCCTCACATTCCTGGAAGCGGCCGCGGTCCTGGGTGGGCGTGCCGTCGTCCCAGCGCACGTGCAGGTGGACGATAGCGGCTCCGGCGTCAACGGCCGACTTGGCCTCGCGCACGATTTCTTCGACGGTATAGGGCACGTTGGGGTTCTGCTCCTTGGTAACCTCGGCGCCGCAGATGGCGGCGGTGATAATCAGTTTATCCATTGATTGAAGTTGTGAGTTTTTTAGTTTTAAGTTGTAAGTGTAATGACTCTTGCCTGATAGCTAAAGCCTGGAATCACTTGCGCTGGCAGTCCTTCGGAGTAACGCAGGTACCCGAGGCGCGGCACACCACGACGGGTTCGTCGAGGATGTCGGCAGCCGATGCGCTGATGTCAGGACGGGCCTGGGCCACCTTGCGGGCCTCAAACACCATGTGGCGCGAAGTGTTGCCCTCGCGGTCAATCCAACCCTCGGCCTCGATGAAGTCGCCGGCATACACGGGAGCCAGGAACTCGATGTTGTCATAGGCGCAGAACAGGCCTTCGTCGCCGTCGCGCATAATCAACAGCTCAGTAGCCACGTCGCCAAACAGGTGTACCATGTGTGCTCCGTCAACCAGGTTGCCGCCGTAGTGGGCATCCTTTGCGCTCATGCGCAGTCTGATCATTGTCTTGTATTCCATTGATTCTTAGTTTTAAAGTTTTAAGTTTTTAGTTTTAAGTTGTAAGTAAGGTTGCTCTCGCCTGAATAGCCAATAGCGAATGCTAAAGCCTAACAGCTAAAGCCTAAAGCCTTACTTCTCAACATAGATGCCGTCAACATAGATGCCCGATGCGTGAACGTGCTCGGGAGCAATCTCGCCCACGGGAACGAGCTTCTCGGCTTCAACGACTACATAGTCGGCGGCGGTGGCCATCAGCGGGTTGAAGTTGTTGGTGGTGCCCAGGAATACCATGTTACCAAACTCGTCAACGATGTTGGCGCGCAGGAATGCGATGTCGGCACGCAGCGGCTTCTCCAGCAGGAACTCCTTGCCATCAACCTTGACAATCTCCTTGCCGTCGGCCATGATGGTGCCCAGACCAGTGGGGGTCAGCACGCCGCCCAGGCCTGCACCTGCTGCACGGATGCGCTCAGCCAGCGTTCCCTGCGGAACGTATTCCACGATGAGCGTACCCTCGTTCTTCTGCAACGCGGTCTGCTTGTTGGTACCCGTGTGGGACACGATAGCCTTCTTCACCTGATGGTTGCTGACCAGCTTGCCGTGAGCGACTTCGTCATAGGCCGTGTCGTTGGCGATGATGGTCAAGTCCTTTACACCCTTCTCAACAATGGCGTCAATAATCTGGGTGGCACTGCCATTACCCAAGAAACCGCCAAACATAATAGTCATGCCGTCCTGTACTTTTTCAACGGCTTGTTCCAATGTGATTTGTTTGTTCATAATTGTTTATGTTTTGGAATTGATTGGTTGATGTCGTTATAGGGTGCAAATATAGGAAAAATTAACCAATCAGCGCCCCCTTTCTGTGCTTTTTTTTACTAATGTGTATATAACACTAACAATCACAGCGCTTTGGCACAGGGCCCTCGGCAGGGCCTAAACCTTAGCTGCTGGCGCTGCCAGCGCTGTTATCGCATGATTGCACATCCTCAGGGGGTTGACCGATTATAGTTGTTTTTAAGGGAAATGGAAGGTCAAAAATGTATATTTTTGAGGAATTATTTGATAATGTCAGGAAAATAGCTTTATTTTGCGCCCGTGAAAACAAGGATGGTAACTGGTGATGCCGTCACAATCGGGCTCTGACAGCGATGGCTCCGTTGTGATTCATTGTTCGTGTCCTCGTAACATATAATGCTGCACGACAGGTGCAGCACCTACCTTAAACATAAAAACTTTGTAATCAATTTAATATTAACTGTAAAACTTGTTATTATGAAGAAATTTTTATTATTACTCGCTGTGTGTGCTCTGTCGATGCAGGGCATTCAGGCCAATCCCGTGACCGTTGAGCAGGCCAAGGCGATTGCCATGCAGAAAGTTTCCGGTAAGAAGCTGATGGGTGTCCCGACCAGCGTGACGCTCAACCATGTTGGCTATAGCAACAAGGGCACAGCCGACTACTATGTGTTCAACCGTGCTGACAATCAGGGTTTTGTGATTGTTGCTGGTGATGACCTGTCGACCCCCGTGCTGGGTTACAGCGATTCGGGCTCGTTCGATATGAATGCAGCTCCCGATGCCCTCAAGCTCATGCTTAAGGAGTATCAGCAGTACATGACTTGGCTGCGCGACAATCGTCAGAGCGCTCCCAAGATCACCTACGATCTGCAGCCCTACGGTGTTTATCCCATCTGTGGTGAAGTGCACTGGCATCAGTTCCCTCCCTACAACAACAATTGCCCTGCAACGCCCCATGCGCTGACCTCTAACGGCCGCTGCTATGCTGGTTGCGTTCCCGTTGCTTTTGCAACCATCATGAAGGGTCTGAGGTACCCGTCCTATGGCTTTGGCTCGAACAGCTATAAGTACATGCTGGATGACAACGAGGTAACCGCTTTTGCTAGGTTTGATGACTATTCCTACAATTATTCGCAGATGAAGAACGGCTATGGCGAGACCGCATATAACGCCCAGGCCGTATCTGAGCTGATGTATGAGGTCGGCGTTGCCTTCCACACCATCTATTCAGGCGAGAGCAGCGATTGCCTCCTCAGGAACGTGTATCGCGGCATGATCGCTTTCTTCAACTACAATGCCAACATCCAGTACGTCCAGAAGTCCAGCTACGCTTATGATGTACAGGCTTGGTACGACATCATCTACAACGAGATCGACAATGGCCGTCCCGTTTATTACATGGGCTACAGGACCATCGACAACAGTGGTAATCCCTGCAACATCGGCCACGCCTTCGTGATGGACGGTTATGACAAGGACGGTAAGGTACACGTTAACTGGGGTTTCCAGCCCGACGAGTACAACACCTACTTTGACTTTGAGCTGCTCTCACCGAGGAACAACTATGAATATGACGCCTATGACTCTGGCTTCAACGCCAACCAGGCTGCTATCATCGGCATCTGCCCGGATACCACCGGCATCGGTGGCGTTGTAGTTAAGAACGTCAACCTGGCTGCCGAGACCATGCCCGCCAACGACCTCCGCATCACCATCGACGTGCAGTCGCTGGGTGGTACCTGGAACGGCAACCTGAGGTATGGTGTCGTATCCAAGAACTCTGATGGCACTTACAGCCCCGTCTTCTCCAAGACGGCTAGCAATGTCGAGATCGCTGACAATGGTACCATCGCCCTCGACCTGACTGGTGACTATTCGCTCTACTACATGTCTGAGGGTCGCACCTACTACGTTGTTGTTTGGACTCCTTACTTCAACTACAGCTACGATTGGGGCTGGTTCCTCGATGATCCCGTGCCCTTCACCATCGGTGATTGGCCCGTGCCTCCCTTCACCCTGGGTGATGTTGACGACGATGGCGAGGTAGGTATCGCCGACGTGAGCGCCCTGACCGACTATCTGCTGGGTGCTGGCAACGAGATCAACATGCTGGGTGCTGATGTCGATGAGGATGGTGAAGTAACCATCGCCGACGTGAGCGTTCTGATCGACATGCTGCTGGGTGGCGCTGATCAGGATTAAGCCTCGAGAGCAGGAATAAGATAGACATATTCCAAGCATCATAGTGACTGTGCCGGGAGTGCAATGCTCCTGGCACAGTCTGTTTTTTCAGGAAAAAAGTACCCGTATCATGTACGTTGTTTAGTGGATTGTTACTACCTTTGTGCATTCAACTAATAATCATTCACAATTTAACCCTATTTTTTAGCCTATGTTAAGGAAAGTCCGCATTACGCTGGCAGCCCTCATGATGGTCATGGTGACGCTGCTGTTTCTTGACGTGAGCGGGGTGCTGCACCATTACCTGGCATGGACGGCTCGCATCCAGTTCCTGCCGGCACTGCTGGCCCTCAATGTTGTGGTCATCGTGGCGCTGGTGCTGCTGACGCTCGTCTTCGGCCGCATCTATTGCTCGGTCATCTGCCCCTTGGGCATCTTTCAGGATATTGTCTCGTGGATTCACGGCAAGCGGCGCAAGAACCGCTTCACGGCAAGCCCCGAGAAGCGCTGGCTGCGCTACGGTGTGCTGGCGCTGTTCGTTATCGCCTTTATTGCAGGTGTTCACTCGCTGGTGGCCCTGCTTGCTCCCTACAGCAGCTATGGCCGCATGGTGACCAACCTGCTGCTGCCCGTCTATCAGTGGGGCAGCAACCTGCTGGCCTCGGTGGCCGAGAGGATGGACAGCTACGCCTTCTATGGCGTGGACGTGTGGATGAAGAGCCTGCCCACGTTCCTGATTGCCCTGGCGACGTTCATCATCGTCGTTGTGCTGGCATGGCGCGGTGGCCGCACCTACTGCAACACCATCTGCCCCGTGGGCACCATTCTGGCCCAGCTGGCCCGATTCTCATGGCTCAAGGTCTATTTTGACGCCGACAAGTGCAAGTCCTGCAGCCTGTGCACCAAGAACTGCAAGGCTTCATGCATCGATTTCACCACCCATCGGGTGGACTATACGCGCTGCGTGACCTGTGGTAACTGTCTGGAGAAGTGTAACTTCGGCGCGCTGCACTACGGCCATCCCAAGGCCGCTCCGCAGCCCGTTGCACCCGCCGATGCCGAGCAGCCCGCTGCCGACGGCAGTCGCCGCGCGTTCCTCGTGGGTGCCGCTATCGTGGGTGCCGACGTTGCCCTGGCCCAGGCGGCCAAGAAGGTGGACGGCGGCCTTGCCGTCATCGAGGACAAGGTGCCGGCCAAGCGGCAGACGCCCCTCACGCCTCCAGGCTCGGTGAGCGCCCGCAACTTCGCCCAGCACTGCACCGCCTGCCAGCTGTGTGTCGCCAAGTGTCCCAACGGCGTGCTGCGTCCCTCGACCGACCCGATGCGCCTGATGCAGCCCGAACTCAGCTTTGAGCGCGGAGCCTGCCGCCCCGAGTGCGTCGAGTGTTCCACCGTGTGCCCCACCGGAGCCATCAAGCCCATCACCGTCGAGGAGAAGTCCTCGACCATGCTGGGCCATGCCGTGTGGGTGAAGGCCAACTGCGTAGTGCTCACCGACGGTGTCGCCTGCGGCAACTGCGCCCGCCACTGCCCTGCCGGCGCCATCATGATGGTGCCTAGCAAGCCCGACGACGACACCTCGCCCATGGTGCCTGCCGTGAACAGCGCGATGTGCATCGGCTGCGGTACCTGCGAGTATGTGTGCCCGGCGCGTCCCTTCAGTGCCATCTATGTCGAGGGCCACGAGGTCCACAGCCAGATTTAGTCTTTTTTACTCCCCTAGAATATAGCATGACAACGATATGAACGATAGCAAGCATAACGACAATAACGGCGGCAAGTCCTTGTCGCGCCGCTCCTTCCTCAAGGCCCTGGGACTGGGCACCGCCGCGGCTACCGCTCCGGTTATCGTGAGCTGCGCCGGCAGTGACGACCGCAAGGCTCCCGAGCAGGAGCCGCCCGTGGGCAAGATGACCTACCGCGAGAACCCCAAGACGCACGAGAAAGTTTCCATCCTGGGTTACGGCATGATGCGTCTGCCGGGCAAGAGTGGCAAACCCTTTGGCCGCGACAACGAAGATGAGATAGACCAGGAGATGGTCAACCAGCAGGTGGACTATGCCATCGAACATGGCGTGAACTACTTCGACACGTCGCCTGCCTACAGCAAGGGCCTGAGCGAGCGCGCCACGGGCATCGCCCTCAGCCGCCACAAGCGCGACGAGTACTTCATCGCCACCAAGCTCTCCAACTTCGAACCCGCGACGCAGACCCGCGAAGCCAGCATCGAGATGTTCCAGAACTCCCTCAAGGAACTTCAGGTCGACTACATCGACTACATGCTGCTGCACGCCATCGGCGGTGGCACTGGCGAGGAAGCCATGGAGCTTTTCAGGCAGCGCTACATCTACAACGGCATCCTGGATTACCTGTTGGAGCAGCGCGAGAAGGGCGTCATCCGCAATCTGGGCTTCTCCTACCATGGCGAAATCGCCGTGTTTGACCACCTGCTGGCCAACCACGACAAGTACAAGTGGGATTTTGTCCAGATTGAGCTCAATTACCTGGACTGGAAACATGCCAAGGCATTCAGCGAGGAGAACACCAACGCCGAGTACCTCTATGCCGAACTCGACAAGCGCGGCATTCCCGCCGTCATCATGGAGCCTCTGCTGGGCGGACGACTGGCCTCGTTGCCAAAGCCCCTGGCCCGCAAGATCCTGGCCCGTGACCCCGAACGCACGCTGGCCTCATGGGCCTTCCGCTACGCCGGCTCTTTCCCGCGCGTGCTCACCGTACTCAGCGGCATGACCTACATGGAGCACCTCAAGGAGAACCTGTGCACCTATTGCCCGCTCGAGGAACTGACCGAGGATGAGAAGAACTTCCTCTACGGCATCGCCGATGAAATCGTGGGTTACAACACCATCCCCTGCAACGACTGCAAGTACTGCATGCCTTGCCCCTACGGCATCGACATCCCGGGTGTGCTCACCCACTACAACAAGTGCATCGCCGAGGGCAACCTCACGCGCGACCGCAACGATCCCGACTATGCACGCGCCCGCAAGGCCTTCCTCGTCGGCTATGACCGCTCGGTGCCCAAGCTGCGCCAGGCCGATCACTGCATCGGCTGCGGACAGTGTGTCGAGCATTGCCCCCAGCGCATCCAGATTCCCCGTGAGATGGAACGCATCAACAACTATGTCGAGGCACTCAAGCGGGGCATCGACCGTGGCTTGGAAAGCTAAAATCAGCATTACAAAACTGACAACCTATAGCGAGGGTGGGGCGCATCGTTTGCGCCTCGCCCCGTTACTTTCTGTGCCGTGATGAGTTACATTTTCGGTAGTATGAGGGGCCAAAAATGGCTTTTCTCCTTTAAAATAAATAAGGTAGAAAGCAAAAACTTGGATTTTTTATGCCCCACATTAAGAAAAAGCAGTATATTTGCAGGCTGAAAAAGTCAAGTGGAGTAAAAATTAACAAAAATTAATTAAATAATTCACAATCAAAAAATGCAAATTAAAGGTTTTATTAGACTCATTACTGCGTTATTGATCTTGATTTGCCTCTTCTATCTGTCGTTCACCGTGGTGAGCACTCGCTACCAGAACAAGGCGGAGCAGAAGGCGCTTGCTGCTGCCGGCATTAAGTCAGCCGATACCAGCAACGATGTTTACAAGACTGCATTGAATGAGTATTTGGATTCACTCGCCAATGAGAAGGTGTACCTCGGTTACACTTTCCAAGAAGTTCGTGAGAAAGAGTTAGGCCTCGGCCTTGACTTGAAAGGTGGTATGAACGTGACACTGCAGATCTCGGTGCCCGACATCTTGCGCGCTCTCGCGAACAACAATCCCGACAAGAAGTTTAACCAGGCCATCGACAACGTGATGAAGAACCAGACCGCTCAGGACGACTTCGTTGGCTCCTTCTGCAAGGAGTACAAGAAGCTGGCTCCCGAGGGCAACCTGGCACAGATCTTCCGCGGTATCGAGCGCATCAAGGAGAAACCCAATGCTAACGACGCCGAGGTGCAGAACATCCTCAATGACGAAGTTAACAGCATGGTGGACAACTCCTACAAGGTGCTCCGCAACCGTATCGACCGCTTTGGCGTGGTACAACCCAATATCCAGAAGCTGCAGAGCACAGGTCGTATCCTGCTTGAGCTCCCTGGTGTAAAGGAACCCGAGCGCGTGCGCAAGCTGTTGCAGGGTGCCGCCAACCTGGAGTTCTACCAGACCTATACGCTCAACGACGTGGTCGCTTCGCTGCGCAAGCTCAGTGACCAGGCCAAGGTCAGCTTAGCTGCTCCCTCGACTACCGCCGAGGAGACCGCTGAGGCTGCTCCTGCCGCTGCTACCGACACTGCCGCCGTTAAGGCCGCTGCTGCCGACAGCGCCGCTGCCAAGAAAGAGGCCGCTAAGCCTGCCAAGAACGACCAGCCCACCCTTGCCCAGCTCATGGGCTTTGAGGGCCTGGCAAGCGTACAGCCCAACTACCCTGTTGTAGGTTATGTTGCTGTCAGCGACACCGCTGCCGTCAACGCCATCCTTCACTCCGAGTTGGCTAAGATGATTCTGCCCGCCGACCTCAAGCTCGCTTGGACTGTTAAGCCCGAGAAGCTGCAGAACGGCCATGAGGCATTCCAGCTCATTGCACTCCAGACCGTCAACAAGCAGCCCGTCCTCACTGGTGATGTCGTAACCCGCGCCACCAGCGAGTATGACAACCTGCAGGGCCAGGTAGTGTCGATGACCATGAACGATGAGGGCGCACGCCAGTGGAGCCGCATCACCGACCAGAACGTCGGCAAGGCTATCGCCATCGTGCTCGATGACCAGGTTTACTCGTTCCCCAACGTGAACACGCGCATCGACGGTGGTCGCTCGCAGATCAGTGGTAAATTCTCCCTCGAGGAGGCTAACGACCTTGCTAACGTGCTCGAGTCTGGTAAGATGGTAGCACGTGTCAATGTGGCCAGCGAGAGTGTGATTGGCCCGTCTCTGGGTAAGGAATCCATCCGCAAGGGTCTCATCTCGTTCCTCGTGGCTCTCGTGCTGCTGATGATCTTCATGGTGTGCACCTACGGCTGGCAGGCTGGTATGATTGCCAACCTCGGTCTGTTCCTGAACCTGTTCTTCACCATGGGTATCCTCGCATCGTTCCAGAGCGTGCTCACCCTGCCTGGTATCGCCGGTATCGTGCTGACGCTCGGTATGGCGGTGGACGCCAACGTGCTTATCTTCGAGCGTTGTAAGGAGGAGCTCCGCGCCGGTAAGGGCCTCAAGGCCGCTGTCAGCGACGGTTACAAGAACGCCTTCTCGGCAATCTTCGACTCCAACCTGACCACCATCATCACCGGTGCCATCCTGATCCTGCTCGGTTCTGGTCCCATCCGCGGTTTCGCCGTTACCCTGGTAATCGGTATCTGCTGCTCGTTCTTCACTGCAGTGTTCGCTACCCGCCTGGTAATGGAGCACTTCGTGAACAAGGGCACCTTCGACAAGATGACCTTCACCACCAGCCTGACGCGTCGCCTGCTGGAGAATGTAAACTTCAACTTCATGGGCGCTGCCAAGAAGACCTCTATCATCGTTCTGGCCCTGATCGTCATCATGGGTATCCTGTTCGGTGTTCGCGGTTTGAACCGCGGTATCGACTTCTCGGGTGGTCGCAACTATGTTGTACAATTTGACCATCCCGTCAAGACTCAGGATCTGCTCAACCAGCTGACTCCCCTCTTCGATGGCGCTAACACCTCGGTCATCACCATCGATAACGACACCAAGGTGCGCATCTCGACCAACTACAAGATCGAAGACACCAGCGAGGGTATCGACGACGAGATCATGGACAAGCTCTACACCGGCCTCAAGAGCGAGCTCGGCTCCCTCACCAAGGACGACTTCAGCATGTCTAACGAGAGCGTCGGCATCGTATCGAGCGAGACCGTCGGCCCGAGCATCGCTAGCGACATGACACGCCAGGCCATCTGGGCTGTGCTGTTCTCGCTGCTCGCCATGGCACTCTACATCCTGATCCGATTCCGCAACATCGCCTTCTCGATTGGTGCTTTGGCTGCCGTAGCCTTCACCTCGTTCATCGTTATCGGCTTCTACAACCTGCACGGCCTGCTGCCCTTCTCCATGGAGATTGACCAGACCTTCATCGCCGCCATCCTGACCGTTATCGGTTACCAGGTGAACGATACCGTGGTTGTATTTGACCGTGTGCGTGAGTACAGGACGCTCTATCCCAAGCAGGACCTCTACACCACCTTCAACAAGGCCCTGTGCAGCACCCTGTCGCGTACCTTGATGACTTCTATCACCACCCTGCTCGTGCTGTTCATCATGCTCTTCCTGGGCGGTGAGTCCATCCGCAGCTTCATCTTCGCGATGATCCTCGGTGTTATCATCGGTACCTGCTCTTCGCTGTTCATCGCTTCGCCCGTGGCTTACTGGATTGCCCGTCGCAGCGATAAGAAGGAGGCTGCTCTTGCAGCTGCCAGGAACTAATTCCTAACACAATCGGTCGGCGCCGGCATCACGGCGCCTGCCGGTTGTCAATGCTCCTGTAGTTCAATGGATAGAATGGAGGTTTCCTAAACCTTAGATTTGGGTTCGATTCCCAGCGGGAGTACGTCAATATTTAAAGCGCCATCAGTCACATCGACTGGTGGCGTTTCTATTTTAATTATTCAGCAAAAAATCAAAAAAATGCTT
>CADBBK010000032.1 GCA_902792895.1 uncultured Bacteroidales bacterium | reverse complement strand
GTTAAGCCTGTCGCTAGCGTTCATCCTGAGCCAGGATCAAACTCTTCGTTGTTGTATTATCGTTTTGTTCTTTTTCAAGAATATAAATGAAAACGCAACACTCGACCGAAGTTGTGTGTCTGGCCCTTGATGATTCCTGCTCTATTGTGTTGTACTATGGTGTTGAATCAACGGGGACATAAATTGTCCCTGTCTCTTGTACTACGTCAATATGTTGTTGCAAACATGTCAAAGAACTCTTTTTTGAGTTGCTCTCACGCCCCGTTTGAGGCGAAAAGCGGTGCAAAATTATAACCGATTTTGATACTGGCCAAATTTTTTCGCAACTTTTTTCTATCAAAGTTATTAACAGTTTGCCTAAAAATCGCAATAATTTATTGATTTACAAAATATTAAACCAAATAAAAAATTTTTCGTGTGATGATAATTTTTGTGTGATTTCCCCATTTTGGGGCAAAAATGGCTCTCGTTGCGCACAATCCGGGCTATTGATTTTCGGCACCAAGAAAGAGGTCTTCCCTACCCCAAAAGCAGTTCAAAACTGACGAGACAAAAAACGGCCCGCAAGCAAAAATGTGCTGCGGGCCGCCCTTATCGTTCCCTTCATGGGAGCGTAGAACGTTTTTACTACTCCTTAACCGTCTGGTCACCGTCGATGCTCTTGGCATTGATGAGGGCATCGACGCCAGTGGCTGTACATATTATATTAAGGAGGCGTATCTCCATATCATCGTCACGTGCATCGGCATCAATCACGCGAGTGAGCAAGCGGGCGGTGACAAGTTTCTGCAGGTCGCTCATGCGCTTCATGATGTCGATGGCTTTCAGGCTATCGAGTCCACGCCCAACCAAGAAGATCTCATCGCTAATCGAATACTCGACGCAGATGGCGTCAAAGACTTCGCATTCGCTCACCTCCACAACGGAATCGGCATTGATCATCTCGATGAGCAGGCTGACGATGGCAGCCTTCTGGGTATCATTAAAACTCACTATAGGCATAATTATCGGGAAGTTTTAATCGGTTTTACTGTTCAAACGGTGGCGGCGTCATGGTCGTGCCGTCATCAACGGCAGTGTCGGCAGGAGCTTGATTGTCCTGGGGCACGGCGCCGTCCTTGAGAATCACCTCGGTGCGTGATTGCCACTGACGGGGGCCGAAGATGCGCTCGGCGTCCTCGGTGTAGATGACCTCGCGCTGCTGGAGCAAGTCGGCGAGTTCATGATGGCCTCTCTCATAGGTGGTGAGAATCTGGCGCGCGCGCTCATACTCTCCATCAATGATTTCCTGCACCTGCTGGTCGATCGTGCGGGCACGGTCCTCACTGTAGGGTTTGGTGAAGCCATAGGAATCACCCGACGTGTCGTAGTAGGAGATGTTGGGCATCTTATCGCTCATACCATAGTAGGTGACCATGGCATAGGCAATCTTGGTCGCACGCTCCAGGTCGTTGAGCGCGCCGGTGTCGATAAATCCCAGGAACATGTCCTCGGCCACGCGGCCTGCCATGAGGGAGCAAATCTTGTCGAGCAGAGCCTGCTTGGGCTCGATCTGTCGTTCTTCGGGCATATACCATGCAGCACCGAGCGCCTTGCCGCGGGGCACGATGGTGACCTTGATGAGCGGATCACCGTAGCGCAGGTGCCAGCTCACGGTAGCATGTCCGGCCTCGTGCACGGCAATGGAGTGACGTTCCTCTTCGGTAATCACCTTGGAACGCTTTTCCAGTCCGCCGACGATACGGTCGATGGCATCCATGAAATCCTGACGCTGCACGGCTTTTTTCTTGTGGCGTGCGGCGATGAGTGCCGCCTCGTTGCAGACGTTAGCGATATCGGCACCTGAGAATCCAGGTGTCTGTCGCGAGAGCAGATCCAAGTCAACCGAGCCATCGGTCTTGACATTGCGCAGGTGTACCTGGAAAATCTCCTTGCGGTCACTGAGTTCGGGAAGCTCGACATAGATCTGGCGGTCGAAACGTCCGGCACGCAGCAGCGCCTTGTCAAGGATGTCGGCACGGTTGGTTGCAGCCAGGATGATGACACCGCTGTTGCTGCCGAAACCGTCCATCTCGGTCAACAACTGGTTAAGCGTGCTCTCGCGCTCGTCGTTTCCACTCAAGCTAGCCTTGTTGCCGCGAGCACGTCCCACGGCATCGATCTCGTCGATGAAGACGATGCAGGGAGCTTTCTCCTTGGCCTGTCGGAAGAGGTCCCTCACGCGTGAGGCGCCCACACCGACAAACATCTCGACGAAATCGGAACCCGACATCGAGAAGAAGGGCACGTCGGCTTCGCCGGCAACAGCCTTGGCGAGCAAGGTCTTTCCCGTTCCCGGAGGTCCCACGAGCAATGCGCCCTTGGGAATCTTGCCACCAAGCTCGGTGTAATGCTGGGGATTCTTGAGGAAGTCCACAATCTCAGCGATCTCGACCTTGGCCTCGGCCAATCCTGCGACATCCTGGAAAGTGACCTTGTTGTCGTTATCCTTGTCAAAGAGGCGGGCCTTGGACTTGCCAACGCTGAAGATGCCTCCTCCACCGCCACCGCCGCCATTGAAGCGGCGAAGCATGAAGAACCAGAGGACTACCATCAGCACGATGAAGCCCACATTCCAGAGCACCATGGAGTAGTCGGCGACCTTGTCATACTTGACCTCGCCCTTGAAGACGCCCTCTTGTTTCCATTGCTCGACCTTCTCGTCAAACTTGTCGGAGCTGGGAATCTGGGCCGTAATCTTGTTGGACGAGCCCTGCGGGGAGCCCAACATCGGGGTATTCACGCTGGGCTGTTCCTTCATGACCTCACTGGCAAGTGAATCGGTCAGGACAGCCTCGGCAACGTTCTTGTTGGTGTACACCGTGATGGACTTGACACCACCCTTCTGGACGATTTTCTCAAACTGCGTCCAGTTGACCTCCTTGGCCGTCCCGTCCTCCATGTTCATGAAGAACATCAAGCACAAGAAAACTGCCATGAGGCCATACATCCAGAATATGCTGAACTTAGGTCCCTTACGGTTATTGTTAGTATTAGCCATTATTTAATAACACGAATAAATGATAATGTGAACTATAGGTAGGTCAGTCCAGGTCAGGGATGTCGTTGATGCGTGCATCGGCCCAGAGTTCCTCCAGGTTGTAGCGCTGCCTGAAGTCGGGGACGAAGACGTGCACAAAGATGTTGCCGTAGTCGATGATTACCCACTGGGCGTTCTGGTAGCCGTCGTAGTTGAACGGACGCTGCCCGGTGTGCTTCTCTACATACTCGCGCACGCTGTCGGCAATGGCGGTCACCTGCATCGGTGTGTTGCCAGTGGCAATGACAAAGCCCTGTGCTGCTGCGGTCTCAATACCCGTGAGGTCAACGTGGACGATGTTGACACCCTTCTTTTCCTGAATTGCTTCGATGATAGATTGAATCAGTTTCTCGTTTTCAGTCATAGATGATTAAATTATTCCAATTTGCAAAGATACTTAAAGTTTCATGAAATCAATACTGAAAAGTGGTAATTTATTTTAAATGGGGCAAAATGATGAGGCAATCATAGCTGGGGAGAAAAAGCAGGTTGCCTCCAAGATGGGACAACCTGCCTTTAGTTTGGTCAGAAGCCAGCGATGTTAGCGCCCTTCACGTAGTCGATGGTGCCGTCGGCCTGAGTACCGAACTTCACGCACTGCTCGTGGATGTTCTCCATGATCCAGTGGAGCTTCTCGTCAACTTCCTTAGCGGACCAGCTGAGGTGAGCAGCATTCTGAGTCATCTCGAGACCAGAGGTAGCAACACCACCAGCGTTCACAGCCTTACCGGGAGCGAAGAGCACGCCGTTCTTCTGGAAGTAGTGGATAGCACCGGGCTGGCAGCCCATGTTGGAAACCTCGCAGCAGCACCAGCAGCCGTTAGCCTTCAGCTCCTTAGCATCGTCCTCGCTGAGCTCATTCTGGAATGCGCAGGGCAGAGCGATGTCGCAAGGAATGCTCCAAGCCTTCTTGCCAGCGGTGAATTTAGCCTTCTCGGGGAACTTGGTGGCCATGTCCTCAACCTTGTTGCGGTTAGAAGCACGCATTTCGAGCATGTAGTCAATCATCTCGGGAGTGATACCCTCGGGAATCTCGCAAACGCCGTCGGGGCCAGAGATGGCAACGACCTTAGCGCCAAGCTCAAGAGCCTTGGTAGCGGCACCCCAAGCTACGTTACCGAAGCCAGAGAGGGTAACCTTCTTGCCCTTGATGTCCTTACCAGCGGTGCGGAGCACGTGCTCGGTGAAGTAGAGAGCACCGAAACCGGTTGCCTCGGGACGGAGGATAGAACCACCCCAGGTCATGCCCTTACCGGTGAGGACGCCAGTGTGATACTGACGAGCGAGTTTCTGATACATACCATTGAGGAAGCCAATCTCGCGGCCACCAACGCCAACATCACCAGCGGGAACATCCTGATCGGGACCGATGTTGTGACGGAGCTCAAGCATGAAGGCCTGGCAGAAGCGCATGATCTCAGCGTCGCTCTTGCCAACGGGGTCGAAGTCAGAACCACCCTTACCACCGCCCATGGGGAGCGTGGTCAGAGCATTCTTGAAGGTCTGCTCGAAACCGAGGAACTTCAGCATTGAGGGAGTAACGGCCTTGTGGAAGCGCAAACCACCCTTGTACGGGCCAATGGCGCTGTTGAACTGTACACGATAACCAAGGTTGGTCTGAACCTCACCCTTGTCATCAATCCAAGTTACACGGAAAGTGAAGATGCGCTCGGGCTCAACCATGCGCTCAACGATCTTGGCTTTCTCAAACTCGGGATGCTGGTTATAAACCTCCTCGATGGACTCAAGGACTTCGCGTACAGCCTGCAGATACTCAGATTCGCCTGGGTGTTTAGCCTCCAGGTCGGCCATAATTTTCTCAACGTTCATGATAATAATACAAATAGTTGTTAATTAGAAAAAAACTATAAAAGTTAATTAATCTCCATTTCAATTATCGGACGCTGTTGAACGTGCAACACGCCTTCTAAAAGCGTCACAAATATACGGCTTATTTTCTAAACACAAACAATTTTTCTCCCGTTTTTCAGTTTTTTTTCACTGACTGTGAAAAAAGCAAAAAAAGGCCAAAAAAACTTTTGCCACAAAAAACGGGCGTTATTAACACTTTGTCATCGAAACCCCGATTTCTAGAGGAAAATTCATCCTTTGTTGTGGTCCAAATCCGTCAAATTGACAAAATGCCAGAAAACATGTTTTTTGGCAGGTATTGTAGCAATGAAAAAAAAGCCGTAACTTTGTCACAGTTAATTTAACCACAAGACCAATCACTACATTTTATAATAACTTCTAATTTCAATTAACAACAGTATTATGAAGAAACATAATTTTTATGCTGGACCGTCAATCCTGAGCCAGTACACCCTGGACAAGTGTGTTGACGCTATTCGTGACTTTGCAGGTACCGGCCTGTCAATTCTTGAGATTTCACACCGCAGCAAGGAGTTCCAGGCTGTCGTTGACGAGGCTGAGGCCCTGTTCAAGGAGCTGCTCGACATCCCCGAGGGCTATAAGGTATTGTTCCTGGGCGGTGGTGCCAGCACCCAGTTCTACATGGTTCCGATGAACCTGCTGAAGACCAAGGCCGCTTACCTTGACACGGGTACGTGGGCAAACAAGGCCATCAAGGAGGCTAAGCTGATTGGTGATGTTGAGGTTGTCGGTTCTTCGAAGGAGGACAACTACACCTACATTCCCAAGGGCTACACCGTTCCTACCGATGTTGACTATTTCCACATCACGACCAACAACACCATCTACGGTACCGAGATCCGCGAGGACTATGACGTGCCCGTACGCATGGTAGCCGATATGTCATCCGATATCTTCTCACGTCCCGTTGACGTGTCGAAGTATGACCTCATCTACGGTGGTGCTCAGAAGAACATCGCTCCCGCCGGTGTTACCTTCGTCATCGTTAAGGAAGACGTCCTGGGCCAGGTTGACCGTGTTCTTCCCACCATGGTAAATTACAAGACCCACGTTGACAAGGGTTCGATGTTCAACACTCCTCCCGTATTCCCCATCTACGCAGCCTTGCAGACCCTGAAGTGGTACAAGGAGCTGGGTGGCGTGAAGGAGCTGCAGCGCATCGACGAGGAGAAGGCCGCTTACCTGTATGACGCCATCGACTCGAGCAAGATGTTTGTGGGCACCGTTAAGCCTGAGGACCGCTCGATCATGAACGTATGCTTCGTGATGAAGCCCGAGTACAAGGAGCTGGAGAAGGACTTCCTGGACTTCGCCACCAGCAAGGGCATCGTCGGCATCAAGGGTCACCGCTCGGTGGGTGGCTACCGCGCATCGCTGTACAACGCACTTCCCCTGGAGAGCGTGAAGGTGCTCGTTGCCGCTATGAAGGAGTTTGAGAACCGCTAATTCATTCACATTATAATATAGGCTAAATTCTAGAGACAAATCATGAAGATTTTAGTTGCAACCGAGAAGCCCTTTGCTCCCGTAGCCGTTCAGGGCATCCGTGAGGTGATTGAAGGTGCTGGCCACGAGCTGGTACTCGTCGAGAAAGGCACCCGTGAGGACATGATCAAGGCCATCGCCGACTGCGCCGGTCTGATCGTCCGCAGCGACAAGGTGGACAAGGAAGTGTTTGATGCCGCTCCCCAGCTGAAGGTGGTTGTACGCGCCGGTGCAGGTTATGACAACATTGACCTGGCCGAGGCTACCGCCCACGGCGTGTGCGTGATGAACACTCCCGGTCAGAACAGCAACGCCGTTGCCGAGCTGGTAATGGGTATGCTCGTGACGCTGATCCGCAACCGCTATAACGGCACCTCGGGCACCGAGCTGCTGGGCAAGACACTGGGTATCCATGCCTATGGCGCTGTTGGCCGCTGCGTAGCACGCATCGCCAAGGGCTTTGGCATGAAGATCAGCGCTCTCGACCCGTGGGTGAAGGACGAGGTTATGGAGGCCGACGGCATCCACCCCGTTCACAGCGTAGAGGAACTGTACAGCGAGAACCAGTACGTGAGCCTCCACATCCCCGCTACCGACGAGACCCGCGGTTCGGTAGGCAAGCGCCTCATCGAGATGCTGCCCAAGAACGGTGTGCTCATCAATGCCGCCCGCAAGGAGGTCATTGACGAGGCCGGTCTGGCCGAGGCCATGGAGAGCCGTCCCGACTTCCGCTATGTTGCTGACGTGAAGCCCGCCAACGCTGACGAGCTCGAGGCCAAGTATCCCGAGCGCGTGCTGTTCACCCCCAAGAAGATGGGTGCCCAGACCGCCGAGGCCAACATCAACGCCGGCTTGGCCGCTGCCAACCAGGTGGTAGCCCACCTGAAGGACGGCTGGAACCGCTTCCAGGTTAACAAGTAAGTATCCAAGATACTGCTGAAATTAAAAACCTGTGGTCCAAATTTCCGGGCCACAGGTTTTTCTTTGGTCATTTGGAGGATATCGGATTAAATCCTTATCTTTGCATCAGATAACCCATTAAATTGAACAAGACATGAAACTAGCCGAAGCATTAAGCATCCGCAAGGATTTACAGACGCGCATCAGCGATCTGACAGCGCGCCTGGTGAACAATGTGAAGATACAGGAAGGTGATGAGCCGGCCGAGGATCCCAAGGACTTGCTCAAGGAGCTGGACAGTTGCCTGAAACAACTCGAGGAATACATCTACCGCATCAATGTGACCAACATGCGCACCATGTGCGGCGAGAAGACACTCACCCAGCTGATGGCCGAACGCGATGTGCTCACCAAGCGCGTGAGCGTGATGCAGGAAGTTTTCAGGCAGGCATCATCGTCCTCGAGCGAGCGCTATTCCCGCAGCGAGATCAAGTATGTGACAACCGTCGATATCAAAGCCATACGCAAACAGATCGACAAGTTGTCGAGCCAACTGCGGCAACTGGACATTGATATCCAGTCCATCAACTTCTCTACCGAGTTAATCTAGTAACACGACATCTATCAGGAATTGTAGGTTGTGGATAGTGGGGCGAACTGAAAACCATCATGAGGCACTGCAAGGGACTGCAGTATTCCCGGGAACGGGCCATCACGGTGCATGTCCAGCACGCCAGTACAGAGCACAGTGCATCATTCAAGCACGTAGCACTACCGCCAGTTGACCACTGGCCACGACCGAGGGTGGGACGAGGGAACCATACTGACAAACGCAAAAACGGCACCGCACTGCTGGGCGATGCCGTTTTTGATGTTAGGTTTGAACCGTAAAACGATTAGTTGGTTCCCTGGAGTTTGAAGTTAACGGGCAACGTGTACCAGACTGATACAGCTTGACCATTCTGACGGCCAGGGGAGAACTTGGGCAGCGACTTGCAGACGCGTGCGGCCTCACGGTCGAGTTCCTTGTCCACCGAGCGGACAACCTTTACTTCACCCACCTTACCGGTCTTGTCAACTACAAATTGCACAATGACCTTACCTTGAACATTCATCTCTGCGGCCATAGGCGGATAGTTGATGTGCGACTGGAGGTACTTCATCAGTGCAGCTTCGCCACCGGGGAACTGGGGCATCTGCTCCACTGCGGTGAAGACTTGTTCCACAACCTCCTTGGGTCGTTCAGCCTTTTCTTCGACCACCACCTCGTTCTTGAACTCTCGGGTGACTAACTTGTTATCCGTGCCTTGATCGAAATCAACACTACCAGTTGAATGCAGTGACTCCAACTGTTCTTCTTGAGTCTTGATTTCGTCTTCCTTGTTCACCATATCGTCCTCGACGATGGCGAGTTCGGTAACCTTGATCGTATTCAGGACCTCCTCGGGGAGAACCTCAGGCTTCTCCTGCTCGAGACGTTCCTGCACGGGTTCGGGCTCTTCGGCTTCAGGTGTCATGTCGATGAGCACTTCTACCTGTTCACCCATTTCGGCAAGTCTCCTCTCCTCAAAGTACTGGTTGGCCTTCATGTAGCCGAAGACAAGCAGACCGAAGATGATGGAGCCGATAATGGTCCACAGGACAGCTTGGTTGTGACGCATGGGTGATTCTGTACGGATAACATAAGCACCGAAGTCCTTATTCTTCCCTTCAAACACCAAATCGCACCATTCGCGCGATGAAAGATTAACTGATTTTGCCATAATACTTCGATTTTAAAAGTTTAACAAATGTCCATTAACCAGTAGTATTTTTTCGATCGTGATACCTTTTCAGATACTCAAGATAATCTGTTTTAAAATCGATTTCACGAACTGTAACCATAATAAATCAAAACATTATTTTGGTCAATAAAACGGGCTAATTCTCGCTTGCAAAGTTACTATGGATCATAGAAAAATAGCGAGCATTCGATGGTCATACTTTAAAACCTAATATTCTGCATATCAATATCTTATAAAACAAAAAGGTCATTTGGCGGTCATTCGGAATTTTGGGTATTGAATGTGAGCCATTAGTGTCCGGAAAAATGCGAAAAATGCAGGTTGTAGTTCTGCACAAAGCCACTAGGCCTTGACGTGGTTCTTCGACCACATTGGCCCCACCTTTCATCGGGTGATACAGAACAAAGCCTCAGCGTTCCCGTGCCGAGGCTTTGTTATACGTTTTACAGCATGTGACGAAAAAGAGGGCGTGTCAAAATTTTGACACACCCTCTTTTGCTATACGGGTTAACCGAATAATCGATTAGTTGGTACCCTGGAGTTTGAAGGTAACGGGCAGCGTGTACCATACGGACACGGCCTGACCATTCTGACGACCGGGAGTGAACTTGGGCAGCGACTTGCAGACACGAACGGCCTCCTTGTCGAGATCCTTGTCCACCGAGCGGACAACCTTCACCTCACCTACCTTACCAGTCTTGTCAACAACGAACTGTACAACGACACGGCCCTGGATGTTGTTCTCGGCGGCCATGGGCGGATAGTTGATGTGTGACTGGAGGTACTTCATCAGGGCAGCCTCACCACCGGGGAACTGGGGCATCTGCTCTACCGAGCGGAATACCTCTTCCTTGACCTCCTTGGGGGCTTCTACCTTCTTCTCAACGACAACCTCTTCCTTCAGGGTGCGGGTAACGTTACGGTCCTCAGTACCTTTCTCGTTATCCTTCTGACCGAAGGCGGTCTCGGTCTCCTTCAACTCGTCCTGAGTCTTGATCTCGTCTTCCTTCTTCACTTTATCGTCCTCGACGATCTGGAGCTCGGTAACTTTCACTGACTTCAAGACTTCCTCGGGAAGAACCTCGGGCTTGGGTTGTTCGAGACGTTCTTGCTGCTCCTCGGGCTCCTCAGCATCTTGAGACATGTCGATGAGCACCTCTTCCTGTTCACCTTCCATGGCGAGCCTTCTTTCCTCGAAGTACTTGTTGGCTTGCGCAAGACCCCAGGCGAGGAGAGCGAATACGAAAGCACCAATAATGGTGTAGATCACAGCCTTGTTGTGACGCTTGGGTGAGTCTGTACGGATGACATAAGCACCGAAGTCCTTATTCTTTCCTTCAAACACAAGGTCACACCATTCACGCGATGAAAGATCAACTTCTTTTGCCATAATTGTTTCTTTTTTAAAGATTAAACAAATCCATTAATCCAACATCACTTCTTAAGGTTCTTGGCCTGGACCATAATCATCATTGCCGAGTCAACCTCATTGATGCGGTCGATCTGGTAGCGGCTGATGTTATTGATCTGCATCTCGTCGAGCACGCTCACAACGTGGGCATAGCTGGCGTTAGGCGTAGCCTTAATAATCACAACCGGGCGCTTGAGGGTGGAGTCGTTACGGATCAACTTAGCCTTCTCGTTGTAGATGGAGTCATTGAGTTCCTCGTTCTTGGAGAACTTCATTTCCTTCCACTCCTTCTTCAGGTCGTTAATCTTGAGAACAACTTCCTTGTTGCGCTCTTGTAGAATCTCGCGGATAGCGGGATAGGCACCGCCGGTTTTAGCACCGAACTCAATCTGCTTCATGTTGCTCTCGCCTTGAGCCAGATTAGCGGTCTCGGGCATACCGTCGTAGTAGAAAAGCATTCCCTCGTTGGGGTCGGACAGACCCTTCTCATCGAGCTTACCATCGATGATGATGGTAACAGCCTCGGACTGCTTTACCTTGTTCTGCTGTTCTTTCTCGACATGCTCGTTGGTAGGCAACGCGATCTGGAGCGTCTGGCTCTTGATCATGGTGGTACACAACATAAAGAATGTGATCAGAAGCATGTTCATATCAACCATCGGGGTGAAGTCGATACGGGTATCGAATTTTTTCTGACGACTTTTACTTTTAATTGCCATATCTTATTCCTCCGAAGTTTTAAGGGCCGTCATGAGCGAGAACTTGTTCATCTTCATGGTCTGGAGGTTATCCATAACCACGTTCACCACGCTGTAAGGCGTTGTCTGATCGGCCTTGATTGCAATACCACGTCCTTTCACCATCGCTTCCTGCAGTTCGGGGTTCACCGAGTTATAGGCGGCCCTGATCCACATCTGGAATTCGTTGGGGTTAAGAGGATCTTCATTCATGTTGATTGGAACACCGGGGTTCTCCTTAGACTCGAGGAACTTGTCCCTCTGGTCGGGCTCCAGGTTCAACCATTCTTTCATCTTTGTGATAGGTACACCGAATGCATTCAGTCTTGAGAAGGTCTCAATCTCCTTGTTGGTAAACGCGAGGTTTGCACTGGGATGAGTCTTCTTGTACTCGGATACCATATTCTTAAGCAAGTCGGCGCGAACCGTCTCGCTCTTCATTGTCGAGTCCTTGCTACCGAGTACCTCAAGGAATACCTTGCCCTCGGGGCTGACAAGCACTGACAACAGGTTAGAATCGGGAACCTTATCCTCGGCAACCGAAGGAGGCGTGATCACTGTCACGGGTTCTTTCTGAAGGAATGTAGAAGTCAACATGAAGAAAGTCAACAGAAGCACCGTCACATCGGACATAGCGGTCATGTCGATGCGCGTCTCTTTCTTTTTGATTTTGACTTTTCCCATATTTCTAGATTACCTTAATCTGTTTGTTTAAAAAAGGTTACTTAAACAGTTGCTAACCCAGAAATTAGTGAGTAGCGGAGAAGGTAGAAACAGTTGCGAAGCCAAGCTCGTCGATAGCATAGGTCATGTTATCGATCTTGTTGGTGTAGAAGTTGTAACCGATCAGAGCGAGGGCAGCGGTTGCGATACCGAGAGCGGTGTTCACAAGTGCCTCAGAAATACCGGTTGACAGCTCGGTCGAGTCAGGAGCACCCGAATTGGACAGAGCCTGGAACGACTTGATCATACCCAACACAGTTCCGAACAGACCGATCAGGGTACCGAGGGTGGTCAGGGTTGCCAGCACGGGCAGGTTCTGCTGCAGGGCGGGCATCTCGAGTGCAGTTGCCTCCTCGAGGGTTGCCTGGATGGCAGCTACCTTCTGCTCCTTGCTCAGGACGGTATCCTTCTCCATCTCTTTGTACTTCTGCAGGGTTGCATAAACCACGGCACCTACAGTACCACTCTGCTTGCGGCAGAGGTCCTCAGCCTTAGCGAGGTCATGGTTGCGCAGAGCAGCCTTAACGTCCTCGACAAACTTGGTGGTGTTGCCTTTACCCTTAGCCTTAGCCAGAGCAATCCAGCGCTCAACAACCAGCACGATAACGGTCAAGAAGCAGGTGATCAGCACGGGCACAACCACACCGCCCTTAAATACGGTACCAGCCAGGTTCTGGGGACCTTCCTTATCCAAGCTCCAGAAACCCGGAGAAACCTTGAAGTTACCGGGGTTACCCAGCAGGAGGAAGAAGATTGCTAATGCAACGAGAAAGCACACAACGATCACAGGGAATGCGCTCTTGATACCACGAACATTGCTGCTCACCTCTTTCTTGGCAGCGGTCTGTGGCTTCTGAATGTTTGTTTGTTCAGCCATAATTAAAACTAGTTTTTAAAATGAATTAATAAAATTATAAATTTAGTTCTTAAAGTTTTGTCCTCTACTCATGGTTTCTGTGCGACCTTGGGCTTGCGAGGTTAAGGCGCAAGCCATTGAAACACAACATGCTGCACAACAAATGGCGGCCTTTTGGGCTCTTTTTGGAGGCCATTTTGCTCAAAAAATTAACGCAAATTTATCACAAATATTTGAAAACACCATATTTCAAGCAATTTTTTTCGAGTTTTTTTTATTAACAATGGAGTTTTGCTATTCTCGGGAGGGGCATCTCAAAGTCAATCACGTCATCGATGTGATGCTTGAGCAAGCGCCATGATAACAAAAGTTATCATTTTAGGGTATCATTATAGAGTTTTTTAATTCTTTTTTCGTACCTTTGCCACACATTATTTATAATATCACCAAAACCAATCATAACATGGCAACTGTAAGACTCAAGAAAGGGTTCGACATCCACCTGCTGGGCGCCATCAGCGACAATGCCCTTGCCGCTACAGGCCAGCCACAGAGTGTAGCTGTCGTTCCCGATGATTTCCATGGGATTATTCCTCGCATGGAGAAGAAGGAAGGCGAGCACGTCATTGCCGGCGAGCCCCTCTACCACGACAAGAATTATGAGGCCATCAAGGTTGTTGCACCCGTCAGCGGAACCGTCAAGGAGGTGCGCCGCGGTGAGCGCCGCCACATCGACGCCATCGTCATCATTCCCGACGGCGGTGCCGACACTGTTGCCCATGACTTGAAGCGTCCGGCACTCGACGTGCTGCTCGACTCAGGCCTGTGGGTGATGATGCGTCAGCGCCCTTATGACGTTGTTCCCGTGCCTGGCGTGAAACCACGCGACGTGTTTGTAACGGCTTTTGACTCAGCACCGCTGGCTCCCGACCTGGATGTAGTGCTCGGCGACAAGCGCCAGTACATCAAGAAGGGTGTGGAAGTGCTCAACGGACTGACCTCAGGCAAAGTGTACATCGGCATCCGCGATGGCCAGAGCATTGACGCCCCGGGTGCCGAGGTGACCACCTTTGTTGGTCCCCACCCTGCCAGCAACGCTGGTGTCCAGGCTGCCAACACCAAGCCCGTGAACAAGGGTGAAACGGTGTGGACGATGGACATCGTGACGCTGGCCCGAATCGGTGAACTGTTCACCACCGGCAAGGTGAGCCACGACACCGTGACCGCCATCACCGGCGAGATGGTGCAGCAGCCGCGCTACGTGACAACCGTGATGGGCGCTGACCTCGAGACGGTGCTCAAGCATGAGCTGACCAACGTGGTCCAGAGCCGCATCATCAGCGGTAACGTGCTCACCGGCATGAAGGTCGAGGCCAGCCAATGGCTGCGTGCCCCGTACCGCCACATCACCGTCATCCCCGAGATCAACAAGCCCGACGAGTTCATGGGATGGGCAGCACTCAGCCCCAACCGATTCTCAATCTACCGCACGTTCACCACATGGCTGCGCGGCTTGAAAACGCCCGTGAGCATGGACAGCCGCATCAAGGGCGGTGAGCGCGCCATTGTGCGCACCGGCGAGTATGACGCGATGCTGCCGATGGATATCTATGGAGAGTTCCTGATCAAGGCCATCATCAGCGGCGACATCGACAAGATGGAGCAGCTGGGCATCTACGAGATTGCTCCCGAGGACTTTGCCCTGGCCGAGTTTGCCGACACCAGCAAGCTGGAGCTGCAGCGCATCGTGCGTGAGGGTTTGGACCGTCTGCGTGCCGAAATGTCGTGATGAATCCTCCACATTTATTATATATAGTACACTAACAACGCTATTCAACAATATAACATTGATATGAAAGCATTAAGGAATTTCATGAACAAGATTGAGCCCTCGTTCCGTCCCGGCGGCAAGCTGTCGAAGCTGGAGTCGGTGTATGACGGCATGGAGACCTTCTTGTTCACGCCCAATGCCACATCGCACTCGGGCGTCCACATCCATGACGGCAACGACATGAAGCGCACCATGATCACCGTGGTGGTTGCCCTGCTGCCGGCATTGCTGTTCGGTATGTACAACATCGGCTACCAGCACTATCTGGCCATCGGCCACGCCGACACCGGATGGTTCACGATGTTCCTCTACGGCCTGCTGGCAATGCTGCCGGTGATTGTCGTGAGCTATGGTGTGGGTCTGGGCATCGAGTTTATCAGCGCACAGATTCATCACAAGGAGATTCAGGAGGGCTTCCTGGTAACGGGTATCCTCATTCCCCTGATTGTCCCCATCAACACGCCGCTGTGGATGACAGCCGTCGCCACCGCGTTTGCCGTGATATTTGCCAAGGAAATCTTTGGCGGCACTGGCATGAATATCTTCAACGTCGCCCTGATTACCCGCGCATTCCTCTTCTTTGCCTACCCGTCGCGCATGAGCGGTGATGAGGCATTCGTGAAGCTGGACAGCGCCTTTGGTATGGGTGGCGGCACAGTGGTTGACACCTTTACCGGTGCTACCCCGCTGGGCCAGGTTGCCACCAGCGTTGGCGACCCGACGATGACCAACATCGTGGGCGAGCCCATCAGCTGCATGGACGCACTGCTGGGTTACATCCCCGGCTCGCCGGGCGAGACCTCGATCATTGCCATCCTCATCGGTGCCGTTATCCTGCTGATTACGGGCGTAGCCTCGTGGCGCATCATGTGCTCGGTATTTGTCGGCGGTTTGGGTATGGCCGCTCTGGTCAATGCATTGCCCAGCGCCACCTACCCTGCCTCGATGCTCGACCCGATGACGCAGTTGTGTCTGGGCGGCTTCGCCTTCGGTGCCGTGTTCATGGCAACCGACCCCGTGACTGGAGCACGCACCACGGTGGGCCAGTACATCTATGGCCTGCTCATCGGTGTGTTTGCCATCCTGATCCGTGTTTACAACAGTGGTTACCCCGAGGGCATGATGCTGGCCATCCTGCTGATGAACGCCTTCGCCCCGTTGATTGACCACTGCGTGGTATCGTCTAATATCAAGCGCCGCGCCCGCCGCGCCGCTATTAAAGAGAATAAGGAGGGATAAGCGATGAACAAGAACAGTAACACTTATCAAATCCTGTATGCAGCCGTGATGGTGCTGCTCGTGGGTTCGATGCTGGCGCTCATCTACATGGCGCTCAAGCCCAAGCAGAACGAGAACATCGCCAACGACACGCGCAAACAGATCCTGAGCGCGCTGCACATCGCAGCCCCGAGCGACGAGCTGGTCAAGGAGACCTATGAGAAATACGTCATCCAAGACCTGCTGGTGGACAGCGAGGGCAACGTCGTGGACAGTACCGACAATGCCGCGTTTGAAGTGCAGATGAAGAAAAACGTGAAACTCCCCGATGCCGAGCGCAAATTGCCCGTGATGAAGTGCAAGATGGACGACGGCAGCGTGAAGTATGTGCTCCCCGTGTACGGTGCCGGCCTGTGGGGCCCGATTTGGGGCTACATCGCCATGAACGAGGACGGCAACACCATCTATGGTGCCAACTTCTCGCATGAGGGCGAGACCCCGGGCCTGGGTGCCCGCATTGCCGAGCAGGAATTCCAGGAGCTGTTCCGTGAGAAGCACCTGTTCGTCGATGGCGAGTACAAGGGTGTGGCCGTGCTCAAGAAGGGCCAGAAGACCACCAACGGAGCCGAGCAGGTTGACGCCTTGACCGGCGCCACCATCACCAGCCTTGGCGTGAGCGACATGCTGGCCGACTGCCTGTACCGCTACGAGGCCTTCCTGAAGAAGTTGGGAAGCGGTGGCGGAACCCAGTGCACCGCCGATGCTGCTCCTGCCGAGACTATCGAGAGTGAAACCAACGACAATCAACCCGAATAAACCCTATCACGACTATGTTATCAAAGAAAAACAAAGAAGCATTGTTCAACCCGCTGTCCAAGGACAATCCCGTTCTGGTACAGATTCTGGGTATCTGCTCCGCGCTTGCCGTCACCGCCAGTCTGGAGCCCGCCATCGTGATGGGCATCTCGGTGATCTGTGTGTTAGCGTTCAGCAACGTGATCATCTCGTTCCTGCGCAAGACCATTCCCACCAACATCCGCATCATCGTGCAGCTGGTGGTAGTGGCCACGCTGGTTATCATTGTGCAGCAGATTCTTGTCGCCTACAAGTATGACGTGAGCAAGCAGCTGTCGGTGTTCATCGGACTGATTATCACCAACTGCATCCTCATGGGACGACTGGAGGCCTTCGCGATGCACAACAGCCCCTGGCCCTCGTTCCTCGACGGCATCGGCAACGGACTGGGCTACACCATTATCCTGGTGATTGTGGCCTTTATCCGCGAGCTGCTGGGCACCGGCAAGCTGTTCGGCTTCCAAGTGGTACCGCAGTGGTGCTATGACCATGGCTACGAGAACAACGGCCTGATGATTCTTGCCCCGATGGCTCTGATCACCGTGGGCTGCATCATCTGGGTTCATCGTGCCCACAACAAGGAGTTGCAAGAGGATTAACAGGCATGTTTAACCGTTAAAAGAACACAAGACAATGGAAGAACTCAATCTGTTTATCAAGTCGATATTCATCGACAACATGATATTTGCCTACTTCCTGGGCATGTGCTCGTTCCTGGCTGTGTCCAAGAACGTGAAGACGGCTTTCGGCCTGGGTATCGCGGTCACCTTCATGCTGGTTGTGACTCAGCCCATCAACTACATGCTCAACAAGTACGTCCTGCAAGAGGGCGCCCTCACTTGGCTCAGTCCCGCCCTGGCTGGTGTGGACCTGAGTTTCCTGGGGCTTATCCTGTTCATTGCCGTCATCGCGTCGGCTACCCAGCTTGTCGAGATGGCAGTCGAGAAATTCTCGCCATCGCTCTATGCCTCGCTGGGCATCTTCCTGCCGCTGATCGCCGTGAACTGCGCCATCCTGGGTGCCTCACTGTTCATGCAGCAGCGTGACTTCGACTCGGCCCTGACCGCTACCGTTTACGGTGCGGGCTCGGGCATCGGCTGGCTGCTGGCCATCGTGGGCATCGCCGCCATCCGTGAGAAGCTGGCCTACAGTGACATTCCCAAGCCGTTGCGCGGCGTGGGCATCGCATTCATCATTACTGGTCTCATGGGCATCGCCTTCATGAGTTTCCTGGGCATTAGATTAGGATAAAGGAGGAGACAACACTATGATACTGCTATTATCAAACATTTCAACCACAGTATTGGCGAGCGCGCTGGTGTTCCTGGTGCTCACCCTGTTGCTCGTCATCCTGCTGCTCGTTGCCAAGCACTACCTCGTGCCCTCGGGCAATGTGAAAATCAACATCAATAACGGTACCAAGGAGCTGGAAGTGGCCAGCGGCAATACCCTGCTCAACACCCTGCACGAGAACGGCGTGATGCTCTCGAGTGCCTGCGGTGGCAAGGGCAGCTGCGGCCAGTGCAAGGTCCAGGTGACCGAAGGTGGTGGCCAGATCCTGCCCACCGAGGTGCCCCACTTCTCACGCAAGGAGCAGATGGATCACTGGCGCCTGGGCTGCCAGGTCAAGGTCAAGGACAGCATGTCAATCCAAGTGCCTGACAGCGTGCTGTCGGTCAAGGAATATGAGTGCACCGTGGTGAGCAACAAGCTCGTGTCGTCGTTCATCAAGGAGTTCATCGTGGCCCTGCCCCCAGGCGAGCACATGGACTTCATCCCCGGTAGCTATGCCCAGATCCGTATTCCCGAATACGAGATGGACTACGATAAGGACATCGACAAGGAGTCGCTGGGCGAGTATCTGCCCACTTGGGAGAAATTCGGCCTGTTCAGCCTCAAGTGCCGCAACGACGAGGCTACCGTGCGTGCCTACTCAATGGCCAACTACCCCGCTGAGGGTGACCGCTTCATGCTCACGGTGCGTATCGCCACACCGCCGTTCAAGCCCAAACCCGCCACTGGATTCATGGACGTGATGCCCGGTATCGCATCGAGCTACATCTTCACGCTCAAGCCCGGCGACAAGGTCATCATGAGCGGCCCCTACGGTGACTTCCACCCCATCTTCGACAGCAAGAAAGAGATGATCTGGGTGGGCGGTGGCGCCGGTATGGCCCCGCTGCGTGCACAGATCCTGCACATGACGCGCACGCTCAACTGCCGTGACCGCGAGATGCACTACTTCTATGGCGCACGCTCGCTGAGCGAGGTCTTCTACCTCGAGGACTTCCTGCAGCTGGAAAAGGACTTCCCCAACTTCCACTTCCACCTGGCACTGGACCGTCCCGATCCCGTAGCCGACGAGGCAGGCGTGAAGTACACGGCAGGCTTTGTCGCTCCCGTGATGCGCGACACCTACCTGGGCAGCCACGAGGCTCCCGAGGACTGCGAGTACTACATGTGCGGCCCCGCCATGATGAGCCAGACCGTCAACGAGGTGCTCGACTCACTGGGCGTTGATCCGTCATCGATCCACTACGACAACTTCGGGTAATACCCATTACCCTACCCCCTTACTACAGCGGGCGACCTCACCACGGGCCGCCCGCTCGTTTCATTATCCACAGTTGGCCCAAAGAGGCTGGTCCACCTGTTCGACAGAGGTCATCGAGGCTTCATTTAACAAAGATTTTGGGATTTGATTTTGTCACGTCAGGAAAAATGGGGAAATTTGCAGTTTGAAACAAAATTAAAAGACAATACAAGTGAAACTTAGATTATTTACGGCTATCTCGTTCATCGCAGTTGCCCTGGCAGCGATGGCGCAGAACAATGTGGCCGAGGAAGTTGCGTGGGTAATCGGCAGCGAGCCCATCTTCAAGAGCGATATCGAGGATCAGTATCAACAGGCTATCTATGAGCGTGTTGCCATCGACGGGAACCCCTATTGCGTCATTCCCGAGCAGATGGCGGTGGACAAACTCTTCCTGGACCAGGCGCGCATCGACACCGTCGAGGTGCAGGCATCATCCATCAGCGCCGAGGTTGAGAGCCGCATCAATTTCTTTATCGCCAACTTGGGCTCCAAGGAGAAAGTGGAGGAGTATTTCCGCATGCCGCTGCCTCGCCTGCGCGAGAAGCTCAACGAGGTGTACAGCGACCAGTACTGCATCCAGCAGGTGCAGAACGAGTTGACCAAGAACGTCAAGGCCACGCCTGCCGACGTGCGCAAGTACTATAACGGCCTGTCGCGCGACTCCCTGCCCTACATTCCCATGCAGGTCGAGGCTCAGATCATCACCATCAACCCGATGATTCCCCAACAGGAAATCGACGAGGTGAAGGCGCGACTGCGCGACTACAGCCAGCAGGTGACCAGCGGTGAACGCGAGTTCTCCACCCTTGCCATCCTCTACAGCCAGGACCAGTCCACGGCCGTGTATGGCGGCGAGACCGGCTTCCAGAGCCGCACGACGCTGCTGCCCGAGTATGCCACGGCAGCCTTCAACCTGAACGATCCCAAGCGTGTATCTAACATCGTCGAGACCGATGACGGCTACCACATCATCCAGCTCATCGAGAAACGCGGTGACCGCATCAACACACGCCACATCCTGTTGCGTCCCAAGGTGAGCGACAAGGACCTTACCGACGCCGTGACGCGCCTCGACTCGGTGCGCACCGACATTCTTGAAGGCAAGCACAAGTTTGAGGAAATGGCACTGTACATCTCCCAAGACAAGGAATCGCGCAACAACAACGGCAACATGCTCAACGAGAAGAACCACAGCAGCCGCTTTGAGATGGCCGACCTGCCTGCCGAGGTGGGTAAGAAAATCAACAACATGCAGCCTGGCGACATCAGCGAGCCGTTCATCATGATTAACCCCAAGACGCAGCGCGAGCAGGTAGCTATCGTCCGCCTGGTTAAGCGCATCGACGGCCACAAGGCTGACCTAGCCGAGGACTACATGGTCATCAAGGACATGTGCGAGGCCAATACCAAGGAAAAGATTCTGCGCGACTGGGTTATCCAGAAGCAAAAGAGCGTGTATGTCTACATCGAGGAGGGCTGGCGCGACTGCAACTTCAAGTACGACTGGCTCAAAAAGGGAACCGACGACAAAACCAAGAATTAAACACCCTTCCAGCACCCTGCAGTAATGCCTGCTCAACACGACAAGCGGCTCCGGACATCCGGCAACAGCGGCAATGCCTCCCATGGCAATGCCGCTCGCTGGTTGCACACCCTGGTTGCACTGGGCATGATGGCCCTGGTGATGTCACCCATGTGGGCCTCGAGCCAGATCGGCCGCACTGTCAAGCAACGCCCCGCCGCTACCCAGCAGACATCCTCCACCGTCAAACGCCCCACCAATCCTCAGCCACCCCAAGCTGCCCGCAAGGGCGCCAAGGGCAAGAACGTGAAGCGCATCACGCCCCAGATTCCTAACGCCAACCGCAACCAGACCAATAAGGTATTCCTCGAGAACGCCGACCTGCTCAGGGCCGACGAGGCCATCAGCCGCGATTACCAGGTGCTCAAGGGCAACGTGCGTTTCCGCCGCGGCGACATGTACATGTTCTGCGACAGCGCCTACTTCTATGCCGAGACGAGTTCGCTCGATGCCTTCGGGCACGTGCGCATGACGCAGGGCGACACGCTGTGGGTCTATAGCGACGTGCTGCACTACTACGGTGAGCAGGGCGTGGCCGAGCTGCGCAGCAATGTGCGCCTCGAGAACCGCAGCACTACCCTGCTGACCGATGCCCTGGACTATGAAATCAATTCCAACGTGGGCTACTACTTTGACGGCGGCACCATCGTTGACAACCGCAACAACACCGAGCTCAAGTCCCAGTTCGGCCGCTATGAGCTGGACACCAAGCAGGCCGAGTTCTCGCGCAACGTGCATCTGGTCAATGACCAGTACGAGATGTTCACCGACATGCTCGAGTACAACACCCAGTCCCACGTTGCCCACATCACCTCCAAGACGCTCATTGTGAGCGACAGCAACACCATCAACACCACCAACGGCTGGTACAACACCAGTGCCGATGATGCAACGCTGTATGAGCGGTCGCTCATCACTGCCAAGGACGGCAAGACACTGCTGGGCGACACGGTGTACTACAACCGCAAGCACAACTACGGTGAGGCACGCGGCAATGTGGTCATCACCGACCCCAGCAACAAAGTCATCCTGGACGGTGACCGCGGCTACCACGACGACAACGTGCACTACAGCTACGTCACAGGCCGTGCCCGCGCCCGCGAATTCTCGCAGAAGGACACCATCTACCTGCATGCCGACACCCTGTGCACCCTCATCAACTACGTCGTGAACGACTCGGTCAATGACTCGGTGCGTGTGCTGCGGGCCTTTAACCAGGTGAGGTTTTTCCGCAGCGACGTGCAGGGCATCTGCGACTCGTTGCAGCTGAGTGAGGCCGACACCATCATCAACATGTACCGCCATGCTGTGGTATGGAACCTGGAACGGCAAATCTTCGGCGACGAAATCAATATCCACCTCAATGACAGCGCGGCAGACTGGGCAACGCTGCCCACCGGCGGATTCATGGCCGAGCACCTGGGCGAAATCTACTACGACCAGCTGAGCGGCAAGAAAATGAAGGCATGGTTCGAGAACAAGGAGCTGCGGCAACTCGACGTCGACGGCAACGTGCAGGTCATCATGTTCCCTGAGGAAAAAGACTCGACCTACAACAAGATGGTCAATGCCGAGTCGAGCCACATGCGCCTCAACCTCAAGGCCAAGCAGGAGGTGGACCGCATCACCCTGTGGCCCGAGGTCACGGGCAAGGTGACACCGCTGTACCTAGCCAAGAAGGCCGACATGTACCTGCCGCAATTCAAGTGGTATGACACGCTGCGCCCCCAGTCACCGGAGGACATCTACGACGTGAGTGAGGAGAAGCGACAGCTCATCCAGACCATCGAGGGCGGTACGCGCCGCCGCTCGGGCAGCAATGCCACAGCGCCAGCTGCAACCGTCATTCCACAAAACAACAACAACGATAACCAGGGGACAAGTCCCAAACCAGATAACAATAGCCATGAGTGATGTAATTAAACTCCTGCCCGATTCAGTGGCCAACCAGATTGCCGCCGGTGAGGTCATTCAGCGACCTGCCAGCGTCATCAAGGAGCTGGTCGAGAACGCCATCGATGCCCAGGCTACCCACATCCAGATTATCCTCAAGGATGCGGGACGCACACTCATCCAGATTATCGACGACGGCGTGGGAATGAGCGAGACCGATGCCCGCCTGGCCTTTGAACGCCACAGCACGAGCAAGATACGCTCAGCCGAGGATCTGTTCACCCTGCGCACAATGGGTTTCCGTGGTGAGGCGCTGGCATCGATTGCCGCCATCTCGCAGGTGGAACTGCGCACTCGACGAGGCGACGCCCAACTGGGCACCCGTCTGGTCATCAACGCCTCGGTGTGCGAGAGTCAGGAGCCCGACATGTGCCCCGTGGGGAGCAACTTCATGATCAAGAACCTGTTCTTCAACGTTCCTGCACGCCGCAAGTTCCTCAAGTCCAACCAAGTGGAGTTGAGCAACATCATCAAGGAGTTTGAGAAACTGGCCCTGGTCAACAATAACGTGGGGTTCACGCTCACCCACAACGGCAACATGATGTACAAGCTGACGCAAGGCAACTTCAGGCAGCGCATCCTGGCCCTCATGGGTAATAACCTGGACTCTCAGCTGCTGCCCGTGAACATCGACACGTCGCTGGTCAAGGTACAGGGCTATATCGGCAAGCCCGAGAATGCCCGCAAACGCAATGCCCTGCAATTCATGTTTGTCAATGAGCGGTACATGCGGCACCCCTACTTCCACAAGGCCGTGATGACCGCCTATGAGCAGCTCATCCCCGAGGGTGAGCAGCCCAACTATTTCTTGCGCTTCACGGTTGAACCACAAGCGATCGACGTGAACATCCACCCCACCAAGACCGAAATCAAATTTGAGGACGAACTGCCCATATGGCAGATTTTGGCGGCCGGTATCAAGGAGACATTGGGACGCTTCAGCGAGGTGCCTACCATCGACTTTGACACGAAGGATGCTCCCGTTATTCCCGCCTATCAGGGCCATGTCGAATTGCACAGCCCCGAGATTGAGGTGGATCCCCACTACAACCCCTTCAAGAGTCAACAGCAGGGGGGCAAGGGCTATCAGCCCAGCCACAGTCCTGCGGCCAACGGCCCCATGAGCAACTGGGACGAGTTGTTCGCCAATTTCGAGCGCAAGAAACGCGAAGGCATCAGCCAGGCCGACGGCCAGGCGCCAGCCGACCTGACAAACCCTGCCGATGATGCTGCTGAAGAAAATACCATACTGCCCATGAACGACAGCAACCAAGTTGCCTACCTACAGCTCAAGGGGCGCTATATCCTCTCGCAGGCCAAATCAGGCCTCATGGTCATCGACCAGCACCGCGCCCACATGCGCATCCTGTTTGACCGCTACATCAGCAAGATCCACACGGGCAACATGTCGTCGCAGACGGTGCTGTTTCCCGAGGTGATTCACTTGAGCCCCGCCCAAGGAGTGACCTTGCAGGGACTGCTGCCCGAGATGGAGAAGATAGGTTTTGCCCTGTCACCACTCAGCGGCAACGACTGGGCAGTGAACGCCATTCCCGTGGGGCTCGACGGTGCTAACGTGTCCACGATGATCAACCAGATCATTGAATCGGTCCATGAAGGCGGCATTCCTGCCAAGCGACGCCTGCTGGAGCACATGGCACTCACAGTAGCCCGTGCGGCCGCCATCCCTGCCGGCCGTCCACTCCAGCAAGAGGAGATGGAAATCCTCGTCGCTGACCTGCTGCGGCTGCCCGAGCCCAACTACACTCCTGACGGAAAGACGATTATCACCGTCGTCCCGATGGAACAGATCACAAAATTGTTTTAACTATTGAGAACCACATGATAGATTTCAACAAGATATCCCAAGAGACCGATTTATATAACCTGCACACCCACACGCAGTTCTGTGACGGCCATGCCAACATGGAGGAATTTGTCACCGAGGCGATTGCCACGGGATTCACCCACCTGGGTTTCACCCCTCACTCGCCCATCTCGGTCGACAGCCCATGCAACATGACGCGCGATGACGTGCAGACCTATCTCGACGAGATGGAGCGGCTGCAGCACACCTATGGCAAACAGATCCACCTCTACACTGCGATGGAAATCGACTACGTGAGCGTGGGCGACGGTCCTGCCAACGAATATTTCAAGAACCTGCCGCTGGACTACCGCATCGGCTCGGTCCACTTCATCCCCGACATCAGCAATCCCGAACTGATGGTGGACATCGACGGCAAGTTCCAGGGTTTCAAGCAGCGCATGGGACAGAACTTCGGCGGTGATATCGAGTATGTGGTCAGGACGTTTTTCTCCCAGATGATGGCCATGGTCGAGGAGGGTGGATTTGACATCGTGGGACACATGGACAAAATCGGGTTCAATGCCAGCCAGTACCGCGACGGCATCGACGAGGAGCCATGGTATGACAAAATGGTCATCGACCTGTTTGAGAACATCATGGACCATCACCTCACCATCGAGGTCAACACCAAGGCTTGGCTGCAGCGCAACCGTTTCTACCCCAACCTCAAGTACTTCGGGATGCTCAAGCGTTTCAACGCCCCAGTGGTGGTCAACAGCGATGCCCACTACCCCACGCTGCTCAACAGCGGACGCCAGGAGGCTCTCAAGCTCCTCAGCGTGCTGTAATCACAATACAATAACCATTTTCAAGAATCACATTTTTACGGCTATGAAACTCAAGTTCAATATCATCAGGTTAGCAATGCTGCTCATCATCTTGTTGCCCGCCGTGGCTGGTGCACAGGACTTTACCAACAAGGACACGCTGCGCTATGTTGACGCTATGCATTACAGGCTGATCAACTGGGCCTTTGACCGGACTTTGAAGTCGCGCATCCCCCTGGAGTTTTACGGCAACGTGCGCCCCACGCTGTGGGACCGCGCCTCATGCACCAGCGGCAAGGCCATCCGTTTTGCCACCAACTCGCGCGCCATTGCCGTTCGCTATAACCTGCTGACCAACATGCACATGATGCACATGGCCGACACGGGCATCAAGGGCACCGACCTCTACATCTGGGACAAGGACACCCAGTGCTGGCAGTTTGTGAACTGCAACCGCCCCGTGCGCATCGACAACGATATCCGTCCCCGTCAGGATTCCATCCAGAGCAAGGTGTATGTGGACCGGCTCGACGGCAAGATGCACGAGTACATGATCTACCTGCCCCTGTATGACGGTGTGCGATGGATCGAAATCGGTGTGGACAGCAGCGCTGTCATCATGCAGCCCCAGCTGGACTCTCCCCGCGAGGGCAAGAAATTTGTGTTCTACGGCACAAGCATCCTGCAAGGCGGCTGTGCCTGCCGTCCTGGCATGGTAGCCACCAGCATCATCCAGCGTGACCTGAATGTGGAATGCGTGAATCTGGGTTTCAGCGGCGAGGGCAAGATGGACTCCTGCATGGCACAGGCCATGGCAACGATTCCCGACGTAGCCGCCTATATCCTGGACCCCATCCCCAACTGCACCAAGGACATGTGTGACACGGTGACCTACGGCTTCGTGAATCTCCTGCGCACCCTGCGTCCCGAAGTGCCCATCTTTATGGTCGAGGGCCAGATGTACAGCTACGCCAAGTACAGCGCCTTCTACAGCGAGTACCTGCCGCAGAAGAACAACGAATACCACAAGAACTATCTGAAGCTGAAAGCCGACAATCCCAATAATCTGTATTATATCACCTGCAAGGACCTGTACGGCCCCAACAACGAAGGCACCGTCGACGGCATCCACCTGACCGACATCGGATTCTGGTGGTACGCCCAAAAACTTGAGCCCTACCTGCGAGCCGTGCTCGAGGGCACTACCGTCCCGCAGGAGCCTGGGGTTGACGAACCCCGATAGTGTTAATAGCCTCATGCTAAGGCGCCAGGCATCGTAAAAGCCACAGCATGAGACTCATACAGATGCCCCTAACAAAACCTCACGTCGTAGCGCGTGGCAACAAAAGAAGACAATGAAAACCAAGAAGAGCCACTACATACAAGACCTCATCCTCGAGGGCGAGCATGAGCATCAGGATTTCAAATACCAAATCACCGATGCCCGCAAGATTGCCCGCTCGATAGCCGCCTTTGCCAACAACAGCGGCGGCCACCTGCTCATCGGTGTCAAGGACAACGGCAACATCGCCGGGGTGCGCAGCGAGGAAGAAATCTACATGATCGAGACCGCAGCACAGATGTATTGCCGCCCCGAGCAGCACGTGACTTTCAAGGTGTACAGCATCAACGGCAAGTCGGTGGTCAAGGCCGATATCGCCGAGGCCGAGGAGAAGCCCGTCGAGGCCCCTGATGACAACGGCACATGGCATGTCTATTACCGTGTTGCCGACGAGAACATGCTCGCCAGCCGCCTGCATGCCCGCATCCTGCACGCCGAGCAATCGAGCGACGAGGATCAGGAGGATACAACGACCATCAGCTACAGCAAGCGAGAGCAACTGCTGCTTGACTACCTGCGCAACCACGGCGGCATCACCCTAGAGGGGTACATGCGGCTGGCACACATCAGCGAGGAGAGCGCCATGCAGATTGTTGTGGCCCTCCACAGCATGGGCGTGGTGTCACTGCAATACCACGACGGCCAGTGCCTGATTGTCGGCACCTAGTTCCGCTCCTTGACATTCTCAATATAACGTACTAACATTCAATATATTACCTATATAGAGACGCAAAATTTTGCGTCTCCAATTGTTTGGTATTTCACAAATGCTGCCCTTGAGACGCAAAATTTTGCGTCTCTACTCATTTTATATTGCCATCTTGTTGAGAACTAACGTGATTTCATCGAGCCCACATACACAACACACCCGCCCAGGTAATCCCGAGCGGGCGTGTTGTGTGTAATAGCTGATTGCCGTTAGAAGGGCAGGTCGTCGCCCTCTGCCGGCTGGTCAAAGTGGGTATCCACGGGCGGAGGTGCGGGCATGCCGTCGGGAGCAGGCGCAGGAGCGGGCTCACCGGCTGCAGGGGGATAAGGTGCAGCAGCAGGCGCACTATTCGGGTCGGTTTTCACAGCCTTGAAACCGCGGATGTCGGTATACCAGCGTCCATTGAACTCGCGGCTCTCGATATCATAACTCAGCGTGATGACATCACCCACCTCGAGAGGGAACTGGTCGGCACGGTCACCGAAGAAGTCGAACTTCACCTTGCGGGGATAGCTGTCGAGCGTCTCCATGACATATTCCTGCTTCTTCCACTGGTTACCAGCCTTGGAAATGCCGCCCTGTGGGTCCATTTTCTGGATAATCTTACCTGTAATCTCCATTGTAGTATTTGCTTTTAGCTTTTACTTGCTCTCCTCGGCAATGACCTTGAGGATGTTCTGAACTTGCTTCCAAGCCTTCTCAACAGCGGGGATGTGGCAGCGCTCGGCGGGCGAGTGCACGTCACGCAGCGTGGGACCGAAGGAGATCATCTCCATGTCGGGACGAGCCTTCAGGAACAGACCGCACTCCAGACCGGCGTGGATGGCGCGAACCTCGGGACGTACGCCGAAGAGCTTCTCCCACGAGTCCTTGGCAACCGAGAGGAGGTGGCTGTCGCTGATGGGCTCCCAGCCCTGGTAGCCGCCCTCACTGATGATTTCGTCGGCACCAGCCATGCGGAAGATAGTCTCGCACCTGTGCGTCAGGTCATACTTGCCACTCTCAACGGAAGAGCGGTGGAACATCTCGATAACGATCTGGTTACCCTCGCGCATCTTCACGCTGGCGAGGTTGGTCGAAGTCTCAACGAGACCGGGAATCTCCATGCTCATGGCGTCGATGCCGTGAGGAGCTACATAAACGGCGTTGACAACGCGGCGTGCGGTGTCGGTGTCGATGATGGTCTCGGGAGCGTCAACGCTCTTGCAGGTGATCTCCATCTTGGGCTCGGTGCGCTTGTACTCGTTCTTCACCTCGGCGATGAAGGTGTTGAGCACGACGCTCAGTTTCTCCTTATCCTCGGGCTTGATACCGATAACGAGGGTAGCGGCATGAGCAATAGCGTTGTGCAGGTTACCGGCATCGATCTTGGCCAGTACATAGTCCATTTCCTCACCGATGTTCCACAGCAGACGGCTGCTCAGCTTGGTCGTTGTGGCGAAGCCCAGGTGGATGTCGGCACCGCTGTGACCGCCGTGCAGATGCTCAAACTTGATCTCAAAGTAGGTGCGATCCTTGGGAGCGGCTTCGGGCTTGTAGTTGAACTTGAAGATGCTCACCAGACCACCGGCGCAACCCATGGTGATAACGCCATCCTCTTCCTCGTCGAGGTTGAGCAGGTAGTCACCCACGAGCATGTCGGCCTCGATGTTGCTGGCACCGGTCAAGCCAGTCTCCTCGTCAACGGTGGCAAGAGCCTCCAGGGGACCGCACTGCAGCGAGGGCTCGATAACGGCAGCCAGAGCGATAGCCAGGCCCATACCGTCGTCAGCACCCAGCGTGGTGTTGTTGGCACGTACCCACTCGCCATCAATGATGGTCTCGATGGGGTCGGTGTCGAAGTTGTGGGTCGAACCGGGACCTTTCTCGGCGACCATATCCATGTGACCTTGCAGCACGATGCCCTTGCACTTCTCGTAGCCAGGAGCGGCGGGCCTGAAGATGGCCACGTTACCGGTCTTGTCGATTTTGTACTCCAGATTGTGTTTCTTGGCGAAGTCCACGAGCCATGCGCGGATCTTATCTAACTTGCCTTCATCATTGCCACTGGGGCGGGGCACCTTGGTGATCTCATCAAAGATCGACCATACTGCTTGCGGATTCAGATCTTTTACTTGCATTGTAAAAATAACGGTTAAATTGTTAGTGAATATTATGGTTTATAAACTTGTGCTCATTGAAGCTTGTTTCGAACCGCTAAGATACTACTTTTTTCTGAATCCTCACTCAATTGTTAATAAAAAATCCCTGGAAATAAAAATTTGGCTATCTTTGCAACGAGCAATTCATCAGAATCTTTATCCATATAATTAGACATCATGAAATTATACAAGGCTAACATAATATTCACCCGCGAAAAGGACCGCTTTGAGGTTATTGAAAACGGCTATGTGGGCGTGGAGAACGGGCGCGTCGTGGACGTGGCCAGTAGCGCTGACTCATTTGGCCAGCAGGTCGAAGAAGTGATAGATTACGGCGACCGACTGCTCATTCCGGCCATGAACGATATGCACGTGCATGCGGGGCAGTACCGCAACCAGGGCATCTCCATGGACTTGGCACTGCTGGAATGGCTCAACAGCTACACCTTCCCCGAGGAGGCGAAATACAGTGACACGCGCTACGCCAGACGCATGTACAGCCGCTTTGTGCACGACCTGTGGCGCTATGGCACGATGCGCACCGCCACCTTCGCCACCACCCATCTGGAGAGCACACGCCTGCTCATGGAACTGTTCCGCGAGGCTGGCATGGGTGCATTGGTCGGCAAGGTGAATATGGACCGCAACTCCATCGACGCCTTGCTGGAGACTGTCGATGAGGCAGAGGCCGCGAACGAGGCGCTCATCGCCGAATGGAACGACCCCGACAGCCTCGTCAGACCCATCCTCACACCACGTTTCATTCCATCATGCTCGTCAGCCATGCT
>CADBBK010000031.1:29095-29546 GCA_902792895.1 uncultured Bacteroidales bacterium | reverse complement strand
GGAGAGCGAGGACTTAAAGGCGACTATCGCTCAAAAACAAGTTCAGGTAGCATAATAATTGCATTTGGCCAACGTTAATTAGTAGTAATATTAAAATTAGAGCCATGATAAGTAAGTTAAAGTATTTAGGATTTATCCTACTATTATTCTCATTGTTCTCCCTTGCATCTTGCAGCAACGAAGACGATGTTGTGAAGCGGTTGACGAACAAACAAAAGGAGACCTATGCGCAGAACATTTCGGGCGAATATCCTGGCCAGTACGTCATTATATACAAAAACAAAGATTGTATCGAAGGCAAAGACGAGGCGGGTCGACCTATAACGGTTGCCCATAGTGAAGCCTTCGGTGACGTGCAAGTTGATGTGTCTGACAATAAGATGCTGCATGTATTCTTTCAAGACTTCCCCGTTTCGCTGATTTCAAAGGTCGTGGATGCGGACGAAGGGCT
>CADBBK010000031.1:0-29059 GCA_902792895.1 uncultured Bacteroidales bacterium | reverse complement strand
CGGCGATACCGATCACCATATCCGCATAGAGTTTAATAACAACAGTCAGACTTACAAGTTTACGGAGAACGAACTGAAACAGCCGAAAGCATTCGGCTCCCTTGCCGAGAACGGTATAACCCTGCAACTGGAGGCCATCTACGACGGCTCCACTCTCATACAGCGCTTCGGCTATGAGAATGGGAACTATATGCATATTCTCTTCAAAACTGATTAAATAAAAACAGATAAATCGGAATTTAGGTGCAAGCCAAAGGCAGAGCCAACTTTACTTGAGCTATGCTGAAGCGAAGCCCTAAATGCCATGAAATGGAATTTATGGAGATAAAAGACAGACCCAATCCCAATGAGGCGTTTCCGAATCCTAAGATTCCAAGCCTCTGCTTCATCAAGAACGTGGTGAAGAACCCGCGTATCATCATCGGTGACTACACCTATTATGATGACGTGGATGGGGCAGACCAATTCGAGAAGCACGTCACCCATTTCTACGACTTCATAGGTGACCGGCTGATTATTGGCAAATTCTGCGCTATCGCCAAGGGAGTGGAGTTTGTCATGAATGGTGCCAATCACAGGATGGACGGAGTGACTACCTATCCGTTTTATGTCATTGGCGGCGACTGGGGCAGTGCCATTACACCCGTGAAAGACGAATTACCTCTGAAGGGTGATACCGTTGTGGGTAATGACGTCTGGATTGGTCAGAATGTCACCATTATGCCAGGTGTTCATATCGGTGATGGAGCCATTATCGGTGCCAATTCGGTGGTGGCCTCAGATATTCCACCTTATGCTGTTGCGGTAGGGAATCCCTGCCGAGTCACCAGGATGCGTTTTGACGATGAGTTCATCGCCTATCTGCTACAACTGAAATGGTGGGATTGGGACATCGAGAAGATTGAGGCAAATTTTGAAGCTTTGTCAAGTGGTGATTTGTCGTTGATAAGGAAGATTAATCAATAATTTCTTATCCATGGTTATACTGATAACAGGTGCATCACATACGGGTAAAACTCTACTGGCCCAGCAGATGCTTGAAAAGTACAAGTATCCTTATCTGTCTATAGACCATTTGAAAATGGGCTTGATTCGAAGTGGCAAGACAACCCTCACTCCAGAAGACGACGATTTCCTCACGGATGAGCTTTGGCCTATTGTGCGTGAAATGGTGAAGACAGCAATAGAGAATCGGCAGAATCTTATAGTGGAGGGCTGTTATATCCCTTCTGGTTGGCGCAATGATTTCAGTGAGCAATATTTGCAGTCAATAAGGTTTATTTGCCTTGCAATGTCGGATGCTTACATTGAAACTCATATCGATGAAATAAGGAATCATGCCTCTGCCATTGAAACGAGGTTGTACGACACATGCTGTACAATAGAATCTCTGAAGCTCGACAACCATAACTTCATTGATGCTTTTACTCAAAGTGGTGAGAAAATGACGATAATTGATACAGATTTTTGGCAGACAGTAAAAGACCTTATCGAACAATAAATTTCGATTTAGCATGAAACTGAACTTATGTTATAAGAACATTCATCTTGGTGCAATAGCTACTTTTTATATCATAGCCTTATTGGTGCGCGTGATATCATTGCTTGTCGTCAACAGGTTCCCTTCGATTGAAACGAACTATGCACTTCAAGTTTCCGCTGCACTCGCCACGGGGCTTGGCCCTGCTATCGGAGCTTTGGTGGCTATGATGGTTTTCAAACGCAAAACGGAATACACGCTATTGGGCAAGTCTGCCTGGAAATCCATTGCGACTATAGTTGTACCCTGTCTTGTTTTTGGCATTATCGGCGGATGGGACTTGGGCGTGACATGTTTGGTGGCATTTGTGTACGGGTTATTGGAAGAATTTGGTTGGCGAGGTTTTTTGCAATATGAACTCAGGAAATTACCTGTGTGGCAATATGTACTTATCATCACGGTGATGTGGTTTCTATGGCATTTAGATTTAAATCTGCGAAGTGTTTTGCCCTTCTTCCTGCTTCTGCTTTTAGCTTCATGGGGAATAGGAAAGGTGGTGAGTGACACCCATTCATTGCTATTATGCGCTGCATTTCATGGCATCGTAAATTTCTCGAAGCGTGACCTGTTTTCTGACACAACGTTCACCGTGGCTATGGTCTGCATGATCGTCTTCTGGATCGTTATGTGGTATTTTGTTGGTACATCCCCAAAACAGCAAGGTACAGAAGAGTAAATTCCCATATATTCTACACAAAGCCTCATCATGCCGCTCATCGAACTGCTCGCCATCAATCAACGACAAATATATCTCAGAACACCAGCAAATTCTGATGGTGTTTCGCGAGAAATCTATACCTTTGCATTTTCGAGTGATATCAATCGTTATTTGATGTATGGGCATCTTTAAGGACATTCTTCTTGTAGGCGCAGGTAGTTTTTTCGGCGGCATTGCCCGATACCTGATATCGCTGGCGATGAAGGGCATGGGGTCCGCATTTCCGTGGGCAACGATGACCGCCAACATTGTCGGTTGTCTGCTCATCGGTTTGCTCTGGGCGGCATTCAATCGCGTTAATGCCTCGTCGCAGCTCAGCCTGCTGCTGATTGTGGGATTCTGTGGTGGCTTCACCACATTTTCCACCTTCTCAAAGGAAAGCCTTAGTCTGTTGCAGGCTGGCAATTATTTCTCATTCATCGTGTACGCCTTGGGCAGTGTTGTTCTCGGTATCGTTGCCGTTGCCCTGGGCTATACATTGGCTAAGTAAACAATAAAGATGATGAAGGAAGAATGTCTGATCTGCAAGGCTCCGCTGGAGTATCTTGAGCGCGACGAGCTCATGGAGTGTGCCATCTGCCACAAGAAGGAGAACAGCAAGACCCGCTGCATCCATGGGCACTACGTGTGCAACGACTGCCACACTGCGGGGTTGGACACCATCATCGGGCTATGCCTTGCCGAGACGTCCCGAAATCCTGTTGAAATCATTGAGAAGATGATGGCCCAGCCGTTCTGCCACATGCACGGCCCCGAGCACCATGTGATGGTGGGGGCGGCCCTGCTCACGGCCTACAAGAACGCAGGGGGCGAGATAGACCTGCCCAGGGCCCTGAACGAGATGATGTCCAGGGGCAAGAGTGTGCCTGGCGGAGCATGCGGCTTTTGGGGTGCCTGCGGTGCGGGCATCAGTTCGGGGATGTTCGTGTCGATTATCTCTAAATCAACGCCGCTCGAGGGCGAGCCTTTTGCCCTGTCGCACTTGATGACGGCTAAATCCCTCGGAGCGATAGGCCATATCGGGGGTCCGCGTTGCTGCAAGCGCGACTCGTTCCTTTCCATCCTTGCGGCCGTAGATTTCGTCGAGGAGCATTTTGGCATAGCAATGGAACGGCCCGAGATCGTCTGCCGCTATTCAAGCAAGAACAACCAGTGCATCGGGCGGCGGTGCCCTTTCTCTCCAGCAAACCATTGAAATATAAACGAATCCAAAATTAAAATAATCCGTTAGGAATTTGGCGGTTTCGGAAAAAAGATGTAATTTTGCGGCCAATTTTACAAGAAGGCTATCATGCTGACACTGAGAGTTGACATATTGAAAGGCAAAAACGTTCAGGCCACGAGTTGGTTTGGAGGCTATCGCCATATCTGTACCCCAGATTATGCAATGCCCGAAATGTGCTCAACGACTTTCAGGGATCGGTGCCAACATGACACTCACGAAGTGATGTAACAGTGTAGCCATATCCCGAGATACTGCTCAAGTAAACGATAAAGAGTGGTTGGAAAGTCGAGCAAGACATTCCAACCACTCTTTTTAACTACGAATTACGCGAATTAAACTAATTGGCATCCGCATACAATTCAATCAAATTTCACGAATGGCATCTGCCTACACAATTATTAACCAGCGTCGATTGTGGCGCACAAACTTTGAATCATGAAGGATAAATTAGACACGATTGCCTTGCACCTGATGCAGGCATGCAAATTGAAACCGGGGAATACGCTCTCGGGAAAGAAGGTGTTTTTCACGTCGGACACCCACTTCGGCCACACATCCATCTTGCGTCACTGCAATCGTCCCTTCGGCGATATTGAAGAGATGAACCAGACGCTTATCGAGAATTGGAACCGTGTGGTCGGCAAGAATGACCTGGTGTTCCACTTGGGTGACTTTGCTTTTGGCGGAGCTGAAGTGTGGAACCGCTTCCTTGACCAGCTCAACGGAAGGATTGTGCTGGTTGTGGGCAACCACGACATCTATCACCTGCGTTCCGAAATGCTTGAACGCTTCGAGCATGTCGCATTTGAACTGTACGTCATCATTGACAACCAGCCCATCTTCCTCAACCACCATCCCTTCCTGAGCTATGGCGACTCCCATGGCCACGTGTGGCAGCTGTTCGGCCATGTGCATACGCGAGGGAATGGCCAGGGCAAGGATAAGGACAAACAGCGGTTACCCCTGCTGATGGCAACGCAATATGACGTGGGCGTTGACAACAACAATTATACTCCCGTCTCATTCTATCAGATACGCGATATCATCAGTAGCCGTACAACCAGTCAAATGCAATCATCATTTTAACTAACAGACATTATGGACAATTCAATTACACAAGATATTCATGCCGGCAAACAAGAATGCGTTAATTCGCTACAAGACGATAGACCGCTGCCTGCGGAACAGGTTCCGTCTGTGGACCATCGACGACCTGACCGAGGCATGCTCGGAGGCCCTGTACGAGATGGAGGGCATCACCAAGGGAGTGTCCGTGCGGACCGTGCAGGGCGACCTCCAAATCATGCGGTCCGACAAGTTGGGCTACAACGCCCCGATCGAGGTCTTCGACAAGATCTACTACAGGTACGCTGACCCCAACTACTCGATCAACGAGATGCCCCTGACCGAGGACGACTGCCGTCTGCTCAAGCAGGCTGTCGAGATGCTTGATGACGATGGCAAGGCAACCGTGAACGAGATGCGTGAGGTGCTCGCGCTCGTGCGGGAGCGGCTCGCTGCCCTGTTGAACTACGGATAGAATGATGCCCCGGCTTCATCAATCGGTTGAAGCCGGGGCATCTGTTTATTCTGTTACGGTCAACAATCAGTCATCGGTGCTGAAGAGGGGGTCTTCGGGCATGACCATGACGGGCTTGGTTTCGGCGGCCTTGAGGATGTGCTGCGGCACGTATTTCTTGTCCACAACCAAGCGGAAGGAGTACTCGTTGAACCACTCGTTGGTCATGATGATGTATCCCTTGTGTCCGCTGTCACCACCCCAGGAGTTCTCCACCTTCCACTTGACGGGATTGCCATTCTCGTCAAGATCGACGGCGCAGATGGTCATGGCGTGCGTTGAACCGCTGTCAAACGTGGCAATGCGCTGGGCCTTGTCCATGGAGAACGTGGTGCCGAACAGGGTCGCATAGTCAAAGTTGTCGAGTGCGAGGTAGCCGTTGTCGCGGTTGAGCTGTTTGCCCACGTCGAAGCTGGCATAGAGCTTGGTGGAATCCTTGAGCGAAGCGATGGCCATGGCAGCGATGTCCTCCATGGGGAGGTTGACGTAGCGCCAGTTGTGTCCGTCGTAGGTGTGGCGGTCATATTCCACTTCGTAGGTCTTGTAGTATTCTCTGCGGGGGTCGTTCATCGCCATGATGAACGTGCCGTTGATGGGTCCGCCCACCGTCTCACGGTAGAATTCCTGCGGGGTGTAAGTGCGTGCGGGGCCTACGGCCTTACCATTCTTGTCGCGGAAAGCGTAGGTGAACGACTTGATGGGTTCGCCCAGCGTGAGCGAGAGCATGTTGTAGATGGTGCCGAGCATTTCGGTCTTGCGCTGGTTGATGGCTTTTTTGCTCTTTTTGTCGGCGACCATCTGCCGCAGTTCCAGTCCGAATTCACGCAGCTTGGATGCGACGAGTTGGCTCATGCGTGAGGTGCGTTCAGCCGAGTAGGTCTCGGGCTGTGCCTCAACGGGCACGAGGCCGTATTTCTCGGCAAGGTCGGCCGCACCGCAGAATGTGCCGCCATCGTTCATCGGGTGGTGGAAGAAGAATTGCACGCGCGTGTCATCCATGGGCTTGTCGGCGCAGTCGATCACGCCTTGCAGCATGAGGTTGGCCTTCTCGAGCTGGTCGTAGAAGAAGAGGTAGTCGTGAGAGAACTCTACGGCAATGGAGTCACCATGACGGCGCGCAAAGTTGGCGCGCAGCACGTTGAAACTGGAGTACATCCAGCATCGTCCACTCTGACGCTGATTGTGGATCGACTGTTTGGGGGTCTCGATACTGAAATGCGTGTCTGTAATCTTGTTGTTGCGGTAGTTGCGGGCAAGGTCGTCGATGGCATTTGTAGCCATGGCATTGCTGATGGCCTTGTTTTGGTTGGCTGCCGAGGTGGCGACGATCTGGCGCATCATGTCGGGACTGATACTTCCCTGAGAACGGTCTTGTGCTGAACCGGCAAAGGCGAGACCTATTGCCAGAGCAAGTGTGATGAATCTGTTCATATTAAGTTGTAAAATGGTTTTTGGCGCGGCACGTGGCCCCTGCGCAGGATGAATAGCTTCTTTTTGCTGCAAAGATAGTGTAAGCCGAGCGCAATGGCAAGAAAAAACAAATTTTCTTGCATTGCCGAGGCGCCGCCTATCTTGCGCGAAGCGAACGATAGTACAAATTCTCGATTGATTAGCCGGCTGAGATGTCAAATCTACTTTATCGGGGTGAACTTATTCCATTTCATCATGCTCCAGAGGCTCGTATTCCACCTCGACGAAGATGAGCCTGCGGTGGCCCAGGCCCTTGTCGCGGCGGTCGTAGTTGTCGCGCAGGTCGGTGAGTATCTGGCAAAACTCCTGCTCAGTCAAGATGGTCTTGAACGGGTTGCTCTTGCCACGGGAGTGGTAGAGCCTCATGCCCCGTGTCGCCATCAGTGCCGCGCGGAACCGCTCGCTCTGGTCGAACATGGCTTGATAGGCATGGCGTATCAGTTGCTGGAACTCGTCAGACTGCCGGTCTATGGCGATGCCCTTCCACCATACGATCTGGTCGGCCTGCCATCTTGTGGTGGTCGCCCTCTTGGCATTGCGGCCCTTCATAGCGCATATCTGCCGCTGCTTGTTGCGATCCTGCTGCTTCAGCGACTGGAGAAACCCTTCCATGCTGCCGCACAGCACCCCGTCAAAGGTGAAGGGATTGCTGCACAGGTTGGATAACACTTGTGCGGGATAGTCGCTGTGCGACCATATATCTATGGCCTTTCCACGACGAACCATCCATCTTATATAAAATTGTCTAAACATCTTCATATCATCTTTTCCTGGGTTACTTCTATTTACTGTGACTTCGCTGGGACTTGAACCGATGGAGCGGCGAGTGCAAAGTCATGCTTGTATGAACTTTGCCGAGTCGCGATAGAGGAAGCCATCAGGCAGCCCAGGACCCCCGCAATAAAAGTGTGGTGCTCTGACCTGCTGAGCTACGAAGCCATTTATCCGTTTGCCGCTGCAAAGGAAATATAGCCGACCGCAGTCTTTTTTCGTTCCCAAAAAAAACTTCAATTTTTGTGCCAAAAACATCAAATTTCCCCCGAAAACAAAAACTGCAATAAACACAATGGCTGTCGAAATCAAAGATTGTACTTCCTGTATTTATTGCCTTTCTTTTTTTCTTCAGCGAGGTTTTCAAGTCTTAACAAAACATAAAAGTGAGTTTTCTAATCCGTTGATTTGTCCATTTCTAACATCAAAGTGCGTAGCGAACATTTCGGGCGGTTCATTGTCATGTCAACCAACGTTAGTAACTTTGCAACCGAAACGAGAGAAAAGTTAGTATAACTGATAATCAGAACGAAATATGTTACGAGACATTATAGTTGATCCATACTTTCCTGATTGCCCGATACGCAATATCCTGTCGCGCATCAGTGACCGCTGGTCGATGCTGATACTGTACACGCTCGATGGCAAGGACACGGCGATGCGGTATTCCGACATCCTGGCAGCCATCCCCGACATCTCGCAGAAGATGCTCACCGTGGCGCTGCGCAACCTGGAGGCCGACGGGCTTGTACTGAGGCAGGCCTATGCCGAGATACCGCCACGGGTGGAGTACAGCATCACCGAGCGCGGCAAGTCGCTCATGCCGCACATCAACAGCCTGATTGAGTGGGCGCTGGCCAACCTGGCCGACATCTTAAATGACCGTAAGAAATATTCATCAAATAAAAACCATTAATCACATTTTACTACACAATGAAACAGATTGAAAAGATTGCACAGGGTGCAAATTTTGCCGCCATCAACGTTGGCCGCATCAGCGAGATTATTGAACATGAGTTGCCCATGGGCCCGGACTTCACTATTCAGGGCAAGGTCTTCGGCGGACAGGCCGTGGGTGCCGCAGCAAGCGAGTTCTCTTTCCAGACGCTCGTTCCTGGACAGGACAGCGGTTTCCTCCACACCCACAAGACGCACGAGGAGCTCTACTTCATCCTGCGTGGCGAGGGTCAGTACCAAGTGGATGGTGAGATTTTCCCCGTCAGCGAGGGCAGCGTGATTCGCGTATCGCCCAACGGCAAGCGCGCGTTGAAGAACACGGGCAACGAGGACCTGACGATGCTCTGCATCCAGTATAAGGCCACCCCGTTCACCGAGGCCGACAGCCCCATGACCGACGGCAACATCCTGCAGGAGCCCCTGAAGTGGTAACTTTAGACACCGCGTATTTTATAAGACCGAGCGCACCTTTTTGGGGATGCGCTCGGATTTATTTTATCTGGTGATGTTTCAGTCCGCAGGGCTCTCGACGTTACGGACGACGGTTTGCCGGTTGACGGCCTTATACAGGTTTGCCGCCACGCTGTTGCGGGCTCGTTCGGTAAGCATTGCCGCGGCTTTCTCAATTTCCCTGGGTATCAAAAGCGATGACCATTATCAGCGCTGCTGCGGCATCCTAGTCGGGATGAGCCTTAATGAAGTTGTGCACTTCATGAATCCGGAAAGTGGGCATGACGGAGCCTCGGCTTGAGAAAGTCATTGGATGAATCTTGCTTTTAAGGAAAAACCATTATCTTTGCAAAAACGCTTTTTTGTAGGATGACTTTAAAAGAAAGATATAAACGATTCAAGGCATGGCAGCTCAACCCTTTCGATTGGAGTTATGACGAGAACGAGCGCCATCATTGCGTGAATTGCGGGTATGACTTTGCCGGCAAGTTTTGTCCGCATTGCTCGCAGAAGGCCGGATTGAAAAAGATATCGTGGAAGAGTGTGCTGCAGAGCACCGCCGAGGTGTGGGGCATGGGCAACCGTTCGTTGCTGTACTCGCTGTGGCAGCTGATTTGGCGCCCCGGATATTTCATCAGCGATTACATCAACGGCAAGCGGCAAGTGTCGTTCCCACCGGTGAAGATGCTGGTTGTCATGGGAGTGTTCAGCGTCCTGATTGACAGTTTGTTCGGCGTCAAAGAGGTAGTTGAGAACAGTAGCGAATCGACCTTGGTCAATCAGTTCTTTGCCTGGCTCAAGGCCAGCCCGGGGTGGGGGTGGCTGATCATGACGGGCTTTTTCATGATTCCCACATGGTGTCTGTTCCGCTATGCGCCCCGCAACACCCGGCACACGCTGCCGCAAGGTTTCTTCATCACGGTGTTCATGGCCGTTCAGGTGCTCATTGTGGATGACCTGGCCGACTTTTTCGGTGATTTTTTCTATGTGCTGCTTCCCTTATGCTATTTTTATGTCTTCAGGCAGTTGTTTGGCTATGACTACTGGGGGAACTTCTGGAGAGTGGTTATTATCATGGGTGCCGGCTTGTTGTCGGCAACGTTGGCGATGACGATAGCCGAGCTGCTGATGACAACACCCAAATCTTATGCTGATGAATTCATCGTAATAAGAGACCTGACATTGTATTCGGTGGTACCCATCGTCGTTGGCATGTTTATCAGCAAAAAAACATTTGAGCTAAGGGAGAAGAGAAAACAAACTGTGTTCCAGTTCTTGAGAATGTCATTTCGGGCGTTCAAACAGCGGTTCAAACAAAATGATGATGAAAAATAGACGATTACTAACCATATTATTTGCCGTTTTAGCTTGCTTCTGCGCCCTCATGTCGAGTGCTCACAGCAAACTCACCCCTCATGCGCAACTGGCGTTACTGCAAAAACAGACAGCACAATATGGCTCCAGCGGCAAGAAACCTAAAGCACCTGGCGCCAGCCCGAGCATCAGGCTTGTGGTGGAGGTTGACTCCAGGGATGCATCGGGCACGTTTGCCCAAATCCGTGAAGCCGGCGCTGCCGTGCTATCAAAACTCGGGCACCAGGCCGTAGTCAGCATTCCTGCCTACAAGGTTGATGCCCTCGTTGCCATCGAGGGCGTGAAACGGGTGGATGCCACCAGCCGCGGGGAGTTGAAAACCGATGTCTCGCTGGTGGAGACTGGCGTGAGCCTGATCGACGGCACCGTTCCCGGCCTTGAAGCGGTTTACACCGGCGAGGGCGTCACCATCTGCCTCGTCGATGCGGGATTCGACTTCCAGCATCCGGCATTCAAGGATGCTGCTGGCAACACCCGCCTGCGCTGCGTCTATCTCCCTGGTAACGACAATGGCCACAAGTTCATCGTCGAGGATGATGAGGCCGGAACGATAGAGTATCCCGGCTCGGTGTTCGATACACCCGAACTCATTGCCACCCTCACCACCGATACCGACGAGCGCTCACATGGTACCCACACCGCCGGAATTGCCGCTGGCACGCGCTCACCGCTGGGGTTTGGCGGCATGGCGCCCGATGCCGACATCGTGCTTGTGTCGATCGAGGGCGAGGAGGATGTGACCGAGATTGCCTTCCAGTTCGTGGCCCATTACGCCCAGCAAATCGGTGCTCCCGTTGTGCTTAGCGCCAGCATGAACTCACACCGAGGGCCCCATAATGGCACCGGTACCATGCCGGAACTCATTGATGAGTTGTCGCATCATGTGGTCCCGGTGTTCAGTGTCGGAAATGAAGGTTCCAAAACGCTTCACATCTACAAGGCATTTGATGAAGAGGACAGCAGCCTGAAGGCCTTTCTTGCCCGACCCACTCCTTTCATTGACGAAGACGGCAACACCTCAAGAATGATTGGCTCGGTAGTATGTGGCTATTCACGCAACACCTTGGGCGAGAACGATACATTAAGTGTCCGGATGGGCATGCTGAATCGCAGCAGTGGCGAGATAGTGTGGCAAACAGGGCCATTCACGATCACCCCGTCTCAGGAGGAGGACCATATTGAAATATTGAGCGACGATGATGAGGTATTGGGAGAATATATGCAGGGTGGCATCGTGTATATATATGGCACAGTCGCTGATGGCACGCTTGAACTGTTCACTGCCGCGCAAGGTATTCTCAATCAACGATTGCCTTTCTTCATTTCGCTCTCGACATCTTCACCCATCGAGATGGACTTGTGGGAAACGACCGACGGATTTGATCTGTTTGAAAACATGGAAGGTTACACTCAAGGCGACAGCGACATCTCGAGTGGCGACTGGACGTCCACGCCAAATGTCATCAGTGTAGGCGATTATGTGGCAAACACCACCAAGCGATATTACACTGGCGACGTCTTCGATGAGAGCATGTTTTACACGCTGGGCAACATCAGTAGCACTTCAAGCTACGGTGTGTCGCTAAACGGTGTGGCACAACCGACGGTTGCCGCTCCAGGTACCAACGTCGTCTCGTCTTTAAACCACTATAGCTGTGACCAGGAGATTGCCGAGTCGATGCAGTGGCATGGGTATCCCTTTGGCGCCATGAGTGGCACCTCAATGTCGTGCCCCACGGTGAGCGGCATCATCGCCCTGTGGCTGCAAGCCGATCCAACCCTCACATTAGATGACATCAAAGAAGTGCTCGCCGCCACCTCGCGCCATGACGGGTTCACAGCCGTTGACCCCATCAAGTGGGGCTACGGCAAGATTGATGCAGCAGCCGGCATTGAATACATCAAGAGGACAACTGCCATCAACAGCATCGAGTGCGATGAGCCGGTGGTTGACAGCAACCTATGGTTTGACATCATTGGCCGCACCTATAATGCCAAGCCCACTGCTCCAGGCATCTACATCAACTCGGGCAAGAAATACATCATCAGGTGAGAACGAACGCCCCATTTGATGCCAAATGGGTGAAACAAATCAATCAATCCAACAAGCCGGACGGGCAGTTTTTTTGCATTGGAATTTACGTCATGAACAAAACAGCAAGCCTTCTCAAACCACTGATGCCGATAGTTTCGGCTGCTTATGGCTTGGCCATCATTTATGTAACCGCTCTGCCTATTGCTGGCGATAATCCGATCTTCGCCGGCGAATTGCTGACTTGGCTGATTACGTTAGCTGGTATCGCCTTGACGCTGTTCCTCGTGCATCGTGTCGAACCGAAAGTCTTTCCTGCTGCTGGACAGTTTCCGCTGAAATTGCCGAAGATATCCATCTTTTTAGGGTTGCTGCTGATAGCACCTCTATGGCTTGTTGCAGAAGAGTATATAGTTTATGGCATGACGTCGCTGGTTCACGCTGTACAGATGAAGCCGTTGACCTACACAACCACAGAGCTGCGTGAGGATTTGTTGTCAAGTGTCCATGCCGTGTTGCTCGCACCTTTACTCGAAGAGTTGTGTTTCAGGCAAATGGCTATTTCCCCCTTCCGCCGTCGTGGCGCACAGATAGCCGTCTGTGTGGTGATGGCCATCTTGTTTGGGATGCTCCATGTGCGTAACTTCCCAGGTGCTTTCATCAGTGCCATCGTTTATGGGCTGGTATTTATAGCATCGCGAAACATCTGGTATAGCGTGGCACTCCATGCAGGAAGCAACCTCACGGCTACACTACTTGCTGTTTACTGCTGGCTGCAGCCAGGCACCATGCAGATGACGAGCATACCAGTCATCATCTTGCCCGACTTGAAAGTGTTCTTCGCAACTGTGTTTCTTGCCATTGCTGGACTGTTCTTACTGAAAAAGAAACTTTAAATCTCAATTGAGTCTAAAAATTGAAAGAATGAAAAAGATCATCCGTGAGGCCGTGGCGATGGACGCAAAAGCACATCGGCTACAGCCTTATGCCGCTAGGTGACCTCACCCGTCGCAGGTCACCCCGTTGCCGTCGCACATCGACATCTTTCGCAGTGTCGCTGCGATTCGATGCCATTTTTTCCCGTTTCACGTCTTTTCCCCTTTTGGGCTGATAATAATGGTTATAACTTTACTGCCAGTACAGTAAACTATTAAGAATATACTGCAAATAACATGGGTCCGTATTGCTTGTGAAAGTTATACGGGCTTTTTTAAGTATACCGAGCCCGATTCACAGGGCTTTTTTCCCGTTTCACATGTTTTTCCTTTCGGTTAAGCCGCCAGGGGTGTAGATTTGCAGCGGTAATAACATTTGCATCACCATTAACATACCTCAAAAGACGCGCGCGTGATCTGCATCGCTTACATCAGCGGTGCAGATCACTTGTTAAAAAGGTGGTATCTCCCGTTTCGGGGGTGATTTTTCCTGCTTCACCTCTTTTGTCTTTCGATAAGTCGGTAATCGTTATATGTTTGTAGCCGATAAAAATGGACGTTAACATGACAAGAATCGTTTGGCTACTGGTCGCGGCACTGTTGATCATCGGCTGCCGACAGCGACAGGAAGAAGAAAACACGGTGAATGACTATGAGACCATGGTCGTCACCAGGACTGACATCACCCTGGAGGAGAGTTACCCTGCCTCCATCGAGGGCCGGCAAAGCGTGAAAATCATTCCACGCGTGGAGGGATACCTGCGTTCTGTCGCTGTGAAAGAAGGTCAGCGTGTGCGCCGTGGGCAGGTGTTGTTTGTCCTGGATCCGGCCACTTACCATGCCGAGGTCAAGTCGGCGGCAGCCAATGTCGCAGTTGCCCGAGCCGCTGTGGACAACGCCCAATTGAACTATGACAGCCGCAAAAACCTGCATGAAAAGAACATCGTGTCGGATTATGACCTGAAGTGCGCTGCTACGGCCCTGGCGATGGCCAAGGCTCAGGCCCAGCAGGCAACGGCCCAACTGGAGTCGGCTCGTGTCAACCTGTCCTATACCGTGCTGCGCAGCCCGTCGGACGGTGTAGTGGGCACCTTGCCTTACCGCGTGGGGGATTATGTGAGTCCCAACCTGCAGGACGGCCTGACCACTGTAGCCGACAGTCGTGAGATGTATGTCTATTTCTCGCTCACTGAGCGGGATATCATGAGCCGAATGGGAGATGATGGCGCTCTGGCAAGGGTGGTCACCGCTTTTCCTGCGGTCACCCTGAAGCTGGCAGACGGCTCCACTTACCCCAAGCCTGGCCGTGTCGAGAGCATCAGCGGTGTGGTTGACAGCAGTACGGGATCGGTGTCGGCACGTGCCGTGTTCCCGAATGCCGACGGTCTCCTGCTCAGTGGCGGTAGCGGCAGCATCGTCATCCCTTACGAGATGAAACAGGTCATCGTCATCCCCCAGGCCGCCACATTTGAGATTCAGGATAAGGTGTATGTGTACAAGGTGGTTGATGGTCATGCACGGTTGGCTATTGTCAAGGTGATGCCCGCATCAGACGGTCAATGCTACGTCGTCACCGCCGGCCTGGCAGCAGGCGAAACGATCATTGCCGCTGGCGCCAGCTATGTGAAAGAAGGCCAGAAAATCCACCCGAAACAACGTGTAAAATGAACGAACGCGACTACGGAACGGAACCGATACTGAAACTGTTTTTCAAATGTATCATCCCTGCTATGGTAGGGATGGGCTTTTCGGCCATATACTCCATCATCGACGGTATCTTCATGGGACACTTCATCGGCCATGAAGCACTGGCTGCCGTCAATATCGTCATGCCACTGGTCATGATCACGACGGCACTGTCCGATATGATTGCCACTGGTTCATCGGTGCGCATCTCGATACTGCTCGGCCAGGACGGCGAGCAAGAGGCGAGCCGGGTTTTCAGCGTGTGCCTGGCGCTCATCGCTGTCCTGTCGGGTTTGTTGGGACTCGTCGGCTTTCTCCTGGCTGGGCCATTGGTCAGGATGATGGGGGCCGATGGGCTGACAGCCGAGTATGCCATCCAGTACCTCAGGGTCTTTGCCCTGTTCATGATGCCGTGTTCGGTCTATTTTTCTACCGACAATTATTTGCGGGTGTGCGGCAAGGTGAAGTTGAGCATGACCATCAACATCGTGTGCTCGCTGTTGAACATCCTTCTCGATGTGTTGCTGATTGTGGTGCTGGGGTTGGGATTGCAGGCAGCCGCATTGGCCAGCTGTCTTTCGATGACCGTTGGTGCCGTGTGGTCGCTCATCCCGTTTGTGAAGAGGGAAGTGCCACTCATGTTTACCCGAGGCCGCATCTCGTTGCGCCAGTTGTTTACCATCATCACCAACGGCTCCTCGGAGTTCTTTGTCAGTATCGCCGGCTCGACATTTGCCATCATCATCAATGTTGTCCTCATCAGGCTTGGAGGCTCTACCGCCGTGGCGGCTGTAGCGATAGTGGAATATATCGAGAGCATCACCGGAATGCTGATCCACAGTCTGGGCGGAGCCATGCAACCCGCCATCAGTTATTGCTTCGGTGCAGGACTGATCAAGCGCATGAAAGCCATCCAGCGCACCGTGATGGGTGCCTCGGCCCTGCTATCTCTGCTGGCGATGCTGTTTCTGCTGGTCGGCGGCAAACTGCTGTTGCCCTTCTTTATCAAGGATGGCGACACCGCTCTTTATGCTATGAGCCTGCGTGCGATGCAACTCTACGCGCTGAGTTATCTAGTCAGCTGGATAGAGTCAACGCTGTCGGAATACATGACAGCGGTGGAACGTCCATGGCGTTCCCTGTCCATATCCCTGCTCGGAACCTTCGTCTTCCCATTACTGTTCCTGTCAATCCTAGTGCCAGCCTGGGGACTTGACGGCGTGTGGATTCTACATTTTGTTTCAGGAGTATTCAGTGCCGCTGTAGCGGTGATGATTGCACGCAAGGTGAATATACAACCTCACATCCAGCCTCAGCCATGCGGTTTTTTCAAACCCACGTTGACCTTTAACAATCGTCGCAACGGGATGAAGTGGAAATGACAGGGCACAAAACGAAAAACAAGATATGACTATCAAGACCTTCATAGACCGACCGTTGCTATCCATTGTCATCAACGTGATGGTGGTAGCGCTGGGAATCATTGCCCTGTTGCGGCTACCCATCGAGAAATATCCCGATATCGCCCCGCCCACCGTCTATCTATGGGCCAGCTATCCGGGAGCCAGTGCCGAGACGGTGCAGAAAAGCGTGGTGGCACCGCTGGAGCAGGCCATCAACGGAGTGGACAACATGGTCTACATGAGTTCGTCGTCAAGCAACGGCTCGGCATCCATCAGCATCACTTTCAAGCAGGGCACCAATGCCGACATGGCAGCGGTGAATGTCCAGAACCGCGTGGTGCAGGCCCAGGCGATGCTACCCGCCGAGGTGCTCAAGATGGGCGTAAGCGTAGAGAAACAGCAGCCGGGACAACTGCGCATCTTGGCACTGGAAAGCCCTAACGGCACTTATGACGAGAATTTCCTGAGCAACTATTTCTATAACAACCTGCGCCCTGCCATCCTACGCATCACCGGAGTCGGGAAAGTGGAAGTATGGGGTGGGCAATATGCCCTGCGCATCTGGCTCAAGCCCGATTTGATGGCTCGTCATGGTATCGTGCCCAGCGATATCACAGCACTGCTCGAAGAGCAGAATGTGGAAGCCAGCATAGGTGCCATCGGAGAGAATAGCCGCAACACATTCCAGTACACGCTGCGATACACGGGCCGCAAGCAGGAAGTGTCGGAATTTGAGCACCTGGTGCTCGTGTCTCGAACGACAGGTGAGGAATTGCGGTTGAAGGATGTGGCAGACCTTGAAATGGGGCAGTCGGATTATGCCTACTGCAACCACATCAACGGGCATCCCGGTGTGATGGGCAGCGTCAGCCAGGTGGCCGGGTCTAATGCGACACGCATCAACCAGGAGATAGATCGACTGATTGAGGATGTGGAACAGTCGATGCCCACCGACATCCGTATCGTGACCTTTGACAACACCAATGATTTCCTCTTCGCTTCCATCCGCGAAGTCGTGATGACCCTGCTGCTCGCCATATTGCTGGTGCTTGTGGTTGTCTATACGTTTGTTCAGGACCTGCGTGCCACTTTTATCCCTGCGCTGGGTATCGTGGTGTCGCTGGTCGGGACTTTTGCATTTATGGCAGCAGCGGGTTTTTCCATCAACATGCTGACGCTTTTTGCCCTGGTGCTGGTCATCGGCACGGTGGTCGATGACTCCATTGTGGTGGTCGAGGCGGTGCAGGCACGTTTTGACTCGGGCTACACCTCGTCCTATCATGCTGCCGTTGATGCCATGAACGGCTTGACAGCCGCCCTGTTCACCACTACACTGGTTTTCATGGTGATCTTCATTCCCGTGTCGTTCATGGGTGGCACGACAGGCATCTTCTACCAGCAGTTCGGCTTGACGATGGCGGTGGCTGTCGGCATTTCACTCATCGTGGCATTGACGCTCAGTCCTGCCCTGTGCGCTCTTATCTTAAAACCGAGCGACAATGGGCGTCGTTCATTCTCGTCAAGGGTGCGCACCGCCTATCATGCCACATTCAACGCGTTGTTGGGACATTACACCCATGTCGCCATGAAGCTCATCCGGCGCAAATGGGCTGTTGCGGCAGCCGTTGCCGTCGCTGCGGTGCTGATGGTCGTGTTGATGCGTATTGTGCCCACGGGTTTCATACCCGATGAGGATATGGGTTCGCTGATGGTTGACGTCAGCACCCCGGCAGGTTACACGTTGGCGAGCACCGAGGAAGTGCTGGTCCGCACTTCGGACCGCATCCAGCAGTTGCCCGAAGTCGAGTCGGTGGGCAGTGTCGTGGGCTTCGGGGGTGCCAACAAGGGTATGATTCAGGTGCAGCTCAAGCCCTGGAGCGAGCGTTCTGGCAGTGAGCACACGTCATGGCGTGTGCTGGAACGCATCGACGCCATTCTTGCTGATGAGCGAGAGGCCGAGAGCTTTGCCATGTCACCGGGGTTGATTGACGGTTACGGCCGTGGCGGAGGTTTTGAGTTCAGTATCCAGAACCATAATGATGATGACATCAACACCTTCTTTGACATCAGCCAGCGTTTTATCGAAAAACTGAACCAGCGGTCTGAAATTGCCGATGCCTATTCGGGCTATGCCATCGATTATCCGCAATACCGTGTTGATGTCGATGTGTCCCGGTGCAAGAAACTGGGGGTATCGCCTGCTACCGTGCTCGACGAGTTGGCGGCGTTCCTGGGCAGCGCCTACATCTCCAATTTCAACAAATACAACCAGGTGTATCAGGTGACCATGCAGCTGCGGCCCGAAGACCGAGCAAATGCGCAGTCGTTGGACCGTCTTTTTGTACGTTCGGCTACGGGAGCAATGCTACCGCTCGCGCAGTTTGTCACGCTCACCAAGGAATACATGCCGCAGTCACTGGATCACTTCAACATGATTTCCAGCATCGGCGTCACCGGTGGTGTTGCGGCAGGGCACAGCACGGGCGAGGCCATCCGCGCTGTCCGCGAGGTGGCGGCCAGGGAACTGCCCGTTGGTTACTCCATCGAGTTTGGTGGCATCACCCGCGAGGAGAGTCAGTCGAGCAGCCATGTGGTGGCCATCTTTTTCATCTGCATCATTTTTGTCTATCTCATCATGGTTGCCCTCTACGAGAGCCTTTTCATCCCGCTGGCGGTCATGTTGAGTGTGCCATTCGGTCTGCTGGGCTCTTTCCTGTTCGCATGGCTGTTCGGCATCGATAACAACATTTACCTTCAGGTGGGCCTGATCATGCTTATCGGCCTGTTGTCCAAAACGGCCATTTTGCTCACTGAGTATGCGACCCAGTGCCGCCATGCAGGCATGTCACTCAAGCAGTCGGCATTTTTTGCCGCCAAGATGCGCCTGCGTCCCATCCTGATGACCTCGCTGACGATGATCTTCGGCATGTTGCCCCTGATGTTCGCTTCGGGAGCGGGAGCCAACGGCAGCCGCACCATCGGCGTGGGAACGATTGGAGGCATGTTGTTGGGAACATTGGGGCTGTTGTTCGTCATGCCGGCCATGTTCGTCGTCTTTCAAGGGCTTCAAGAGCGTTTCAAACCGGTTAAGTTTGTTGAGCCTACCGACCCCCTGCTACTTGAGGAGATGCATAAAATAGAAGCGTATCAGAGACAGAAAAAAAGCATCAACAATGAATAAGATCATATCCATTACAATAACGGTTGCAATAGTGTTCTCTACTATTTCATGCAAACCGCTGCATTCAGGCACCGCCACCAATGAGCATGTCGATCAGGTTCTCACTGAACAGACACAGCAATATGTCGCATGGCGCCGTGTCTTTAACGATAGGCTGTTGGTCCAATTGATTGATACAGCACTTGCACACAATGCCGACTTGAGCACAGCAAGCCTGAATGTGCTGCAAGCCGAGGCTTCGCTACGGGCATCACGCCTATCGTTGCTGCCAACAGCCGTTATCGGAGCCGAAGGTTCTTTCTCCAAGGCTAACGGCATGTCGCCCAATACTGCCTATAACCTGCCTGTGACCATGCAGTGGGAATGGAACTTTGGCGGCAAGCATCGCAGTGAGCAGCAGTTGGCAATCGCCGGTTATTATAACGCTGCCGAGATTCAGAAATCGGTATTGGTGCAACTGGTAGCTGCCATTGCAAGTCATTACTACACATTGGTGATGATGGACCGCCAATTGGCCGTCACCCGACTTGCCATCGAAAATGCCCACCATACCATGGAGGTGATGCAGACCCTGAAACAATATGGAATGCAGAATGAGGCAGCTGTCAGTCAGGCTCGTGCCGAATGGCTCAGAATAACAGCCTCGGAACAGGACATACTGCAGCAAATCATAAATACGGAGAACGCTTTGTCGACACTGGTTGGCCAGCGGCAAGACAGCATTTGCCGAACCGCCATGGACAGCGTGTCGATAAGCATTGACTACACTAGGTCTTTTCCACTCGAATGCCTTGCGGAACGACCTGATGTCAAGGCGGCAGAATACGCATTGATGTCGCAGATGGCTCAGGTGGGGATTGCACGATCGGCTTTTTACCCTTCGCTGAGTATTACGGCATCAGCAGGATGGACTAACAATTTAGGAGACATCATCAATCCCGGAAAAATCCTTTTCAATGCGCTTGCATCAATTGTGCAACCGCTATTCAGCAAAGGACAAAACCGAGCCAACCTGGAAATTGCAACAGCTCAACAGGAACAAGCGCTCGTGGCGTTTAACCAGGCATTACTCGTCGCTGGAACCGAGTTGAATGATGCCCTCGCCGCTTGCAGGATTGGAGACGAGCGATTGCTGCTGCGCCGGCAAGAGGCCGAAGCGTCGTGGCGGGCCTATGAGGTCAGTCAAGTGTTGATGAATAATACCTCAAACACCTATTTGGAAGTACTTACCGCCCAATCGGCATGGTTGCAATCTCAATTGTCGCTCGCATCCGACTGGCTTGATAAAGTCCAGGCACAAATCAATTTATATAAGGCTTTAGGAGGGAATTACTAACTTTACCGCTTCAAGACCTGGCCACTATAAGTTTTATCATTTATATTTGCACCGAAAAAAACAGATTCTCAGAGATGAAACAAAAAAAGTTATTGAATGAGATTCTACTCGTTCTAGGACTCTCGTTCGTGGGACTTTTGTTCTACTATGTGATATCATTGCTCACTGATGAAGATTTCCTGCAAGAAATCCATCATGCCAAGTCGTTTACCGTGTGGGTGATGATGGACTATATCTTTTGCTGCCTGTTAACTGCTGCGATAACATTTTACTACTGGAAATCAAGGCAACGCACCGAGCAGGAAAGGGACCGCTACAAATTAATGGTTCTCGACAATCAACTGAGCCCACATTTTGTGCTCAACAACCTCAGCATACTTGCCAGTTTTATTGAAGAAGACCAGAAGAAAGCAACGGATTTTCTGATGACCCTTGCCAGACTGTATCGCCACACACTGGCACACATCGACCACGTGACAGTTCCAGTAAGGGAAGAGATCGATTTTTTGAAGAGTTACATGGCCTTACTGGAGAAAAGATTTGAAGATTGCATAAGAATCAATATTGACCCTGGATTAGAACAGCTCAATGGAGAGATTCCACCAGCGTCGCTGCAACTGCTCATCGAGAATGCAATCAAGCACAATGAGCACACACAGGCTCATCCGCTCACGATCAGTATTGCTGCCGACGGGGATAGCATCACTGTGAGCAACACTAAGCGCCTCATCACCACGGCAAAGAAAGGTAATGTCGGGCAAAAAAACATCATTGAAAGATATAGGCTACTTACCAGCAAGCCTGTACGCTTTAACGATTCAGACGATGAGTATTGTGTATCAATTCCCATAATATCCAACAGACGATGAGAATTCTTATAATCGAAGATGAAAAAAGCAGCGCTGAACGTTTGAAGCGTTTGCTGCAAGCCTGCAATGACGACTATCAAGTCGTGGGCATCGTGTCCAGCAATGGCGAAGTGAAAGACTTCTTCGCTTCGGCTGACCACGATATTGATTTAATCGTCTCGGACATTCAGTTGGGTGACGGATTAAGTTTTGAATCGCTGGGCGCTATTACCGAGACCATACCGGTGATATTCACAACAGCTTATGACCACTATGCCATTCAGGCCTTTAAGTACAACGGTATAGACTACCTCCTCAAACCGATTGATGCCACTGAACTGCACGCTGCGATTGAAAAAGTTGAGAAACGCCGTTCGGATGCTTCAAGCACGACTACCGACACCATTTTCCAGCTGTTGACGTCGGTCAAGAAGCAGACCATCCATTACAGGGAACGCTTTTTGATACCTTATCATGCCGATGAGTATCTGATCATCCTCGTTGGCGACGTGAGCCATATCGCCATCAAGGACGGTATTGTCAGACTCTACACCACCTCTGGTAAAAGCCATATTCTCAACATGACGCTTGACGAGGCCGATAGCCAGCTCGACCCGCACCGCTTCATGCGCGTCAACCGCCAGTTCATCGTCAATGCCGCTGCAGTGGAAAAGGCATCGACCTATTTCCTCGGCAAAATGCGCATCCACATGAAGTCCTATCCTGATGCTGAAATTATCGTCAGCAAGGACAAGGTGGCAACAGTCAAGCGATGGCTCAACTCATAAACCACTTGCCGCTGTCGCTATCCTGGCTCACTTGCTTTCGCTTCACCGCATAATGCTACAAATCGCCATGCAGCCCATGCCGCTATCGGCGACCGATGGGGGGTGTATACCCGCCCAGATGGACTGCGGCAAGTTGTTGCAGCCTGGCATCACCCGTCGGAAATCGCCTCGTTCCCGCCGCCCATTTTGCATGTTTTTGGAATCCCGTGTCGCTAACCCATTACCACGTCGAGTACCATCATCAGGACAAAGCCGATGGCGAAACCGATGGTGCTGACATTGGTGTGCTGGCCGCTTGAGGCTTCGGGTATCAGTTCCTCGATGACCACATAGAACATGGCACCTGCGGCAAAAGCGAGCATATAGGGAAGAACGTTTAAAACCAGGGACGACAGCAACAAGACAGCAAGGGCGCCGACGGGTTCAACGGCACCGCTCAGCGAGCCGATGAGGAACGACCGCCAGCGGCTGTTTCCCGCAGCGCGCATCGGCATCGAGATGATGGCGCCCTCGGGGACGTTCTGGATGGCGATACCCAACGATACCGCAATGGCGCTGGCAAGCGAGATGTTTGTGACACCGCTGTCGGCACCGGCAAAGACCACGCCCACCGCCATGCCCTCGGGCAGGTTGTGGATGGTTACCGCCAAGGTCAACATCGCTGTGCGAGACAGGTGGGAATGGAGGCCTTCGGGCTTGCTGCTCCCGAGATGCAGGTGCGGAGTCAGCTCATCAATCAGCAACAGGAACCCGATGCCCAAGAGGAATCCTACGGCAGCGGGCAACACCGCCCATGCGCCCCCTGATGATTCCATTTCCATTGCGGGAATCAGCAATGACCAGACCGAAGCGGCCACCATTACACCCGAAGCAAAGCCCAGCAGTGCCTTCTGCAGCCTCACGGACATCTCGCCCTTCATCATAAAGACGAAGGCCGACCCGAGCATGGTGCCCAGCAAGGGTATGAGTAACCCGATAGCCAGTATGGTCATGACTATTCCTTCGATGCCTGTTTCACGCCGGTGATGGCGGCATACGAGGGTTTCTTGCGGTGGATGGCAGTATCCATGAAACCTGCCTTGTCAAGCAAGTTCTTCAGCTGTTCTGGGGAGTAGGCCGTCATGCCCTCCACCACGTTAGTCCACATCGAGTCGCCTTCAATCTCCTCCACCATGATGACGAAACGGCCACCCGGCTTCAGCACGCGTCGCACTTCCTGCAGGCACTCAGGTAGGTTGGGCCAGAAATACACCGTCTCGACGGCTGTCACGAGGTCGAATTTCCCGTCCCCGTAGGGCAGTTTCTCGGCAGATCCTTGGCAGACGAACACCTGCTTGTCGAGCACTGCGGCATTCACTTTGCGAGCCTTTGCCACGCTTTCCTCCGAGATGTCCATGCCATAGACCTGTGCTCCATTGCTACGCTTGAGCAGCCTCTTCAGTGTCGCACCGCCACCGCAGCCGATGTCAAGCATGGTCCAGCCAGGCTGGAACTCTACAAGGTCAAGTCCCCAGTTTGTCAGCGGCGCATGACCGAAGTTCATGAACCGCAGCATCATTCTTCCCATCATCCCTCTAGGATGTGCGCAATTAGTAAAGAACGTTTTTAATATTCCCATATCATTTAGCTTTTTAGTTGGCTGCAAATGTACAATGGGAATGACATTCATAGCAATACCAAAATATTGGTATTTTATTCCCTCTTATTGCCCAAAAATAGGAGAAAACGCATCCAGGAGCCCCACAGCCCAGCTTTGTATTAAGTACAGGTTTAAGCCTCCCGTTCCGCAGGTGGGCGAGAAGATCGCCCACCGATCGGAACCGGCGCCGGGCGATCCCCTAAAAAGTGAACAGCCCGGCTTGTCTTTTGCAATAAGTCGTTGAATAGTTTTAGGACTTGGTTTTATGGGTACTTGAAATGCTCAGTTGCAGTGATACCTGATGTTGGTTTGAATTTCAATCCATAGGGATGTGAAATGGCGCCAGTCAAAGTTAACGATTTGCTTGTCAAGTTCGAATATTGAAAATTGATACTTCCGTCATTAAACGAACTAATGGGGACAGGTTGCATGCTAAACTCACAATTAATCCATCCGCTCTTTTTGTCGATCCGCCTGACGATCCAATATATGCCTTTACCAACAATATACCATTTGTTATGAGTGTGGATATATTGAATAATTGTTCCATTTTCTTTAAACTCAAATACGATTCCATCTGTCTCTGAAAAAACCCCGTATGGAGATACTTGAACATCATTTGCTAAATCATCCAAATTTTTTAATTCCCATTGTCCAACAAATGAGCCCTCGCTTTCAGGCTCATCTTTGCCACAAGATGTTAATACAATAGAAATGCTCAAAGAAATGATTGGGACTAAAACAATGGCATAGAAAGCAATCTTAAATCTAGATGTATTCATTGTAGTGTTCATTTAAATGATAACTTTTTATGTTGCAAATTTACGTGTAATGATTGACTTGCACAATACCCGAATGGGTATTTTGATAAAGAGCTCTAAAAACGCTGTCCTTTAAGAGTCCGAAAAACATGCGATAGTAGAGCAAAAATCACTACCTTTGCATTCAGTTGTAACGGTAAAACGGCATTTATGGATTATAGGCCCACCACAAATGAACTTTTCTCGAACCCAGTATTCCAAGCCTGTGCTTAATAAAGAATGTGGTGGAGAATCCTGACATCGTTATTGGTGATTTCGTAATTGTTTGTCATATAAAACTTTACTCTAATGAAAACAGAGATTGATCCTAAGACCACCGAGCGGGCACAATCTTTTGAGATATGGAAGAATGCTCCCATGCCCAAGGTTACATTAGTAAAGACTTTCGATGTGGGGCGTGTGGTGAGATTGAGCCGGCGAAAAGGATTGAAGCTGAACATGCTCATTTGTTGGTGCATCGTTCGAGCAGCGAAAGATTTCAAGGAGTTCTACATGCTGCCCATGGGAGAGCGCTACTTGAAGTATGACCGATTGGCTGTGAACGTGGTGGTGCCTGTCAAGAATGGAGGTGTCACACTCTGTGACATCCCGTTCTTGGATGACCTCAAGCAGTTCAATGATGATTATCTGCGTCTCACTCAGACGGCCCATGAAACAGGTGAACCTCACAATTTGAGCGACGATTACATGGTTATCAGCACATCGGCTCTGCCTGACTGTGAGATTGACACAGTGGTGAGCATCTATGCTGAGGTTTTTAATACGCCATTTCTCGCTTGGGGCAAGTACCGGCATAGACTCTTCAAGACATTGCTCCCCATTTCGTTCCAGTTCCATCATGCGCAGATGGATGGTTTAGAAGCAGCGCATTTCCTCAATGATTTACAAGCCGAATTTAAAAAAATAAGCATCTAAAAGACTATACCTTAGTGCTTGTTGACTCCTTCAATCTCATGCAGATATCTTTATCTCACGCAGATGAGATAAATTGCCTGAACATAACTCCGCTAAATTGATTGGTGACTCCGCTACAGCCTCATGCCGCTGGGCGACTTCGCCCGGCGGAGATCACCCTGTTTCCACCGCTCATCGATGGCGCTGCCGCTGATACCGCCGTGTTGGGATCACTCCGTTACCGAGAGTGCCTGGTCAGGCTTACTGGCCGCGCCGACACCCCATACAGCCGGCTGCTCGCTGTTGTATAACCAGCTGACGTCCTCCTGACGAGCCTTGACATATTTTCATTCTTTCATAGCACCAGGTGCTTCATGTCATGACTGCCCCAGTGGTTGTCGTTTACATATCGAAAACCGATTGATTTATACAGTGCCTCACCAACGGGATTGCCTTTATCAACCAGTAGCCCAAGGCTAGGCAGTCCCATTTGGTCAGCGCGTTCTTTAGTAATGCGTATCAGGCGCCTTGCAATTCCCTTTCGGCGATATTCTGGCAGCACAGCCAGCGAGTCAAGATAGAGTTCACCGGGCTGCGTTTCATCATTCATGCCGGAATGGTCCCTACAGATGAGTTTTAAGGCCAATTCGAGGAAAGGACGGCGAAGTTCGTGGAGCCTTGAGCCATCATAGCTGACTGAGATGCCGACCACCTTGTCACCGTCCAGGGCAACACAGGTGTTCTTGTAACTGTATTGCGAATCCTCCCGCTCCACCAGCAGGGTCATCATTTTGTAAAAGTCATCCAGCCCATAGCCCTCGCCACAGAAACTCAGGCAGCAGTCGTCCGTCATGGCCAACATGATCATGCGGGCAATCTCTGGGGCCTGCTCCCTGCTTGCTTGTCGGATGTCAATCTTCATGTCCTGTCAATTAGATTGAAAAGGGGCGCCTTGCCGATTAAACATTCTCCAACCATTGATTAATTTGATGATAGGAACTCAATTCCTATGATTATTCGCAATGGTTTACATTCTTTTGAAGGAATAATTACCGCAAAATTACATTTTTCCTTAGGAATAAACATGCTGTTCGTGCATTTTTCCTAAGGAATAACCTTCCCAATTCTACTAGACCTTCAAAGTAGAAAGAGTAGAAATGTGACAATGAAAGCGAGGGTGTTGTGAGAAATCGCTACCTTTGCAGCAGAGAAAAAGAGACAAATCGGAATTTAGGCGCGAGCCGAAGGCAGAGCCAAGTATGCTTGAGCTATGCTGAGGCGAAGCCCTAAATGCCATGAAATAGGAATTTAGTCGCAAGCCGAAAGCAGAGCCAAGTTTGCTTGAGCTATGCTGAGGCGAAGCCCTAAATGCCATGAAATAGGAATTTAGTCGCGAGCCGAAGGCAGAGCCAAGTTTACTTGAGCTATGCTGAGGCGAAGCCCTAAATGCCATGAAATAGGAATTTAGTCGCGAGCCGAAAGCAGAGCCAAGTATGCTTGAGCTATGCTGAGGCGAAGCCCTAAATGCCATGAAATAGGAATTTAGTCTCAAAATGATAAAAAGAAATCAAGATGGGACAGAAAACTAACTCAAAAGGACTGATTGCTCGTATTTTGGGAGAACAGCCTACACCAGACCAGAAAACCGTTGTCCAGTTGATGCTACTAGCACTGTTATTTTGGCCAATAGGTTTATTTGTGTCCATATTCTTCTGGGATGCGCCAATCCAATCCTCTATCGACAATTTTTGCCGTTGGGGTGCAACGTACACCATCTGGCTTTACCCGATCTATGTGATTCCATTAATAAGATTGTGGTTTGAATTTTCCAAAAAAATGGGAAAGACATGGCTGTTCAATTTGTGCCCATTGGTACCTGTGGCTGTTTTCTTCCTTTTTCTAGCATTCGCATCAAGTACATACGCCGAAAGGAAACCAGAAGGTTATGATCCTTCGACCTATAAACGCCTAAACAAAACGTATGCATTAGATGTTAACTATGCTTATTAGTGTGAGATATTGGAAGGGGCTGACCCAAGTACATTCAAAGTCCTGAGCGATGATTATGCAGCCGATATGCACCATGTTTGGTTTAATGGCAATATGATAGAAGGAGCAGAGCCTGCCACTTTTGTCGTACCAAATTCAAATCTTGCTGATGCTCTTGCTCATGACGCACACGATTACTACATGAGAGACCTGCCTCTCCATGTGGCAAATATGGGAAGTTTCAGGCAGATTGACAGTAATTGGGCTTTAGATAGCCTTCAGGTCTATTATATCGGTATTGATGGCGATGGATATAATAGATCTGTGTCTGTAGGAGATTACCGCACGTTTAAGGCTTTAAATGATTTCTATGCAGTTGATGCCAAGTGTGTCTATTACAAAAACAATATAGTAGAGGGAGCAGACCCAGCGTCTTTCGCCGTATTGAAGGGGGAATATCACTATGGCAAAGACAAGCACCGTGTATATTGTGAGGCTCACGGCTCGGCAATTCGAGACCTCAACACGTTAAAGCACAAGAATATGGAGGATGGACTATGGGACGCTTTCCATACTGATGGCAAGACGGTATATAATCCCGAACTGATGACCATGCCTGAAGGTACTGACTTTGCTACCATCCATAGAGTAGAAAGATATCGTGACTGGTATGCCGACAGCAAGCATGTTTACTATGAAAATCGCCTGTTGCTTGGAGCCAATCCAAAGACATTTGTGATATTTCCATCCCATTATGTACATGAGGATTATGTGTCAGACAATAACTCAGATTCTGATTATTCGCACGATGGCAACCATGTGTATTACCGTGATTCGCTAATGTCCGACGCTGATATTGCCTCGTTCATTTGTGGCCATGATTTTGTTGCAGGACAATCATTTGCTTTCGACAAGAACCGGTATTATCAGGGAACACCAAATCCACGAATCGAAAAATTGCGTTAAGGCAAATATATAGTTAGCAAATAAGTGAATTCCAATTTATGTGCGAGCCGAAAGCAGAGGGAAAACTTGTTTTAACTATGCCTAGGCGAAGCCATCAATCGGATGAATTCCAATTTATTCTGCACAAAGTCATAATCTCCCTTATCACAAGGCGCAACGTCAAGCCACGGCTGGCGATGCGCCTTGATTTACGTTACATTGACCTGGGGATCTGATTCGCTATGGCCACAGGGTTGTATCCGGCTGCTTCACGCTCCGCGATGATGACAGCATCAGGCGTCCCTTTGATGCACCGCTCATCGTGGTGAACTATTTCTATCATGAGGAGGTCAAGAAATCGGCAGACATGTAAAAATGGATTTTATATTTTTTAACAAATTTAATTTATCTTAAATTTTTTATTGTTATTTATAAGGTGTATCTTTGCGATGTTAACCTCAATCCGTGATTGATGAAG
>CADBBK010000030.1 GCA_902792895.1 uncultured Bacteroidales bacterium | reverse complement strand
CCAATAGGATACTGGATCCTGAAAATCATAGAGCAGAAACTCTTGACCGGACAGCATGGCATCGTAATACTCGTCAGTCCCGAAGTAGTTACCCACCCAACAGTCATCATAAATCGTGTAATCGGGTACTATGGCATAGACCATCTTGTCCTCCTCACGAAGATAAACAGGAACGGTATCATTTTCCTCGTTGATGGTGTTACCGCCATACTTATGCACGGCCTTATAGGTCTTACCATTTATCACAGTGTCACCCTTCATCTCAATGGTTCGGTAAGCCTTATTGTCCCCACGGGCAGGATTCGTATAGTAATCCTCAAAATAATGATAATTCTCGATGCTGTACACCCACTTGACGCCCTCGCGAACGAACGGGACGTACTCGGCGGCTTCTGGATCTTTATAGTACCACCCTTTGTAGATGATTTCACCGTCTTCGATTACATGGCTTAAGTTGAAGGTCACACCTCCTCCAATCGCCATGGGCATCAAGAATGATAGAGTATAACTGGTGGGTCCATCCATGCCGATAGATTCAATCATTCTGAACTCACTCCATAGCTCCCCAACATATCGTTTGGCCAAATGATTGCCGATGGCAATGGTGTCACTATACTGATAGCAATTAGGGAACAAAGAAGTGAGTCCACTTTGACTGGCAATGGTGTCCCAGTAGGTAATCGGGTCATTGAAATCATATAAAATGAATTCTTGACCACTGTAAACTGCTTTCCTGTCATCCTCAGAAACACAGTTCCCGATAGGACAATCGCGATATGTCTTACCGCTAGGCACGATGCCATAGACAATCTTGTCCTCTTCACGCATATAGATGGGTATCGTGTCATTTTCGGTATTTATGTGGTCGCCATAATACTTGTGCATCGCCTTATAGGTCTTGCCGTCGATCACCGTATCGCCCTTAAACTCGAGATTCAGATAAACGGTGCCAATCGCCAGATGAGGATTAGCAGGATATGTGTCGTCATAATTATTATAGAAGTACACCCACTTGACGCCCTCGCGAACAAACGGGACGTACTCGTATTCCTGCGCCGCTGCCTGGGACAGGCCCAGCAGGGCAAACAATGTAATGAGTAATGTCTTTTTCATAATCTAATCTGGTTTTAGTAATTAATGACGATTTTTTGGCCGTGGTGGATGTAGATGCCGGGGGTGGGCGGCACCTCTTTGCCCACGGGCTGGCCCATCAGGTTGTAGTAGTTATCGTCCAGCGGGCACCGCGGCTGCTCTGCCACCACCTCGTCGATACCTGTGAGGTTGTCTTTACGGTAGCGCATCCCCTTATAGATGATCTTCCCGTCCTTCACCACATGGCTCAACCCGCACCACTCCTGATAGTCTGCATCGGGGAAGTGGCGATATGAGAACGGTGTCAGTAAATCTCCTAAGTCGTAACTGTCAAAACCGATGCCCTCCACCACATAGGCCAAAGTGTCGCCTTGGTCATCCAGATAAGCAGCCCGCTTGCATTCAATTCCTTCTATCATGATGGGGTTAACCTCTCTAATGTTCTCTTCTTTCATAAAAGGTTCTGAATACCAAACCTCTAACCAAGCGTCATGGCAATACAAATAATAATGCATGCAGTCAATAGGGGGAAAATGATACAGTAATGGGAAGATTGCATCCTCAGCAATTAACATATCCAGCCTCAATAATATCTTATCACTATAGTACAAATCCCAATAGGGATCGTTTCTAAAACAACTTACCGCTTCAACACCTCCCCTCAGTCCTGCTATCAGGCTATCTTGCTCAACATTGAGCTTATCACCTGTATAGTAGTAAAGGGCATTGAAAACATCACCTTCAGAAGTTGTCTCACCAGGATCTATTCCACTGAACTCATACTTGTAGTAATAGCAGGTCGTATCACCATGATTGACAATAACCTTCTCATTGACCCACTGAACTCCCTCTCGAATAATCGAGAGCCCTTCGTATTCCTGTGCCGCTGCCTGGGCCATGCCCAGCAGGGCCAAAATCGATAAAAGTAATGTCTTTTTCATATCCGTAATTGATTGATTGGTTTTAGTAGTGCTCTAATTCGCAAAGATACATAATATTTCCGGAATACTTTTACCCCCCATTTTTAACATTCCTTTAACACTTCTTGAGGCTAGTGCTCAAGTTAGACGATTACATTCAATCGTTTATTCCAAAATCTATCAGCTGATGAGGTGGTCGATGTAGCCGCGCTGGAACAGGAAGCACACGGTGAGTGCCAGAGCCAGCATGAGGGCAAAGACGATGCACCACACCTTGAACGGGCGGCGCCAGCGTCCCTCGGCGAGGTTGCACACGACAAACATGGCCACAGGAACGAACAGCGGCTCGATGGGCAGCACATAACGTGCGATGGAGCCTGCCATGACATAGGCCATCACGGCGAATGCCACTGCGGGCCACCAAGCCCAGGCGCCCATGCAGGCCTGTCGGCGCCAGCTCATAACAATGTAATAGAACAGGGCCGTACCGCCCACCATGTACCAGCCCCAGGTGAATCGGCTGAGCACATTCAGGATGTATGTCTCCTCGAAATAGAGCCAGGGCAGGGGGATGAGGAACTGCACCGTCATCGTCATCGGCAGCATGAACGCACGGTGCCAAGGCGAATACAGGAAATAATAGTCCAGCACCTTGCGGTAGATGAGTTGGGAGTCGCCCTTGATGTAGAAGCGCTGCATGTTCCACCCACCGCCCACAATCTCGGCATGGCGCTCAAAGGAGTAGGACGCGAAATGGTCGCCCACGAGCAGGGCCACGAGGAAGACGGCCAGCATAGCCGTGGCCATGATCCAGTCACGGCGCCAGTGCGGCAGCACCATGATGACGATGCCCAGCGCGATGAAATACAAGTAGGTGGTGCGCACAAACGCCATCAGTGCACACGCCACGACGAACACCACGAAGTCGCGCCACGGGCGATGACGCTCCTCGTCAATCGCCGCCATCGACGCGAGCGAGTAGCCCGCCATGGTCATGGTTAGGCTGATGGAGCCCTCCTTGAGCATCGCCGTGCCCATCACCAGGTAGTAGATCATGATCGACACCATTGCCATGCCGCCCAGCAGCAGGGTGCGGGCCGAGGCCGCTACGCGCCCCGTGAGCAGACGGCGCGTGGTCATACCCGTGAGCACTACCGACGTGAGGGTGAACATCAGGTTCATTGCCTGCGGCCACACGGTGCTCAGGCCGAACACCTTCCACAGGCCGAGCATGATGAGCGGGAACCCAGGGAACGCGACGTTCTCACAATCGACACTGCCGTTGAAGTGATACAGCGCCCACTTGTAGTAATAGCGGGCATCACTCGTCAGGTTGGGACGCTCAAGCGAGAAGCCCTCGAGGGCCGTCCAGTCGATCAACCGCTTGATGTCGAGCGCCATCAGGACAACCGTGACGACAAACAGGAGCACACAGGCGCTCATCGATGTGCCACGGGCCCGAGACAGGATTACACGCGGGACTGCATAGGCGATCAGATAGGAAACGGTGATGCCGAGGCCATCGGTGGTGCCAAAATGCGCCACGGCCACCCACGCGAGGACAGCAAAGGCTATCACCTCGGCGAGCAGCAAGAGAAGTCTGGGCATGGCTATTCCGTTTCCGTTTCTCATGTCTTTGGGCCTATCTGGTTTGTTTATGCATTGCAAAAGTAGAACATTTCACTGTGGTAAACAAATTTTTCGGTCCATGCTTTCAGTTTTCATACAAAATGTTTACTTTTGTTGTTTGAATCCATTCAATAACGAGCCAACATGAGCAACGAGCCGATAAAAATAGATGTCGATCAAGTGCTCAGGGCAAGACTGCCCCGACATTATCGCTACATTCCGCGCTTTGCGGTGCGGTGGCTCGAGCGCACCATCTGCCAGGACCAATTGAATGCCATCCTGCAGCGCATGGCAGGCAAGAACAGCGTGGATGCCGCCACTGCGGCCCTCCACGAGATGGACATCACCGTCGAGGCCTCGGGTCTGGACCATTTGCCCGAAGGACGCTTCATGTTTGTATCCAACCACCCCCTGGGCGGGTTGGACGGACTGGCGCTCATCTCGCTGCTGGGCAACCGCTATAATCGCAACATCAAATTCCTAGTCAACGACCTGTTGATGGCCGTAGAGCCGCTGCGCGACGTGTTCCTGCCCGTGAACAAGTACGGCAACCAGTCGCGCACCACCGCCGTCCAGATCGAGGAGGCCCTCAAGAGCGACAAACAGTTCATCACCTTCCCTGCAGGCCTGTGTTCGCGCCTGCAGCCCGACGGCACCATTGCCGACCTGCCGTGGCAGAAGGCCGCCGTGGTCCATGCCACAGGGCATCAGCGCGACATCGTGCCCATCTACTTTGATGCCGCCAACTCGCGCTTCTTCTACCGTTTTGCCAAGTGGCGCAAGCGCCTGGGCATCAAGTTCAATATCGAACTCATCTTCCTGCCCAAGGAGATGATCAAGAAGTGCGGCAGCACGCTACGCGTCATCGTCGGCGAGCCCATCCCCTGGACTTCGCTTGATGCTGCCCACCCCAAGCAGGAGGCTGCCCGCCTGCGTGAATTAGTGATTAATATGGCTCCGACATCCCACAAATCCTAAGCCCTATGGAACCCATCATTGAACCCATACCCGTTGAACTTATCGAGCAGGAACTGACTGCCGAACGCCTGCTGCGGCACACCAACAAGGCCGACAACGACATCTATGTCATCACAGCCCACAACGCCCCCAACACGATGCGGGAAATCGGGCGGTTGCGAGAAATCAGCTTCCGCGCATCGGGTGGAGGAACGGGCAAGGCGTGCGACATCGACGAGTTTGACACGATGGACAACCCGTGCCGGCAACTGCTGGTGTGGAACCCCGAGAAACGGGAAATCATCGGTGCCTACCGCTTTATCGGCGGCTGGGACGTCGAGGTCAACGACAGGGTGCCACACATCGCCACAGGCCACCTGTTCCGCTTCAGCCAGCGGTTCCTGGACGAGATTCTGCCCGTGACCATCGAGCTGGGGCGCTCGTTTGTCCGCCCCGAGTACCAGTCCACACGCGAGGGCGTGCGTGCGTTGTTTGCCCTCGACAACCTGTGGGACGGCCTGGGCGCATTGACCATCATCTACCCGAAGGTTAAATATATGTTCGGCAAGATGACGATGTACCCCTCCTATGACCGCGAGTGCCGCGACATGCTGCTGTGTTTCCTCAACCTCTACTTCGAGGACAAGGAGGGGCTGGTGGTGCCCATCGACCCGCTTCCCGACACTCGCAACGACGATCCCGCGCTGAGGTCTCAATTTGTGGGCAACGACTTCCGTGAGGACTACAAGCGGCTGAACGCCTTCATCCGCCAGCACAACATCAACATCCCGCCGCTGGTCAATGCCTATATGGGCCTGTCTCCCAAGATGCTGCTGTTGGGCACAGCCATCAACCGCGAGTTCGGCGACGTTGAGGAGACCGGCATCCTCATCAACATCGATGAGATTGCCGACGAAAAGAAGCGACGCCACATCGACTCTTATCTAGCAAACATCGTACGATAACACTCAAATACATCATGATAAGATACACTTTATCATTACTTATCATGCTCACCGCTGCCCTAGGTGTAGTGGGTCAAGAGCCCGTGGACAGTGTTCAAGCAAAAAGCACTAAATATTCCACATCAGACCCTGTTGAGACCCGCATTTACAGTACCATCTACTCGGTAGGTATGATTGCTAACGCCGGTAACAGCGAGTTGGCACCTTACTACATTTCCTCCAACAACGGTGGCAACATCACCCAGCAGTATTCTGCCCTGCTGAACGCCAGTCTGGTTCATAGCACGGATCCTGACAAGCGTTTTGCTTGGGGAGCAGGCATCGAAGTTTGGGGCGGCTACGCATCCAGTGCAGGCTATCAGCGCTACAAGGGCGATGGCCAGTTTGAGGTACAAAAGCAACATCCTGCACGGGTATGGATCCAACAAGCCTACCTGGCAGCCAAGTACCGCAGCATCTTTGCCGTGGCGGGCCAAACGTATAAATCCTCGCCTATTGTCAACGGCAAGTTGAGCAGCGGTGACCTCGTGTGGAGCAACAATGCCCGCCCGCCTGTGGGGCTGTGTGCTGGTTTCTTCGATTTCCAGAACATCCCGTTTACCAAGGGTTGGGTGCAGATTAACGGCGAGTTCGGCTACTACCGCCAGCTGGATGACAAGTGGCTCGAGCACCATTATAACTACTACAACCACTTTATCACCACTGACTTTTGGCTCCACTACAAGAGCCTGCACTTCCGCACCAAGCCCGACCAGCCCGTCGTGTTCACCATCGGAGCTCAGTCGGCCTGCCAGTTTGCTGGCACAGCCAACTATTACGAAAACGGCCAACTGACGCGCACCATCAAGATGAAAGCCGACGCAAAGGCCTTTTTCCGCACGTTTATCGCTGGCAGCGGCGGCACCAGCGCGGGCGACTCCTTTGTCGAGGGCAACCACCTGGGCACCTGGGACATCGCGCTCGAGGGCAACCTGAATGACGGCAAGCAGATGCGTGCCTACACCCAGTGGCTGTGGGAGGACGGCTCGGGTATCGGCAAGATGAACGGCTTTGACGGCCTGTGGGGACTGGAATACCGCAATGCTGTAGGACAACCCTTGGTTGAAGGCGCTGTCATCGAGTACATCGACTTTACCAACCAGAGCGGCCCCATCCACTGGACGCCCAACGACCACCCCGATACGCCCATTACCAGCCACTCGTCGGGTGCCGACGATTACTACAACAACTATATCTATAACGGCTACCAGAGCCGCGGCATGTCCATCGGCTCGCCCTTTGTCAAGTCACCGCTATACAACCTTGACGGCTACATGCGCTACCGTGACAACGTACTGCGCGGCTTTCACATCGGACTCAAGGGTTATCTGGCATCGGAATGGCGCTACCGCCTGTTAGGTTCTTACCGCAAGGCATGGGGTACTCCCATCATTCCGCGCGTTGGCAGCGTCGATGACTTCTCAATAATGGCCGAGGTGAGTTTCACGCCCTGGGGTTGGCGCAGTTGCTTCTATGGCCCGTGGACGATGACGGCGTCCGTGGCCATGGACCACGGCAAGCTCTACGGCAACAACTGGGGCGGCATGCTGGGAATTACCTACCGTGGTGCTTTTAACTTCAAGAAACGATGAAAAAGACATTATTTATCATATCCATCCTGTCGGTGCTGGTGCTGGCATCTTGCACCCGCAACCACGGCGACATCGGCATCTGGTTCGGTACCTGGCACGTCGAACAGATTACTGCCGGCGGCACGCCCGTCAACGTCGAGGGCGACTACTTCTTCCAGTTCCAGAGCCACGTGTTCAAGGTAACTCAGGTCTCCGGCCACGAACAGACGGTCGAGAGTTACGGCACCTGGACTGAGGACGACGATGCCATGACCATCACCTTCCCCGACCCCGCGGTCTATTACATCGTCATGCCTGGCCTGGAGGCCACCAACGACTTTAGTGTCACCACCACGTCGTCACGCGAGGTAACGCTCACCAAGAGCGACGCAACAGGCACGTCCTATGCCTATCGCCTCAAGAAACAGCCCTAGAAAACACATTGAGCCAGAAGGTTTTAATGCGAATTTTGCCAATTAAAACGAATTTCATGAAAGAATAATAAACTATTCGGTTCGTGGAGTTAGCTTTCGCCCCTGCGGGGGGTACGGGCCTACTTGGAATTGATGAAGTCCTGGAAGGCTTGCTTGTAGCTGTCGCCGATGGGGATGTACACGTCGCCAAAGACGATGCGGTTGCGCTCGATCTCACGGATTTTACTCTTCTGCACGATGAACGAGCGGTGCACCCTGATGAAGCGCGATGCGGGCAGCATCTGCTCGATGGCCTTCATGTTCATCAGCGACAGGATGGGATGCGGTGACTGCTCGGTGTAGATTTTCACATAGTCTTTCAGTCCCTCGATGTAGCGGATGTCATCGAGTTGAATCTGCAGCAGCTTGTATTCGCTCTTGACAAAGATGCTGGTCGGTTCCTCGACAGCGGCAGCGGGCTGCTCGCTCTGCTGCTGCATGAGCTGGAACCACTGCAGGGCCTTGTTGCACGCCTCCAGGAAGTCGGCATAGCTAATGGGCTTGAGCAGGTAGTCGAGCGCATTGACGCGAAAACCGTCCACGGCATACTGGTTAAAGGCCGTGGTGAACACGATGCGGGTGGTCTCGGGAATCATCTTACTCAGTTCCAAGCCGTTGAGCTCGGGCATCTGGATGTCGAGGAAAAGCAGGTCGACAGGCGTCTCGCCGATGCCGTGCAACGCATCGGTAGCGTTATTATACTTGCCACACAACTCCAGGAACGGGATTCTGGTCACATAACTTGCCAGCAGCTCCACTGCCAGCGGCTCGTCGTCAACGATGGCACACTTGATAATCATGACTCTTCTTTCTTGATAATGATTCTTGAATAATACTCCTTGCCGTCGGGCGTAGTACCTTTCTCCCATGTATAGCGGTCGGGGTACATCAGTTCCAGGCGCTTGCCCACCTGCTCCAGGCCGATTCCCGACCCGCTCTTGTCGTTAGAGCGCTTGGGGTAGCAGGTATTGCGTATCTCGCAGGTGATGTTGCCATCCACCTGATTGAGGTCAACCTTGATTTCGCCCGCTCCCTGCGGCGAGATGCCGTGCTTGAATGCGTTCTCGATGAGAGAGATAAAAATGAGCGGGGCCACCGGTGTGGAATCGTCGGGCCCAATGTTGATGTTGGTGTCGATTTTCACATGATCAGACATCCTGATTTTCATCAACTCAATGTAGTTGCGCATGAAGTCGGCCTCCTTGTATAGCGGCACAAAGTCCTGCTGATTCTCATACAACATGTGGCGAAGCAACTTGCTCAGTTCACTCACCGCCGTTTGCGCCTTGTTCTGGTCAAAGGCAATGAGCGCATAGATGTTGTTCAGGGTGTTGAGCAGGAAATGGGGATTCAACTGGTTGCGCAGATTGCTTAGCTCGGCCTCGGCACGCGCGGCCTCGGCCTCCTTGCGGGCTTCCTCCAGATGCTGCCAACGCTGATACATCCTCACGGCCACTGCCAGCGCGATGAACAGGATGTTGACCAGCGAACCATAAAAGTAGCGGGGTATCCTCGAGAAGTGGCGTCCAGCCCTGTGACCCTTGTCGGCCAGCTCGGGCATGAAGTTATTGATGATAACGTGCCACAGGTCCACGGTGAGCAGACCTGCCACCAGCACCAGCACATTTATCAAGAGGAACATCTTCCAGTCTTTCTTCTTGAGCATGTAACGGGGCACAATCCACAGGTAGTTCAGGTAGAACACCATCAGATAGGACACTGTCGCCCCCAGTCCACGCATATACCGGTGCCACACGTTAGTCCAGTTCTCCTCTGAGCTATGAAAGAACAGCGGCACGATGAACAGCAATGCCCAGCACAGGATGTGCAACATCAAGTTGCGGTAACGCATCTTGTTTTTTTCAGGATCGGTCGTCATTGTAATTCCAGGTAATTATACAACCTGCAAAATTAATCAACTCCCGGCGCCTTAACAAATAATATAGACAAAAACACGTTTCCCCTCGACCAATACACTGGCAGGGGGCAAGACCTTCAGTGGTCTTGCCCCCTGCCGTTAGGTTGTGGGGAATGTTGTATTCTGCCCGTTACTTGACTTCCTTCACCAGATAGATCATGGTGGGGAAGTGGTCGCTGTAACCGTTCAGGAACACGCCACCCGAGTAGGTGCGCATGGGATAGCCCTGACGGTCGCCCTCGTTGGAGCGCAAGAACTTGCGGTTCAGCACCTCGGCGCGCAGGAAGGTCAGCGTGGGCTTGTCCTTGCTGTCGTAGTTGCGCAGGAAGTAGTCGGTGAAGATAATCTGGTCAAACAGGTTCCAGTTGCCCTTGTAGCCCAGGGTGCCGATGCCGCGGTTCAGGATGTTCCACCACGGGTTGAAGCAGGTGCCGTCGCCGGGGCACTCCTTGATTTCCTTCTTGGCGCCGAGCGCTTCGCGGCACGATTTGTTCTGCGGGTCGTCGTTCAAGTCACCCATGAAGATGATGCCCTGGTTGGGGTCGTCACGCAGCAGCGAGTCGATGGTCTCGCGGGCCATGCGTCCGGCTGCCTCACGCAGGTAGCTCGATGCCTCCTCACCGCCCAGTCGCGACGGCCAGTGGTTGACCATGACGGTCACCTTCTCGCCGGCGAGCATACCGGTCACCGTGAGCTGGTCACGGGTGCGGAAGTCGGGATTGTCGGGCAGATACTTGTTAATGCGCTGTGTGGTAACGTTCAACACCTTAAAGAAACGGGGGTTGTACAGGAGTCCCACATCCACGCCACGACGGTCGGGGCTGTCGTGGTGCACAATCTGGTAACGGCGGTCCTTGATTTCGGGCTGACGCACGAGGTCCTGCAGAACGGTGATGTTCTCAATCTCACTCACGCCGATGATGACCGGTCCCTCGGCAGGAGAGCCCTTGACCTCCATCTGGCTGATGGTGTAGGCCATGTTGTGCTGTTTCTGCCAGTACTTGGTGCCGTTCCACTGGCGCGCGCCCTGGGGCGAGAACTCAAAGTCGTAGCTGCCATTGTTGTTGATGGTATCGAACAGGTTCTCGAGGTTGTAGAACATCACGCCATACATCGTGTAACGGCGCTCCTGCTGGTCCATGTCCTGGCCCTGAGCCAGCGCCGGCAGCAATGCCACCAGCGCCAGAGCCGTCAGTAATACTTTGTTGATCATTGTCAATTGTCTGTTTTCAGAGTTGTGAAACTAGATGGTCTAGATAATCCTTGGGAATTTCACTCCTTGTCGATGCGATTACTCGGCAGGATCCCAGGTCATGTTCCAGATCGAGACACGGTCCTTGTTATCGGTCGAAGCCGACGGGCACAGGTTAGTGACCTCGATGGTGAAATCACCCTTCACGTCGCAGTCCTCAGTAAAGGTGTAGGCCGTTCTGCGGGCTACGTTGGTCTCGTTGACGGTCCAGGTCTTGACCACGTTGCCTCCCTGCTTCACGTCAACACGGAAGGAGAGCAGCTTGTCGGTAAAGGCTGTACCATAGTTGAAGGTGAGTTTCTTCATGCCACCCTTGATGACAGGAGAAACGAGCGTGCCGACGGCGTCGGTCTTGCCGTTGAGCGTCGGGGCCTTGGCATACTCGCTTGTGGAGCCATTCATGTAGCCGATGAAGATGAAGGTGGGGTTGCTGTCCTGCGTACCACCCTCGAACAGGTAGGAGTTGGTGGCTACCCAACCTCTGGCCGAGGTGTACTGGGCAATCTTGTTGGCGGCATCACCCATCGTCTCAAAGTCGGCGCGCGTCACGGGCGGCGGAGCGACACCGAAGACCACCTTGTCGATGCCCCAAGTGTCGTACTCGCTATCCTGGGCAGCAGCGTAATGGAATGCGATGTAGTACACACCATCGGCCCACTGGCTCAGGTCAACCTCGCCCGACGGGGTCCACGAGCTCCAGGTACCGGTGCTGTTGGGGGCCTTGGCCAGCGTGGGGTTCAGCTTCACCTTAACGGTAGCCGAGTTGGGATCCAGCGAATTCATGATGTACACCTCAAAGACGGTCTTGGTGCTGCCGTAGCTGCGCGTCTCGGTGCTGAAGGTCAAAATCTTGCTGGCTGCATTCTTGATGTCCAGCGGCGGGGTGATGTACCAGGTGTCGAAAGGAGGCTGTTTGCCGTTATAGCCCGTCATAGCGGCGTAGCCATCGCTATTAAACTCAGCATAGTACCAGTGCTTGTCACCACTGTGCACAAGCTCAACCCAGTCGGTGGGCAGGCCGCCGTTGAAGTTCTCCTCCAACTTGATGACAGGACGTGCAAACGGGAGAACATACTCGTCTCTCGAGCCCGTGTTGCCGGTAATACCGGCGATACCCATGAAGGTAGCAAACGTACCCTTGACCTTGATGGCGGTCTTGTAGTAGGACACATTATCCTTCAGGTTGGCCTCCTCGCGGAAGGGAGAGCCCTGGGGCAGGCTGACAACAATGCACTTGCTGATGTCCTTGCAATCGGGATCATCGGCCAGCACGAGGGTGTTGTCCATCGTGGTGGGAGCGGTCCACTCAACGTCGGAATTGCCGCTGATGGTGGTCACACCGGGAGCCACAGCACCGACAGCGTAGCCCATTACCCAACCCTTGACAGAGGTGTTCTGGACTTCGATGGCCTCGGCCACGGTGATAGGATTGCTCCTGGTGCCCTTGCCGCCACCGCCAATCACGTCGTCGATCGAGCGCAGGTAGAACTGCCAGGTGCCCGATGCGTTGTCACGCGTAGAATAGAAGCTCAGCAGACCAACGAGGTCCACCTCGTCCTCGGGAAGGACGTCGGCACGGAAGTCAGCATAGTTGCTGGTGCGTACAACCAGCGTGTTGCCGCTGGCGTCGGTCACGTTGTGGTTGGTGGTACCAGACGCTTCAGAGAAGGTGGTGGTGCCGTTGGCATCGACGAAGCGGACACCGCTGAGGCGCACCAGCTTGCCCTGGTAGCGCATCAAGGTCTCGCCGTCGGCCTTTCCCTGGAAGTCGCTGATGCTCACCTCAACAGGCTGCACGTTCTCGTGTGCGGGGTTGGGCAGACCGTTGAGCTCGACGATGGATTCCCACATGGCCTGGGGCAGGAAGGTGGCTTCCCACACACCGCCCTTGTCGTAGAACTGCGGGTAACCCAGCTGCTGCTGGCCGTTGTACTTACCCACGAAGTAGTCCTTCAGGGGAATCACGATTTCCTGACCGATGCGGTAGGTGTTGTACATGCTGTTCTGGTTGATCGAGATGTTCAGGCCGGCGGTGCCGTCGCTGATGTAGAGCGACTTGTAAATGTTGCCGCTCTCGTCGCTACTGGTCACCCAACCGTGGATAACCACATCTTCCTTGACCGTGTCAATGTAGTTGACAGCGTCCTGCCAGTACTTGGCCTTGAATTCAGCAATGGTCATGTTGGGCGTGTGCGCTGCGGTAGGGATCACCATGGGCGGCTGGTCAAACTCATCGTTGCAGGCAGCGGTGAACACCAACAGGAGCATGAGGCTGAGATAATAATTAAAACGTTTCATAATGGTTGTATAGTTTGTTTTATTAATATCTGGTTGATAGTTGTGAATGAGATGTGATGACTGGTTAGAACTTCAGACCCAAGTTCAGGAACATCTTGAACCCCTGTGCATAGTAGTACTTGTTGGGGAACTTGTTGGCGGTGTTGGTAATGTCCTTGGTGTCGATACGACCCTGCTGGTAACCACCCGTCTGGATGTTCTTGTTGTCGAGGATGTTGTTCAGGTTCAGGTTGATGTTGAACGATGCCGTGCGGTTGATGTAGATCACATGACCGATGCTGGCGTTGATCACCAGGGCCTCGTTGAGTTTCTCCTGCTGGCTGATGTCCTTGATCATCTGCATGAGCTGCTCCTCGCTGTCGGCCATCGAGTAGAGGGTCGGCATCTCGACGTGGCGCACCGGTGACAGATTCACATAGGAGCGGTTCATCCAGGCTCCGTTCAATTCAACAAACCACTGCTTGGGGCCACTCCAGTTGAATGCCAGCATGTAGCACTCCTGGGGAGTACCTGCAACATAGAAGTTCTTCAGGTAAACGGTCTCGGTCACGTCTTGCTGAACACCGTTTTCATAGCTGCGGGTGCCGATGGGACGGTTCTTGTACTGATAGCGGGCAATATTGGCTGCAGCGCTCATGGTGAGTGAGGGCGACAGCTTGTAGCTCAAGCCCACCTCGACGCCCTTGTACTGCTTGTGGACACCCGTGAGCGCAAAGTTACAGAAGGTGCTGTACTGGTCATCGTAGAAGGCCGTACGCTCGGTGTTGTCACGCTGGTCGGTGAAGAAGACGGTCACAATGCTCTTGAAGTTACGGAAATTCATCGCATAGCTCAGGTCGGCCGAGAACACTTTCTCCACCTTGAGGTCGATGACGTCGTCCTTGGTGCGCGACGAGATGTAGGCATCATAGGGGCGCGGGGCCTCGGTGCCATAGAAGGCATGGCCCGTGAAGCTGTTGCGGCCATCGAGCTTGAAGGTGATACCGGCCTTGGCGCCGTAGGTCAGGAAGCGGTGGACGTCACCCTTTCCGAAGGAGTTCTCGGGGGCACGGCCGTTGCGCATCTTGCCGTCGCGCTGGAACTGGAAATACTCACCCTTGACACTGGCAAACATCTCCCACTTGGCCAGGTTCAGGATCCACTGGTGCCACAGCTGGGCCTTGAGGGTGAGGATATTGTAGTCGTAGCCGAAACGGTCACCCTTGCCCACCTTGTTATTGGGGTTGTCCAGGTCGTTCTGTGCCATTTCGGGATTCTCGGGGAAGTCGCGCTCGCTGAAGTTGTCCACGTCCAGCCAGTAGCGGCCGCCCAACAGGTCCTTAATGGTCTTGTAGTAGGATGCAATCGAGTAGTTGGCGTTAGCGCCGGTCTGCATCGTCAGCTTGTTGGAGAAGCGCTTGTTGAGCACGCTCGACAGTGTGTAACTCGTCTGGTTGCTGTGGCGGTTCTCGAGGATGTAGGTCGAGCCCTTCTCGGGGCCTCCCTCGTCGGCGAGCTGATTGTTCAGGTAGTTGGTCTGGTAGAGTTCGTCCCACCTGATCTGGGTGTACTCGCTATCACCGTGCCAGCGGTCGTAATAGATGTCAAACGCCGGGGTGTTCACGCCGTAGTACGACGGCAGGTAGCGGTAGTAGTCGGGACGCGGGTCGGCAGCACGGTACCAGTTGAGTGCAGCCTTGCTGTAGAATGACTTGTGGAAGGCAAAACCCGTGTTCAGCGACGTGAACTCGTCGGGCTTCCACAGCCAGTTGAGGATAGCCGTCGGGTCAAAGGACTGCACCACCTTGGAGTTGCGCTTCTTGCCCTCCTGCCAGCCCCAGTCAGGACTGTACATGTGGCTGCCCGTCAGTAGGGCGCATTCCTCATAGATGGCCGAGTTGGCCGCACGCTTGGTCGGGGCGCCGAAGGTCGTCAGCGTCAGCGAGTGCTGCGGATTGAAGACCTTCTGCAACGCCAGGAAGTAGCCCCAGCTGTTGTAGAACGAGCCAGGATACACGCCCTCGTTGGCATAGCGGCCCACGGCCGACAGGGTCATTGCCCAGCCGTGCTTGTTCAGGCCCGTGGCATGCGTCACCATGCCGCGCCAGCGGTAGTTGCCGTTGGTGTAAGCCAGGCTGATGCGGGTGCCGGGAGCATAGTCAGCAGCAAAGGTCTTGATGTTGTTGGCACCGCCGATGCCGCCAAAGCCATAGGTGTTGTCCTCCAAGCCCATGCCGATAGTCTTGTTCCTGAACGCCTGGTTCATGCCGCCCGTCATCGAGTAGTTGAACGAGAAGCGGATGGCGTCGTTGAACGGGATGCTGTTGATGTAGGTCTCGGTCTTGTTGTTTTCATAACCACGGATGCGGAATCGAGTGGTGCTAAAGGTGTAACTCGAGGCCTGGTAGAAGGGGTTGTCGGTGGCTCCGCTCAGCAGCGCCACCTCCTGGGTGTTACCCTCCTCGTCCTCGAGCTGCGACTCGGACAGCGCCATGTCGGCCATGGCGTTGCGGAACTCCAGCGACTGGGCACTCTCGAACGAGACGGGCTCCAGCGCAATCTGGCCCACGTTCTCCACCTCTCCGGTGACGATGATGACGGGACGGGACCACTCCTTGTAGCCATAGGCGATGACCAGCAGCTCATCGTTTGCGGGGCGGGCATCGTCGATGACAAACGCACCGTCGGAGCCCGTCGTGGCCGCACTGCCCTGGTTGTCAAGCAGCACCGTCGCCCCGGCGATGGGCAGACCGCTCTTGGCATCAATCACCACACCTTGCACACCAGCACGCTGCGCCAGCAGTGGCAAGGTGGCAAAGAGGGCTAAAAGCAAAAACAGTTTAAGTCTCATAAGATAATCATTAGTATTAAGTTGTTACAGAATAATCTTGAAGAAAACAGGGTACATTTTAAGTTAAATTAAACCAACGTCATGCAATCCAATCACCCGGACCGGGTAAAAGTTCCCAAAAGTAGTGCTATTTTTTGACTCACCAAAGAAAACCCCTCCCGATTTTCCTAAAATCTTGGCATTACCTTCGGTCCCGTCGGCCTCCGCTATTTCTTCTTGAAATAGTCGTTATACATCTTAATGCCGAACACGATGGCGCTCGACACGGTGGTGATGACGTTGGTGATGAACAGGGGCCAGTTCTTGAGCAGGAGTCCCTGGATGGCAAAGAAGATGCCACCAAGCCCCATCATCAGGAAGGTGGGCAGTGCGATGCCGTTGGTGTCATGGGTGCGGATGGTGTAGATGGCCTGAGGCATGTAGCCCAGTACCAGGCAAACCGATGCGGTGTAACCGATGATGTCGGTCAAGTGAGTAGCGATAAAATCCATCATAATGCTATCTGTGGGTTGAAGATGATATATGAAAGTGGGACCCCAGTAGGGCCCCACATGATTAATTCGTTATTTGAGTCCGCACTCGCGCATCAGTTCCTCGACAGCAGCCTTGAGCTGCAGGTCCTCACCGCTGGCGACGGTCTCGGGATTGTTGGCAACCTTGATATCGGGCTCGAGCTGCGTGTTCTCGAGGTAGTTGCCCTCGGGCAGCAGGTAGCCGATGATGGGGATGCCGAAGATGAGCGAAGAGTCTTGCAGGCGCTCCCACGACACGCTGGTCATGGTACCGGGAACGGGCATGCCGACGAGCTTGCCCAACTTGTCATGGCTATATACCCATGGTGTACCGTGGGCGTTGCTGTAGTTGGCCTCGCACTGCAGCATGATGCTGGGTTTGTTCCAGCGGCGGCTGGGCATGTCGCAGGCTTCGCGTCCGCGCACCACCTGGGTGAAGTATTTCTTGCCGCTGAAGAGCACCTCGATGTCCTCGTGCAGGCGGCCACCGCCATTGAAGCGGGTGTCGATCACGATACCATCGCGCTTGTTGTATTTACCCAGCACATCGCTGTAGATGTCGCGGTAGCTGGCGTCGTTCATCGACTCGAGGTGTACATAGCCCAGGCGTCCGCCCGACAGGCTGTCGACGATGTGGGCATTGCGTTTTACCCAGCGCTTGTACATCAGTTCGCTGAGGGCGCCCTTGCTGATGGGCTTGGTGACCTCTTCCCAGCGCTTGCCGGTCTTGGGGTCATAGAGCGAGAGCAAGGTCTTCTTGCCAGCCTGGCCGTTGAGCAACTCGGTGTAGTCGTTGTCCTCGTCGATGGCTGTGCCGTTGATCTTCTCAAGGATGGTGCCGGGCTTAATCTGGCTCTTGGCCTTGGCCAGGGGGCCGCCGACGATCACCTCGTCAACCTTGAGGCCCTTGCCGGTGTAGTTCCAGTCATAGATGAGGCCCAGGTCGGACGTGGCTTCACCGCTGGTGGGATAGTAACGGCCGCCGGTGTGTGAAGCGTTCAACTCACCCAGCAACTCGCTGAGCAGGTCAGCGAAGTCCTGGTTGTTGTTGATGTGGGGCAAGAACTTGCGGTAGGTCTCAACGTTGGCCTTCCAGTCACAGCCGTGATAGTTGAGGTTGTAGAAGCGCTTCTCGATCTGCTTGTCCACATGATTGAACATGTACTCGCGCTCGGCGAACAGGTCCATCTTCATGTCTGCCTTGTAGTCGATGCCCGTGAGCTTGTCACCCGACACGGTGAGTTTCTGCATCTTGCTGCCGCCCAGCACATAGAGCGTCTTGCCGTCCTTGCTGATCTGGATGTCGGCACCGCCGCCGCCCATCTTGTTGAGCAGCTTGGTCTCGTGCTTGCGCAGGTCCATCTTCCACAGGTCGTAGCCCTTCTCAAATGCCGACAGGTAGTAGAGCGACTCGCCGTCGGGGGTAATCATGCAACCCGAGATATTGCTCGAGTTGGGCGTCACGCGGACGATGCGGTCCTCGATACCCTCGAGCTCAACACACACGCCCTTGTCGTCGGCCTTGGGGGCAGCGGCGGTCTTGCCCTTGCCCTTCTTACCCTTGGCCTCGTCGGCCTTCTTCTCCTCAGCCTTCTTGGCCTCCTTCTCGGCCTCGGTCAGCAGTTCATAGTCCTCCTTATTGAGGTTATAGCGGTCCAGAGCCTCCTGGTTGACGAAGGCCATGAACACGTCGTCCTGCGAGCCCCACGAGGCATGGCTGCGCATGCCCAGGCGGTTGCTGCGGAACATGATGGCATTGCCCTCCATCACCCAGCGCGGATCCTCGCTGATGTAGGCGCTGTTGGTGATATTGGTGATGGGGCCGCCGTTGGCCGACACGATGCCGATGTCGCTGTAGGGATCACGCTGGTTGCCGATGAACTCGAGGGCAAACCACTTGCCGTCGGGCGACCAGGAGTAGTTGAACTCGCCGTTGGTCTCGTACCAGGTCGAGCCGTCGGTCACCTGAGTCACCTGCTTAGTCTTGAGGTCCAGCACCTTGAGGCAGAAACGGTCCTCGATGAAGGCCAACTTCTTGCCATCGGGCGACAGGCAGGGACGGGTGCGCTCCACCGTGGTCGAGGGCAGCAGGATTTCCTCGTTGATGAGTGTGGCGTTGGGGAAGTTGGGATCATCCTTGCGCCCGATGGTGGCCAGGACGAGCTCCCAGTTGCCGTTGCGCTCGGTGGCATAGGCCAGGGTGCGGTTGTCGGCGCCCCACGATACCCAGTTCTCGGCAGCGGGGGTGTCGGTGATGCGCTTGGTGGTGGTGTATTCCACCGAGGTCACGAAGACCTCACCGCGCACGACAAAGGCAACCATCTTGCCGTCGGGCGACACGGCAGCGTCGGTGGCCCCACGGGTGTGGGACATGCGCTGCACCTGGTCGCTGTCGTCATGCCACAGGCTGATGTCCACCTTGCGGGGCTGGCCACCCTGACGCATGGTGTACAGGGCACCGTCCTGGGTGAAGCACAGGGTGCCGTTGTCCGAGATGGAGAGGAAACGCACGGGATTGACCGTGAAACTGGTCTCGGCCTTGAGCTGGCTGGGACGGTCGATGGGGAACGAATAGACGTTCATCGACCCGCCGTTGCGCTCGCTCAGGAAATAGACCGTCTTGCCGTCGGGGCTGAGGACGGGATTGCGGTCCTCACCGCCGATGTTGGTCAGGTTGGTATGATGGCCCGTCTTGGCGTCATAACGCCAGATGTCGCGGGTAATCGATGAAGTGTGATGCTTGCGGTACTCGTCCTCACCGCCCTTGCGGTCCTGATAGACGAAATAGTCTGCGGTCTTGTTCCAGCAGATATACTCGGCAGGCGTGGCCAACTCGCGGGTAGCGCGACCGCCAGCCACGGGCACCTTATAGACCTCAGTCAAGCGACCGCTGGGGAACAGCATGCTGGAGGCGGGGTCCTGGATCGAGGCGCTGTAATAGATGTACTTGCCGTCGGGGCTGAAGGTCCACGGCGTCTCGGAGGCGCTGTTTCGCGTGAGCTGCTTGGGCTGTCCGCCGGTCGAGGGCATCACATAGATGTCGTTATTGCCCTTGCGGTCGCTGGCAAAAGCCAACGTCGTGCCGTCAGGTGACCACACGGGCATGGATTCGTAACTCGACTGGGAGGTCAGCTGTACAGCCTGTCCACCGGCAGAGGGGACTACATAGATGTCGCCCTTGTAGCAGAAGGCAATCTTGTTGCCGTCGGGCGAGATGCTAGCATAACGCATCCACAACGGCGTGTCGGCCATTGCGGTCATCGCCGTCACTGCAGCGAGAGAAAGCAAAAACTTCTTCATCATGATTTAATTCTTTAGTTAATGGGTTTAATCCTGCAAATTTACAAAAAAAGCCATTACACTCCCCTTTTCTCGCAGAAAAAGGTAAAAAAACAATCTGCATCTATGTGACATCAGCCGCTGTCCGATTAATCGAAAACAGCGGCTGACGCGTATGGTGACTTGAAATAATCGCTCCTCAGAATTCAATCCTCTTTGGTGATATCGTCCGTTTGTGACTCGTAAGATTCAAAAAGCGACTTAAACATACCCATAATGGCCTTGGGGTCTTCGGTGAGCTTTGCGCCCTGTGCAAGCATCCATTCCAAATATTTGCTATTAACTTGCTTCTTTTTTAAACTCTCCATGTCGATGTTGTTCAGGTCAAAGTTTGAGAGTTTGAAATAGGCTTCGTTGGCAAAGAGATGGGAAGCATAGTCAAGGTCTTCGGGGGTCAAATTGCCATAAGCGTGGTTCAGTAAGAGGACGGGTAAATTCTTGGTCATCCAATCTTTGACTTTCGTATCCGACTCTTGGCGCCCAGGGTCATCCGGGGTTTCTTTCTGTTCAAACCTCTTGAGCATTATATCCTTCAATAACTTCATAACAGGCGATTTCAACATCACATGATTGAATTTTTCGGCATAGGCGGCATCTATCTCTGGATTAGGCTGAACTGGCGAGTCTAAAATAGAAACGTAATTCGATACCTTGTCCATGTATTCACGACTATCTATCCCTGCTTTTTCATCAAAATCCATCATACCCATAAGCGGCCCCATCATTTCGGAGGCGATCCCCATCGCCCAATTTTTGGTATGGTCCGAAAAGACCTTGAATTCAGGAGTGGAGACCAGTGATGACAATTCTCTCAAATCGGCCTCAGTCATGCCTTGTTCTGTCATAGAGGTGACGTAGAAGTCAATCACGTCATCCTCATAGCGTTCATCAAAATAGCGTTTTGTCAATTGGTCTATGTCCACTTGACCATTCTTATCAAAAATCTCACTTAAAGCCAAAATGCCCACCTTGTCTTTATCAAATTGAGAAACAGCTGTCAAGTAATCCTTCACAACCTGGCGATAACTGTCCTGGGCATAGCTGCTGGCGGAAACCATCATCACCAGCATCGCAACAAGTAATCCAGTTTTTTTCATAATCAATCCTATTTACGTTATAGTTTGTGAGTTATCCAATACTGCAAATTTAAACACTATGATCTGGTTACACAAGTATAGAGCGATTTTTCTGTTACAGAACAATAAAATAATATTAAAAAGCGACTTTCAGTTGGCATCACCAAAAAATGTTCCTAACTTTGCAAGTTAGACTTAACCATCACTTAGAACAATGACAATGACTAAACGGTTATTTATGGTGTTTTTCACCGCTTGCCTGGTGGCCCTGAGTGCCATGGCCGATGACAAACAGGCCGAGGCCACCTTCAAGGTCAAGAGCCACGACTTCGGCACCATCAAGGAGGCCAACGGCCCCGTGTCGTGCACCTTTGAGTTCACCAACACGGGCGACAAGCCGCTGCTCATCATCGATGCGGCTGCTTCGTGCGGCTGCACGCGCCCCGAATTTCCCGCCAAGCCCATCAAGCCGGGTAAGAAGGGAAAAATCAAGGTGACCTACAGCCCCATCGGACGGCCGGGCGCCTTCAAGAAGACGGTCAAGGTCAAGACCAACGGTAAGGAGCGCACCATCAGCCTGCAGATTGAGGGCACTGTCATCCCCAAGAAGTAAGTTCTGGAACGTGTCAGCCTCGCGCTTCATATCGCTCCTGGTGCTCGCCTTCTTCACCACCTGCGCCATCGCTCAGCCCAAGGCCACCTGGCTGGAGCAGAGCCATGACTATGGCGTGTTCAAGGAGGAAAACGGCAAGGTGCGTTGTGCCATGCGCATGGTGAACACTGGCAATGCGCCACTGCTCATCGTCAAGGCCCAGGCGGGCTGCGGCTGCACTGCAGTCACCTACCCCGAGGAGGCCATCCAGCCAGGCGACACCGCGACAGTGGACATCACCTACAACCCCTCGGGACGGCCGGGACAATTCACCAAGCAGGTGCTCGTCTGGACCAATACCGTGCCCAAGCGCACCGTGCTGGAAATCACGGGCAACGTGATTCCCACCGCGGCCACACTCGACAAGCAGTACCCGCTCAGGGCCGGTCCGCTGTGCATCAGCCAGCAGTACATCCCCTTCGGTGAAGTCACTCGTGGCGAGAACAAGACACTGTACCTCAGCACCTACAACGCCTCGACCGACACACTTGTCGTGGGCATCGAGGGTGCCAAACCCCACATCCATCCAGCCATGGTGCCCGACACGGTGCCTCCCGCAAGGGTGACCGCCCTCACGGTACACTATCTCTCGGGCCACGCGCCGCTCTGGGGCCTTAACACCGACACGCTCGTGCTCACCTGCAGGCCGCTCTCGGGTGCTGAGAATGCTGTGGCAGGAACCGCCGCAATCAATGTGCTGGCCCAAATTACCGAGAATTTCAAGGGACTGACCGACAAGCAGCGGCAAGACGCCCCCGTCGCACGGGTGGACTGCGGCGACAGGCTGGACTTCGGCACCATCGTGCGTAACGAGACAGCCACGCGCACTTTCACCGTCACCAACCGGGGCAAGGATGTACTCGCCATCCGGCGCCTGTGGGCACCCGACGGCGAAGGCATCACCGCGACAGCCAACCGCACCGAACTCAAGCGGGGCAAGTCGGCGACCGTTACCGTTAATGTCAACACCGCAGCAATCAAGGGCGACCTGCTCAACGTGCCGCTCACGCTGCTGTGCAACGACCCCGACCAGCCCCAGGTGACCATCCGGCTGGTGGGCATCATTGAATGAGACAACCCATAGGACCACTCGAGACGCAAGCATCTGCTTCTCAATATTATACATGAAATAACAATGGCAAAGAAAAAGACAAGAATCGTACAACATACCGAGGAGTGCCCCGAAGTGCATCATCCCGAAAACGACGAGCAGTTTGCCGGGCTGCAGGTCAACAGCGGCGTGGAGCAACCGCCCATCGTCAACCCCTACCTGAAGCGCAAACGCAAACCGCAACTGACACCGGCCGAGTATGTCGAGGGCATCCGCAAGGGTAACCGCGCCGTGCTGGGACAGGCAGTCACCCTCGTCGAGAGCCGCAACCCCGAACACCAGATCATCGCCCAGGAAGTCATCGAGAAGTGCTTGCCACACACCGGCAATTCCCGGCGCATCGGCATCACGGGCGTGCCCGGTGCAGGCAAGAGCACATCGATTGACTCCTTCGGCATGCACGTCATCAAGCAGGGCCACAAACTCGCGGTCCTCGCCATCGACCCCAGCAGCGAGCGTTCCAAGGGGTCCATCCTGGGTGACAAGACGCGCATGGAGCGACTAGCCATCGAGCCCGACGTGTTCATTCGCCCTTCCCCCTCGGCAGGTTCACTCGGTGGTGTGGCACGCAAGACGCGTGAGACCATCGTGCTGTGCGAGGCTGCGGGCTATGACACCATCTTTGTCGAGACCGTCGGTGTCGGCCAGAGCGAGACGGCCGTACACTCGATGGTGGACTATTTCCTGCTCATCCAGCTGGCAGGAACTGGCGATGAACTGCAAGGCATCAAGCGCGGCATTATGGAGATGGCCGACGGCATCGTCATCAACAAGTGTGACGGCGACAACATCGAGCGCGCCAAACTGGCAGCGGCCCAGTTCCGCAACGCCCTGCACCTCTATCCCCTGCCCCCCAGCGGCTTCCTGCCCGAGGTCATCACCTACTCGGGCTACTACGACCTGAACATCGAGGGTGTCTGGGACATGATCGACCGCTACTTTGACCACGTCAAGAAGAACGGCTACTTCGACGAGAAGCGCCACCAGCAGGAACGCTACTGGATGCGCGAGACCATCAACGAGCAACTGCTGGCCCGATTCTACTTCGACCCCGAGATCGAGCGGCTGCTCGCCATCAAGGAGGACACCGTCCTGGCCGGCAAGCAGACGTCGTTTGTAGCCGCCAGCGACGTACTCAACTACTATTACAGCAAAATCATCAAAAACCAAATGAACCAATGAGACGTTTCACCGCCATCATCACCCTCGTTGCCACGCTGCTGCTCTGCTGCCAGTGTGGCACGAGCAGCCAGCTGCGACAGGCCAAGAAAGGAGCCAAGACGGCCCGATTTGAGGTGCTGGACAACTACTACGTCCGCAACAATATCGGCAGCAACCAGATCCAGCGGCTGGTCATCGACAACGAGGAGGACTTCAATGCCTACTTCGGCCCGGCTGCCATCATGGGCGGCAAACCCACCGACATCAACTGGAAGAAACAGTATGTTGTCGCCGTTCTCCTGCCCGAAACCAGACGGCCCACCATGGTCACCCCGCTCGAGGTGAAGCGCAACGATGGCAACGTCATCTTCAAGTATCAGGTCATCCGCGGAGTCAAGGGCTCTCACACGATAGTGCCCTTTGCGGCCATTGCGCTCGACCGACCGGAGTCACCCCAGCAAATCGAACACTTTTTTATAGAGAAATAGAAGACACTACCATGGAACATTTTAGCTATCGCTATCCACACCCTGCCGTCACCACCGACACCGTCGTGTTCGGCTATGACGGGCTGCGACTCAACGTGCTGCTCATCGAGCGAGGGGGCGAACCCTACAAAGGGCAATGGGCCTTCCCGGGCGGATTCCTCAACATCGACGAGGATGCGCCTGACGGAGCACGCCGGGAACTGCTCGAGGAAACCGGACTGCAGGTGACCAACATACAGCAGTTGGGGGCATTCACCGCACCCGACCGCGACCCGCGCGAACGCGTCATCTCCATCGCCTATTTCACGCTCACCCGCGTGCAGGACGTGCTGGGGCAGGACGACGCGCGTGTTGCACGCTGGTTCCCCATCAACCAGCTGCCCTCGCTGGCATTTGACCACCAGTCGATGTTCGAGCAGGCCCTGCAACGCCTGTCCGACTGCCTGAAACTCAAGACAGGCAATTTCTTCAGCGGCGATTTCTCCTACGAGGAAATCGACATGATCTACTTTGCTACCCTATCACGCCGTTAGTCGGCTGAAAACTCACGTCACACGGCACGCCATACCTAGCGCAAAACGCCATCTTAAATTGTGAAAATTTGTAAAAATATATCGAATCTCGATATATTCGGTAAATTTTTGTTAATTTCTGGACGATTTGTGCTCAAAAATTATGTTATAAAACATATTGGCACTACTTTTGCATCGGTTTTTCATGGTAATAGTTTTTAAGGTTATGAGAATCCAGGTGTCGTGAGACAGTTGTATTCTTGACATTCAAATCAAATGTTTAAGGTTTATGTTAATGGTATTAGAAGGTTAATTAGTTAAGCAATCCCCGACGTGAGTCGAGGATTTTTTTTGCCCTATATGGCCAATAAGTTTCAGCAATAATTTCTACCTTTGCAGGTGTAACACTTAACCTATCACCACAATGAAAAAGATTATCCTCTTATTCTTCATCTCTATCACGGTTTTCACCCTGTGGTCGTGTGTCAACAACGGCAAGACCTTGTCAAGCGATGGCAGTAATGTCAACGACAGCACGCTGTGCCAGTTCAGCAACATCGATGCAGAGAAAATGTTCTACTACATCGACGACGATGGCGACACATTATATTTTGACAACTCATTCTCGGCATTCTGGCCCCAGATCATCAATGGCAAGCCTTGCCCTGAACTCCAGCAGGCCCTGTTCAGAGCCATGACCGACAGCGCCGAGCTCAACAGTTTGGACAAAGTCACCGAATTCCTATTGAATCCATCCAGCTACACCGAAATCGAAAACGAGCGCCTCGTTCCCACCGATGCCGTCAAGGAAGGTGAGAACCGGCTCTCGACCAGCGAAATCGACGTAATCATGCAGAGCATGAACGACCGCCTGCTTCTCTATCACCTGGGCACTTACTACTTCATGGCTGGCGCTGCCCATGGCACCTACTCCCACAACTATGTCACCTACGACCTCAAGACCATGAAGGCAGTTGCCTTTGAAGACGTGGTTGCCGACACCACCCTGCTGCGCACAGCAACCCTGAAATCCATCAAGGAGACCTACAACTACTCCGAGGACGACCTGTTCATCCCCGACAACGGGCTGCTGCCGCTGCCCAATGACTTCTACATCGAGGGCAGTGTCCTGCATGTGATCTATCAGGTCTATGAGATCGCCAGCTACGCCCAGGGAGCCATCGATGCCCCCATCTATCCCTACATGCTCAAGCCCGAGGAGATGAAACGCCTCTTCACTCCCTACGGCCTGGAGCTCATCGACTACTCAGAATAGCCTAAACATCACTCACTAACATTCTCCCACATGAAAAAACTGATTATTACCCTGACCTCAGTGATGGTCATGGCATGGGCAGTCACAGCCGTGGGACAAACTTTGTCTTACGGGAAACCATGCAATTTCTATAACATCGACAAGACTGTCAAAGCAAAGCTTGGCGAAGGAGAAGAAGCCGTCTATCAGCAAAACTCCATCCAGGCTTTATGGCCAGTGATGCTCAATGGCAAAGAATGTCCTAAACTGCAAGAGGCCATCTGCAAGTGGCTGACAGGCATGGACGATATCAAGCAGATGGATCGAGCCATCGAGTATATACTGTACACCGACAACGAGGGTGTGCCCTTTGGCGACAGTGGCCCCTATATGATTCTTGAAAGTTTTAAAGATATCGAATCCTCTTATTCTTCCACTTTCAATACAGTTGAGCTCAAGACTCTAGGCCAAAGGTTCGCCTTATTCCATCTATTTGGCTATTTCTACTTTGCTGGCGCAGCCCATGGCATGTATGCCCACAACTACATCACCTATGATACTGAACTCGACAAGATTGTCACCTTAGAGGACATATTGGTTGACCCGGAATTAATCCGACCGTACATCATGAAATCCATCAACCTCAAGTATGACTACACCGAGGAGGACCTGTTCATGCCCGAAGACGGCATCATGAAGATTCCATCGGTATGGTTTTTCGAGGAAGGATTTCTGCATCTTGTCTATCAGGTCTATGAGATCGCCAGTTTCGCCCAAGGCGACATCGACGTGCCCCTCTTTTATCCCAACGATCCTAACGCCCCCGAGTACCTGACTCCCTACGGCAAAGAACTCATGGAGGAATCCCAAGCGGGGGACCCATGGTAATCAGTTAATTCACCCCCTCGGCCTCAAGCCCATCGAATAACCGTGACAGAGCCACGGCACGGGGGGCCTGCCTAGTCAGCCCAGTTCCCTGTGCTGCGGCTCTGCCGCGGCCACTCACTGCTCGCTCTTTAGGCAGATTACCCTGGCCATTTCGTTAAGGTCAAGACACTGGTTGCGCTTGATTACCCTCCGGTCATTGTGATGCTCCCATGGAGCAAGCATGAGCAGGCGCCCTTGAGCGCATGCATCAAATCGCTGCCCTCCTGGTTTGGCCAGGGGGGCGAAGCCGTTTTCCTGAAGCACGATAACTGGATATCCATGCTCGAATGCGGCCTTCATCACAGCCTTTTCTCCAGGACTGATGCTTGGGGAGACGAGGACCGCCCCGTTCTGGGCATGTGACAGGAAGTGCTGCACAGTTGCTGTAATTTGCGGTGTTGTGAGCTTGCGGGTACATTGCACCTGCAACAGGCATGGAGCATCCAGCAAGAAGACATTCCCTAAGGCAGCAAAGGTGTAGTCTCCCACTTGTATATTTCTTTGCACTTGAAACAAATCAGGATGAGCCCGTTTGATGGCGAGCCGACGGGGATTGTCATGGATATACGCCTTCATGCGCTGCAGTTGCCCTTCTTGGCCAAGAATAACATCGTTATAGCCATCCTCCCACAATCCAGGCAGTTCACTCTTGACAAGTTCTTTATAAACACGATTGCATCCCACTTTAAAGCCATTGATGACCTTGCCAAGGTGAACAGGAATCCTCTCCTTGACAAACACGATAAAGTGAAGGTGGTCAGGCATCAGCTGGAAGGTCCAGATAGCAATCTCGGGATAGTATTGGGGAATATTGACAAGAGATTGCATCACGGCCCGGCCAAGTGGACTCGGCTCCACAAAGGCCGGCTCGGTCTCGCCATTGCCCATGAGCGTTCCAAGCAACGGCCGCCTTTCCTTGACGACCAGAGTGATCATATAGATGCAACGGCCTTGATAGTCATGCCCCACCCGGCGGCGCTTCATTGATGGCTTCAACTCACCAGCCCACTGCTTCTTGCTCTTGTACCTCTCCCAATCCATTAAGCAAAATTACTCCAATTAACTAACACCAGCAAGCCATCAAGCGAGAATTATCATCATGGCCATGACACCACGGCACGGGGAGTCAGTCTAGTCAGGCCAGTCCCCTGTGCTGCGGCTCTGCCGCGGCCATTTTAACACCCTAAAGAGTGAAAATGCAGGTTTTTTTTCAAGATTGCAACCTTTCACCCTTTATAGTGTGTCTATAGGGAAAACGGTAGGATACTTTTGCTGCCGGTAAGATGATAACTCAATAAAACCTATAGACAAATGAGAAGATACTTTTTTACACTGATAATGACCCTGCTGGCCGCCATGACCGCTGTTGCCGGCACATTTACGGGCCGTGTTGTTGACGAGGCTCAGACGCCGGTGCCCTTTGCCAATGTGGTGCTGCTTAATGCCAGCGACAGCGCCTTTGTCGCTGGTACTATGACTGATGATAACGGGCTCTTTGCCCTCACGGGCGATGCCATGAAGCCCATCATCAAGATTTCCTATCTGGGCTACAAAACGCGGGTGATAGACGTGACGACTCACGACATGGGCACTATCGCATTGGTGCCCGAGGCGACCGTACTGGGCGAGGTTGTTGTCAAAGGACAGCGCCCTGCCTTTAAACTGACCACCGACGGCCTCAAGACCGAGGTGGAAAACACGCTATTGAGCAAGGTGGGCTCAGCCAAGGCAGTGCTCGAGAACCTGCCGGGCGTGCAGCGCAAGAAGGACGGCATCGAGGTCTTCGGCAAGGGCACGCCGCTCATTTACATCAACGGTCGCAAACTGCAGAGCCAGACCGAACTGGACCAACTCAGCAGCGAGGACATCAAGAGTGTGGAACTGATTACCAACCCCGGAGCCAAGTATGACGCCACGGTCGAGTCGGTCATTCTCATCAAGACCAAGCGCCCCCAAGGCGAGGGTTTCAGTTTCAACACCCAGGCCAGTTACTACCTGGGTGAGGGCCCAGACCTGGCCCTAGGTGTAAACTGGAACTACCGCCATCGCGGGCTCGACGTGTTCGGCAGCGTGTGGTACAACGATGACAGGAACATCGAGAATGATGACTTCGTGTTTGACGTCCAAGCCGACACCACATGGCGCATGATTGAGCATTCCGACATCAAGAGCCACTTTAACTCGATTTACACCTCGGCGGGCGTGAACTACATCTTCAATGACAACCACTCGATGGGCTTCCGCTATGACACCAAGGCCTATTTCCTGCAGCGCAACAGAGGTATTTTTTCCGCCGACGTGATGGCTAATGGAGATTTCTATGACCATTTGGAAAATGGTGTCCTCATGAACACCAAGTCCAACATGCCCCACACCCTCAACGCCTACTACAATGGTAAAGTGGGCAAGACCTCGATTGACTTCAACACCGACTACATCTTCTACAAGAACCGCAAGCGCCAGATTAACGACGAGGTGAGCCAGGAGCATCAGCAGCGAGTATGACCACACGCGCCGCAACGATGACTACATCAATCCCGAGCAAGTCGTGCCCACGTCATTTACCGAGCAGAAGGAGCGCAACTACATCTTCTTTGCCGAGTATGCCCACCCGTTGCCTTTCGGCCAGTTGAAGGTGGGATTGCGCAACGAGAATGTCAACAGCGATTACTACAGCCAGGGCGTACGCATGGCCGAGCAGAGCCGCAATTATCACCACTTCTTCCCCAGCGTGGGACTGATGGCGCGGACAGGTGATGTACAGCTGATGCTGAACTACGCGATGAAAATCAAGCGCCCCAACTACTGGCAGTTGCGTGGCAGCGTCACCTATGCCAACCGCTTCACGTGGGACAGCGGTAACCCCCTACTCAAGCCCACCATCAACAACGAGGTGTCGCTTATGGCGATGTACAAGTGGGTCAACCTGGTGTTGGGCTACAAGCACGACCGTGACGTGATCGTCAATGTGGCTCACGAGATACCCGGCAGCGAGGCCACCACCCTGATGACTAACGAGAATGTGGACCACAAGGATGCCATGCGCGTGATGCTCACCTTCTCGCCCCGCTTCGGACTCTACCAGCCGTCACTCACCTTGGGCATGATCAAGGAGTGGATCAAGATACCGTCGCCCATCGGTTTTATCTCCCCCAAGAACCCCGCCTATAACGTGCAGTTCAACAACAATTTCCAGATTCTGCCCACGCTGACGGCCAACGTCAACTTCAATTGCGCCAGCCGTGGCGACTTAGAAAACGTCACCCTGACCGAACCTATTTATGTGCTCGAGATCGGCGCCACCAAGACCTTCCTGAACGACCGCCTGTCCATCCAGGTGACAGGCCACAACCTGCTTGACTCGCAAGAGCACTACAAACTGCGCTACGGACTGCGCACGATGCAGCGGGTCCTGCACCGCGATGCGCGTGAGGTGGAATTCACCGTTCGCTACAAGTTCAACGCCACCCAAAGCAAGTACAAGGGCACCGGTGCAGGCGCCAGCGAGAAGGAACGACTATAAAAACACCTGTTTCATTTTTCGACA
>CADBBK010000029.1 GCA_902792895.1 uncultured Bacteroidales bacterium | reverse complement strand
GGAAAAAATTCCCTTTTCAACCCTTTAATGCTTGATAATCAAGCATTTGAATTTTTCAATCCTTTACAAATCGTAAAAAAACGCGAATTTTAACACTTTATTTTCTGAAAGAACCCCGATGAATACAGGTTTTACGGCCTCTTTTGAAACCACCCTCAAATGTTAATTTTCTGGCTATTATTTGTCACGTACTCACAAGAAGTCTCAACCCGAAACGACCTTCCGCTGACGTCCGAAAACGTCAGCGGAAGGTACAATAACAGCTTCAATGTAAACTATCTCATACCACACCAAATCGCTGACAATTAGTGCCTGTAAGTGATGTCTTGAAAGATGATGACTTCAAGCATCTCGTTAAAGCGGTCGGCAATTCGTTTTCCGTACTTCTTTGCAATCTCTTCGTTGGTGAGATTGGTAGTGATAGCAGTGAACAGCTGGTGCTGGTAGCGATATTCGAGCAAATCAATAACGGGGCTGAGAGCGTTGCCAAAGTCCAATACCTCGGCGGCTTCTTTACCCAGGTCATCTATGGCCAGCATCGAGCGTGACCGCAGATTGCTTATAGCCTTCAAATCTTTGGCCATGATAACGACATCCTTGGCGTCAACTATCTCCATGCCGACCTGGAAATATTCGCTCAGGAACGTGAAATGCCCCATTTGGTTAAGTTGGTTTAAGGCACTCTGCAAGGCATAGAGCAGCGTGGTTTTTCCATTGCCACAGGTGCCGCACATCATCACGCCAAACTTTGGCTCCTTCTGGGTCAAATAGTTGGCCAGCTGAAGTAGATTCTCATTGGTATTCTCGTCGAACTGAGGGAACCCGTGGCGCATTCTCACAGCAGCTGCATAATGGGCCGCAAGCAAATTCAAAGCATTCTGTGGCGTTAGGTTAAACCTAAAACGATCGACCATAATCTTTCGCTGTATGATCTTTTGCGTCAGTTCCTCTACGACTTGCATATCTATCTTCGGTTTGGGAGTTTCCTCCGAGATTTGATTTATTATTTGTTTTTCCATATTGATTGTTTTTTAAATTGTCAACTTTGTAATGCAACACATTCAGGAAGTGTTTCTTTGTCCACTCTCCTTCGGGAAGATCCTTAAATGTCCAATCAGCGATAATCATTGCCGCAAGCTGCTTGTATTGTTCAATGGTTATCCCACAGCCCATGCAAGCAAGTTCAATATTGGCATCAATCATTATTTCATTTTTAAGCCTTTCGCGCTCATCATCGTTGATAGTCTTATTTATATCTTCTTTATAAGAATGTGTACCCAGGTACTCATTTGGTAGAGGTGGTGAGTCCTTTTGGGTAGGGGTACCGTTTGAGCACCCTACTCCATTGGCAAGGGGCAGGTTCCATACAGAAGGATCTCTCACCGCTGAATACACATTCACCTTTCCAGGAATCGTCTTCACGAAGACCATTCCTCGCCTTTCTAACTCTGCCACACACTTTCGCCAAGTCTTTACATTGATGCCCAGGATCTCACATGCTGAGCGCACTGCATACGTGTGCCCATCACGCATAGAAGCAATGTAGGACCATACAATCTTCTCGACAGGGGAAAGTATTCGTGAGCGGATGAGGTCGTTTGGAACTTTCGTGAAGTTTTTACTGATCATGGCTAAAACCTTTTTCTGATATCATCGTCTGTAAGTTCAACCTCCTTACAGAGGCAGAACTTACAGCACAGGATGATTTAGCATGCGTCTCAAAGCGTATCACATTTTACCACCGACGAGACGATCGATATCACTCTTACGATACCGGCGTTTGCCGCCGATCTCCAGCTTCTTGAGGACACCGCTCTGATCCCATCGATAGAGCGTCATCTTTGACACAGCGAGAAGCTTTGAAGCTTCATCGATGGTCAACAGTTGGTCACCTGATGCAGCAGTCTCTGCCTCAAGCATCGCTACACTCTTCGCCCCAATCAAGATATCCTGGGCAAACATTTTCAAGTCGTCAGAGGAAACTTGAAGAATGACATTGGCTTCAGAGGCCAATATGTCAGATAAATTAAATTTTGTGTTCATTTTGTTTAATGCATTTACGAGTTGACTCTCACTCGTGGATGTCCTCGTAAATACAGCTCTCGGTCGCAGAGTCTTTGCGCCAGTCCTCATTACTCGGACATTGCAAAGTTACAGCCGGGAATAGATTGCAATCAGATTGTATCTGTGACAAAATGAGATTTCTCACAAAACCGCATTTTATTATCTATCAGCACATTACGAAACAATCAAGTTATTTTTTTAGATTGCACTCGATTGTACAAGCTTGCACAATCATTTTTTGATAGGCTATTCTGGCACTATTTCACACAGGCCTTCAAACCAAGCAGCATTATTTGACGCACCCGATAAGGCTTGACTTGGAGTCTTTCCAATTGAGCCACAAGCGACTCTTGCCCACAAATCAGCATCTCCATAAACAGTCCATTTGGTTCTTTGTACTGCACAACGAAAGCGGGTTAAGTGTATTGGGGTGATCATACTCATATCAGCATGAACAATCGCATCTAGAAAAACTTGTAACGAAGTGCTGTCATCCAATACTTTTGTCTCTTGCAAGTACTCGTAGAGTCTAACACATTGTTTATAGTCCTTAATTTGGTAAAGTATCGAATCTTTATCTTTATTAATATGACCAGTTGCTACCTTCGTTTCTGGTAACTTTTCCTGTTCGGAGAAGTCATCATCTATAACATCAATTCTTTTTGAACCTTGGGCGATATATGAAGCTAGGGCCGCCTTAATATACTCTTCATTCGCGTTTGCTTCTTCAACAACAGGCTTTATAATGTTATTAATTGTAAATTCATATAGTTCTTGCGTTCCATCTTCAGGATGAGACGTTATAGCCATTCCCTGCAAAAGCTGTTGGATTTGGCGAAGCATGGAGTAAGCATCACCAATCTCACGTTTGATGAATTCAATCGCAACACCAGAATCGGCATAAAGATGCTCTAAAAAGGCGGTTGCTACGGAATTAGACATCACATAATTATCAATGACAAACGTAACCTCATCTTGATTGTCTGGATAGAATTTTTCATATAATTCTTTATAAGCAAGGCGCGAAAACACAAAATGATAGTCTGAATATTTCGGCAGGACTGAAGCTGCTTCATATATATCGCGACCTTTGTTAAACTCAGCAGCCATCATTTTTACCAGTTTGCCATAATCTTTTGTGAAATCGTAATTCATAAAAAACAGGTATTATTGTGTTGTTATGGTTTGTCGCCACAAAAATACAACATTTTTCTTCAATTTGATATAACCTGTTTCAATGTGTAAAAAACTTTCGTATCTTTGCTTATAACTTAGTGCCTTTGTTCATAACATCAATAGACTAACAGTTCATTGAGATAAGATAACATCAAGAATCAGATGAATAATATCCATTTATATGGGGATGGATATGGAGATGAGAGAAAATAAAAATCGCCAAATAGTTGTTTATCAACTATTTAGCGACAATTAAGGTGAACCCGTGGGGAGTCGAACCCCAATCGAAGGAACCGGAATCCTTTATTCTATCCATTGAACTACGGGTCCATGAGGAGTGCATTTTGTGGAAATGCGGGTGCAAAATTACGGCAATTTTTGTAACTTTGCAACATCTGCAGTGCTAAATGGGCAATTTGATGCCGGGCCTGCCTGTGGATATCAACGCTAAATTCTTGACGTGAAAATGAATGTACGCATCGATCCATCGTGGAACCGTGTGCTTGCCGGCGAATGGGAAGCACCCTACTTCAAGGAGTTGACCGACTTTGTGCGGCAGGAATACCGCACGCGACAGGTGTTTCCGCCTGGTAGGCAGATATTTGCGGCGTTTGACGCGGCGCCGTTCGACCAAGTGAAGGTTGTGATCCTCGGCCAGGACCCGTATCATGGTGTCGGCCAGGCCAATGGCTTGTGCTTCAGCGTGAACGAGGGTGTGCCGATGCCGCCGTCGCTGGTGAACATCTTCAAGGAGGTGCATGACGATGTGGGTGCTCCGATTCCTGCTAACGGCGACTTGTCACGCTGGGCCCGCCAGGGAGTACTGTTGCTAAACGCGACGCTCACGGTGCAGGCCCACCAGCCACTGTCGCACCAAGGCCGCGGCTGGGAGGTGTTCACCGATCATGTCATCGCCCATCTGGCGCAGGAACGCGAACACTTGGTGTTCATGCTGTGGGGCTCGTACGCCAAGCGCAAGGGGGCCTACATCGACCGTGGCCGTCACCTGGTGCTGACGGCAGCGCACCCGTCGCCGCTGTCGGCCAACAGGGGCGGTTTCTTCGGATGCCATCACTTCTCGCTGGCCAACGACTACCTCGTGCAGCACGGCCTGACACCCATCCAATGGTGACCACGCGGGAATCCAAATTGAAAAAAGGCAGAAAAAAGTCTATCAAAAGTGTTGCCAGTTCAAAAAATGGTTGTATCTTTGCACCGCTTTTTGAAACACTTTTATAAAATTTTATTGTAATGTACTTAGATTCAGAGAATTCTCCCGAGGCCCAGATAGCATTATTCTCATACCGTATTGCCCACTTGACCGAGCACTTGAAGGTCAACAAGAAGGATCATACGACTCAGCGTGCACTGAAGATGTTGGTAGGTAAGCGTCGCAAATTGCTCGATTACCTGATGCGTAAGGACATCAGCCGCTACCGCGCCCTCATCGCCAAGAAGGAGCTCGGTATCCGCAAGTAATTCCGACATCCGTCCCGCACGGGAAAGCGTAACGAAAAAGCCGTCGCAACGAGGTTGCGGCGGTTTTTTGTCGTCATGGTTGATCATCAAGAGGGGCATTTTGGCCCACGGCACCAGTTTTTTCGCCCAGAAAGGCCGATAAGTCGGGAATTTTAAGTATCTTTGCAAGTTAAAATGCAGATTTTCATTTAAAAGAATGTCACAAGACAAACAGCAACATAATATAGAGGACACGAGTGTTGATGCAGGTCTGCCCCAAGGGCAACCCGGCAGCGACTTTGGCGGATATGAGAAGTTGGTGACGTTGTCGCCGCGCGAGCACATCCGTCAGCGCCCTGGCATGTACATCGGCAAGCTGGGCGACGGATCGCAGGAGGACGATGGCATCTATGTGCTCATCAAGGAGGTGATCGACAACAGCATCGACGAGTTCAACACCGGTTATGCCAAGCCCGTGATTGACATCAGTGTCGAGGACGGCATGGTGACCATCCGCGACTACGGACGCGGCATCCCGCTGGACCAGGTGAAGGACGCATCCTCGAAGATGAACACCGGAGCGAAGTATGACACGCAGACCTACAAACGGTCGGTGGGTCTGAACGGTGTGGGCATCAAGGCGGTGAACGCCCTGTCCACCGAGTTCTACATCCGCAGTGTGCGCGACGGCCAATGCTCGTGGGTACTTTATCACGAGGGTCTGGTGCAGGAAGAGAGCGGCATCATTGCCGCCGACGAGGGTGAGGACAACGGCACGCTGGTGCGCTTCAAGCCCGACAACAGCATCTTCAAGAACTACGAGTTCCGCGACGAGACCATCGAGTCGATGGTCAAGAACTACTCCTACCTGAACACAGGCCTGACGCTGACGCTCAACGGCAAGAAGTACCACTCCCGCAACGGCTTGAGCGACCTGGTGAAGGAGAAGATGACCAACGACCCGCTGTACCCGCTGATGCACTTCACGGGCGACGACATTGAGGTCGTCATCACCCATGCGGCGCAGCTGGGCGAGGAGTTCTACTCGTTTGTCAACGGCCAGCACACCACCCAGGGCGGCACGCACCAGAGTGCATTCCGCGAGGCATTGTCCAGGACCATCAAGGAGTTCTACAACAAGAACTTCGAATACAGCGACATCCGCAACGGCATCGTCGCCGCCATCAGCATCAAGGTCGAGGAGCCCGTGTTCGAGTCCCAGACCAAGATCAAGCTGGGCAGCAGCATCATGTGGAAAGACGGCCCCACCATCTACAAGTACATCAACGACTTCATCAAGCGTGAGCTGGACAACTACCTGCACAAGGCTCCCGAGACGGCCGAGGTGCTGCTGAAGAAAATCCAGGACAACGAGCGCGAGCGCAAGGCCATCGCCGGCGTGAGCAAGCAGGTGCGCGAGAACGTCAAGAAGGCCGCCCTTCACAACGACAAGCTGCGTGACTGCCGCGTCCACTTCAATGACGCCCGCGCCCCGAAGGACAACGACCGCCGCGACCAGAGTTCGATATTCATCACCGAGGGTCTGAGCGCAAGCGGCTCCATTACCAAGATACGCGACGTGGAGACGCAAGCCGTGTTCTCGTTGCGCGGTAAGCCGCTGAACACCTATGGCCTGGACCCCAAGAAGGTCATCACCAACACCGAGTTTGCCCTGCTGCAGGCAGCTCTCAACATCGAGGACGGCATCGACGGCCTGCGTTACAACAAGGTCATCATCGCCACCGATGCCGATGTCGACGGCATGCACATCCGCCTGCTGCTGTTGACCTACTTCCTGCAGTTCTGCCCCGAGCTGATCAAGACGGGACACCTGTACATCCTGCAGACGCCGCTGTTCCGCGTGCTCAACAAGAAGGACGCCAAGCGCAAGTCGCGCACCAACAAGCGCGAGGCCAAGCCGCAGAAGGTCGAGACCTACTACTGCTACAGTGACGAGGAGCGACTGACCGCCCTCAACAAGCTGGGCGAGAATGCCGAAATCACACGATTCAAAGGTCTCGGTGAAATCTCACCCGACGAGTTCAAGGACTTCATCGGCCCCGAGATGCGCCTGGACCGCGTGCAGCTGCGCAAGGAGGACTCGGTGAAGCAGATGCTGGCCTTCTTCATGGGCAAGAACACCATGGAGCGCCAGAGTTTCATTATCGATAATCTAGTGAACGAAGACGATGAAGACATCACAGTGCATTGAGAATAACCAAAATTGCCGCGTGGCGCTGTTTCCCGGTTCGTTTGACCCGTTCACCCGCGGTCATGAGTCTATCGTGAGGCGCGCGCTGCCGTTGTTCGACAAGTTTGTCATCGCCATCGGCGTGAATGCCGACAAGCGGTCGTTCATGACCATGGAGCAACGCAAGGCATGGATCGAGAGCATCTTCAAGGACTCCCCGCAGGTGGAGGTCATCACCTACACGAGCATGACCGTGGACGTGGCGCGTGAGGTGGGCGCACAGTTCATCGTGCGCGGTGTCCGCCTCATCCAGGACTTTGAGAACGAGAAGCACCTGGCCGAGGTGAACCGTGACCTGACGGGCATCGAGACCATCCTGCTGTATACCCTACCCGAGTACAGCCACATCAGCAGCAGCATCGTGCGCGAACTGTTCCGCTACGGCCAGGACATCAGCCCCTACTTGCCAGTCGATGCCGACCTATCACAGCTCCCCGAGCAATAGACACACCCAATAACTCCCATTCACAGGACACATATTATAATAATGAAGAAGATACTACTTGCAGTGCCCCTGTGCCTGGCACTGTCACTGACCGTTGCTGCCCAGCGCAACATGCCCCAGGCGATGCAGAAGCTGCTAAACGCCGAGTATGCCATCTCGACGTTGTACGTCGACTCGGTCAACGAGGAGAAACTGGTAGAGGATGCCATCAAGGGCATGCTCGAGAATCTCGATCCCCACTCGTCCTATACCGACGCCAAGGAGACCAAGGAGCTTGAAGAGCCCCTGCAGGGTGAATTCAGCGGCGTGGGCATCCAGTTCAACATGAACCAGGACACGCTGTACGTGATCCAGACCGTTCCCGGCGGCCCCAGCGAACGCGTGGGCGTGCTGGCCGGTGACCGCATCATCACTGTCAACGACACGGTTATCGCCGGCGTGAAGATGCGCAACAGCGACATCCAGAAACGTCTGCGCGGCAAGAAGGGCACGCGAGTCACCATCCAGGTGAAGCGCCCAGGCGTGAAAGAGCTCATCACCTTCCGCATCACGCGCGACAACATCCCCCTGCACAGCATCGACGCCAGCTACATGCTCGACGAGAAGACCGCCTACCTGCGCATTTCCCGTTTCGGAGCCAAGACTCACGAGGAGATGATGGATGCCCTCAAGCAACTGAAAAAACAGGGCATGACGCAACTCATCATGGACCTGAGCGACAACGGCGGCGGCTACCTGAATGCAGCCATCGACATGTGCAACGAGTTCCTGGAACGTGGCCAGCTGATGGTCTATACCGAGGGCGACAACTCACCCCGCAACGAGGCCAACGCCAACGGCTGGGGTGACTACAAGGACCTGCACATGGTGGTCATGGTCAACCAGTTCTCGGCCTCGGCAGCCGAAATCTTTGCCGGCGCCATGCAGGACTGGGACCGTGCCGTGGTTGTGGGCCGACGCACCTTCGGCAAGGGATTGGTACAACGCCCGTTCAAGTTTGAGGACGGCTCGATGATGCGCCTGACTGTTGCCCGCTACTACACGCCCAGTGGCCGCTGCATCCAGAAACCCTATTCCCGCGGCGACAAGAAGGCCTACGAGCACGAGCTGGTGGACCGCGCCAACGAGGGCGAGTACTACAGCCTGGACAGCATCCAGTTCAACGACACGCTGCGCTACACAACCAGGCTGAACGGCCGCACCATCTACGGCGGCGGTGGCGTGATGCCCGACGTGTTTGTGCCCATCGACACGACCGAGTACTCCACCTACTACCGAGACCTGTCGGCCAAGGGCATCATCAACCAATACTCCATCGGCTACGTCGACGAGCACCGCAAGGCGCTAGCCAAGCAGTACAAGACGCTCAAGGACTTTGATGACCGATTTATCGTGACCGACGAGATGATGCGCGACTTCATCGCCATGGGCGAGAAGGACAGTGTGAAGTATGACGAAGAGAAGTACCGCACCAGCGAGCAACTGCTCAAGGACATCATCAAGGGACTGATTGCGCGCGGCGTGTATGGCGACCAGAGCGCTTACAGCGTCATCATCAACCACCGCAACCGCGACGTGCAAGCGGCCTATGAGGTGCTAAATGACCGCGAGCGCTTTGACCGACTGCTGCGTGAGGGCAACCCCGAGTATGAACGCCTGGTGAAGAAGGACTAGCGAAGCACAATCCTGACCCTACAACTTGAGAAATGATATGCTGTTGATTATACAACATATCATTTCTCGTTTTAGTTTGTATAATCAATTTATACATACTGGCCAAAAACAAACTTTTTTTGCCAATACTATTCCTTTTTTCGGCAATTTCTTTTGTCTCTCAATTTTTTTTAGTATTTTTGCGCATCAGAAAAACCTTTTTTTTAATTCATATTTATTAATCTTTTAATTTTTCAGCTTATGAAGAAATTTTTATTCTTAATGGTAAGCGTTGCTGTTGCAGTTTCTGCTTCGGCTGGCGTTAAGAACGCCCAAACGAAGGTCGTAAAGTTCGACGGCAACACAACCAAGACTGAGCAGGTTGTTCGCAAGGCTGCTCCCGGTACGGTATCCACTCCCTACACCGTAGCTATCAACTCGCTGCGTGATGACATTCCCGAGGGTTACTGCAGTGTTACCCTTGCTGCCGGTGATGTATGGCAGGACGGTTCTGGCTACCAGATGCTGCTCGATGCCGATTTTAACACCTATGGCACGGTCATCCCCGAGACCGGTGGTCTGACCTCTTATGGCAATGCCGATGCTGCTACCTACGCAGAGTTTGAGTACAAGATCCCCGAGAATGCCGATGGTGACATGGCCACTACCAACATTGTACTTAACGATGCAGTGACCATCTTCATTCCCGCTGGTATCTATGACTGGTGCATCACCAACCCGACTCCTGGTGACAGAATCTGGATCGCTAGCGCTAATGGTAGCATTCCCGGCCGTTACGATGACTTCGAGTTCGCAGCCGGTGCAACCTACATCTTCACCGTAAGCCTGGGTGGCAGCAACGACCGCGTTGACCTGGAGATCGTTGATCCCACCGCTCCCGTTATGCCCACCAACTTGACCGTTGATCCCGCCGCTACCACTGCTGACGTAGCTTGGGAGAACGATCATGACATGGCCTTCAACCTGCGCTACAGGCCCTGGACTGACATGTCCGGTGGTCCTAAGGAGTGGCACTTCGGCATTGACACCTACGAGGCTGAGATTAATGAGGGCTTCTGGGTATATGATGCAGACGGTGACGGCGTTGACTGGGGTCTGGCTTATTCCGATGACGCTCAGACCGATGTTTGCTGGTACTCTGGCTCGTACATCAGTGGCTATGGTGTCCTCACTCCCGACAACTATCTTGGTACTCCCACTGTAGCCTTGAAGGGTCAGCTCAAGTTCACCTTGTGGGGCCGCTCGGACTACTATCCTGAGAACCTCATGGTTTATGCTATGCTTGGTGAGGAGTTCAATCTCGACAACCTGGTTCCCCTGTTTGACGCTGATATTCTCTCAACCGTGGATCCTGTTGAGTACACTGTTGACCTGAGCCAGTTCAATGGTGAGATGGGTTGCATCGTCTTCCGCAACTATGGCACTTATGACCAGTGGATGCTCTATCTCGATGACATCTGTGTTGGCGATCCTAACGATGCTATTCAGCCCGAGGAGTGGATCTATGTTAACGATCTGCCCGCTACCAACTTCACCATCGAGGGCCTGACCCCCGAGACCACCTATGAGGTTGAGGTACAGTCTGTAAGCGAGGACGGCCGCACCAGCGACTGGACTGAGACCGTTGTCTTCACCACCCTCGAGGCTGGTGACACTCCCGAGCCTCCCGTAGAGGATCCCTCCATCATCCTGGTACTCGTTGACCAGGAGGGTAACGAGGTTCCCGTTGAGCTGGCTAAGGGTGCCGATGGCGACTACACCACCACTTACACCTTCGAGTACAATCCTTGGGGTGCATTTGTTTGGGATCCCGCTCTGACCGACGAGCAGAACGAGGCTAACCGTCCCAACGTTCCCTTCTACTTCCTGATCAACAACGTTCGCTACGGTGCTGACGAGGCTATGCGTGAGACCGTTCTGGGTTATGCAATGGAGAATCCTCTGGAGGAGAATGCCGAGGGCTTCTACTGCGTTCCCGTGGGCTTCTCTTACACCCTGGGTGTTGCCCTGAAGGATGGCGGCTACTATGTATACGCTGCTGTTTCCAAGATGACCGGTGTTGACGAGGTTAACAGCCAGAAGACTGTTGCCGGCGTACGCTACTTCAACATGGTAGGTCAGGAGATGCAGGAGGCCAACGGTATGACCATCGTTGTTACCACCTACACCGACGGCACCACCAGCGCTGTTAAGGTGATGAAGTAATTTAGGCTCTAGGCTTGAGCCATTAGGCTTTAGCTTTTAGCAAGATTTGAAATAAGTCGGGCGGCCCACTGCGGGTCGCCCGATTTATTTTAGGCCAAAAAGGTTTACGAGTTAGGAGTTAGGAGTTAGGGGTTAGGAGTGAGGTGTTAGGAGTTAGGGGTTAGGAGTTAGGGCTACAGAAGGCTTGTAGAGACGCAAAATTTTGCGTCTCCAGGGCAGCAATTGGGTAAGGTCAAAAAAAGGAGACGCAAATTTTGCGTCTCTACAATGTGTCCACTTCAGAGATGACCTATCAGCTGGTGGTAGTGGGGAGATTGTCATCGTTGTTGCTGCCTGGTAGAGGTGGAGGTGTCGATGGGCCGTTGCCGGGCAGTGGAGGCGGTGTCATGCGGGCATAGTCGCGCTGATGCAGTTCGGCTATGCGCTTCATGGTGCTTGTGTACATGCGATAGATGAGCAAGACAAGGAGCACATTGATCACCACCGACAAGGCGGGATAGATGCCCTCGCTGAAGGCAAGTGCGTCATACACCCAGTGAATGAGCACCGGCACAGCCAGCACGCACACGGCAGTCAGGGTAGAACGGTCACCGAAGTGGCGCTTGCTGTAGAAGTAGCCCATGGCGCACGCGATGGCAAAGTGGGCGGGCACCGCCGTCAATCCACGTATGATGCCGGTTCCAATCCAGTTCTCGCTCTGTACCAGATAGATGATATTCTCGGCACCAGCAAAGCCCAAGCCGACGCATGCACCATAGACGATGCCGTCGAAGTACTCATCGTAGTATGGATTGTTGCGCAGGAAGAGCCACAACATGAGCAGTTTGAAAATCTCCTCGGGCAGCGCAGCGGCAAACAATGCGGTGGACACGGCTCCAGAAAATGAGTTCAAATCAAAGACCATCAAACCTATCTGGCTCAGAAGCTGGCCAACGACAATCGTGATGAATGCTGAGCCGACACCATAGAGGAAAGCCTTGAACAACATGGGCAGGGGCTCGGGACGTATCGAGTCCTTGGTATAAATCCACCAACCGAGAATCACGGCGGGTATCAATGCTGTGATAATGACAAGTATCATGGGAAGTTCGCAGTGTTAAGTGATGTATTATTCAAAATGCACCCGATGCCGCTACATCGGGTGCATTTCATGTTCATCTTGACTTGTCTACCGGGAATCTTACAACGCCAAGCGCAAGCCAGTGGTGTAGAAGCGCATACCGCCCGACTCATAGTCACGACTGGTGGTGCGGCAATCCTTGGGGATGCTGAACCAGCAACCACCACGAATCACATAACGTGAGTTGGCTTCACCGCCCTCAGGCTGCTCTTCCACGTCATAGGGCAGATAGACGTTACTGCACCACTCGTGGACGTTACCGCTCATGTCATACAAGCCCAGCTCGTTGCTGTGCTTGGTGCCAACGGCGTGTGTTCCATAGTCCTCGCTGTCGGTGCCGACAACATAACTGTTGTTGTAGTACCAAGCCACCTCGTCAATGTTGTCACTGCCGGCATACAGGGTGCCATGACCCTTGTTACCGCCACGGGCAGCATATTCCCACTCGGCCTCGGTGGGCAGACGGAAGTTCTTACCCGTGATGGCATTCAGGCGTGCAATGAACTCCTGGCAATCGGTCCAGCTCACCTGCTCGACGGGACGCTTGGGATCACCCGTGAAACCACTGGGATTGCTGCCCATCACGGCCTGCCACAGTTCCTGGGTTACCTCGGTCTGACCGATGCTGTAGGGTTCAAGAGTCACCTCGTGAGCGGGCAGCTCTTCAGCGTCGGCGATACCGGCCTCGACCATGGTGCTGTCCACACCCATGGTGAACGTGCCACCCTCGACGGGAATCATCTGGAACGAAACGCCATTGACGGTGAACATGCCGGGGATGGTGTTGTAGTTGAGCATGCGCTCAATGAACGAGTTGGCAGCAATCTTCAGTTCACCGAAGTTTTCATTCATTACCGAACTGCAGTCCATCAGCAGCATTACCAGGGCACTTGAGTAGGTGCTCTCGACATCGGGCAAGCGGCTGGTCGAGAACTCGGTGCTGATCTCCCACTCGTTCTGGTCCTCAACCCAGTACCACTCCTGGATGTTGTCCTTCTCGATGCGCTCCTCGCTGTCGAGCTGGATGCCACCGAAGACCAGCGAAACGAACATGCCGTCGACGCTGCTGGCAGCAACGCTGTCACCGGCGGTGCAGGTCATGCCCTTGTAAACCAGGTTGGTGAGGCTGCGGCTCTTCAACGAGAAGGTGCCCTCGATATAAACCTGGGAGTCGTCAACACTGTTGGCGTCCACCTCATCAAAGGTGAAGCGGATGCGGGTACCGGTACCCACGCCGGGGAAGACGAGGGTGAGCTTCTCAGACATGTTGCGGCTCACCAGCTCGTCGGCGATAGCCTGGAAGCGGGTGTTGGCCTCGGCAATCGTGCCGACCTCCATGGCCTTGGCCGAATCACTGGCCAGGGCATACAGGTTGTTGCGGAACTGGGTGGTGTCCCTCACGTTCTCGTTGATCAAGCCCACGGTGTAGGCCTTGATGGGACGTCCGTAAACGTGCTCGTTGATGATGCGTGAATGCAGTGCCTGGGCATATTCGGCCTCAGTGTCATACTTGTCGGTCATCATCAGGGAGCCTTGGTCCAGGCCCTCGGTGAAGGTCACGACAGCGACATTCTGCAGATTCTCGGGACGCTGGGCAGTGTTGAGTGCATCCAGTGCATTGTCCACCGAGTAGTAGAGCAATCGTCCAGACTGGGTGGTCAAGTTCGACACGAAGTCATTGAATTCGCTCACCGTGGTCGAGTCGAGATAAGACATCTCCTTGGTGGTCAGCATCTGGTTGTAGCCGATGATGCCCATGTACATGCCGGTATCGGCCAGAGGCATTGCCGGTCCGTACAGGATGATGTCGATGAGCGCGTTGATGTCGGCAATGGTGATTTCCTTGTCACCATTGACATCACACCTGGGGTCACCGCCGCCATGGAGGATAGCATCGATCACGACATTGATGTCGGCAATGGTCACCTCGCCATCGACGTTCACATCACCCTCGATGTTACTCGTGATGTGGCGCGGGCCAGCCAGCGCCAACATAGTTGATAGAAAAATCAACGATAAAAAAGTAGTTAATCTCATGTCCTTGTATTAATTTGTTAATTCAATAATTTTCCATATTTGGATTCACAACCTGAAGCCATGAATCTCCGCACATTAATCAACCTACAAAATTACTGCTAATTAACGCAAAAAACAAATCTTTCTTGGCAATAGTTATTAACAAGTTGCCCGAATTGGCAAGATATTCAGTATCTTTGCGCCCGAAATCATCAAAAACGAGCAACTCCAGTGCCGAAATACCGCCCGATGTTGTCTAATTATGCAGGTCGGCATCACGACACAACACACGATTATACAGGAATCAACATGGTATCAACAGTCCATATCTTGGGGGTATTGCTCACCGTGGCACTGCTGCTGGCGGTGAGTTGGTACTCGGGGCGCAAGGTCAAGGATGCGCACAGTTTCACCACAGGCGGCAACAGCGGCAGTTGGATGGTGTGCGGTGCGTTGCTGGGCACGCTGGCAGGCGGCCAATCCACCATCGGCACGGCACAGCTGGCCTTCTGCTATGGTCTGTCGGCATGGTGGTTCACCATCGGAGCCGGCCTGGGCGCGCTGGTCCTGGGGCTGTTCTACGCCGGGCCGTTGCGACGCAGCGGGTGCACCACGCTGCTCGAGGTGGTGAGCCGCGAGTATGGTCACAAGGCCGAAACCGTCGGCTCGATACTTTTCCTCATCGGCATTTTCATCAGCATCATGTCCCAGGTGCTGTCGTCATCGGCGATGATCGGCAGCCTGTTCGGCATGTCCACGACCTGGGCATCGGTGGCGGGCGCAGTGCTCATCATGCTGCTGGTGCTGTTTGGCGGCATCCGCAGTGCGGGAGCCGGCGGCATCGTCAAGCTGATTCTGCTTTACCTGTGCTCACTGGCGGCCGGTATCGTGGTGTGGCACATCGCCGGTGGGCTGACGGGACTCGGCAACGGGGTGGACACCGTCTATCACTCCCCTGCCCTGGCCCAGTACAACGGCCTGAGCGATATCGAGAGCATCCATCACCGCTATGGCAGCCCGTTTGCCCGCGGATTCTTCAAGGACATGGGCGGTTGCCTGTCGCTCATCCTGGGCGTGGTGTGCACCCAGAGCTATGCCCAGTGCATCTGGTCGGCGGCGACTACGCCTAAGGCACGCCGAGGGGCCCTGCTGTGCGCCTTGTTCATGCCCATCATCGGCGCCGCGTGCACCCTCGTGGGCATCTACATGCGCGGCCACTATGTCACCCACGACGAGCTCACAGCCCTGCAGGCTGCCGGCGAGACATTGCCGCAAGGGCTCGGCGTCATCGAGAACTCGGCCCAGGCGTTTCCTGCCTTCATCCTGCGTCACCTGCCCGCATGGCTGGGCGGACTGATGCTGGGGACCATGCTCATCAACATCCTGGGGTGCGGCAGTGGCCTGTCGTTGGGTGCTGCCACGATTCTGGTGCGCGACGTGTACGGCAACTTCAAGCGCCGCATGGGGCTGAACGCATCGCCCCTGTCGCAACTGGCCCAGACGCGGCTGTCCATTGTGGGCATCCTGGTGGCAGCCGTCATTGCCACATTGCTGTTCCACAGCAGCTTCATCAACGACCTGGGTTTCCTGTCACTGGGACTGCGTGCAGTGGCCATCCTGTTCCCGTTGTGCTTTGCGCTGTGGTGCCCTGGCCGGTTCAAGCCCAGCCGTGTCCTGCTGTCGATGCCCGCCGGCGTTGCCGCCATGCTGCTGGCCAACGTCGCCTCACTGCCCGGTGATGCCGTCTACTACGGCCTAGGCATTTCCCTTGCGGTAATCCTCACGGGCCGCACTCCCAAACACCCATAAACCAACTGGAAGGACAAGCATTGCTGCCGCCCTTCCAGCCATGGTGTATCGTCGTTTCAAGAACCGGTATTATTGGCCGAGGATGATGTTGATAACGACATTGATGTCGGCAATGGTGATCTCATTATCACCGTTGACATCACCAGCCGGATTGCTGATGCCTCGCAAGATAATGTCGATGATGACGTTGACGTCGGCAATGGTAATCTCGCCATCACCGTTGACGTCGGCAGGCATGGGAGCCGACGCTTTGTATACAAACGAGATGACGGGTCCGTAGGGCGTGGTGTGGCTGTTGCCATCAAAGTCGAGATAGGTCGTCTTGCAACGGGCATAATAGGTGTTACCGTCAATCATGAGCTTGCTATCCACCTTCATCTGCTCGGCGGGCAACGTGGTCTCATACTGGCCGTTCTTCAACGTCTCGATGAAACGCGAGCGCCCCCAAGTTGTCTCCTTGCTGGAGACTTCGATGACATAGGACGTCGCCCAGGTCTGCGGCTTCAGAGTAATGTGCTGTCCCGCATAGAGCGTGCCGCCGTCAACAGGCACGTCAAAGCGCGCTGCGGCATGGGCCACCGAGAAGCGCACAGTGTTGCTGGTCATCGTCTGGCCATCGACCGTGAGGGTCACGCGCAGGAAATAGGTGTTACCGGGCTCCAGGATATCATAGGGAATCTCCAAGGTTCCACTGGTGGAGGTTTCCGAGAAAATGGGCTTGGTGAACGTGTCGTCGGAGGCCAGCTCGAGCGTGGCGGGCTCACTGCTGCCACAGGTGTACCACTCGACCGTGAGGGGTACCTCCAGGTCCTCGCTGCCGTCGGCAGGCGACGTGATGGTGAGCAGCATGGGCGTGAAGGAACGCACCTCGCTCACACCGCTGTAGCAGCTGTCGGCACAGGACTGCACACGCCAATAATGGGCCTCGCCGTGGGTGAGCTTGCTGAACAGCAGCACGCTGGCCAGGGTGTCGGTCACGGCGACACGCTCCAGCACGTTGCTGAATTCGGGACTCGTGGCCAACTCGACAAGATAGCTGGTCGCGCCTTCCACCTGATGCCAGGTGAAGGCAAACGGGGCATCGACTGCAGCTTCGTTGTCAGGAGCGATGAGCACGGGATTGTCGAGCTGGTCAAGTTCCACGCTCAGGAATGCGGGGTCCCACTCGTTGCCCATGCGGTCGAGGACGCACACGGCATATTGGTAGCCCTGCTGGTACTCGGCGGGAATGTCGTACTGCTGATCATAGGTCATGCCCAGCAAGTAGTCTATCTGTCCCGTGAAGGTGCTGGTATTCATCGTGATGGGGAAGGCATAGACCGAGTAACGCACATTGTCGTAGCCCTCCCACACCAGACTGTTGCCGGCACGGTCGAGGTTCTGCACCGTGCCCGGGTCATAGCCGTGCTTCCACGTCATGGGAGGCGGCAGGGCGGGCTTGGTAAAGACGGTGTTCTTGAGGTAATGGGCCAGGGTGTTGCTATTGAGGGCATACAGGTACTTGCACGAGTAGAAAATGGCGCCGGGATAGCCGTCGACCGATGACGTGCGGTTAAATTCCACCTCGTTGGCATATTCCTTGTACTGCACCTCGGTCGAAGAACCTGTCAAGCCCGAAATCGATGATGAAATATAGACCTGACGGCCAAAGTGGTCAGCGATTTGGCCCCACCATCCAGTAATCAGTCCATAGTCGTTGGAACTGTGGCCGAAGGGCCAATAGACCTGCGGCGAGATGTAGTCGATGCTCTGCGCCTCGAGCCATGCCAGCGGGTCGCTGAAAATGCCATTGTACTGCCAGTCGCTGCCTGTGGGACACGGATCCACGCCATGCATGCCGGCCACTGCCGAACTCGAGGCGGCAACGCCTGCCGGCGAGATGCCGTAACGCACCTCGGGGCGCGTCTCCTGAATCATGTCGTACACAGCCTGCACCATGCGGTTGACGTTGTCGCGGCGCCAGTCGCCAAACGAGAGCGAAGTGCCCGAAGCCTGCCACTCGCCATAGTCCTGGGCGCTGGCATCGGCGGGAATGCCGCTCGGATAGAAGTAGTCGTCATAGAGGATGCCGTCCACATCATAGTTGGTGATGATTTCCTGGCACACGGCCACAATGCGGTCGATGGTGCGCTGCTGACCCGGGTCGAGGATGACGGTGGAGCCGTAGGTCAACAGCCAACCGTCGTTCTTGAGTTCCTGGTCCTGGGGCGTATTCCAGTCGGTGCCCGTGCTCCAGCGGTAGGGATTCACCCAGGCATGGCACTCCATGCCACGCTTGTGGCAGCCCTCGACGACATACTGCAACGGGTCAAAGCCCGGGTCCTGGCCACGGGTGCCCGTCAGATAACTCGACCACGGCTCCAGGCTGGACTGATACATAGCGTCACACATCGAGCGCACCTGGAAGTTGACCGCGTTGAAGTTGTTGACCTGCAACGAGTCGAGCAAGCGGTCCATCTGGGCCTTCTGCTTAGCGGCGCCGGCACCCTGAGAGGGCCAGTCCAGACACCACACGGTAGCAATCCAGGCCGAGCGGAACTCGTACTTCGGCATGCCATAGGCCCAGGCCTGGACACACACAGCCGAGACCAGCAAGGCCGCAAAAACGGTTGAGAGAAAACGTTTCATATCCTAAATAATTGTGGTTAATCCTTAAAATATATTTATCACCACAAAGGTAGCACAAAAAAGTGCAACCACAAACGATTGCACTTTTCCTTATAGTTATTTAACGATTACTGTCGTATAAAACCTCGCGACGCACCGCAGTGTATCACAGGCGATCGAAGGGGATGTGGGCCAACAGTTCACCGAACTTGTCGGCGCCCTCGCGTAGTTGTCCCTCTACCATCTTGCGCACGAAGAAGGGCAGCTGCAGCTGCAACTCGGCGGTGCTCATCGTCGTGGCGTCGGGCTGCTGCTCCAGATTCACGACCATGTTGATGGGCACAGGTGACTGCGAGGCCGTATAGACCACGCGCTGGCCAGGGATGCAGTTATCGGGGTCCAGAGCCAGCGTCACCTCACCCATCGGTGACTGGATGGAGATGGAGTCCTGGGTGAACTTCACGGCATCGAGCTGGGCGCGGGCCTCGTCGTTGAGTTTGTCGGCATGGGCCTCGAGCTGCTGCTGGATGATGGAGGGATTGGTGAGTTTGCTATAGATGGTGTCGGCATCACAGGCGATGCTATGCGGAGTGCTTTTGAATGAATCCATATCTATTGTCTGTTATTTCGGTTGTTAATCGACTGCGCCAAATCCGGCAGGTGTCCAGTTTTCGGGGTCATTGTGCCACTGCTGCAGCACGTCGGCATCGGCCTGCGAGAGGCGTCCGCTGTCGATGGCCACATCGAGCATCCTGTCAAAGTTGCTGAGCGTGATGTAGGGCAGCTTGGCGCGGTGGAGGGCTTTGGCAGCCTGCGAGAACTGGTAGTCGAAGATGACCACTGCTCCCAGCACGATACCACCCGCCTCGCGCACGGTGTTGAGGCACTTCATGCAATTGTTGCCGGTCGAGAGTTGGTCCTCGATGAGGACAACCTGCTGGCCGGGCTTGATATCGCCCTCGATGAGGTTCTCAAGGCCGTGGTCCTTGGGGGTGGAGCGGACATAGACAAACGGCATGGCCAGCGAGTCGGCTACCAGCGCACCATGGGCGATTGCACCCGTGGCGATGCCGGCGATAACCTCGGCACTGCCATAGTTTTCCATGATCATGCGGGCCATCTCCACCTTGATGAGGTTGCGCACCTCGGGGTAGGACAGCGTCATGCGCAGGTCAGTATATATCGGTGATTGCCAACCGGTTGCCCAGGTAAACGGGCTATCGGGCTGTAACTTGATGGCATTGATTCGCATCAACTTTTCGGCAAGTAAGGTATCAATTTTTTTTGTCATAACACTATTAGAGGTTGAAAAGATGGGCGAAATTAGCAAAAATCCTGCGGTTGACCGATAAAACGCGACAAGAAAATTCAAAAAAACTTGTAAACATACCCTCTAACAGGTATTTATCCTGCCAAAATAGGGAGGAAATCAAGAAAAAACATTATATTTGCAACACAAAATCAAACGCTACAACAAGATGATGGACAATACTAAAACGGGCATCGTTCTGGAAGGCGGGGGCATGCGCGGCATGTACACCTGCGGCATCCTCGACGTGCTCATGGAGAATCATATCTATCTCGACGGCATGGTAGGCGTGTCGGCGGGTATCGCCTTCGGCTGCAACTACAAGTCGCACCAGGCAGGCCGTGCCCTGCGCTACAACGTGCGGTTTTCCAAGGACAAGCGCTACAGCGGCCTCATGTCACTGCTCAAGACCGGCAACTACTATAATGCCCACTTTGCTTACAAACTGGTGCCGAAACACTACGACGTGTTTGACTACAACGTGTTCGAGGACTCACCCATGGAGTGCTATGCGGTGTGCTTTGACGTGAACACGGGACAGGGCGTGTACCAACGGCTGACGCATGTGGATGAAGACTTCTTTGAATGGATACGTGCGTCGGCGTCGATGCCTGTTGTGGCCCAGCCCGTCGAGGTGGGCGGACACCTACTGCTGGATGGCGGCCTGGCCGACTCCATCCCCCTGCAGTTCATGATAGACAAGGGATATCAGCGCAACGTGGTCATTCTCACCCGCGAGGAGGGTTACCGCAAGACCGCCGAGCACGGCATGTGGCTGATGAAGCCGCTGCTGCGCAAGTGGCCCAAAGTCATCGAGGCACTGAAACACCGCCCCGCCTTGTATAACCAGCAGCTGCAACTGGTGCGCGAACAGGAGCGCGAGGGCAACGCATTTGTGTTCCGCCCCCTCAAGCCGCTGAACGTGAGCCGCACGACACATGATGCAGCCGAGATGAACCGCGTCTATCAGCAGGGCCGCGACGAGGCACTGCAACGGCTCGACGACCTCAAGAAATTCCTGGCCCACGACGAACAGCCAGCCGACGCTCCCACCCCCGATGAATAACCGTCGCCCACTCACCGCCGCCCAAGCCCTGAACCGTGCCGCCGCCCTGTGCGCCCGCAGCGAGCAGGCACCCGGTGACATCCGCGACAAGTTGGTCAAATGGGGGCTGAGCGCCAGCAATACTGACCAGGTGGTGCGCCAGCTCATCGAACAGGGTTTCCTCAACGAGGAACGCTTTGCCAGGGCATTTGTCAAGGACCGCTTCGCCTTCAACGGCTGGGGAAGAATCAAAATCGCTTACCAACTGCGGCAGAAAGGCATCCCTGTACCAGCCATCGATGCCGCCATGACCGCCATTGACGACGGCCAGTACCGACAACGCCTTATCGAACTGCTGCAAGCCAAGTGGCGCACCGTCAAGGACCGTGAGCCTCGTGCCGCATGGGCAGCGATGATGCGCTTCGCCGCATCAAGGGGTTTTGAGACAGCACTGGCCAGCGAATGTGTCAAAATAGTGACCCGGCTCGATGTGGAAGACGATTAAACAATGGTTGGGCGCTACGGCCGACGTGGTGATGCCACGCCTGTGTCCCGTGTGCGGCAACGCCCTCGACGGGGACGAGCGATGGTTGTGCCGCGCATGTCTTGCGGCCCTGCCACGCACCCGATATGAAGAGGTGGATTTCAACACCATGGAGCAACACTTTGCCGGCAAGGTGCCCATCGAACGCGCAACGGCCTATTTCTTCTATGAGAAAGGTTCGCCCTATGCCAGCATCCTGCACGATATCAAGTACCACTCAATGCCCAAAATGGGGAAATGGCTCACCGCCCGCGCCGTGCGTGACATGGAAGGGAGCCGCTTCTTTGACGGCGTCGACGTGGTCACTGCCGTGCCACTACACCGCAGCAAGCTGGCCCACCGCGGCTACAACCAGAGCGAGTACCTGGCCCGCGGCATCGCCGATGCCCTCGGCACACCCTACATCGAGGCGCTGAAGGCCGTTCGCCCCCACTCCACCCAAACCCGAAAAGGCGCCCTCGAACGCTGGCAAAACATCCAGGGCAACTATGTCTTGAACACAAAACATGCCAGCCGACTGGCAGGCAAACACATCCTGCTGGTTGATGACGTGGTCACCACAGGCTCGACACTCACCGTGTGCGCCACGCTATTAAAACAAATTCCTGGCACCACCGTCTCCCTGTTCACCCTCGCTGCTGCCCGTCTCGACTGACGCCTTTCACGACATTGAGGCTTCTTTATATTTTTACACGGTTTTGGAGGCTTTATTGGCTTTCCCTTTGATATTCATCAAGTTGTTTATACTTGCAACAATCATCAAAGTGACAGTTGCTCCTATTTTTCTAGCGCCGAGAAGACCTATTATCACCATCACTGTTCACCTTACACAAACAACCGCGCCCATCTTGTACGGATGGGCGCGGTTGATTTACATCGGGATTCTTCTTTACATTAGAAATCTTCCTTTTCCTTAGCCAGGTTGCGGTAAGCCAGTTTGTCATCCAGGTATTCCTGGGTCGCGATCAACGTGGGCTTGGGCAGCTTCTCGTAATACTTCGAGATCTCAATCTGCTCGCGGTTCTCGCTGATCTCCTCAAGGTTGTCGTTAAGAGTAGCAAACTCATTAAGTTTATCCTCAAGGTCTTCCTTCATCTGGGCGGCAATCTGGTTGGCGCGCTTGCTGATGATGCAAACGGTCTCGTAGATGTTGCCCGTGGGCTCAGCCATCTCGATGATGTCATGCACAGTAGTGGTAAGTGGCGCGTTGGTTTTCTTGTAATCCATGTCTTACTTGAAGTATATTATAATGTAATGTGTTGATTGTTGTCTGCATTAATTGCCGTTGACGTACTTGTTGGCAATCTTGAAAATGTTGTCGGCTTCCTTGCGCATCTTGCTATCGGGGTAGTCGTTGATAAACGAGTAGTACTCGTCGATGACGGTGCGGAAACGGTCCATCTTCTTCTCCACGACACTCTCGACAGCCTCGCGGTAGCGGGCCCTGAGCACGAGCATCTCAAGTTCTTCCTTGTACTTGCTGTAGGGATAGGACTTGATGGCGTTCTGGGCGGTGATCACGGCACTCTCATAGTTGTTGCCCATGTAGTTACCCAGGTTGTAGTAGAGGGTGGCGTTCTGCAACTCCTTGAGCACCAACTTATCCTGCAGCTCAAACACGGCACTCTGGGCAATCGACACCTTGTCGCTCTTGGGGAAGTAGTCCAGGAAAGCCTGCAATTCCTCCATGGCGCGGATGGTCTCGGTCTGGTCCAGCTGAGCATCGGGAGAATCCAGGTAGAAACCGTAGCCGGCATAGAAACGGGCCAGCTCGGCATACTGTCCACGGGGATAACGCTGGTAGTACTGCTTGAAATAGGCGCCTGAGTTGACGTAGTCCTTGTTCTCGTAGTAACTCAGTCCCAGCAAGTAGAGCGACTCCTCGGCGTAGGGTGTTCCCCTGAATACCGGCACGAGGTCGGTCAGGATGGTATAGGCCTGGGCATAGCGCTTGTTCTCAAACGCCTTCTTGGCATAGGCGTACTTGTATTCAAGGTCATTGCTCTTCATGACCTTGTTGTACTCGCCACAGCCCACCAATACACAAGCGGCCGCTACTAGTATCGTCAATCTTTTAATCATCAAACAGTCGATTTTGCGCATTTAGCCCGCAAAATTACTTCTTTTTTATAAGGTGTGCAAGCATCAAGGGCAATTAACTGATTTATTTTATAAAAATTAACGGAAAAGACAGGAGGAGCCGAACTAATGGGACCAGCCACGAACGGTGGCAGAAACGGCAGTGGCAAGACGAGGATTTGTGCGGAAAAATGGGGATGAAAGACAAGGGTTCAAGAAAAAGTTGTAAATTTGTGGGATTAATCACTCAATAAAACAATTGGACATGAAGATTGGAGATAAGATTCCCGAGAACCTGGGCCTTGACATGAACGGCAACGAGGTGAAAGCCAGCGACTTTGCAGGCAAGAAACTCATCATTTACTTTTACCCGAAGGACAATACCCCGGGCTGCACCGCCGAGGCCTGCAGCCTGTCTGACGGCTATGGCGCGCTGAAACGCGCAGGCTATGCGCTGCTGGGCGTGAGCAAGGACAGCGCCAAGAGCCACCAGAAGTTTGCCGAGAAATACAGCCTCCCCTTCCCGCTCATTGCCGACGTGGACACGAGCCTGAACCAAGCCTTCGGCGTGTGGCGCGAGAAGAAGATGGCCGGCCGCACCTACATGGGCACCGTGCGCACCACCTTCATCATCGACGAGCAGGGCATCGTCAAGCACATCATCGAGAAAGTGAACACCAAGGACAGCGCCAATCAGATTCTAGCATTGGAGCTGTAGGATATTAGACAAAACCAGACAGGACACGATATGAAAAAGATAGTTTTTACACTCGCAATGCTGGTGCTTGCCATGAGCGCCGGCGCACTGACGCTTGAGGAATGTGTGTTGCGCGGCAGCTCGCCCCGCGGCATCGGGGCCATGCAGCCCTCCAAGAGCGACGGCCGTTACTTCTATCGTCTGAGCGACAACGGCAACGCCATCAACCGCATCAGCTATGCCAAGGGCGACGAGAGCGTGTTGGTGGATACCAGCAACGAGATGGTAACGGGCTGGGACGACTTTGAGGTGACCGCCGACGGTGCCTATGTGCTGCTGTGGAACAATTCGCAGGAGATCTACCGCTACAGTTTCAGCGCCGACTACTATGTGTATGACCTGAAGAACAAGACCATGAAGGCCCTGAGCGATGGCGGCGGTGAGGAAATCGCCACCCTCTCGCCCGACGGCAAGCGCGTGGCCTATGTCAAGGACAACAACGTGTTTGTGCGCAACCTGGCTGACGGCACCACCGTGCAGGTGACCCGCGACGGCAAGAAGAACAACATCATCTATGGCGTTCCCGACTGGGTCTATCAGGAGGAACTGGGTATGCTCAACACCCTGAACTGGTCGAGCGACAGCCGCTCGCTGGCCTTCCTGCGCTGGGACGAGAGCCAGGTGAAAATGGCTTCGATGGTCATCTACCAGGGCACCTGCAATCCCAAGGACGAGTATGCCCTCTACCCCGGCCGCTATGACTTCAAGTACCCCGTTGCCGGCGAGAAGAACTCCATCGTCACCGTCCACTGCTATGACGTGATTGACGGAACGCTCAAGCAGCTCAATGTGCCGCTGGACGAGGAAGACTACGTGTGCCACATCACCTTCAGCCCCGACCCGCAGCGACTGATGGTGCAGCGCTTGAACCGCCACCAGAACGACCTGCGCATCTATGCAGTCAATCCCGTGACGGGTGCTGCCAAGGAGGTTTATCACGAGACGTCGGACACCTGGGTGGACGCCGAGACGTCACAGCAGGTGCAGTACGAGGACAACTTCTTTGTCATTCCCAGCGAGCGCTCTGGCTACATGCAGCTCTACCAGTATGACCTGGAGGGCAACCTGATGCGCCAACTCACCAACGACAACAACCGCATCATCTCACAATTCTACGGCTACGACAAGGCGACCAAGCGTTTCTACTATCAGGCCTCATGCGGCCCGCTCAACCGTGTTGTCGAGTATGTAGATGCCAAGGGAAAGGTAAAACGCCTGGCGCCGTCAACCGCTGACGGACAAGGAACTGCATCGGCAATCTTCAACGGAGACTTTAGCTATTACGTGGGTTGTTACAGCGATGCTCAGACGCCTAACCAGTACCGCATCTTTGACCGCAACGGCAAGCGTGTGCGCGACCTGCAGTTGAACGAGGAATATGCCCAGCGCTATTCTGCCGTGGACGTTCCCAAGAAGGAATTTTTGACCGTGGAGTGCAACGGCTATCTGCTTAATGGTTATATGATTAAGCCCGTAGACTTCGACCCAAACAAGAAGTATCCCGTCATCATGGAGCACTACAACGGCCCCGGCTCACAGGAGGTGGTCAACCGTTGGCGCATGGGCTGGGAGCAGTACTTTGCCACCCAGGGCTACATCGTGTGTGAGGTGGACAGTCGCGGCACAGGATTCCGTGGCAAGGAATTTGAGTCCATCACCTACCTGAACCTGGGCAAATATGAGACCGAAGATGCCGTTGCTGCCGCCAACTACATGGCGCAGCAGCCCTGGGTGGATGCTGACCACATCGGCATCATGGGTTGGAGCTACGGCGGTTTCCAGACGCTGATGGCGATGAGCGAACCCGGCAGCAACTATGCCTGCGGCGTGAGCATCGCCCCCGTGACGACGTGGCGCTTCTATGACAGCATCTACACCGAGCGCTACATGCGCACACCCCAGGAGAACCCCGAGGGCTACAGCAACTTCCCGCTCAACCGTGCCGAGAACCTCAAGGGCCGCGTGCTCATCATGTTCGGCAGCGCCGACGACAATGTCCACATCGTCAACTCGATGCAGTACGTGTCCAAACTGGTGGACATGAACCGCACGTGTGACATGATGGTGTTCCCCAACATGAACCACAGCATCCGCGACTGCTCTGCCCGCTATGTGGTCTACAAGCGCGCCCTGGAGTTCTACGACCAGTACCTGAAGTAAACTGACTGGACAAAATCTATCAACAGGACGGATGGATTACAGGGATGTGTTTTTTGTGGTGACGGGGCCGACGGCGACGGGTAAGACGTCGCGGGCAGTGCATCTGGCTAAGGCGATTGGCGGTGAGATCATCAGCGCCGACTCTCGCCAGATCTACTGTGGCATGGACATCGGCACAGGCAAAGACCTGGCCGAGTATGACGGCGTGCCCTATCATCTCATCGACATCCGCCCTGCGGGCTATCGCTACAGCCTGTATGAGTTTCTGGAGGATTTTGAGCGGGTTTACGACGACATACGCGGGCGCGGCAAGCCCGTCATCATGTGCGGCGGCACGGGCATGTATGTCGAAACTGTCGTCAAAGGCATCAAACTGCCGCCAGTGCCACGCGACGAGGCGTTGCGGGCCGAGCTGGCGGGCAAGTCGCTCGAGGAACTCACAGCCCTGCTCAAGACGATGAAAACCCTGCGCAACAACAGTGACATCGACACGGTGCAGCGCGCCACACGCGCCATAGAAATCTGCCGCTACTACGAACAGCACCCCGAACTCAAGGCCCTCACCGAGCCCCACCCGATGAAGAACGCGCTGGTCATCGGTGTCGAAGTGGACCGCGACACACGGCGAGAACGCATCAGCCGCCGCCTGCGGGCACGACTCGACGAGGGCATGGTCGACGAGGTGAGGCGCCTCATCAATGAAGGCATCGACCCCGAGGACCTGATTTACTACGGCCTGGAATATAAGTTTGTCACCCAGTATGTCATCGGGCAGTTGAGCGAGGAGGAGATGTTCCGCCAGTTGGAGATCGCCATCCACCAGTTTGCCAAGCGGCAGATGACCTGGTTCCGCGGCATGGAGAAGCGCGGCACGCCCATCCACTGGCTCTCCTGCACCCTCCCGCCCGACGACTTCACCGCCCGTGTCCTCGCCATCGCCAATGCCCGGTCAGACAACAAGGACAACCAATATTAAAATGTCAACGATGGAGGGATTCACTGAGCATTGACTGCTCTTTGCCTCCTCTTGTTGTATTGATTGTGGTCGGGGAAACCGTGCCACACGAGACCGCCCAGGCTCTGGAAATGGATACTGTCGTTATAGGCGATGTCCTGCAGGTCGCCCAGCGGGCCTCCGGTGGTGTCAACCTGCTGTGAGAGGTCGTGGTTGATGACGTACTCATAGCTTGTGGAGCCATAGTAACGGTAGACGAGGCTGGACTTGCGGTTGTAGCCGCCCCGGTTGATATCAAGGCCCGTAACTCCTGCTTTCTTCATCATGGCAGTGATGGTGTCAAATTGTGCGTGTGTGATGCCGGTGATCAGCAGCACCGAGTCCTTGTCATCAAGGTAGAAATTCCACTGGCCGCCAAAGTTGTCGGCACTGAGTGCTGTGTCACCACCATGCTTGATCTCGTAATGGAGGGCAGTAGAGTCGTTCAGGCACGATTTGGTATAGGCAATCAGGTCATGGATCTGGTCTTGATGGGAGATGTAATGGCGTTCCATCTCGGCAGCAGTGCAGGGCTCTGCCCTGGGCAGGACGAGGTAGAAAGCCACCCATAAGGCCACATTGAGCACGTGGATGGCGAGCATGGCCTTCTGCCTGATGGTGCGCAACGGGATGGCACGCACCAGCGAGATGAGATAGATAAGGATGACGGGCAAGCTGATGAAGAACATCCATGCCAACCCGATCAGCCCCATCCCCCAATAGTCGAGGTACTCGGCACGGTCATGAATCGGGTCAGCCACGCGCATGCCGATCACTAGTGCTGTGACGAGAAGTGCCGCAATAAATTCCAGCACACAATAGGCACGCACCAGTATTTTGCTTATGTTCATGACGGGTTAGTCGTTTTCCGGGTTCTGTTTCTTCTTGATATATTCCTCGCGGGCACGGCGCAAGCGTCGCTGCCGCTCTTGTTCGCGGGCCATTTAAAAACAATCTGATAAAGAGAAGACAATAAGCACAATAAATACAATTGAATATCAGTAATTTATACTTGTCATTATTGTATTTATTGTTTTCGTTAATTACTCCTTGTGGAAGGTGTCGCTGAAGAGGGTGCGGTTCAGGATGGAACGGCCCAAAGTCAACTCGTCGGTGTACTCAATCTCATTGCCCACGCTGACGCCACGCGCCAGGATGGTGATTTTCACGTCGGGATACGGCGCCAGGCGGCGGAAAATGTAGAAATTGGTCGTGTCGCCCTCCATCGTGGCGCTCAGGGCCAGGATGACCTCCTTGATGCCGCCTGCCTTGACACGCTCCTCGAGGCTATCTACCTCGATGTCGGCAGGCCCGATGCCGTCCATGGGTGAAATGAGCCCTCCGAGCACATGATACAATCCCTTGTGCTGGTGGGTATTCTCGATGCTCATCACGTCCTTGACATTCTCGACCACACAGATGGTCGAGGCATCCCGCGACGGGTTGCCGCAGATGGGGCACACCTCGGTCTCGCTGATGTTGTGACACACGCTGCAGTAGCGTATCTCGCGGCGCAGCTTGATGATAGCCTCACCGAAGGAGACAGCCTCCTGCTCGTCCTGTTTGAGCAAGTGCAGCACGAGTCGCAGCGCAGTCTTGCGCCCGATGCCCGGCAGCTTGGCAAACTCGCTGACTGCCGACTCCAACAACCTTGAGGCAAATTCCTGTTCCATGCTATCGATAAATGATTGGAAGGGCAAAGTTAGTCATTTTGTCACGCACTGATGCCGATTTCACAATATTTAATCATTATTATGCTGCAATTTGCTTGTGCCGATGCACAAAATTGACTACCTTTGCGCTGGTAAAATTTCATCGTAATTATATAAAGATTAAAAAGGAGATAACAAAATGGCATTAACTAACGACAAATTGGTCATCGTCGGCGCTGCCGGCATGATTGGCTCCAACATGGTACAAACCGCCCTGATGATGGGCTTGACAACGAATATCTGCCTGTATGACGTATTCTCGCCCGAGGGTGTGGCCGAGGAAATGCGCCAGAGCGGTTTCGGCGACGTAAATATCGTTGCCACCACCGACGTCAAGGAAGCCTTTACCGACGCTAAATACATCATTTCGAGCGGTGGTGCTCCCCGCAAGGACGGTATGACACGCGAGGACCTGCTGGCAGGCAACTGCAAGATTGCCGAGGAACTTGGCATGGACATCAAGAGGTACTGCCCTGACGTGAAGCACGTGGTCATCATCTTCAACCCCGCCGACCTGACGGGTCTGGTAACCTTGTTGTACAGCGGCTTGAAGCCCAGCCAGGTAACCACCCTTGCCGCCCTCGATACCACGCGCCTGCAAAGCGCACTGGCCAAGAAGTTCAACGTGATGCGTAGCCAGATCACCGGCTGTGCCACCTACGGCGGCCACGGCGAGCAGATGGCAGTGTTCGGCAGCCATGTCGAGATTGCAGGACGCAAGTTGATCGACATCATGGGTACCGACGAATTCCCCCGTGAGGAGTGGGAGCACATGAAGCGTGACGTCACCCTGGGTGGCGCCCAGATCATCAAGCTGCGCGGCCGCAGCTCGTTCCAGAGCCCCGCTTACCTGTCGGTAGAGATGATTCGTGCTGCCATGGGCGGTGAGAAGTTCAACTACCCCGTTGGCACCTACGTGAGCAACGACAAGTACAACCACATCATGATGGCAATGGACACCACGCTCGACGAGAACGGCGCATCCTACAAGGTACCGCAGGGAATTCCCTCGGAGAACGCACGACTCGATGCCAGCTACAAGCACCTGTGCAAGATGCGTGACGAGTTGGTTGACCTGGGCATCGTTCCTCCCATCAGCGAGTGGAACAAGATTAACCCCAACCTGTAAATCATCAAACAGAACCATTAATTGGGCAAGGGCTCGACTTTGGACTCTTGCCCAATTTTATTTATAGCGACATGAGCAAAGAACAAAGCAGTTTCATTAAGGGACTAGGCATCCTGCTGATTATGGTCCACAATTTTGTGGACATCTTGTTAAATATCGCCAGCAACGAAATGTCCTTTTCCCAAAAGGCGACCGACGCGTTTCTTGCCCATGTGTTCACAGCCGATTCACTCTGGTATATATTTTCTTTTGCCGGATGGATTGGCGTTCCCTTGTTTTTCTTCATCAGCGGTTATGGGCTAACGAAGAAATACAATGCTACAAATACCATAAAGGCAGGCACCTATATCAAGAATCACGTGGTAAAGCTGTGGAAACTGATGTTACCCATTTTTTTGGTATACTTCTGTTTATACCACACCAACATACAATCGGCTCTCGCTCATGTGACTTTTACCATCAATATCCTGAGCTACGGCAAGAACAGTTTCCATATCGATCCGGGTGTATATTGGTTCTTCGGTGCAATTCTTCAATTCTATCTCCTGTTCCTGCTCTTGAGGAAGCTGAGCACACGCTGGCTGTGGGTATTGTGTGCCGTTTTCCTCGTCGTGCAATACTGCATCGTCTATTGTGTGAGTTACGACATGGCCAACTGGATGCGACACAATTTTGTGGGATGGGGCGTCCCCTTCCTGTTGGGCATGATTGCAGCAAGAAGCCAACTCAATATTTCAAAGCCGTGGAATTCAGCCCTTTGCGCAGCATCATTCTTGATATTATGCGCTTGTCTGGTCATCAGATGGCTTGTTCCATTAACCGAGGTGGCCACAATCGTGTTTTTCGTTACTCTGTCGAGGATGGTCACCTGGAAATGGGCATGCTTCATCGGCATCATTTCACCCAGCATTTTTGCCCTGCATCCGCTCATCAGAATGCTGTTCTATAGTTTATGCTTCAAACCCGAATATGTCCTCGTGTTGACAATCGCATATTCGGCCGTTGTAATCCTTTTGAGCTGGGCACATCATAAAATATTGAACAATCCCAAATTGCTCAAGTTCAAGAGAACTACGTGACTTTCACGCCAATAAGCATGGTATTCATAGAAAAAATCGTTCAAAATTTGGCCGATTAAAAATATATGAGTACTTTTGCACTAGAATTTACGAACGTAAACGGGCAGTTAGCGCAGTTGGTTCAGAGCATCTGCCTTACAAGCAGAGGGTCGGGGGTTCGAATCCCTCACTGCCCACCATTAAGATCATGGGAATTCAGGTTTCAGGAATCGGGAAAACCGTACCAGGGCTTGAACGTTGAAGTGGAGCATTATTTAAATAGCTTGAGGTACTAAAAAGTGAACATGTGTTATTGCCATAGCGGCAAAAGGTCATGGACTTACTAAAAAACATTAAAATCACGTCAGGGACTACCCTAAAATACCCACTACGCTCGTTATTAGAGTGTAAAAAACAAATAAAAACAATGGTATAATTCACCGCACTCGGCCGAGAGGCCGAGGACTATAGATATATTATAAGGACAAACTCGAAACAATCAACTAACCTAGAATCAATTATGGACGAGAATCAGAAAAAACCGAAAAGACCAAGAATCGGCGAAACGAATGGCACTTTGGAAGAAAACATCGAAGGCGGTCGCTATGAAAAGGTAGAATACACCGCCCATGAGCCTCATCAAGGCGAAGAAAGCAATCCCCAAGCCGAGGGTTATCAGCAGGAGGGTTATCAGCCCCGTCAAGGTTACCAGCGCCAGGGTTATCAGCCCCGTCAAGGTGGTTATCAGCAGCGCCAGGGTTACCAGCCCCGTCAGGGTGGTTACCAGCAGCGTCAAGGCGGTTACCAGCAGCGTCAGGGTGGTTACCAGCAGCGTCAGGGCGGTTACCAGCCCCGTCAGGGTTACCAGCAGCGCTATCAGCAGACCCAAGGCACTACCGAACAGGCTACTAATGCCGAAGGCAACCCCATCAATCCCGAACAGCAGCAAGGCGGCTACCAGCCCCGTCAGGGTTATCAGCCCCGTCAGGGTTATCAGCCCCGTCAGGGCGGTTACCAGCCCCGTCAGGGTGGTTACCAGCAGCGTCAGGGTGGCTATCAGCAGCGTCAGGGCGGTTACCAGCAGCGCCAGGGTGGCTATCAGCAGCGTCAGGGCGGCTACCAGCAGCGTCAGCAGGGTGGCTACCAGCAGCGCCAGCAGGGTGGCTATCAGCAGCGCCAGCAGGGTGGTTTCCAACAGCGCCCCAAGCGCCAAGGTCCCAAGCCCCAGATGCGTTTCACGCCCAAGCCCCAACGCGTTATTTACGAGGAGCCGGCTATCGATCCCAACATGGAGGTACGCCTGAACAAGTTCCTGGCCAATGCTGGCATCTGCTCGCGCCGTGTGGCTGACGAGTATATCCAGAAAGGCCTCGTCATGGTCAATGATCAAGTAGTGACCGAGCTCGGAATGAAGATTACCCCCAAGGACGTTGTGAAATACAACGGCGAAATCGTCACCACCGAGAAGAAGTGCTACATCCTGCTCAACAAGCCCAAGGACTGCGTCACCACCAGTGACGACCCCAACGGCCGCAAGACCGTCATGGACCTGGTGAAGGGAGCCTGTGAGGAGCGCATCTATCCCGTTGGCCGTCTGGACCGCAACACCACTGGTGTGCTGCTGCTCACCAACGACGGTGACCTGGCTGCCAAACTCGCCCATCCGCAATATGTCAAGAAGAAAATCTACCAGGTGTGGACCGACAAGCCCATCAGCGAGGAGGACATGCAGCACATCGCCGACGGCGTTGAGCTCGACGACGGTCCCATCCATGCCGATGCAGTGAGCTACGTATCGCCCACCGACCGCAAGCAGGCCGGTATCGAGATTCACAGTGGCCGCAACCGCATCGTGCGCCGCATTTTTGAATCGCTGGGCTATCATGTGGTGAAGCTCGACCGCGTTTATTTCGCTGGCCTCACCAAGAAGAACCTGCCCCGCGGCCGCTGGCGCTACCTGACACAGGAAGAGGTCAACTTCTTGAAACAAAATTCATTTGAATGATTTTTTAGCTTTTAGCTATTAGGCTTTAGCTATTAGCAAAACAGTATAACAAAACAAGAAAAAGAACAAAGAGATAATAATGGCTTTGAAACGAACAAAAATCGTTGATATCTTTGATCCCGCTCTGGTGGGACAACAGGTGTGTGTCAAGGGCTGGGTTCGCAGCCGCCGTGGAAACAAATTCGTACAGTTCATCGCATTGAACGACGGCTCGACCATCAACAACCTGCAGATTGTCGTTGACCTCGAGAAGTTCAGCGAGGAGGAGCTGCGCCCCATCACTACCGGTGCCAGCCTGCACGTCGAGGGTCTGCTCGTCCAGTCACAGGGCAAGGGCCAGACCGTTGAGATTCAGGCCCAGAGCATAGAAATCTACGGTACCTGTGCCGATGATTATCCCATGCAGAAGAAAGGCCACACGCTGGAGTTCCTGCGTACCAAGGCCCACCTGCGCATGCGCACCAACACCTTCGGTGCCGTGTTCCGCATCCGTCACCACCTGGCCTTTGCCATTCACAAGTTCTTCAACGACAAGGGTTTCTACTACCTGCACACGCCGCTGATCACTGCCAGTGACTGCGAGGGTGCCGGTGACATGTTCCAGGTGACCACTCTCGACCTGGGTGACCTGCCCAAGACCGAGGACGGCAAGACCGACTACTCGAAGGACTTCTTCGGCAAATCCACGAGTCTGACCGTATCGGGCCAGCTCGAGGGTGAGCTGGGAGCCACCGCGCTAGGTGAGATTTACACCTTTGGCCCCACCTTCCGCGCCGAGAACAGCAACACGCCGCGCCACCTGGCCGAGTTCTGGATGATTGAGCCCGAGATGGCATTCTATGACATCACGGACAACATGGACCTGGCCGAGGAGTTCATCAAGTACTGTGTGAACTATGCACTGGAGCACTGCCAGGACGACCTCGAGTTCCTCAACAAGATGTACGACAACACGCTCATCGAGCGCCTGCACAGCGTCCTGAAGGAGCCGTTCGTGCGCCTGACCTACACCGAGGGCATCGAGATTCTGAAGGCGGCCAAGAAGAAATTTGAATTCCCCGTGGACTGGGGTGTGGACCTGCAGAGCGAGCATGAGCGCTACCTCGTCGAGGAGCACTTCAAGCGCCCCGTTATCCTCACCGACTATCCGCGTGAGATCAAGGCCTTCTACATGAAGCAGAACGAGGACGGCAAGACCGTTCGCGCTATGGACGTGCTGTTCCCCATGATCGGCGAGATCATCGGTGGTAGCGAGCGTGAGGCCGACTACGACAAGCTGATGAGCGAAATCGAGCGCCGCGGCATCCCCATGAAGGACATGTGGTGGTATCTCGACACCCGTCGTTACGGCACCGTGCCCCACAGTGGTTTCGGTCTGGGCTTCGAGCGCCTGATCCTGTTCGTGACCGGTATGGCCAACATCCGCGACGTCATCCCGTTCCCGCGCACGCCGAACAACGCCGAATTCTAATTCAATTCAATTTATTTTTCTAGAGGGAGATGCGGAAACGTGTCTCCCTCTAGTTATTTTTGGCCTTTTTCTTTTCGTGTGTCAATAATTCCTTTTATTTTTGTGACCAATTCATGCCTTTGGAGTGGATGACCACTTTAGGGCGACAGGTTAAATTACGCAGGTTGTCAATACATGATTGATTGCATGGCAAAGGATAAACTACCTAACACTGAAGAATCGTCGCTGCTCAGCCGCTCGGAATGTAACATCATGAGGGGCTTGGCCATCATTCTCATCATCACCAACAACTTCACTCATGTGCTGAATGGTGTTTACTTCGATTCAGAGCTCAGCTACCTGTGGGGTTCGGTGGAAGGGTTCTTGAACAACCTGTCCCATCCTGACGCTTTGCTGCCGTTTAACCTGCTGTCGTTTTACTGCCCGTATGGCGTGATGCTCTTTATCTTCCTGAGCGGTTATTGCCTGACGTTGAAGTACGAGAAAGGCTCAGGTCAAGGCACCCGCACGCGGGTTTTCGTCACTAATCACTACAAGAAGCTCTTCATCCTGCAACTCAAGGGATTGGTCCTGTATCTGATGTGCTACTTCCTGTTTTTCCAGCACAGCATTGTGGACTGGACCATGGCACTCCAGGTATTGCTCGTGGGCAATCTCAATCCGTTCCAGAAGATACTGCCCGGTCCCTATTGGTTCTTCGGGATGATCATGGAGATGTATGTCATCTACCGCCTAGTTATCTACCGCCGCAAGGATAGCGTCGCCATCGCGTTGACCGTCCTATCGCTGGTCGTGATGGCCTTTGCCCCCGACCCCGAGGGCTCATTCCTGATCTACCTGCGCAACAACTGCTTCCTGGCAATTTTGCCATTCTGCATGGGCGTGCTTGCGGCCCGTCACCTGAATTCCCGTTTCCTGTCCATCGACAAGCTGTGGAAGTGCATCGGGTGCTTTATCGTGGCATTCATCCTACTGACATTGAGCAAGTTCAATTTCTACTCCTGGCTGCTCATGCCCATCTTTGTTGTGGCGACAGCCGTGACCATTGTCAAACTCATTGGCCGGGTAAGGTGGTTAGACAGCATCTTCGGCTGGCTCGGAGCCTTGTCGGGTGTGCTGTTTGTGGTGCACCCCGCCGTCAGGGATATCTTGATTGCGCGCACCAACGAGACCGGCGCTTTTTACACCATGACACTGATTTACCTAGTCATCACCTTCGGCCTGAGCATCATGCTCAAGCCCGTCATCAGCAGCAAGAAATAAGTTCCGACAAGTCTTCCACTCTACACCAGCCATGACAGCCTGCCCGCTGCCGTGGCTGATTCGTTTTTTAGAATTTTGCGGGATTTAACTTTCTTTGCCTGGATAGTGCCACATTGTGGCCCTTCGACGTTTTTATTTTGCAGCGTGAAAAGGGCAAAACGCTGCTGGCATTCAGCCGCTGGCCCGTTACAGACAGATGATTAACGCTAAACTTATAACGACTATGACTGAGCAGATTTTAAAGCAAGAAGTAATGATTGACGGGCAGCAGGTGCTGAGTATCGCCACTCCCGACATTGTGAGCAACCACGTTGCCGAGACTACCCCCCACTCGACGCGCGCCGTCGAGGTGGACCCCATGAAGCTGCAAGTGATGCAGAATGCCGTTGCCAAGATTGAGAAGGCCTTTGGCTCGTGTGCCATCATGCGCATGAATGACGAGAGCGTCGAGGACGTTGACGTCATCCCCACCGGCTCCATCGGTCTGGACATGGCGCTGGGTGTGGGCGGCTATCCCCGCGGCCGCATCATCGAGATCTACGGTCCCGAGGCCTCGGGCAAGACCACGCTGGCGCTGCACGCTATCGCCCAAGCACAGCAGATGGGCGGCATCGCCGCCTATATCGACGCTGAGCACGCCTTTGACCGCACCTATGCCGAAGCCGTAGGCGTGAACACGCGCAACCTGTGGATTTCACAGCCCGACAACGGCGAGCAGGCCCTTGAGATTGCCGACCAACTCATCCGTTCGGCCGCTATCGACGTCATCGTCATCGACAGTGTCGCCGCATTGACGCCCAAGGCCGAGATCGAGGGCGAGATGGGCGAAAGCAAAATGGGCCTGCAGGCCCGCCTGATGAGCCAGGCGCTGAGGAAACTCACAGCCACCATCGCCAAGACACGCACCTGCTGCATCTTCATCAACCAGCTGCGCGAGAAATTGGGCGTGATGTTCGGCAACCCTGAGACGACCACCGGCGGCAACGCATTGAAGTTCTACAGCAGCGTGCGCCTGGACATCCGCCGCTTGGCGCACATCAAGGACGGCGAGCGTGTGCTCGGAGCGCAGACGCGCGTCAAGGTGGTGAAGAACAAGGTCGCCCCACCCTTCCGCAAGGCCGAGTTTGACATCATCTACGGCCAGGGCATCAGCCGTGCGAGCGAGCTCATCGACATGGGTGTCGATGCCGGCATCATCAAGAAGAGCGGTGCATGGTTCAGTTGGCAGGACATGCGGCTGGGCCAGGGACGCGAGGCCGCCAAGCAGTTCCTGATCGACAACCCCGACACCGCCGATGCCATCGCCGCCCTGCTGCAGGCCACCACATGAACCTTGAATCCTATACCATGAAAACCGCACGCTAAAGGCGCTAAGATGCTAAGCCTGAATAGAGCTTAACACCTTAGCGCCTAAGCGTGACTTTTGTCTGGTTGAAAAGTTACTTTGTGGTCTGAGGCTGTATTTCTTTCTGCCTAGTGATGCGAGCAAGGTAATCGTAGTGGTCACCCACAATGACAATATCGGTGTCGAAGCCATGTAAGGCAGCCTGCTGACGCAGGGTGTCGGCATCGACAAAGAGCCAGGGGAAGGGCTCCCCCTTGGTGTTGCGGTACTGCATCTGATAGGTCATCTCACCATAATAGCCCTCGACTCCCGTGAGGTCGATAAAGCCGTCCTCGTCCTCGTAAAGATAACAGATGTCGCTTGAGTCGCACAGCAACTGGCCACCGGGTGCCAGCAGCCTGTCAACCTGCATGAAGAAGGCATCCATGCGCGACAGCGTGCCGACAATGCCGATGCCGTTCATCAGCATCAAGATGGTATCGTACTGCCCGCCGAGCGTGAAAAAGTCCTGCTCACGCACATCCAGCACACCGCGTTCACGCATTGTCGCTACTGCCAACGGCGAGATGTCGATGGCAGTCACCTGTAACCCCATCTGCTGCAGGGCCAGCGAGTGACATCCTGCCCCAGCCCCAACATCGAGGGTTGCGCCACGGCAGGCCTTAAGGGCCGCCTGCTCTATCGAGGGCATCTCCTCCTGGGAGCGGAACAGGGTTGCTACCGGTATCTCATCATCCTCGAGCATGGGCGAGAACACGCGCAGTCGTGCAGCCTTGCCCGACTTGTGGTAATCGGCAATGGCCAGCCCCATCGGATCCTGTTCCTGCTTCATCGACGGATGAAATGTGTACCCTGCCAGGGCTCATATTTTGGCGGCTGGGCGGTGCCTGTGTTGAACTGGCGTATCATCCAACCCATGTTCAGGGCCAGGGTGCGCATCGTCTGCATGCCCTCAGCATCGAGGCGTGCCTCACCAGGTTCACGCCCGTAAACGATGTTCCAGTACTGCGATGTAGCCAGCGGCATGTTGACCATCTGGAACGGCAACTGCAGCGTCTGGAAGGCTGCCGTTGCGCCACCACGGCGGCACACTGTGACAGCGGCTGCCGGTTTGCCGGCCACGCGTGCTCCCGCAAAGAACATGCGGTGCAGCAGATTCAATATGTTGCCCGTGGGCGTACCGTAATATACCGGAGAGCCGACAATCAGTCCGTCGGCTTCATTCATCTTGTCAATCACCTCGTTGCACAGGTCATCGTTGAACACACAATGGCCGTCACCGGCACGCACACACCCTCCACAGGCTATGCAGCCCCGCACGGGCTTGGTGCCAATCCACACAATCTCGGTCTTGAAGCCCTGCTCGTTCAAGGCCTGCGCGGCCTCGTTCAGGGCAAAGTAGGTGTTGCCCCGCTCATGGGGCGAACCGTTAATTAATAAAACTTTTTTCATAGTTCTCTCGTCAGTTGGTTTTTGGTCATAGTTTGTCTAGTTATTCTCGATAAACTAGAAGCCTTGAAAATCTGGAGGACTCCGCTTCCCTTTACTCGTTGATGCGTGTCATGTGATAGCCCATGGCATTAAGTTGGATAGCCATGCCCATCTGATACATGACCTGCAGGCAGGCCACATAAGCCTTGAAGGCTTCGACCGTACCAGCCTCGACATCGAGGGCAAACAGGGCGTGCTTCACCCGCTCGGCACAGTCCCCCACCAGTTCCTGCAACGCCTCGGCCTCATCACCGTGCACATCGAGCACCTCGTCCATGATGTACTCATCGAGGTTGTCATAACCGCGCTTGTCGCGCAGCATTGTGTACAGGTTCTCCACCTTGTCATAGCGTTCCCAGTCCAAGTCCCAGAATCGGGCAACCGCCATGGCGACGAACATGATCCATCCCAGCGATGCAACGGGATAACTCGAGAACTCCCGTACGCCATCGGGCAGATAGGCCTCGGCAATAGCGGGCCACTTGCCCTCGACGTCGGGGCACTCGGGCAGGCGTTCGTCAACCTTGCCGCGGCCAACCAGGTACCGGTGCAGGTCATTGAGCAGTGTTGAAGCAAAATCTTCCATTTCTTCGTTAATAATAAATCTTTAAAACTCTGCGCGGCATCCCTCCGCGCTCTGGTAACATTAATTCATCATTGCGCACACCTCCCCGACATGACATCCTCCACAGGATGCCAGGGGAAGGATGTCATTCAGCAGTAGGTTGGGCTGTAGAGGCGTTATGCCGGGCCACGGTTTCGGCAGAATTCTGCTCGATTTCCTTGTCGATGGATTCAAACGCGCTCTGTTGACTCTTGTACTCGGGGACAAACTCCTTCATGGCATAAATCATGCCGTGGACGTCACCCTTTGAGGCCAGGCTGATGATGTTGCCGATAGCGGCGCACACATCCTTGTAGTCATATTTCCTGACCTTGGCAATCATGATTTTCTTGTTGACGGTAGCCGTAGTCTTCTCCTTGTCGTTGAGCAGCTCCTCGTAGAGTTTCTCGCCGGGACGCAAGCCGATTTCCTCAATCTTGATGTCCACATCAGGCTTGAGGCCGGCCAGCGAGATCATGCGCCGTGCCAAGTCATAGATTTTCACCGGCTCGCCCATGTCAAAGATGTAAATCTCGCCACCGCTGCCCATGCAGCCTGCCTCAAGCACCAGCGAGCAAGCCTCGGGGATGGTCATAAAGTAGCGGATAATCTCCTTGTGCGTGACCGTAACAGGGCCACCGGCAGCAATCTGTTTGCGGAAAAGCGGAATCACCGAACCGTTGCTTCCCAGCACGTTGCCGAAGCGTGTGGTGATGAACTGCGTCTTCTTGCCCTGCTGCTGAGCATCAAAGAACAGCGACTGGCAGTAAATCTCGGCCAAACGCTTGGTACAACCCATCACATTGGTCGGATTCACAGCCTTGTCGGTGGAAATCATCACAAACTTGTACACGTTGTACTTCAAGGCAATGTCGGCGACATTGCGCGTGCCCATCACGTTGGCCAGAATGGCCTCGGTGGGGTTAATCTCCATCATGGGCACATGCTTGTAGGCAGCGGCATGGAACACGAAGCGGGGCCTGAACTTGGCAAAGGCCTCCTCGACGCGCTCACGGTTGCGCACGTCACCCATGAACAGTTCAATGTGGGCACCGGGATGGTCCTTTTTCATCTCGAGCGAGATGTCGTGCATGGGTGTCTCGGCCTGGTCAAACAGCACAATCTTGCTGGCGCCGTAATTGGACACCTGGCGCACAATCTCGCTGCCGATGGAGCCGCAAGCTCCCGTAATGAGGACACAGGAACCCTTGATGTGCTTGAACACCAGCGGGTTGTTCAACACGATGGGATCGCGTCCCAACAGGTCCTCGATCTGCACCTCCTTGACATAGGTCGAGATGCCGCTGTTGTTGTCCTTGTCGTTTTCCTGCTCAAACTCCGACACCTTGTGCATGGCCATCAGGGCGATGTCATTCTTGATGAAGAAGTCAGCAAAACCGCTGGTCATCAAGTAGTTGCTCTTGGAGTCGAAGATGAGTGCATCGATGTTGTCCTCGGCAAACTCGGACCCTGTCGTGGTGGGATCGAACTTATAGACTTTGAAGCCGTTGATTTCGCTCTTGTCCTCACCGGCCTTGATGCTGAGCAGGCCCACGGGCAGGAACTTACCGCCCACCTCGCCCTTGAGCGCGTTGGCCAGGAAGACCGAGGCAAACGAGGTGCCCAGCACGAGCACGCGCTTACGCCCCTCGGTAGCACTGGTCATGCGCATGTACAAGTACTTGATGCACAGGCGTTCAATCATCATCATCGAGAACGAGAGCGCACCAATGACAAAGATGTTCCAGAAACTCATGAACATCGTGCCCCAGATGGCCAGATGCAGCGCGTTGAAGAGCACGAGCACAATCGTGGCGAACACGATGAGCATGAAGATGCGGTAGAGGTCCTCGATCACCGACAGACGGATGACACAGGTGTAACTCTTGGAAACATATGACACGGCAAAATATACCGCAAACAGAATCAAGCCATTGGTCAGGATGCTCATCGGCGAGAGCACCTGATGCATAGAATAGATGCCAGCCACCACTGTCGCAACATAACTCAGCATGACGATGAGCATGTCAAGGAGCAGAATTATCCATCGTGGTGTGGTCCTTACCTTAAATGCCCTGAACAATTTCAGGTCCAACATTTTATTTAACAGTCTCTCCATTCTTGTAGTGCCATTTTTTCATGCATGATAATCCCAGTTGGAAATCAGCCGTTTGCATCAGCCATCATCTAGCGACACAAACTCAACGTTCGGCCTGTTGGCCATGTGAAAAACGCCTTTTCCACGATTATCATGCCCACAAAGTTAATGCAATTATTTTAATAATCAATAACATGCTCCGAAAATTCTAGGAAAAAGGCTGAACTCAAAGCCAGTAAATCGACCAAGAGTAAAGGCTCCAAAAGGCTGGTGAACAGGCCTCAAATTGTGAAGATTTTCTAAAAAAAACCTAAATAGAATACCCATTATAGAGATTTTGACTAATTTTGTAGGTTTAAAATCAAAATGAAGGCAATGAATCGATTGATATACAGGCATATAACATCACAAATAGCAGTCATGGCTATCGCTTTGACGATGGCCCTGACGTGCACATCGTGCTTCGGCGACGAGCCCGATGGCTGCGAAGCCGACATCGAGACCGTCACGCTGCACGTTGCCAGCCCGGGAGATTTCTTCTTCCAGACCACCGACTCGATGCAAACGGTATACTCAACCGACAGCATCATCACTTTTTCAGTGCGCAGCCAAGCCGACGTGAGCGCGTTGGCCCCCGAGTTCACCCTGTCGTCGGGTGCAACAGTGTCGCCCGCCAGTGGCACGACACAAGACTTCAGCAACGGGCCGGTGATCTACACCGTGACCTCGCAGGACGGCAAGTGGCATCGCCGTTATCGCGTGAACGTGGTGCCCACGGTGATTTCGGTGGCCGACACGCTGAGCTTTGACTTTGAGGAATATGAGCTCGAGCCTGTTGCAGGCCGTTTCTACCAGTGGCACAACATGCTGGGCAAGGACTGGGCGACCGCCAACGACGGTTTCCGCATCTCGATGGGCAACGCCAAGGCCATGGACTACCCCACCACGCCGCTCCTGAACGGCTATGACGGGGCTGCCGTGAGCCTGACCACGCGCGACACGGGCCCCTTCGGCAAGATGGCCAACAAACGTCTGGCTGCAGGCAACATGTACCTGGGCACGTTTGACATCAAGATTGCGATGAGCGACCACCTGCATGCGACGCACTTCGGCATCCCGTTCGCCAACCTCCCTGAGAGTTTCTCGGGCTACTACACCTATGAGCCGGGGCCTACCGTACAAGACTTCTACGGCAATCCCATTGCCAATCGCGTTGACTCGGCCGACATCTATGCTGTGTTCTACCGCAACCACGATGCTGCGGGCAACGAGATCTGCCTCTATGGCGACAACGTGCTCTCGAGTGAGCAGATTGTGGCTGTTGCCGACCTGGGTTATGTCACCCCGACGACGCAGTGGACACCGTGGGACGTGAAGTTTGTGTACCGCAGCGAGGTGGACAAGGAGCAGCTCGCCAATTACGGCTACAGCCTGACCATCGTGTTCTCGTCGAGTTGTGCCGGCGGTGACTTTATAGGCGCTATCGGCAGCCGTCTATGCATTGACAAGGTGCGGCTCATCTGCACTCATGACCAATAATCAAGGAAACTGACCGAAACAATGAATTTTCATCATATAATGATCACCATCGTGCTCGCTGCCGCCATGGCCACGGGCATGAATGCTGCCCCCCTTCTCGACAGCGTCAAGGTTGACGTGAGGCTGGGCTATGAAGTGGGCGGAACACTGCCTACGCGTCTGGACAACAAGATACGCGGCATCAACAACTTTGACCCTGGCTTGAACTACACGCTGGCCGTTGAGGCTTCGCTGCCATTGAAAGGCCGCTGGTCGATACACACAGGCCTGCGCTACGAACTGGGCAGCATGGACGTGGACAGCCGCGTCAAGAACTACGACATCGAGGTTGTCAGGGGTGATCAGTCGCTCAAAGGCATCTTTAACGGCAACGTGCGCATCAAGAGCGCCCAGCGCCGTTTCACCTTGCCGGTGCAGGCCGAATTCGCCCCGAGCGACAAGGTGGCCCTGCGCGGCGGCCTGTTCGTGGGATATTTGACCAAGCGCCGTTTCTGGGGCTGGGCCTATGACGGCTACCTGCGCGAAGGTTCGCCCGTGGGTCCCAAGATTGAAATGGGTATCGAACCGGGTGAGCGCGGCGACTTTGATTTCGGCGAAGACATGCGCCGCTGGCAGTGGGGCATCGACGTGGGAGTCGACTGGCATTTCCACAAGCGTTGGGGCGTGTTTGCCGAACTGACCTATGGACTCAACGGCCTATTCAGGAGCGGTTTCCACTCGGTTCAGCCGTTGCATCCCATGTACGGCTCGCTGGGCATCATGTACCGAATCAAGTAACGAAAATCAAAACATTATTATTTACTACACATAGCAATGAGAAAATCATTTTTTACTATTTGTTTGGCATTGATCGGCGCCCTGACCATCAATGCAGAATCATTCAGCGGCAACATCGTTTTAGTTAGAAACGGACAGACCTACAACTCTGATGTCACCGTGACCGTGACAGCACAAGATAACGGCCTGAACACTATGGTGCTGCAAGTGCCCTTGTTCGGAACCATGACGATGAACGACGTACCCGCCGCCAATGCTGACGGCATCACCGTCTACAGCGCCGTGCGCGACGTGGCCACCAACTTCGGCACCATGCGTACTACCCTGTTTGCCCGCACCGTTAACGGCATGATGGCTGCCGACGTAGCTATCCCCGCCCAGAACACCACCATGTGGTTCAACACCGTGGGCAACCACTTCCAGATGCCCAACAGCGACATGGAAGACTGGGAAAGCAGTTATGCCAACGAGCCCAACCGCTGGCACGGTTTCAAGAGTGCAGGCGGCACGTTTGCTGGCACATCGGCCAACATCGCCAGTCTTGGCTCCAGCGATGACGTGCGTCCTGGTGCAACAGGCCACAGTGCAGTCCTTACTGCCGGTTCATTCCTTACCATCGTTGCCAACGGCACCATGACCAACGGCAAACTCATGGCCGGATCATATGATGCCAACAGTCCTGCTAATCATGCCGAGATGGATCAAGCCAATGGCACCGACGACTTCTACATGCCGCTGTATGCCAAGCCTGATAAGTTCAGTGTATGGCTGAAATATACCCAAGGCACTGCCAATGCCAACAACAAGGCCAGCGTCAGTGTGAAGACCTTTGACGGCAGTTACTACCAGGAGCCCGTGGACAAGACCTACACCAACGTGTCAGGCAGCATTGTGGGCGGATCGATTGCAGTATGCGATTGGACGCACTTCACATTTGACTTCGATTATGACAGTTATGCAGCCAACAATGCCGCTACCGAAGCCATCTTTGTGACCTTCTCGACCAACGGTAATCCCGGTTCGGGCAGCAAAAATGATGCCGTCTATGTTGACGACATGGAGCTGATTTACCTCGGCAACATGACCGACCTGCGCTACCAGGGTGCCACTATCGAGGGCTGGAACCCAGCCGTGACGGCTTACAACATGACACTCGCCGGTGAGCCCAACCTTGACGACTTCACCGCCACCATCGAGGGCGCAAGCGCCGTAGTCACCAAGTCGATGGAGAAGAACGCCGACGGCAGCTACCGCATTGCCATCAGCGTTGTATCGGCCGACCTGCAGAATGCTACCTGCTACGTCATCACCGTGACTGCTCCCGCTGGCTTGAAGGGTGACGTTGACGATGACGGCGAAGTGGCTATCAACGACGTGACGGTCCTTATCGATGCCCTGCTGCAGAGTGACTACAGCGCCACCAACGAGATGAATGCCGACTACGACGAGGATGGCGAAATCAGCATCTCGGATGTCTCGATGATCATCGACTACTTGTTGACCAAGGATTAATCATCACAGAAAAAAACAATCACTAACTTATACAAGAAACAATGAAAAAAGTATTTGCACTGCTCGCAGCAGCATGCTGCGCTATGGCACTGAGTGCCACCACCTACAGTTCGCACCTCAAGGTCGTCATCAACGGCGAATCCGCTGAGCAGGACCAGGTACAGGTCGTAGTGACCAAGGGCGACAATGGTTACAACCTGAGCCTGAAGAACTTCTGCCTCACCATTGGCGATGCCGTCATGCCCGTTGGCAACATCGAAGTAACCAACGTAGAGGGTGTTGACGAGTATGGCTACACGACCATCCACCACAATTCTCCCCTTGCCATCACCCCCGGCAACGACGGTGTACACCTCGAGGACGAGTGGGTAGGCCCCATGCTGGGCGAAGTTCCCATTGACCTGACAGCCCGCTTCACCGACAGCGCCCTCAATGCCAACATCGATATCGTGCTGGCCATGTTGGGCCAGACCATCGAGGTCTCCCTGTTCGGTGTGGCTCCCGTGCTCAATACCGACGTGAACAAGGACGGTGAGGTTTCGGTTGCCGACGTGAATGTTATCATCGATTACATTCTGAAACATTAATGCCCACGCCGAGACACAATCACTTGTAACTATGAAAAAGTGTATTTATATGGCCACGCTGCTGCTTGTTGCAGCATTATCGCTCACCTCATGCGGTGACGATGAGCCCAAGGATAAGGTGACGGCTACTGCCACCTATAACATGAGTTTCTCTCAGGACCTGCTCAACGCCTGCAACGTGTTCATCACTTACAAGGCCGAGAACGGACGCAACGTGATGGAAGCCGTCAACAGCACCTGGTGGACCAAATCAGTCACCAGCGACAAGTTCCCTGCTGAGTTTGGCGTGATGTATAAGTTCAGCACCAAGTCCGATGCTGAGTTGGCTCAGGAGAAATACGACCTCACCTGCAAACTGCAATTCAGCGCCAAGACCAGTAAAGGCTCCAGCTACACCAACGAAGTTACCATCTTTGAATCCAAGGGCGTTGACCGTGACAAGGTGGTCAGCACTTTGAACAAGTACAGCGGCAAGTCCACTGGCTACAGGGTAACCAAGGACGGCATCTACTCGAGTGCCAACAATCTGGACTACGAGAATTAAGACAATCCTAGGATTTTTCCTAACTAGTAGAGGCGCAAGATTTTGCGCCTCTACTTTTTTCATACTACTTGACTGGCTCCATGTGGATAGTAACGTGGGTCTGGGGGCCAAAGCGCTGCCTGATGCGCTGCTCGATGGCGGTAGCGCGGTCGTGGGCATCGGTGAGTGACGTGTTGCCGTCCATACGCACATGGGCCTCGATGGCATAGCGGTTGCCGATGCGGCGCGTGCGCAGGTTGTGAGGCTCACTCACATCGGGGAACGAGCAGATGATGTCCTCAATCTCATGCTCTATCTCTCCCGAGAGGGAGTGTTCGGTGAGTTCACCCACACTGGAGCGCAACAGGTCGATAGAAACCTTGACCAACATACCACCCACGACGACCGAGGCCAGCGGATCGAGCACTGTCCAGCGGTTTCCCAGCAGGATGGCACCCCCGATGCCTATAGCAGTCCCGATAGACGACAGGGCATCGCTGCGATGATGCCACGCATTGGCAACGACGGCCTGTGAATCAAGACGTTTTCCCTTCATCACTGTGTAACGATAAAGGCCCTCCTTGACAGCAATCGAAATCAGTGCGGCCGCCAGTGCGAGCCATCCAGGTGCTGCCAGTTCCTTGCCTCCGGCCCAGTCGATGAGTTTGGCTATGCCCGAGACAATGATGCCTGTAGCCGCAGCCATCAAAGCCAGGCCGATAATGAATGTGGCAAAAGTCTCATACTTGCCGTGACCGTAGTCATGGTCTACATCCTGTGGCTTGGCACTCACATGGACAAAAGCGAGCACGATGACGTCGGTAATGAAGTCCGAGAGCGAGTGCACAGCATCGGCGATCATCGCCGAGCTGTGGCCCATCACGCCCGCGATGAACTTGAAGGTCAGCAGCGCCACATTGCCCGCACTGCCCACCAGCGTCACCTTATATATTTCTTTCTCGCGACTCATAACCCCGCAAAGATATAGTATTCTCTCCATCTCACCAACGCTCTCAACTAAAAAAACATGTCCCTGCCAACGCACATTGACAGGGACACGCTTTTTTTAAAAGAGTACTACCGTTTACAGATATTTCTCAATGACACTATCCTTAACACGGTTATAAACGACAGTAACAGGATAATAATCGTAAGTAAGCATCAATTTGTCACCCTTTACTTCATGATTTCTCGCCCGGCAACACGATGCCCCTTCCGGGCGAGATATCCTTAACTTTATTGGCGCATGTAGGCGGCCTGGTCGGCAGGGTTGAAGCTGCCGATGAAACGTGCGTGGCGTGCCACCTCGGCCTCACCCATGTTGACATAGACCTTAGCGCTGTCCATGAACAGGTCGGGCTCGTTGCTGGCGTCACCGATGAGCAGATAACCCATGATGATGTGGCCCAGCATCTCGACCAGTCGGCGGGCGTGGAAGGTGATGTACTCGGGATTCTCCACAGCCTGAACCTTGGCAAAGGTTTCCTCGTACAGGGCGGTCATCGCCTCGAGCTTGGCCTTCATGGGAGCAACGGCCTCGCTGTACTCGCGAGCGGCATACTCCTTAATCTGGTTCAGATAGGTGCCAGTGGTGACGTGGCGGATGGCAGCTACCACCTGCAACTGGGTCGTACCCTCGTAGATGCTGGTGATGCGTGCGTCACGGTAGATACGCTCACAGGCGTAGTCGCGCATGAAGCCGCTACCGCCGTGAATCTGGACGCAGTCGTAGGCATTCTGGTTGCAGAACTCGCTCGTCATGCCCTTGGCCAGCGGCGTGAAGGCGTCGGCTAGGCGGTTATAGGCCTTCATGGTCTTGCGCTCCTCGGGGGCGAGGGTGCGCTCACGGCTGATGGCCTCCAGCGACTTGTACATATCCACAAAGCGGGTGCACTCGTAGAGCAGGGTGCGCGAAGCATCCAACTTGGCCTTGATGTTGGCAATCATCTCGCTCACGGCGGGGAAATTGATGATGGCCTTGCCGAACTGCTCACGGCTGCGGGCATAGGCGATAGCCTCCTGATAGGCGGCCTCGCTCACGCCGACGCTCTGGGCAGCGATACCCAGGCGGGCACCGTTCATCAGCGACATCACATACTTGATGAGGCCCAGCTTGCGGTCGCCGCACAACTCAGCCTTGGCATTCTTGAACACGAGTTCGCACGTGGGGCTGCCGTGGATGCCCATCTTGTCCTCGATGCGGCGCACGGTCATACCACCGTCGCGCTTGTCGTAGATGAACATCGACAAGCCGCGACCGTCGCGGGTACCTTCCTCGCTGCGTGCGAGCACGAGCGAAATGTCGCCGTCACCGTTGGTGATGAAGCGCTTCACGCCATTGAGGCGCCAAGTGCCGTCCTCGTCCTGGGTGGCCTTGAGCATCACCGACTGCAGGTCGCTACCTGCGTCAGGCTCGGTCAAGTCCATGGCCAGCGTCTCACCCTTGCAGGTGCGGGGCAGGAAACGCTCCTTCTGGTCCTCGCTGGCAAACTCGTTGATGGTCTCGGCACAGTCCTGCAGACCCCACACGTTGACGAAGCCTGCATCGGCACGGCTCACCATGTCGGCAGCCATGATATAAGGAATCGACGACATGTTCAAGCCACCGTACTGGCGGGGCAACGTGATGCCCATCAGTCCAGCCTGGTTCAGCGCCTTGAGATTGGCCTCGGTGCCCTTGGCGTAACGCACGCGGCCATTCTCGTGGTGGGGACCCTCGAGGTCCACATCCTTGGCATTGGGAGCGATGATGTCACCGCACACCTCGCCGATGATGTCCAGCACGCGCTCGTAGGAGTCCATCGCGTCCTCGAAGTCGAGAGGCGCGTAGTCAAATTTCTCGCTCTGGGTATAGTCACGCTCACGCAGTGCGACGATCTGCTTCATCAACGGGTGACGCAGGTGGTACTGGAGCGCTTTATTGTCGGTATAAAAGTTAGCCATATTCTTTTTTGAGTTAGAAGTTAGGAGTTAGGAATTAGGAGTTTTATCGGGCAACTGAAGCCTAAAGCCTAAAACCTAAAGCCTAAAACCTATTATTTTGAATTCTTCTTGTAGTGCTTAATCAGGCGGGGAATCACGTCCTCGACACTGCCCGTGATCACGTAGTCGGCAATCGCGTTGATGGGAGCATCGGGGTCGGTGTTGATGCTGATGATGATACTGCTCTCGTTCATGCCGGCAATGTGCTGGATCTGGCCCGAGATACCGCAGGCAATGTACAGCTTGGGACGAACGGTGACGCCCGTTTGGCCAATCTGGCGCTCATGGTCGGTGAAACCGGCATCGACGGCAGCGCGCGAGGCACCAACCTCGCCGCCGAGCACGTCAGCCAACTCAAACAGCATGTCAAAGTTCTCCTTGCTGCCCACGCCGTAGCCGCCAGCCACGATGATGTGGGCACCCTTGATGTTCACCTTGCTCTGCTCAATCTCACGGTCGATGATCTTCACCACCAGGCTGGCAGGGTCAATGTACTTGTCGGGGTCCAGATTGATGACCTCGCCCTTGTAGGCAGGGTCAAAGATTTCCTTCTTCATCACGCCCTCGCGCACGGTAGCCATCTGGGGACGGCACTCGGGATTGACGATGGTGGCGACGATGTTGCCGCCGAATGCGGGACGGATCTGGTACAACAGGTCCTTGTATTCCTTACCCTTGGCGGCATCGGTGTGGTCACCGATTTCGAGCGACGTGCAGTCGGCGGTCAAGCCGCTGTGCAGGCACGACGACACACGGGGGCCCAGGTCACGGCCGATGGTGGTAGCGCCCATGAGGCACACCTGCGGCTCGATTTCCTTGAACAGCGTGGTCACCACGCTCGAGTGAGGCAGCGACGTGTAGGGGAACAGGCGCTCGTCCTGCACCTTGTAGACCACGTCAACGCCATAGGGGAACAGCTCCTGCTCGATGCCATCGAGCTTGTCGCCCAGCACCAGTGCCTCGAGGCGGCAGCCCAGGCGGGTTGCCAGCTGGCGGCCCTTGGTCAACAGTTCGAGGCTGACGTCGGCAATGCGGCCCTCGTCATACTCGCAATAGACTATAAGATTATTCTTGTCTTCCATTTTCTTGTAGGTTTTAGGTTTTAGGCTTCAGGCTTTAGGGGTCGGCTGCCAGAAATGATTCCTAACGCCTAATGCCTAACGCCTAATGCCTAATAAAATTATCCGATGATGTGGTCAGCAATCAATTCCTTCACGAGGCCCTCGAGTTCGGCATCGGCAGCAGCGTCGATGCGGCGGGCTTCCTTAGCCTGGAAAGCGACGTTGACGATGGTCTTCACCTTGGTGGGAGAGCCAGCCATACCGATCTGCTCGGGATCGGCCTCAATCTCCTTCACGCCCCACTCCTTGATGGCAAGGTAGGGACGGGCATCGATGAGCGCCTGACGGTCGGCAGGAAGGGCGGCACGCTCACTGGGCGTCACGGCATATTTAAACTTCTGCACCAGGCGGGCGTTGCGGGGACGGCAGGCGTCGGCACTGCCGTTGACGGTAACGACCAGGGGCAGCGGGCACTCCACGGTCTCGAAGCCGCGCTCGATGCGGCGCTTGATGGTGGCACGGCCGTCAGCAACCTGGATGCTCTCGGCATAGGTCACCTGGGGCAGCCCCAATTTCTCGGCAATCTGCGGTCCCACCTGGGCCGTGTCGCCGTCGATGGCCTGACGGCCACCCACGATGATGTCAAACTCGCCCATGTGCCTGATGGCCTGGGCCAGCGAGTAGCTCGTGGCGAGGGTGTCGGCACCACCCAGGGGGCGGTCGGTCAGCACCACGCCGTCATCGCCACCGCGATACAGGCTCTCGCGCACCATCTCGGCGCTGCGGGGCAGGCCCATCGTCAGCAATGTGATTGTCGAGCCAGGATGAGCATCCTTGAGCTGCAACACCTGTTCCAGGGCGTTGAGGTCCTCGGGGTTGAAGATAGCGGGCAGAGCGGCACGGTTGATGGTGCCGTCCTCTTTCATCGCATCTTTACCCACGTTGCGGGTATCTGGCACTTGCTTGGCCAGAACAATGATTCTTAAACCCATCATAATTTCTTATTTACAATATATGGTTGTTTTGTTGATATATCTTTTATTTACAGCTACTTGTGCTTTGACGCACAAAAAGCGCCGCAAAGGTACAAAAAATCTCGCAAACTCACCCACCCCACTATCTTAAAGTATTGTAATAAGGTGGTTTTATCAGCCACGTTGTTGCGATACATGGGATCACAGCCCCCCTCCCGTCGAGGTAATGCGAGCCTCCGCGCGCCCCCTCCCATCGAGGTATTGCCGCTCTCCGAGCCCCCCTTTGTCGAGGTAATGCGAGCCTCCACGCCCCCCTCCTGTCGAGGTATTGCGAACCTCCGCGCGCCCTCATGTCGAGGTATTGCGAGCCTCCCGCTCGTAAAAAAATGGCAATAATTGAAATATTATATTTAACTTTGCCCCTTAAAGAACACTATCAAGACATCACTATCATGAAGACTTTATATAAACATCTACTCGTTTGGGCCTTGGCACTCATGTCAATGGTGGCTGTTGCTGAGCCTATCGACTCGGTGGCTGCCCGCCAGGTGGCACAGGGCTTTCTGGCATCAGACAAGGGCGCCGCACTGCACTGCAGCCGCTCGGAATTGCGACTGACACATGCCGAGCCATCGGCTGTCAAGAGCGGAAGCGCCGACTACTATGTGTTCAGCACCGACGGCAATACCGGCTACATCATCATCGCGGGCGATGACCGCGCTAAGCAGCCCCTCGCCTACGGCGAGACCGAGTTTGACACGAATGACGTGCCCTGCAACCTGCAGTGGCTGTTGCAGCAGTATGCCGAGCAGATGGAATACCTCTTCGCACACCCTGATGAGCACACAACATCGACCGTCCCCACCCGGGCGCAGACGGTGCCCGAGATGCTCACGACCAGGTGGGGCCAGCAAAAGCCCTATTATAACCAGTGCCCGGAAATTGACGGCAAGCCCTGCGCTACAGGATGCGTAGCGACAACCATGGCCCAGGTCATGAACTACTGGAAGTTTCCTGCCATCCTGCCTTCACTGCCGGCCTATACCACCCAAACACAGCAACTCGAGGTCCCGGCGCTGCTGGCGATACCCGTTGCTTGGGAACTGATGAAGGACACCTACTATGATGGGAATTATACCCAGGCACAAGGCGTGGAAGTTGCCAAACTGATGCGCTATTGCGGACAAGCCAGCAACATGGACTACCGACCGACCAGCAGCGGGACAACCACGACAATGCAGCTCAAGGCATTCCGGGCATTCTACTACGACAAGTCAGCGTCCCTGCTGAACCGTGAAGGCTACTCCGATGAGCAGTGGAATGCGTTGATACAGGAGGACTTGTATGCAGGCTATCCCGTTGTCTATGCCGGCCATGATGCGACGACGTCACACAACTTCATCATCGACGGCTTTGACGGCTCCATGTACCACATCAATTGGGGTTGGACGGGATCATTCAACGGCTACTATGAACTGGATGCCATGAGTGCCGGCAGTTTCAAGCCCGCCAACCACTCGATGCTCCACGGCATCCATCCGGGAGAGCACGATGCCATCTGCGACTTTGTCCAAAATGGCATCTTCTACACAATCCTTGACGAGCAGTCGGTAGAGGTCACGTACATGAGCCAAAACTATAACTCCTACAGCGGCAACGTCATCATCCCCGAAACGGTTGATCATTCGGGTACAACTTACACCGTTACGGCTATCGGAGACTGTGCCTTCATGAACAGCACTAATCTCCAATCCGTCACCATCCCCAAGACCGTCACCAGCATCGGGGAAAAAGCCTTTTTTGCCACGGGCATCACTGCCATCACCATCCCCGACGAGGTATTAAGCATGGGGCCCTCGGCATTCCGTCAATGTACCAATTTGAGGAGTGTCACGTTAAGCAATCAATTAAAGAAAATCAGTGACTTCGCTTTCTTGACTTGCACCGAACTGGTAGATATCACACTGCCTGCCAGCATCACCACGATAGGCAGCAATGCCTTCAAGGGCACACATTTATCCACCGTTGTTATTCCCGACTCGGTTTCCAGCATCGGAACCTCGGCATTCGAGGCTTGCCCATATCTTTCCAACGTGACCTTGGGTGAGGGTTTGGAATCTGTCGGCGAATCGGCATTCTCTCATTGCCCCATGCTTACCAAGTTGACTATCGCATCGACGGCATTGACAATGGGCAATTACTGTTTTGACGACAGCCCCATTGATTTCATCATCTGTAAAAGCCTCACCCCGCCATCAGGAAACACCAACTGTTTCAGCAGTTCGGTATATCAAAACGCATTGCTTGAGGTGCCCCAGTCGGCCGAGGCCGTCTATCGTCAGACGCAGCCCTGGCAATCGTTCACCCACATTTCCCCCTATGATGTCAATGGTTACATCAACAGCGGTGACTTCACCTATTTAAAGACGAGCGACACCACTGTCGAGGTCAAGAGCTATACGGGCCATGAAACAGACCTTGTCATTCCATCGACCATTGTAGATGAGGGCGTAACCTATACTGTCAACGCCATCGGTTGGCATGCGTTCATGTCAAACGAAGTGCTGCAAAGTGTGGTGATTCCCAACACTGTTTCCACTATCGGGCAGTCGGCTTTTCAAGATTGCTCTGCGCTTATTAATGTGACCTTTGGCGGCGAATTGGAAGCGATGAGTGATAAAGTCTTTATGAGCTGTACGTCTCTGCAGGCCATAGAGATTCCCGAAAGCGTCACTGCAATCGGCAATTCGGCCTTTGAGAACTGTACATCGCTCACCACTGTGACATTGAGCGCATCCTTAAAGTCAATTCAAAGCAAAGCATTCAATAATTGCTCCAGCCTGTCCTCGATAGCACTCCCCGAGGGGCTTGAATCGATAGGCGCCGACGCCTTTATGAGATCGGCCATCAGCCAAGTGGTCATCCCCAACTCCGTTAGACAAATCGATTCTCAGGCATTCTACAGCTGCTCGTCACTTACCAGCGTCACATTAGGCACATCACTCACCTCGTTAGGAGAATTAGTATTTTATTATTGCCGAAAACTAACTGAACTCACCATCAAGTCGTTTTCGTTGACGATAAGTGACGACGCATTTCACTCTGCAGGACTGAAAAACATCTATTGTGAAACCCCCACTCCTCCCAAGGGAACACAGAGTAGCTTCTCCAGCAACGCATATAACAACGTTGTCGTAGAGGTACCGACATTTGCCGAGGCAGATTACAGAGCGACCTCGCCGTGGAATTACTTCAAGCAGATCACCACGACAGACGATGGCTCGTTTTATGTCGATGACCTGATCCTGTACCGCACCAGTGACAGCACGGCCAAGGTCATCAAGAGCCAAGGCACCAATGAAAACGTCACCATACCTGAAACTGTCATGGGCGACGGTGCCATTTATACTGTCACCGACATTGGAAACAACGCATTCAAGAACAATAAGGTACTGAAAAGCGTCGTGATTCCCAACACGGTAATCACCATCGGCACATCGGCCTTTGAGGGCTGTTCAACCTTGAACAGCGTGATAATGGGAACGGCTGTCGAGTCGATTGGCACCTCAGGGTTCAAGGGGTGCAGCGCCCTGGACACGATCGCGCTCCCCGAGAACCTTCATGCCATTGGAGAACAGGCATTCATGAACACCGGGCTCACGAGCATCACACTCCCCGACGCGGTCACAAGCATCGGCAATTCCTCCTTTGAAAACTGCAGCTCGCTAGCCAGCGTGGCTTTTGGCGCTTCCATGACTCGAATCGGGTCCCGCGCTTTCAAGACGTGCAATGCCTTGGAGTCCATCGAGATTCCCGACAGAGTGACCACCATAGGCGATGAGGCCTTTATGAGCACCGGCATTTCCAGCATTGTCATCCCCGATGCGGTGACCAGCATGGGCAGGTATACGTTCTATGACTGCAAGTCTCTCAGCAGCGTGGCATTAGGCCCTTCCTTGTCGGGGATTGGCGCTAATGCGTTTGGACTTTGTGAATCTTTGAAGTCCATTGTAATACCCAATAACATTGTTTCCATCGGCGATGAAGCATTCCGGTCATCGGGGCTTACCAGCATCGAGATACCCAATTCAGTCACGACCATGGGCATGGGGGTATTAGCAGACAACGCCGCTTTAAAGCATGTGAAACTTGGTCATGGCTTAAAGATGATACCCTCACATGCATTCGCCAGCTGCCGAAATCTCACCAAGGTTGAACTGGGGGACCAAGTCGAGACCATTTTAGGCACTGCGTTCTACTACTGCACCTCGCTGGACAGCATCAGCATTCCTAAGACAGTATCAACGATTGGGGCCCACGCTTTTTATTATTGTCAGAAATTAACCCACGTCTTTATTTCAGATCTCACCTCATGGTGTTCCATCTATTTCGCGAATTACACTGCCGTGCCGTTCCAGACACAAAGCCACTTGTATCTCGACGGGCAAGAAGTCATCAACTGCGTTCTGCCCGAGGGGGTGACGCGCCTCAACAATTATGCTTTTTACAACTGCGCCTACATCCAGAGCCTCAAATTGCCAAGCACAGTGTCCTGGATTGACCGAGAGGCATTCGGTAGGTGTACGTCGTTGAGCCGCGTCATCTGCAAAGCCGAGAATCCGCCACTGACTACCAATATGAGCTGTTTCAGTAACGAAACCTATAATTCTGCGCTACTGATTGTTCCTGAGGCATCCATGGCCAAGTACGGGAGTTCGGGATGTTGGAGTCATTTTTCAACTCTAGAAAGCCTAGAGAGCTACCTGAGAAACGGAGACGTGAACTTTGACCACGAGACAACCGTTGCCGATATCAACATGATTGTCAATGCCATTATCACAGGGCAAACAGACAGCGACCTGGACGTGAACGGCGACCGCGAAGTTACTGTCAGCGACATCAATGCAATCATCGAAATGATCCTCCATCCCCACAATCGTTAGGGCATGGCCATCATAGCCCGTGACCATTGAATCATCAACTATCATCAATCAAATACAATGTACACACTCAACTACAAAGTCACAACGAGCACCTGTGACAACAATGGAAAATTGAAACTCTATTCAGCCTTGCAGATGATGCAAGACTGCTCCGAAATGTGGATTGACAGCGAGCCCACCGCCCGCAAGTTCTTCCATGACAACAACATGACACAACTGCTGGCCACGCGGCAGGTCGAAGTCGTGCGCGTCCCGCATTTCAAGGAGGACCTGACGGTAACGACCTCGATCTACGAGGTGATGCCGATGTACGGCTTCCGCAACACGTTCATCCGCGACGCCCAGGGACAGCCCTGCTACCGCACGTGGAGCATGGGCGCCTTTGTGGACCTGGCTACGGGCAAACTAGCGCGGCTCTCGGACGACACCATTGCCTCGCTCACGCTCGAGCCCAAGCAGGAGATGAACTACCGCGGGCGCCGCATCATCCTGCCCAAGCAGGACTGCACCGTGATGGAACCCGTTCGCGTCATGCGCGCCGACATCGACTACAACCGCCACATGAACAACGCCAACTATGTGCGCATCGCCATGGAACTGCTGCCCGAGGGTTTCGAGGTCAAGGACATGCGGGTGGAGTACCGCATCGCCGCCAAGCAGGGCGACCTGCTCACCCCCACCCTCTACCCCACCGACGGCGGCTACATTGTCGCTCTAGCCATCGATGGCCAGCCCAGCGCCATCATCGAGATGCTCTCTTGAACACGGGCATCAAAACTGCAGTGCATGGGCTGTTCATAAAGTTCTCTCAGTTTCTTTGACGGTTTCACGAAAACGTTGTACCTTTGCGGTATCGAATCAAATCACTTTTTATTGTTTAACCGAGAAAAGAGAAAAATGAGAAAGAACATTGTTGCGGGCAACTGGAAGATGAATACCACCGTGCCCGAGGGCGTACAGCTCGCCAAGGAAGTGTGTGAGGCAGTATCGGCAGCCCAGGGGCTGAAGTGCGACGTCATCGTGGGCGTTCCCTTCACTCACCTGACCGCCGTTCGTGAGGTCATCGACATCAACAAGGTGGGCCTGGCAGCTCAGAACTGCGCCGACCACACCAGCGGTGCCTACACCGGCGAGGTTTCGGCAGCGATGGTGGCTTCAACGGGTGCAAACTACGTCATCCTGGGCCACAGCGAGCGCCGCGGCTACTACCACGAGACGGCCGAGATCCTTAAGGAGAAAGTCGACCTGGCACTTGCCAACGGGCTGAAGGTGATCTTCTGCTGCGGCGAGAGCCTCGAGGAGCGCGAGAACGGCACGTTCAAGGACGTTATCGAAGCCGAAATCCGCGATTCACTCTTCCACCTCACTGCCGAGCAGTTCCAGAACATCGTCATCGCCTATGAGCCCATCTGGGCCATCGGTACCGGCAAGACCGCCACGAGCGACCAGGCTCAGGAAATCCACGCCCTGATCCGTGGTCTGCTGGCCGACAAGTTCGGTGCACAGGCAGCCGACGACACCACCATCCTGTACGGCGGCAGCTGCAAGCCCAGCAACGCTCCCGAACTGTTTGCCAAGCCCGACATCGACGGCGGCCTCATCGGCGGCGCCTCGTTGAAGGCTGGTGACTTCATGGGCATCGTTACTGCCTTCTAAGTCACAGCAGCAGTCTGGCGACATCACGCTATTGGTCCAATTGGCCACAACCGGCCAGTTGGGCCAATTTCTTTTCCAGCCCCGTCATTATTTCCCGTTAAGACCGTCAATGCAGTGTCTTGAAGCAGAATTTCTTAAAAAAAACTACCTGATACGGAAAATTGCACTATCTTTGCGGCAAAATTTCACGACAACACATCATACTAGATATAATGCTGAAAAAATTACACATACGAGCACTCATCTTCTGCCTGATGTTCATCATCGCCATGGCAGCCAGTGCACAGCGTCCACAGATCACCGAGCGCCTGAACCGTAACGGCCAGGTGAACGTCGATGCGCCCAAGGAGCTCGTCAAGCGCAACAACGCCGACCTCGGCAAGCAACAGACCACCAACTCCAAGGACAAGAAAGTCAAAGAGAAAGACAAGGAGAAAAAGAAAGTTGACGAAGAGAAGATCAACGAGCTCGACGACGACAACGACAACAAGAAGGACGAAGAAAAGAAGAAAGACGAAGAGAAGGATAAGAAAAAGAAAGAGGAAGTAACAACGCCCAAGAAGCCCAAGCTCCAGCGCACCTCACAGCAGACTATCGAGTCGCACAGCGTGGGATTCCGCATCCAGGCCTATACCGACAATAATCCCAAGACCGCCAAGGCCGCTGCACAAAAGCGCGCCCGCGACATCGCCATGAAGTTCCCCCAGTACCGCTCCTACATCACCTACAAGGCGCCGTCCTGGAGACTCCGCATCGGCGATTTCAAGACCCGTGGCGAGGCACAGGCCGCACTGCAGCGCATCAAGAGCATCTATCCCAAGTTCGCACGTGAAATGGTCATTGTAAAGGACCGCATCAACATCTGGAGTAATGATTAAAATGGTTTTCAGCGACGAGGACCTCAAACTCGCCGAAAAAATAGCAGAACACTACCGCGCCATCATCGAACTCATCGGTGAAGACCCCGACCGCGAGGGCCTCGCCAAGACACCCATGCGCGCTGCCAAGGCCCTGATCGAAAACACCCGGGGCTACCATGAGAACGCCGACGCCATCGTCCACAGTGCCATCTTTGAGCACGAGGGCAGTGAGATCGTCATCGTCAAGGACATCGAGTTCTATTCACTGTGTGAGCACCACATCCTGCCGTTCTTCGGCAAGGTGTCTATCGGTTACATCCCTGCTGGAGGCATCGTCGGCCTGAGCAAGCTCGCACGCATCGTCGACACCTTCTCCCGCCGCCTGCAGGTGCAGGAACGCATGACGCACGACATCTGTGAGCTCCTCACCCGCGTGCTCCCCAACCGTGGCGTCATTGTCTATGCCGAAGCACAGCACATGTGCATGAAGATGCGCGGTGTCGAGAAACAGGACTCAACCACCATTACATTTGAGTATAGTGGTGAGTTTGAGGACATTCACCGTCAAAACGAGTTCTTCACCTTACTCGGTGTAAAAAAATAATTCAACAAAAAAGCGATTTTTTTGGCAAAAAATTTTGTCAGTTCAAAAAGTCGCTGTATCTTTGCACCGCAATTCTCGAAAGCACCCCTGCAAAGGGGTCGGAATTGACTGCGAAAGTAGCATTGACTGCGAAAGTAGCTCAGTTGGTAGAGCACGACCTTGCCAAGGTCGGGGTCGCGGGTCCGAGTCCCGTCTTTCGCTCACGTTCTTTGAACTTCACCAGAGTCGGTACTGTTAACAGTACCATTATTATGCGAAAGTAGCTCAGTTGGTAGAGCACGACCTTGCCAAGGTCGGGGTCGCGGGTCCGAGTCCCGTCTTTCGCTCTCTTTTTGTCCAGGTGGCGGAATTGGTAGACGCGCTACTTTGAGGGGGTAGTGCCCGATTGGGCGTGTGAGTTCGACTCTCATCTTGGACACCTTTTTTGAGCGGAAGCCGTTGAAAATCAACGACTTCCGCTTTTTCGTGGTCAAAACTGCACCGAAATTGCACCGGTTCAAAAATTTTCCAGCCCGATTTCTGCACCGATTAACACTTATCTCCAAAATTGCACCGCCTTCTTTATCTGTTGATATTTTGTTTGAAAAAAGTTCTTTACTCCCTATCCCACTATATCACATTCTGAAGAATAATTTGTAACTTTGCCTTGTAAAACCATTACAACACATAAACTGATATTCCGATGAGTTACGACACTGCGAAGTATTACGGCAATATAGTTAGGGATGCAGCAAAGCGCATATCTTCCTATGACGACATTTATAAAGTGGCAGTAGCCCTACCCTATGATATGAGAGCATATTTCATTCAGTCACGACTAGCATTTAGCGTGCTCTATACGAACATCAAATATGAAAAAGAGATTGTTGCAAAAGTGATCAAGAAATTCATATTGTCTCCAGAAGTTGATCAATATATTATAACTAATACAGACCTTGACAAATCAAAAAAATTCGATTTTATTGAGAGAGGCTGTGGAGATTTTTTCTCTTTAATGGAAACCATCAAATCTGATATTATTGCTTTGGATATCATTTCCCGACCAAATGACTTTGAAGAGGATAAGATAGCATGGGCTGTAAATCTGATAGCTGATCGTATAAAATCAACACCTGAAAATCAAGCTGCCATGAAATATAGCCTTGAGACGCTGTTCCCATCAGATAAAAATAGCGAAACTCAGCCAATCACACGATCTGAGAAAGAAAAAGAACAATCAAAATATACTATTGCAAATGAGTCATTACTCCTAGGTATACTCAATTATCTTAGATCGACAGGAGTTCTTGATATTGATTTTCCATACCATGAACTGGCAAGTGCGGTTGTTAATGCTGACATTAGCGAAATCCATCCCCTACTTAAGGATAAATTCTGGAGTTCTTTATCACACATCAAAAGGTGTGTAAAAGAGCAAAAGAAGCAATGGTTGCGAGATGCCTGCACATCAATAAACATTGTACCCAAACAAGCCTCGAAAAACAACACCAATCACAAAGAGTGGTATGAAATGCTATGCGATATTGTAGAAAAACATCTCAAAAAGTAAAATAGCATTATTTGGCATTAAACGGCATTAGAAAATATTTCTACAAATCACGCACAACATAATGATACACAATAAATTATAGAAATATCTTTATCGCTCTTTTTTTATATCGGCATTATTATGGCATTATAATGCTGGCAGTAACTTTGCAATGTCCGAACGATGATGGACTGGCGCAAAGGTTCTGCGACCGAGAGCTGGATTCGGGAGGGCATATAACACACATGAGCGAGAACCTGCTCTCTAATTCATAACTCAACAATGACACCTACAAATTTTACATTACCAGACATCCTGGCATCAGATGCCAATGTCATCCTTCAGGTTTCAGCAAAGGACTTGAAAGAGTTCGCGCAAGACATTCTTGTCGGCGCAAAGTCAGTCGCTATGATTGAAGCAGAAGCCGCTGCGACGAGCGACCAGTTATTAACCATCGATGAGGCGTCAGAGTTGCTGTCCGTCTCCAAGATGACGCTCTACCGTTGGGACCAGAACGGCATCCTCAAGAAGGTAGAGATCGGCGGCAAGCGTCGCTACCGCAAAAGCGACATCGAACGTCTCGTCGGCTGTAAAATCTAATCTATCATGGAAAACACATCGTATTCGAAAGGCAAGTTCAGCCTCCTTGTGGAGGCTGAGTTGCCGGTCGACGAACTTTCAAAGAGATTGTAACTATGAACGACAAGGGCTTCACAATGGTTCCGAACGCTATCATCCGTTCATCTGAACTTAGTGTTTCAGATAAAGCAGTGTGGAATTTCATCGCTTCTATGCCTAACGGGTACAGGTATACCGTGCGTTCGGCCTGTGATACACTACATATCAACGAAAAAACTTGGTGCCGATGCGTATGCAAACTCGAGAGGAAAGGTTTGGTTTCCGTGAAGAGTGTGCCAGGTCAGACGAATGTGTATGAAGCTGTAAGAGATACGCCCAAGTGTGAGGAGACCCCCACCAAAATAGTAGGTAGCTCAAATGGTACCCCCACCAAAATAGCCGTACCACCCCCACCAAATGAGTACCCTACTACACATTATAATAAGAAAAAACAATTAAATAACAACGTCGACGACGATACGCGCAAGAAACTTGAACTTGAAGTGATGATTGATTTAAACATTGAGCTTGCATGTAAGAGCTGTGGGATAACTGCAGAAGAATACAGACATCTGGCTGAGAAGATCATCGCTGATTGGAAATTTCAAGATCTCGAAGATAGTGAGTGGACAAAGAAACACTTCATGTCTGTTCTACGCCATAAAGTTAACGACTTAAAACAACAATCCAATGGACCCAAAAACACAACAAACACTTCAACAACAAGTAACCCGCTTGCGAGAGCAACCATTCACACCGCAAAAATCGGTTGATATGGTCAAAGAGGTACAATACTATCTCGCAGCCTTCCGCAAGGTTGAACCACGTTTCAACCCAACGCTCTTAGACAAGGACATCCTTAAGTCAATATTTGCCTGGGTGTGGAAGAACAATGCATACAACACTCTCAAGTTGGACTACAAAAAAGGTCTATACCTTTACGGATCACTGGGCCTTGGCAAATCAATGACGCTGCAAGCCGTGCGCCAATACCGCAACAGCGTACATGCCCGATATGAAAGCACACATGACGATTTTCGAATGAAGGGCATCTTGTTGAAGTCTGCCAGTGAGTTGGCGAACATCTATGCTATCGACGGCCTTCCTGGTCTAGTGCCGTACACTGACGATGAAAGGAACCTCATCATCGATGAGTTGGGAAGAGAACCCAAAGTTGCGAAATACTACGGCATGGAGCAAAATATACTCCAGCTTGTCTTCCAGTTACGCTATGATCACAGACGCACTAGCGTCACACACGTGACCACCAACCTTACGATGGAAGAGATTGCTCCGAAGTACGGCGACTACATCGCCGACAGGTTTCTTGAGATGTTCAATTTTATCGAGTTCAAAGGCAAAAGCCTTCGATAAATGGGCATTGAGAGATCGCTGGTCAGCTTGCCACATCAGTATAGGCACTTTTTTCTACTACTGTCAGCGATTTGGTGTGGTATGAGATAGTTTACATTGAAGCTGTTATTGTACCTTCCGCTGGCGTTTTCGGACGGCAGCGGAAGGTCGTTTTTTGTCGCGACTTTTTGTGAGTACGTGACAAAAAATAGCCAAAAAATTAACATTTGAGGGTGGTCTCAAAAGTGGCCGTAAAACCTGTATTCATCGGGGTTCTTTCAGAAAAAAAAGTGTTAAAATTCGCGTTTTTTTACGATTTGTAAAGGATTGAAAAATTCAAATGCTTGATTATCAAGCATTAAAGGGTTGAAAAGGGAATTTTTTCC
>CADBBK010000028.1 GCA_902792895.1 uncultured Bacteroidales bacterium | reverse complement strand
TACCTAATGCGTATCGGTTTATCCAAGCCACAGATACAAAACATGACCAACCTCTCTCGCGTCACCGTTTGGCGGTGGGTGAAGAAATTTGATTGGGTCTTGACGAGTGATGATAAGAACGAGAAAGAGTCCTAAATTTATTTATGTTATAACCAGCATCTTATGGTCTTTCTTCAGATACTCTTTCCTGCAACTCATTTATTCTCTCCATCAGCGCATCAAATTCCAGTGACTGACCGTAGATAAAGAATCGCCTCATCTCAGCATAATCAGTTCTCAATGCTTCCATTGCTCGATCTGGAATCATGAAGTCAATGGTGGCTGGGGCATGCAGGTCATAATTAACATACCTCAAAGCATAGTACGTCCTGCGATGCTCAACGATAGCATCATAGAGTGAGCGGTCTGCCAATGCTTCACGTCCATATTGAGTATCCATTAGTTTCTCCAAGCCATATAGATAGCGAGACCTTCGCATACTTCTTGGATTGTCTTTTTGGAACTCCTCGGCGAGCAGGAACAGTTTTTCCAAGAACGTGCGAGTTGGCACTACTGTCCTTATCTTGCTATTGGCATCGGAATCCTCTCCTTCAAAACTATCACCTATCATTGAATGTATCTCATTCACCTCTTTGTCATCGCTTTATCATTCTATCAAATCTTGGGCGGAAACGTACAAAATATCGCAGTTCCCGCCCGTATTCAATAATTAAATCCCCATGCTGCTAATTCATAGAATACAATTGATGAGCCAAAAATGCATGACATTTCATTGCTGTCTACTAAAAAGTTGAATTAGCTATTTTGCCGATTTTTGGATTTTATAAAAGGCTCAAAATCAATCTTGATTTTTATCAAGTCTCTCAATATCAACTGATTTGTGAGTTCAAATCTGTTCGGTCCAAAAATAGATAAAAACTTTTGGTTTTTAATTATTTACAGCAAATTTTGCCAATTTTTAGCGGACGCTAATGATGCCATTTGAATTATTATTAAGAATCTAAAGATACAAAGGATGATGACTGCAAGAGAAAAGAATTCTGTGTTCAAAGAGGTAAAAAAGGAATTAGGAATGCAATAGCGACATAATATCGATGAATGAAAAAGCCCCAGTATGAATCTTGTTATATTGGGGCACATATGAATAAAGAAAATTCATTTCATCTTTTCGCGCAGTGACAGAGCACTTATAGCTATGCTTTTTGTGGGTTTACTTGAACGTCCATTACGTAAAACAGTTGATGCCTGGCCAGCATTGACTGTTTTGTTGAAGTAACTTTTTTACGCCATAAATATTATTTAGTTGGGTAATTTTGGATGAATCTGCCACCATCCTTAGCTTGTGCTATTATCAGGCAAGTACAAAACGCCATAGACATCAATTATAATTGCAGTTTGAAATAGTCTTTTTTTAATGCCATTCAAAAACCTTCTCTGTTCGTTTTTTACTAATGGGTAAAACCAGATTCTCAATTATTTGTTTGGCATAGGTGGATAGCCAAGTAGAAAAAATATGTTCCGTCCATTATTTTTCATAATTAAAAAAACGTTAATAGTCCTTCTTACTATTTATTAATTCTACTATTTCATCTGCTATTTCATTGATCGTATTGCTAGAGGTACTACGCGCAACCTTATCTGCTATTGATGGTGAAAAGTCTATTACTTCTTGTTTGGTGATTTCATGCCATATCGGTAATATAACTTGTTCACCAGTATTAGCCTTGGTTATAATTCCATCAAGCTCGTAATTTGTCCAGCCTTTACGAATGAAAGCACGTGATAGAACTACAATTCCGAAATGACTATTGGCTAAGCCGATATCAATCCTACGTCTTAAACTATCACCTATTTTCAGTTCGAATTCATCATACCAGACTTTTAGACCTCTTGTTTGCAATGCGTGTGCTAATGGTCGTACGACATCATCCTTATCCTCAGAGGCATGAGAGATGAACACATCGTATTCCACATCCATATTCTGACTTTCAAGTCCACTTGGAGGTATGTTACGAACAAGAGATGGAACAGTTGACAAAGCTGCTTCTCGTATTTCTGGTAGAGGGTTTGGCAATTTACGTATTGCAGAGCGAACTGTGCCTCTTAATCCCATTAAGTCAATTGTCACATACCAATGACCACTTCGTGGAATAGAGAGTACGACTGGAGACTGTTTAGCCAAACCTCCATAATACTGATGACGTCTGCCATTACGATAGTTGTTATAGTTGCAGCTATCCATCAAGCGAACATTGGCGGCGCTTCCTTGCAAGGTTACCTGTATTCTTTCCCCTCGCTGGCAATTATGAAGATCGTATACAGTGTAGTTCATAGCTATTCTTCCGTATTATTTGTAATATAATAGCAATACACATATACGCTGTTATCAGTGCCGCCACCAGTATCGCCCTGCATGCCTTTGTATAGATAATGCTCTTCGGCATCTTGTGCAATTTGTTTACTACTTGCTTTATACCATACCCACCAACCATTTTTTTCATCAACCTTATGTTCTGTGAACAATCGGCGACGAATGTCATTGGTTATACCTATGTAGAACTGACTATAATACTTAGCTCCACTTTTACTAATGCGTGTGTCGATGTCCGACACGATTTGAGAATAATTGTACGTCATAATCTATACTTCTTATTATTAACACTGCAAAGGTAAGCCTTAACATTGCAGCCTTAGTTCAATGTTATAAAAAAGTTTAGATTATGACTAATAATTTATGTGTTTTTGAGGATAAGGGCGGCTCTTTTCTTTATTTTGTCTCTTAATAAATCCGGTTCAAGCACTTTTAGTAAATGTGCATGTCCAATCAACAGCGTTTCAAATTCGTAATTTGGCTTTAAAAAAAGCTCGAAATCAATATACTCGTCAGTTTCTTCTTTGATTTTCTGTGATTGATGAAGGGGTTTTGTCCTAATATAATCAGCCTCTGGTCGAAAAACACGAAGAACTATCTTCTCTGGTTTTTTATCAGGCAACAATGACACACCTACGATATCTTTGAAATACTCTTCTATATCAGTTCCTTGGTATTTCTGAAAAATGATATCATCGACGATCTTCACATATTCAATTCTATCAATCGGAACTACGACAAATGGTAATCTATCCTTTAGCCTTGGCTCATACCCTATCAGAAACCACCTATTATTATATTGTCTCAATTGATATGGATGTATCTCACGAGTTCTATTTTCACCACCAAATTTATGATAATTTACGTTCAGCACCTTCTTCTCAACTATCGCATTGATTAAAAAGTCGAAATAATGCAATCCTTTTAGCTCTGGATTTTGTGCAAACACGATAGTGCCAGAAATATCATCAGAGAGCCCAAATGTTTCTTGAAAATGGTATAATGTCTCTTCTATCCACTCATATTTAGGTAATCCCTTAAAACGGCTTAGCATATCAATAGCATCCTTCAACATATCAACTTCGCCTTGCGTTAGAGGCATATTCATTATGGAGAAATTGGGATTCTTGTATCTATAATATTTCCGATGTCCATCATATCGCTTATCAAGAGAAATTTCCCATCCATCAATGCTCTCCATATAGCTAATGTCATCACGTAATTGGCGCTCACCAATAGGTATATCGATATGGTCATTGACGAAATATAGAAGATCATCAATGAAGTATCTCCGATGCGTATCCCGGAAGCATCTGTCAAGCAATCTATAACGGGTATATGCGTTTTTAGTCTGTGGCATATTCTGTTCTCATCATCATATTGTAATGACCTATTTGTCCGAGCTGTTCAAAAATCATTTTGAATACTACAAAATATCTGTCAGCTTGTGTTTCAATAGGTTCCATAAAAATATCATCAGCAGGACCATGTGAGCCCTCATTTGCCCAACAGAGCAAAGAACGGGCTATCTCCTTATCATCCTTATTGGTAATTCTATTTAAAGTACGATCTACATACTCAAAATCGCCGAATACAGTAAAATAAGTTTCCAGTATACGCCGCATAGTATTCTGAATAGAAATGGTCATCAAGCCATCCTTGTGATCACGTAAATCGCTCCATAATAGTTCATACGAACTTTTTATAGGATTCTTGCAATCATAACAACAATCGTATGTCACATTTCCATTTTTACGTAATATCCAGTATTTTGTAGAATCTATCTCTCCTTTATCTATAAAAGAGACCTCTTTGTGAAAGTAAACATTATGCGTGAGAAGGATAATCTGTCGAATGTCTGAATCACTATCTTTTTTGCGAACCTTTTTAAAAAGTTCCTTCAAAAGACTACTTACAACAAAGAGAATATCACTATCCAGACTTGAAATTGGATCGTCTATTACAAGTATACGTCTGCCAGAGACGGATGCTCCATCATGGCTACCCTTTATCAAATGCATATAATAAAGGAATGAAATGAATGTCATTTCACCTTCGCTCAATGTGTTTGTAGCTATTGTTCCATCCTCACGTTGAATCTGATAATGATTTGAGCTTGAAGCAGATTGAACAATTTTGAAGTTAGTGAATCCAAATTGTTTTAGCGTCTCATTGATCGAATTCACCGTTGGCAAAACGCTGGTTATATTTGATTCCTTTCTCTTTAATTCTATTTCTTTCACCGTGAAAGCTGAATTCTTGGCATTATAAGAATTTGTTAGCCCAGCTATAGCCAAATTGGCATTTCTTGTCAATTCGTTAATATGGTCAACCTTAGGCTTGGATTTAATTGCAAGAGTGTTCCAAATATCCCGAATTAGTTTTCTTTTTTCGGTATCTATATTTTCTACAATGCTATTGTGGCTGGTAATCATATTATTGATTTCCTGAACCTTCTTATATAATGTAGTCAACATCTCCAAGGAATCAGTTAAAGAGACCATTCTGCTTGGTTCCGTAATTTTGGATTCCATCTGGATTTTATTAGCTGAAAGAATCTCTAAATAAGCAGAGATGTTAACTTTAACCCCGTCTTTATCAACATCAATACAAGAGAGTGACTCTAATCTCTGTATTAAATTCTCAAATGACAATTTAGCTGCATTTATAAGTTGAAAATAGTTATTACTCAATTCGCTAATAAAACTTGTCTTGTTGACAAAATTCTGATCAAAATAATCATCTATCTGTTTCTTAAAATCATCAGTTATCGTATGTTGCTGACAGAAAGGGCAAACATCATCTTCTTTTCCTTCTATAATCATTTTACCCTGATGAACCCAGTCACTTATTCTCAACCTGTTCACGAGATTAGCAATAGCAACATCTTGCTTACCTATAATTATTTCTTTCCAAATTGGGTTATTTTCAATGATTGCTAAAGAATCAACATACCATGGAGTCGCAATAGGCTCTATCCTCTGCAGACTAGCAGAATTATATAATCGATTATAGCGTTCCGTTAGATCAGTTGTTGGAATTTCATCACCAGGCTCATTTTCCAAGATCTCAAGTATATAGCTCATAAAAGTAGCCTTCTGCATGTGTCCCTTATAAGCTTCATGAAATTCAGGATAGCGTTTGTAAATGTTTGTCCATAGCCAATCTCTCATTTCATCATTAAGACCAGCTATTTCATCTTTCTTGTCATTTATATTCTTCAGAGTTCCATCACGTTCCTTTCTAATTCTATCAAGTTCCACCTTCAGATCTGCAATCTCTTTTAATTTCTCTGCAGATTCCTCTCCTAAAGTGAAAACACCTGGAATAATAGTATCATTAAGAATAGTGTTCTCTCTGAACTTTTTGTTATACACTATTATCCGCTCATGATCACCATCTTCCCATTCACAGCTACACTCAGAGAAATCGGGATTATCCATATCAGATAGATAATTGCTGATTGTTGTTTTACCAGTACCATTACCGCCATAAATAAAATTGATCTTAGCCAGATTATTTAAAATAATACCATTCTCATCAAAGGTAGCAGTGTCTCGTATAACAATGTTTTTAATCATATAGGTTTAATTTTTGATGGTAATTAAAACTTCTTTTATATTCCTGAATTTTGTTTGGAGGGACTTGATTCTTTCAATCAATTCATTAAAATTTAGAGCATCACCATAAATGAAACTTTTCTGCATCTCGTTATAATCAGCCTCATACGCTGACATCAGTTCATCATTAGGTACAATCTGAATATTGGCAGGAAGTTCGTTGTCGTAATCCACGTAGCCTACATGATAGAACTTGCGTCTATGCTCCACAATCTCATGATAGAGAGTTACGTCACAGAGAGCCTTTTCTGCGTATGGGGTTTGCATCAACTTCTCCAAATCATAGAAGTGGCGAGTCATTCGATGTGTCCTTGGTTTGTCCTTTTGATACTCTTCGCATAAAAGAAAAGCTTTTTCCAAGAAAGTCCTGGCAGGGCTTACGGTTTGAATTGTCTGGACAAGGTCGGAATCCACGTCTTCATCCTTAAACGTTTGTTCTATTAGTGATGATATTCTTCTCATCTCGTAAGGCTCAGACATCGACAACACACTAATCTCTACTTTAACCGTCGGTATTGCGTATGCGGCTTGGCTATCGTAGAGCGAGGGGTATTGTACATAAAGCACAGAAGGGTCTTTGTCATGTGGAACTTTTCTTGGCTCGCCATTTTCATTGGCATTATCATTGTCTGTGAGAACAGTAACTTCAAGTCCCATTTCGGCAAGTTTAGCAGCTAACTCGTCCTTGAATTCACCAAACAGGAAATCTTGTCCCTTCTCTCTAAGATTATGGATTTGTGTATTGCTGGTGCAATTTGCACAAGATAGTTGCTTGATATTCAAGAAATAGTCACGGCTCAACGCTAAGTCGATATCTTCACTGAATCGGTTGATGATGCCCCAGCCTTTACTGAGACTCGTACCACCTTTGAACAATAGGTATTCTGATACACTGGTGTGAAAAAGGGCATACAACACTGCCGTTACCCACCAGTCCTTCTCGGCAGCAGCTTCATCAATTTGCCGTGCCTCGACCACAGCTTGTATCATCGCCTTTCGCTCATCAAACGAGAAATCAATCCATTTACTCATTGCTTTATTCCTTTCTTTATAACTTGTCGCATCCATACAGGAGCCAACAATAAATCATATTCTATGGTGTCAGTCTCAGGAGTTTCCGTGAACAATTGTCCAATCCTCGTTTCAACATCTTGAGTGATGTTATGCTCACCAATGCTGCGTAATGCTTGTACCAATTCTGGCATCAAGTGTCCTCGGAATGCAAAGTTCTTAGGTGCCCCATGTTTCAGAGTCACAGTTCGATTCCCTAATTTCAATTTTCGCCCAGACCCAGTAGTCAGAAAAATAGTATTCATGGGTACTTGTGTGGAGAATCCTAAGCGATTAGCGGCCGTGGCCCCAGTCGGTATGACTTTTGCTTTATCTCGTTTTGCAATCTCTTTCACTAATTCGTAAGCAGAAGGGTAAAGGATGCCAAAACGTGTCTTGCGTGGCTTGACATACACACCTTTGGCTATGCGCGTAATCAATCCTTCTTTCTCAAATATGGCGAGCAACTTGGTGACGTACTCGACATCATACTGAGGAAAAGAAGAAACAAAGAATATCTCGCCAAATTTACTGCGAGTAATCCTTTTCCTAATCTGTTGTACTACTGCATTCTCCATTGATTAAAATATAAATTATGGTCGGAATGATAGCAAATATTTCCGACCGCAAAGATACTGTTTTTCTTTCAAACAACAATGTGTTTCCCCTCGAAATTAAGTTTTCTTGACTGAAAAAGGAACATTTTTTGTCATTTGAATAATATTTCCGTGAAATATTGAGTTACTTTTTGCATTTTGAAACACCATCAGATAATTAAAGATGAATTGTAGCCAAATTTCTCAGAACGATTGCGCATAAGTTTTGTTTAAGAAAGTTAAAAACGTTAAATCTTCATCTTTTTCTCCATTTACAGAATCCGCATCATCACTTTTCTACCGTTTTAATCAAAACACATTGACCTGCAATGAGTTTTAAATACTTTAATTGTAAAAAGTTGACAAGTGTGACATTGGGAAGTGGTATCACTAAGATTGATGATGAAACGTTCTGTCAATGCGAGCAATTAACGAGTATCTCCATTCCGGGCAATATCAAGTCCATCGGATATAGAGCTTTTGAAGACTGTAAGGCTCTCGGTTCGGTGACTATAGGAGCGGGGGTGACCTCGATTGGAAGTAATGCTTTTAATAATTGTCCTGCTTTGACCGCAATCACCTGTTGGAATACTACGCCTCCGTCGATTACCAGTAGTTCTTTCACTTCCTCTCAATACAGCAATGCGACGCTAAGGGTACCCGTGAAATTCAAGAGTGCCTATCAGTCTGCTACCAATTGGAAGAACTTCACAAAGTACTCGACTCTCACCTACGACATGTATACTTCCAGCAACATCTATTTTGCTATGACCAGTAACAACACATGTGAGGTGACCTACAGGACTGCCGAATACAATTCCTATTCTGGTGCCGTAGCCATTCCCACTCCCTTGACTTTCATTGGCACCACTTATTCAGTCACTGCCATCGGTGAGTTTGCGTTCAAGAATAGTGAGAGTTTGACCAGCGTGAGCATTCCGTCTTCGGTGACCTATATCGGCAATTGGGCCTTCGATAACTGTTTTGGTTTGACGAGCATCACGATTCCTAACAGTGTGACCAGTGTTGGTCTCTCGACATTCTTGGACTGCAAGGCATTGCAGAATGTAGCCATCGGTAGCGGATTGAAGAAACTGTCAGACTATATGTTTTGCCGTTGTATTAATCTTACCGAGATCAGTATTCCTGACAACATTACCGAACTAGGAACATCCGTATTCGAGAATGACACTAAATTGAAGAAAGTAACCCTCGGTACCGGAATGAAGACTATCGGCAATAAATGCTTTGCGGGTTGTTCAGTGCTGAAAACTGTCGTCAGCAAGGCAACGAACCCGCCGACGTTGTCCAGTACCGCCTTCGACTCCGGAACCTACAGCAATGGCGTCCTCTTTGTGCCCTATCTGTCGCAGAGTTCTTATAAAGCCGCCAACTACTGGAAGAACTTCTCGAGCGTTTCCACGGTCTATGACTTTGCCGTCAACGGCATTTATTACAACAAGACGGGTAGCAATACCGCTCAGGTGACCTTCAAGGACGAGAATTACGACAGTTATTCGGGCTCGGTAAGCATTCCGTCGTCGGTTTCCTATGGCGGAACGAGCTACAGCGTCACAGCAATCGGCCAGCAAGCTTTCAGGGGTACATCTTCCACTTCACACCTCACGGCTGTGACCATCCCCAATTCGGTGAAGACCATCAATGACCTCGCTTTCTGGATGCAGTATAATCTGGGTAATGTGACTATCCCCTCCAGCGTCACCACCATTGGCAATTATGCCTTCTGCTGGTGTTCTAACATGACGAGTGTCACGATTCCCAATTCAGTGACCTCGTTGGGAGGGAGTGCCTTCGCACAGTGCAAGAAACTGACGAGCGTGACCATCGGCACGGGCCTCACCAAACTTGAGGATGAAACATTCTATTTATGCGAGAAGTTGACGAGCATCACCGTCCCCAACAACATCAAGACCATCGGCAATAACGTTTTCCAGAACTGTAACACGCTCAAGACCGTTGTGCTGGGCACTGGAATCACCTCGATTGGCAAACTGGTCTTCAATAATTGTAGTGCACTGACGGCTCTCACCAGCAATGCCACTACGCCGCCCACACTGCAGAGCTCGACGTTTGACAACTCCCATTACAGCGCCGTGACACTCACCGTGCCCTACACCGCGCTGAATGCTTACAAGGCTGCCAACTACTGGAAGAACTTCACCCACATGGTTTCGGGCAATGCCTACGACTTTACTGTGGGTGGTATCTATTACACGATTACGGGTAGCAACACGGTGAGCGTGACCTACAAGAACACGTCCTATAATTCCTACTCGGGTGCTGTTACGATTCCGGCTTCAGTGACCTATGGCGGCAAGACCTACAAGGTCACCGGCATCAACGAACATGCCTTCGAAGCCTCTACCGGCCTCATGGCAGTGACCATCCCCGAGGGCATTACAACCATCGGCCTCCAGGCCTTCTACGGCTGTAAGGCACTGACGACTGTAACCTTGCCCTCGACAGTGACGTCGATTCCCTCGCAGGCCTTTGGCAACTGCTCGGGCCTCAAGACGCTCACTCTGGGTTCGGGCATCAGTTCGCTCGCCTCACAGGCCTTCACTGGCTGCAACGCGCTGACATCGGTAACGGTGCTGAACTCGACACCTCCCACCATGAGCTCGAACAGCTGCTTTACCACGACGGCCTACTCCAATGCCACCCTGTATGTGCCGGGAGCTTCGGTGAACGCCTACAAGTTGGCCGACTGGTGGAGAATGTTCGCGACCATCAAGGGCTTGTCGTTTGACTTCTGCGTCAACGGCATCTACTACAAGAAGCTGTCGTCATCCACTGTCGAGGTGACCTACAAGGACGAGAACTACAACAGCTATTCTGGCAGCATCACCGTGCCCTCGACCATCAAGGTCGGTTCGACCAACTATGCTGTGGTGGGCGTTGGTACCAATGCCTTCTGGAAGAGTACTGGACTCACCTCGGTACAGCTGCCGGCAACGGTAACCTCGATTGGTGAAAAGGCATTTGCACAGTGCACCGCACTCAAGACGGCAACTTTGGGCACTGGCGTGAAGACCATCAGCCAGATGGCATTCTCTAACTGCACCGCCTTGACGTCGATTACCATCCCGAGCAAGGTGACCAAGATCAACAATCAGACCTTTGAGTACTGCAAGGCCCTGACGCAGCTCACGTTGCCCGATGCAATTACTTCAGTCGGCACGAAGGCTTTCTATAACTGTACGGGCCTCAAGACGTTGAAACTGGGTACTGGACTCACCACCATGGGTAGTTCCTCGTTTGCCGGATGCACGGCTCTGACCTCGATCACTTGCGGGGCCAAGACGCCTCCCAAGATGACCGACAACACTGTCTTCTCGAGCTCGACTTACAACAGCGCCAAGCTCTATGTGCCCCGCACATCGGTCAACGCCTATAAACTGGCCGACTGGTGGCGACTGTTTGTAACCATTACCGGTGTTGACATGGGCACTGAACCAGCCGACGTCAACGGTGACGGCGAGATTACGATTGCCGACGTGAATGACGTGATCAACTGCATCATCACTGGTGGTGCCTATAACGCCGCCCTTGACGTGAACGGTGACGGTGAAATTACCATCAATGACGTGAATATCATCATTGATAAGATCATTCATGGAAGCTAACCTGTAGTATTAGGTGATAGACTGTAAAAGAGGGGTGGGACACTGCGTCCCGCTCCTCTTTTCTTTTCTCATTGGGGGATACTGTGGCCTCAAGATGTTGCGCCTCTACATAAAAATAGCTATCTTTGCAGCCGTTTTTTAAGGGAAAGGAGAATTTCATCGTGAGTGTAACGATATTAGGAATAGAGTCGTCGTGCGACGACACGTCGGCAGCCGTCTTGCGCGATACCGTGCTGCTCAGTAACGTCATTGCCAGCCAGCGGGTGCATGAGGCCTACGGTGGCGTGGTGCCCGAGCTCGCGTCGCGTGCCCACCAGCAGAACATTGTCCCCGTCGTCAGCGAGGCCATACGTCAGGCGGGCATCGACCGCAAGGACATCGATGCCATCGCTTTCACGCGTGGCCCTGGCCTGCCGGGATCGCTCCATGTGGGTACCTCGTTTGCCAAGGGGTTGGCCCTGGCGCTCGACATCCCGCTGGTCGATGTGAACCACCTGCATGGCCATGTGCTTTCCCATTTCGTCAAGGAGGCGCCCGATGCCGAGGTGCCCGGGTTCCCTTACCTGTGCCTGCTCATCAGCGGCGGCAATTCACAGATCATCAAGGTCAATGGCCCTCGCGAGATGGAGGTGCTGGGACAGACCATCGACGATGCTGCGGGTGAAGCCTTCGACAAGTGTGCCAAGGTCATGGGACTGCCTTATCCCGGCGGGCCCGTCATCGACCGTTTGGCAGCCGAGGGCAACGCCAAGGCCTTCAAGTTTGCCAAGCCCCACGTCGATGGCTATAACTACAGCTTCAGCGGTCTGAAGACTTCATTTCTCTATACCCTGCGCGATGCGCTCAAGGAGAACCCCAATTTCATCGAGGAGAACAAGGCCGACCTGGCCGCCTCGCTGCAGCGCACGATTATTGAAATCCTGATGGACAAATTCGGTCGCGCCATCAAGGACACCGGCATCAAGACCATCGCTATCGGCGGCGGTGTCTCGGCCAACAGCGGCATGCGGGCCGCTGTCGAGGACTACGCCCGCCGTCACCGCCTCAAGGCCTTCATCCCCAAGCGCGTGTTCACGACCGACAACGCCGCGATGATCGCCATCGCCGGCCATTACAAGTTCCTGAACAAAGAATTCTGCGACATCACCGCACCCCCCTTCCAGCGCGTCATCATCTAACAAAAGTTTCCAATTAAATAGTAATCTATTGAAATGAAGACACTTAGATTTGTGATAATCGCCCTTATTGCTCTGACGTCTTTCATGGCGATGGCACAAGAACAGAGAACTGATACAATTATCCCGAAGTTCTTGATCAATAGCTATTTTTTTCGTGAGTTACCAAAACTCCCCGAAAATGCCAATCCAAGTTACACACGACTGAAAGATTCAGAAGGAAACAAGATACTTGCCATTGGACTTGATGTAGATTTACCTGAATCTGTTATTTGCCAGGCTATACCTCGGGAACAGGTGCGCAATGCCAATCAGTTCCTGAATGGTGCCAATATGATGGCAACGATGTTGGCATTGGCTCAAGCAGGCGTAAAAGATGATGGCACTTTCTACTCGCCTAAGGCAGGAGAGCCATTCCCTCCATTTAATGAAATAGATTTAGAAGGACGCAGATGGACCAACGACAGTGTCAACGGTCATGTGATGGTGCTCAACCTGTGGTATTCCGGTTGTGGACCGTGTCGTGCCGAAATGCCTGAACTGTCAACGTGGAAAGAACAGTTCCCTGATGTCATGTTTTTCTCTGCCACTTATCATGATGCAGAGGTTGTACAAAAGATAACCGAAAAACATCACTTCACTTGGACACACCTCGTTGAAGCCAAGGATATGATGTCATGGATTGGGACCGAAGGCTTTCCCTTTACAGTGGTTGTCGATAAAACGGGAATTGTCCGCTATGCCGTTCATGGCACAAGTCAGGAAATACGTGCCGAAATCATCGCGAAAATAAAAGAAGCAGAAGGAGAAATTTGAAAGACTGAATTTCTCAGTTCGGCGAGATCTGTTTATCACTAACGGTTAATTGATTTGATGCCGCAAAGTTGCTGTTTATGAGCGAGATGCACAACTTATTCCGCAACTTTTTGGGGGCGTGAAAAGATGTGACGACCATGTGATGACACATGGTTTCACAATATCGTGGAGTTGAGGCAATAAATTGTTTTTATTGTATTTATTGTTTTCAAATAAAGATTGTTGGTCCAGTTGTTTAGTCGTTGTCCTTGTTGTTTGAACTACGGATGGCGCGGATGCGTTGTGCCAGGGTGGGGTGGCTGTAGCTGAACCAGACGACCAGCGGGTGGGGCGTGAGGTTGCTTAGGGCATGGCTGGCGAGTTTCTTAAGCCCGCTGATGAGGGTTTCTCCGTGTCCATGCTCGGCGGCATAGGCGTCGGCACGGTATTCGGCACGACGCGATATGGCATTGCCTACTGGGTTGAGCAGCAGGTCAATGGGCGAGAACAGCAGCGAGAACGCCACCATGGCCAGGATGAACGACGGAGCGGTACCGCCCAATGCGGCAGGCAGGTCGGGGTTGCTCACCAGCAGCGAGAAGATGAACAGGTTCACAGCCACCATGACGATGGAGATGAACATGTTCTTGAACGTGTCACGGTGCTTGTAATGCCCGAACTCGTGGGCGAGCACGGCGACGATTTCCTCGTTGGTCATCTGCTCCTGCAGGGTGTCATAGAGTACGATGCGCTTCTTGGGGCCGAACCCCGTGAAATAGGCATTGGCTTTGGAGGAATGCTTGCTGCCATCGATGATATAGATGTCCTTGAACTTGGAGCCGAAACGCCGCACTGCTGCGGTGATGGCATCGCGCAGCTCGCCCTCGGGAAGCGGCGTCTGCTTGTTGAACAGGGGCACGATGAGATTGCTGTAGAACATCGAGAAGAAGATGATGAATACCGCTACCACCAGTGTGGCCCATATCCAGAACTGTCGGTCGAAGGTCAGATACAGCCAGAAAACCACGCTGATCAGGACAGCGCTCAGCACTGTCGAGACCAGGAACGACTTGAGCGTGTCGAGCCAGAAGGTCTTGTGCGTCGTGCGGTTGAAGCCGAAGCGCTCCTCGATGACAAAGGTCGAGTAGTAACTGAAGGGCAGCGCAATCACGGTGTTGAACAGGTTATAGACCAGCAGGAACAGCACCACTTGCAGCACGGGCACGCTGGTCCACGACTTGCACAGGTTATCGAGCCAGCCCAGCAGCCCGCAGCCCAGGATCACCAGCGTCAGCGCGAACGACACGCAGCGCTCGATGAGCGATACGCGCTTGTTGGTGCGCATGTAGGCTTGCTGTTGGCGATACTTCTCCTCGTCGTACAGGCCCTCCAGTTCGGGCGGCACGGGATGCGTCATCCACTTGGTGTTGAGCCACGAGAGCACACTGCTCACGACAAACTCCAGCGTGACAAACCCGATAATCAACCATAATAAAGTCTGTGCCATAATCTATATCTATTTCTGATGACAAATATACATCCAATTTCGAGAAATCGATGTATATTTGCCGCGCAATTATAAAATAATGAGAGCTATGAATAAGATGAAATTGTGGACGATGGCCGCTATCCTGTTCTGCGGCGCAATGGGTTTTACTTCGTGTCATAACGACAACGGTAATAAAGAGAATGAGCAGATAGCCGAAGTTGCCGACGAATCCCGACAGGGTGACTGCGAGTATGCCATCGGGAAGTATCTGATCGACTCGGTAGCCCAGCAATACAGTCCTGGAGAGGTGAGCATCCCCTGCATTCAGGTCGTGGGAATCGATGAGTCCAACCCCGACAGCGTGCTCGTTTGGGGCGATTTCTGGGTATTTAATTATAACGTTGCAGGCGATACGCTCAAGATGGTTTCGGGTGGCGCTCATCCTGGAATGATGGTCGTGCAGCATACCAGTGGGGCCGGTTATGCCGTGACCGCTTTTGACCCGGTGGGCGATGGCTCCGAGTACCTGCCGAGCGCCAAGCGCATCTTCGGTGACAAGTTTGATGCATACCAGGCAATCAGCAGCGACGGGGAGAAGCGCGAGGATGTGCGTGCCACTCAGATTGGCTACTATGTGAAGGCCAACAAACTGCCAGTGAAGTATTATCAGGACTACGGCTGGCCTGCTAAGGAAATTCCTGCCGAGTAACTGCTTTTGTGTTGATTAGTTATCAGAGGGCATCAGGCGATAGTAACCATATTTAAATCTTACAACTAAAAACTTAAAACTAAACGATGAAATACAGCATCATTGCCATCGGTGACGAACTGCTCATCGGACAGGTCACCGACACCAATTCGGGCTGGATTGCCCGCCACATGACTCCGCGCGGCTGGGACGTGAACACCGTGCAGGTCGTTCCCGACGATGCCGAGCAGATTAAGCTCGCCATCGACCGCGCTTTTGCACAGACCGACGTCGTGTTGATGACCGGCGGCCTGGGACCGACCAAGGACGACATCACCAAGCCCACGCTGTGCCGCTACTTCGGCGGTGAGATGGTACTTGACGAGGCCGTCGAGGCCAATGTTCGTCAGGTGATGGAACGTCGCCACCTCAAGCTCAACGAGTACACCCGCCTGCAGGCGATGGTGCCCTCGTCGTGCCGTGTGATTCAGAACGAGGTGGGAACGGCGCCGCTGATGTGGTTTGAACGTGATGGCAAGGTGTTGGTAAGCATGCCTGGCGTGCCCTTTGAATTGCAGGGAATGATGGAGCGTGCGGTGATTCCACAGTTGCTTGAGCGCTTCAACGACGGCGAGGACATCGAGTTCCGCACCTTTGTCGTCACGGGCATCATCGAGTCGGCATTGGCCATGCAGCTCGACGAGTTAGAGCGCAACATGCCTCACGGCATCCATCTGGCCTATCTGCCCGAGGGCGGCATCATCCGCTTGAGGTTGACGGGTTCTTCAACCGATTCCCGCCAAATTAACGACGATATGGAGCGCCTCTCGCGTCAGTTACACGACATCCTGGGCGGTCACATCATTGCCGACGGCGACAAGCGGTTGCCCGAAATTCTCGGCGAACGCTTGCGTGAGCGCGGTTTGACTCTTGCCACTGCCGAGAGTTGCACGGGCGGCAACATCGCCCACCAGATTACCAGCATTGCCGGCAGCAGCGACTACTTCAAGGGCGCTGTCGTGAGCTATGCCAACGAGGTGAAGATGTCACTGCTGGGCGTCAACGAGCAGGATATCATCGACCACGGTGTGGTGAGCGAGCCCGTCGTACGGCAGATGGCTGAAGGCGCTTGCCGCGCCATCGGCACCGATTGCGCCATCGCTACCAGCGGCATTGCCGGCCCTGGCGGAGGCACCCCTGCTAAACCCGTAGGTACCGTGTGGATGGCCGCCAAATGCGGTGACCGCGTTGTGACTCAGGTCAAGCAGTTGCCAGGCGACCGCGACCGTGTCATCACGCGTGCCACGCTCGAGGCCCAGTTGCTGTTGCTGTCATTGTTGTGTGAATGATGCTTAGACTCAAGAAATATTGTCTGATGTTGCTCATCGCCCTGATGGCGTTGCCAGCCCTCGCTGCGCTTCCCGTGGGTGACGATGACGACAAGGACCCGAGCATTCGCCCGGGAATCAGGCACCTGTATCCCCAGCGCGAACGCGCCAAGGCGATGAAGAAACTCCGGGAGCAGATGTCCCGCAAGGCCGAGGTCAAGGCTGACCCCTGGGACACGAGCGACGAATTGTGGGGCACTGTGGACCTTGTTCCTGAAACACCCAAGGACAGCGCCGCAGTCGAGGGCCACCGTTTGAATCCCTACCAGTCGCACACCAGCAAGACCCCTACTGAGCAGTCTGCACTCGACTCCTTGCTCAGCATTGATTACTCTCCCGTCGAGTACGGCTTCCGCCGTATGACTTGGCGAGACCTGCCTGTGACCAAGACCGTGGAGCAGTTGCTGCCGGGCTTTGTCATGACCGATGAGGGCGATTGCATGTCGCGGTACATCTCCCGCGACAAGATCAGCAACGAGATTTATTTCGCCTTTGCCATGCAGGACAGTGACAGCATCCCGGGACCGTTGCGCCTGTGCGTGCAGTATTGTGCCGACGATCCTCTCGACTACGACCAGATTATCTTCACCATCGACGGGTTTGACTACTTCTTCTATCCCAAAGAGCCGCAGCGCGAGGCATTGTCCGGTGGGCTCTACTCGGAGCGAAGCGACGACGTGCTGAGTTTCGCTTACCGTGACTTGGCTTATGCGCTGGCCCATAGCCACTGGGTAGCGGCCAAATTGGTGAGCACGCGCGGCATCCACCATGTGAAGATGCTCAACGAAAATCAGCGGAGCGATTTCGCCGATACATTGGACCTGTATCGGCTGATGGGCGGAACTTTCTGAACCATAATCTTTGCTGTCAAATTTCTAGGTATGCAACGGATTGCATGACCTTTTTCGGTCATTTGCATGACTTTTTGCATGATTTCTTGTGCCATTATTCAGAAAAAAGGTTACCTTTGCGCCGATTTTTAGTATTTACTAATTATTATTGATTGTTTTATTAAAGGTTTAATTTATTAATTATGAACGTAGAAAACATTGGTACCTGGGCTGGTCTCGTGTGGAACGCCCTGAACGATGCGCAGAAGGCTATGACCCTGAAGGACCTGCGCAAGGCCTCAAAACTCAAAGTGAACGAAATGCACTGTGCTCTGGGTTGGCTCGCCAAGGAAGGCAAGCTCAACTTCGCCGAGGGCAAGGACGACATCGAAGTATCGCTGATCTGATCCATTTCCCACAGTACCGACCCTGGGATAAAAAGAGAATTCAATATCCCCTGTAATAACAATGGTGGCGCGGAAGAACTTCTGCGCCATTATTGTGTCTGGACTAATGGGGAAATAAACGAAAAACCCGAGGTAATCCTCGGGTTATCGTTCTGTAAAACAAACCATTACTAAGCACTTAAAGTCATTCGCGGCTTCACAGCTTGCGATAAACAATTTTTCATTCCATAGTCCATGAATTTGCTTGAGTGCACAAAGGTAAATACATTTTTTTAATTTACAAAAAGAAATGTCCAGAATTTTCAAAAAAAAATCATTTATATTTGGTTTGACTTTGTAAATGACTATTTTCTATAGTGATTTTCGTAAAGTAGTGTGATAACTGATATTCCTATGAATACTCTCGAGCCGGTAGGACTATTTTCGTTTAGGAATTTCAGACCTGGATTCAATTTCTGAAATCCCTTTATTTACATTTTGTACCGATGTTCCGAGATGGCCGCCTGATGTCCATGGGAGGCCGCAGAATTGCATCCCTACCGAAAACCGTTAATTTTTGCCGATTTGTTGAAATATTTCCGCAATTAGTTGCATATTTGAGATATTTAGTTTAGTTTTGCGGCAGAAACGAGGATTACTAATTAAAAAGGTAATAAATTGTAAATCGACAGTGTTTCGTTCCCGCAGAATGGATTAATGCGGGCGATTTCAGTATTTACAAGGATTTGCTTTTCAACTAAACAATAGCCGTGCAGCCTGGATGGATAAGGCTAGCGGCCGAGAAAATATATTTGGATTATGAGAGCGCCTCCATTATCTACTCATGGGATTGCCCTGCATGCGTTGATGTGCAGCAAGGCGCTATCTCTATATCTCACAGGGTAGGGGACTGCCCGCTTGGTGAACTGAAAAGTGGCATGATTATTTGGATGATGAGCCCACTGACGATTGAATACTAATAAATAAAATCTGAACATGATGACTGAGATATTGCTTTTACTGATTATTGTCTGTGCATACGCAGCATTGACTGTGCATGCCGACAAGCAGCAGCTCGCCCGATATGACGACCTGCTGTCAGGCGTGTTCCCCATGACGTGCAGCCAGTATTCATCGTTTGGTGCCGTGACCGAGTGGTCGCAGCAGGATGACGCTTGTGCCCATCCGGCTGTGCCCGCAATGGATGATGCCGCTCCCGCTTCAATGACCTGCAACGATGGCGCTGCGCATGACGCCGACAGCGCTGCGCACGCCACCGATAATATATATGTGAAGCCTGCAGACTTTTGACTCATGGCTGTCGGGAGGGAACCCACCGCGTTCCCTTCCCGTAGCCATCCCTTCAACCGATGGCCATGTCAGTGCCGTCACATAAGGGTTATTCACTGGACTATTATTAATCAATTAAGGAGTGTAGTTATAAAGTGTAATAATTTTTTCATGAGTGTAGTTTTTAGATGACTGTTGAGAGGGTGCGGCGCACCCATGTCGTACCCTCTTTTTTCTCTCACCGGACATCGTGCTGCATGCTATCGTGAAGGGACTCTGGAATGACTGTTATTAACGATAAACTGATTGACAATAGTAATTATATTATGTGGTAATCTTTTTTCATTGGATTGGTTAATAGAAGAATGGTTTTGGGACAGGTGCGCTGCACCGACCGTTCATGCGCACCTGTTTTCAAGGCCAAATCTCCTCCTCCCCGGTGAATGAACATGATCATTAACGATAGAAAACTGACTAAAAGTGCTAAGATTTTTTTCATAAGTGAGGTTATGGCGAGGGTGCGGTGAGCACCAGAACATCGCGCCCTCTTTAACCTTGTAGCACAGTCAGCGTCGCGATATGCGATTCCATCACGATGATCTGCCACGACAATCGATAGACAGGTATAGTGCTAGTTTTTTCATAAGCTTGAGGTTGAATAGGGAGGTGCGGATGCACCATGACACCGCACCTCTTTTTTACCTCCCTACGCTGTCTCGACAATAAGTTTATCGGTAAAAAGTTAATATATAATATGAGGGCATCAGCTTTTTATAGGACTCTCTTGAACGTGGCGCTGCGGCGTCAACGGGCCTGCTGGTGCTTCCTCATTCCGTGCCAATTGACTCGATTTGTTTAACCATATAACAATCTCTATTATGAAAAAATTAACTTTTCTGACTTTTGTATTTCTCATGGCTTTTGCCACGGCCACTGGTTCGCCAGTGATTTCAGCCAGTGTGGATAACCTGGACTTTGGCGAAGTGGAGGTGGGCTATCCCGTGACAAAAACGTTGACCGTCGGTGGTCAAGACCTTGTGGGTAACATCGACCTTGCCATTCGGGCTCGCTCGGTCAAATATTACAAGGTGACTCCCGAGACCATCACCCCCGACGAGGCAGCCAACGGTGTCACCGTCAAGGTGACCTATGGCCCCGGATCGGAATACTGGAGCAATGCCGAACTCGTTCTCGCGAGTGAGAATGCCGACGATGTAGTGATTCCGCTAACGGCTTCACCCTACTACCCCGAGAATGAATTCCACGGCAATCAGACGGTTTCATTCTCTGCCCATGTGGGGCAACTCGTGTCCCAAGTCGGAATTGTCCGGTTTGCCGATTATGAAGTCCCCCACGATCCTACCACTCCTGTTGTGGATAGAGGCAGCGCAGCCGAAACCGCGTTGAGCGTTTACCCTGGGCATGATGGTATGTCGGACTATAGTTGCTCGATAGAAGGCAGCCCGAATTTCTCGGTAATGATTACAAAGGCCAGCGCGCTGGCAAAAATCTGCACCGTGCGCATCAATTATTGGCCCCAGTGCATGCCCATTAACGGCGTAGAGCACGCAACGCTTACGCTGACGTGCGTCAGGGCAGGTGTTCCCACCGTGACCATTCCTCTTGAGGGAACCGCAACATTGCTCACCTGTGACCCGCTGGCATTGCCGATGGAGGCCGGCCAGACGACCGCTACTTCGTTTGACGCCACGTGGAAGATGAACTGCTATGAGCAGGGTGTGCAAGACTTTCTCTTGGAGTGCGCCCCTGCGGGTACTGAATTTGAGGTGTGGAACCCGGACTACCAGGTATTCACCAACTTGACCCCTGACGAGTGCCCCTTTAGTGGCCATAAGCTGCACATAGGCTTGAATCACAAGACCTACAGTTACACTATCAGCGGTTTGCAGTCTGATGTCATCTACTGTTTCCGCGTGAAGGCCCGCTTCATCGACGGCTCCTGGAGCGAGTGGAGCAATGTGCAGAACGTGGTTCTGGGTGACGGCCCTGAAGGCGGAGATGCTGACGGAGACGGAGAGATCACAGTCAATGATGTGAGCGTCCTGATTGACAGATTGCTAGGAAACTAATATATGTTAGCGGGAATGTCAGGGCGTTGTCCATGAGGTAATGGATGATAAAAATATGTGGACCCGCCCTGGCCGCCCCCGTTGCTGAAACGGCTCCATGCCAGGGATTACTGATTATTATAAACTCTAAAACATTTCTTACTATGCAACACAGATTACATTTCGACTGCATGCGATGGGTGATGGGCGTGCTGGTGGGCTGCGTTCTGTCAATGTCGCTCATAGCCTGTGACAGTAGCGATGACGAACCTACAGCCATCGGCTACTATGTGATGATCATGCCCAAGGTGCCCATCTATTCCATGGGTGGCATTGCCCCTCCTCCCAAGGAGCACATGATTGGTGAGATTACCCGAAAGATGAAACGGGGCATCGATGAGGCCTATCCTGTACGCAACCAGCAAGGTAATGACGTGGCTGTCATGATGGTGTGTGACAGCCTGTATCGCTGCTATTACGAGACTTATAGGGGTGGCAGCAGCGTGTCGGCCAACGGGCTGGCGGGAACTGGCGGCAATACCGACTGCGTGGTGACGCTCTATCGGGCTCGTATGTCGGGCTACATCGTCAGGAGTAGTACGCCACTCAAGACCTACCGTTTCTAGCAATTGTCTAAAGGCTATCGCCATTCAATTAAGGGGCATGCGAGCCGATGTTAAGGTGGCATGCCCCCTCAACGCTGTGTGGCTTTCGCGAAGAAAAAAACGAAAAAGTGTTGAAAATGTGTTGTGTAGTTCAAAAAATGTATCTATCTTTGCAGCCGATTTCGCGGCACATGTCTTGCTGACGAAGATGCTCATGCGTTAGTCAAGTCAAGAGTGTGACACTTGATCGTTGAAACTTCGATGTCAAGGCTATGATGCTAAGTGCCTGACAGTCAAGCGTAGGACGATATGATAACGAGCGAGACACCCACTAGTTGTTCAACCCTATGATGCCGGTGACCTTCTCACACCGGTAGGGATGAGCGCCCTCTCCATGAGTGGATGTCCACACCCGGTATATTGTGCTGCGCCTGTGTTTTTCTGTGTACAGGCAGGCATGTAGCGCGCGAGTCACTATCGAGAGAATGTAAAACAAGAACAATAACTAACAAAAGGAAGAGAAACTATGTCAAAGGTTTGTCAAATCACCGGAAAGAAGGCGATCACGGGCAACAACGTGTCGCACTCAAAGCGCAGGACGAAACGCAAATTCAACGTTAACGTCTTCAACCGCAAGTTCTATTGGCCCGAGCAGGGTCAGTGGATTCGCCTGACCGTATCGGCATCTGGCTTGCGCAATATTAACAAGATGGGTCTGGATGCTGCCCTGAAGAAGGCTGCCGAGGATGGCCACCTGACTGAAATCCAAGTTATCAACAAGTAAGAAAGGAACAGAATTATGGCAAAGAAAGCAAAAGGCGACCGCGTGCAAGTCATCCTGGAGTGCACCGAGCAGAAGGGTACCGGCGTTCCCGGCATCAGCCGTTATATCACGACCAAGAACCGCAAGAACACCACCGAGCGTTTGGAGCTCAAGAAATACAACCCCTATCTGAAACGCATGACCGTTCACAAGGAGATTAAGTAATAAGAGTACAATCACCATTTAACGACGATATAAGTTATGGCAAAGAAAGTAGTTGCAACCCTTCAGACTGGTGAAGGACGCTCATGGAGCAAGTGCCTCAAGATGGTCCGCTCCGAGAAGACTGGCGCTTACGTGTTTGAGGAGCGCATGGTTCCCAATGATAAGGTACAGGACTGGCTGAAGTAAATCACTGAACGCCATCCATAGCGATACTGGCCTGCCCGCCCGCTGATAACTCAGCCCGCGGGCAGGCTGTTTTTTACAGTCATAAGTTTTTCTCCTGCCCCAGGGGATTGGCGTTTGATGAAAATGCTTATCTTTGTAGTCCAATAACATAACAGAGTGATGGGCAACAGTAAGGAATATATCTTCACGCTCGAGATAGCGGTGCGCGACTATGAACTCGACAGCGAGGGCATCGTCAACAATGCGGTGTATCTGCACTATCTGGAGCACACGCGCCATGCCTTTGTCAAGCAGGAGGGAATCCCCTTCGGCAGCCTGACCAGCGACGGCCTGGTGCCCGTGGTGCGTCGCATGGAAATCGACTACTACACGCCACTGCGCACGGGTGACGTGATGCTGAGTCGCTTGTGGATTGAGCGCAAGGGACCGCGTTTTATCTTCTATCAGGACATTTTCAACCGTGATGGTGGGGAACTGGTAGTGAGCGCCGTGGTGACCATCGTCTGCATGGAAAACGGGCGCATCAACCGCGGTGACGACCTTGCCGCCCGCATTGCCAAATACCTTGACCGACCATGAGCAGCGACAACGGATACACACCGCTGACCTATCGTATCGCCTTTGCCAGCCTACAGGGCATGGGCATAGACTTGGCGCGCAAGCTGCTCGATGTGGTGGGCAGTGAGGAGCAGTTCTTTGCCATGAGCGAGAAGGATCTGCGGGCATTGACGCGTGGCCGCAGCAAGATCTACGGCGACGTTTACCGCCGTGAATGCCTGCTGCGCGCTGTCCAAGAGGAGGTCTTCGTGCGTGAGCACGGCATCGCTGTTTCCTATTTCACCGATTCTTCTTATCCTCATCGCCTGCTCGAGGCTCCCGATGCCCCTGCGATGATTTATTCCTTGGGGAAATGCAATCTCGAGAGCGCCCATGTCATCAGCGTTGTGGGCACACGCCATGCGACGCAATACGGCATCCGCTGCTGCGATACGCTCATCGGTGAACTGGCGCAGCGCCTGCCCGACCTGGTTGTGGTGAGCGGCTTGGCCTACGGTATCGACATCGCAGCCCATCGTGCCGCCCTCAAGCACGGCGTGCCCACTGTGGCGGTGTTGCCGCGTGGCCTCAACCGCATCTATCCCGCCAGTCACCGCCCCGACGCGATTGCCATCGCCAAGCATGGCGGTATGCTCTTGACCGACTACACCAGTCAGGATGCGGTGCAGAAGAGCAATTTCCTGGCCCGCAACCGCATCGTGGCCGCCTTGAGCGACTGTACGGTGGTTGTGGAGTCGGCCGGGTCGGGAGGAGCGCTGGTCACGGCTTCGTTAGCCATGAGTTACAACCGCGACGTCATGGCGGTGCCGGGCCGTTGTGGAGATGAATACTCAGCGGGTTGCAACAAGCTGATTGCCACCAACAAGGCTGCCCTCATCACGGGTGCCGAAGATTTGATGGCCGCCATGCGCTGGGAAGGTATCAGCACCGCTCCGCAGCAGCTGGGCTTCTTCCCTGAGCTGACTCGCGAGGAGCAGGCTGTAGTTGATGCCATCCGCGACCATGGCGAGATACACCTCAATACCCTGGCCGATGTCCTCCATGTGCCTGTGTATAAACTCATGAGCACGCTTGTGGAGCTGGACTGCAAGAAAATCATCACGACGCTGCCGGGTTGCCGATACTCGATGACCTGATGTGTCGAGAGGGTGAAATTTCACATTTTTTAAGGAGTTGGATTTTGCCATATTACTGGATTGCAGTACCTTTACATTTTCTAATTAATCACAGTTTCGATGAATCTTTAAATCCACAACGATATGAATACTAACCGAATACCCGATTCAGAGTTTATCATCAATGATGATGGCTCAGCATTTCACATCCATGTGAAGCCCGAGCAGTTGACCGACAACATCATCGTATGTGGCGACCCTGGTCGCGTGACGATGATTGCGTCCCACTTCGACACTCGTGATTGGGAAACCTCGAGTCGCGAGTTCCATGCCATCGGCGGCACCTATCATGGTACGCCCGTCATGGCGCTCTCCCACGGCATCGGCCCTGACAACATCGACATTGTCATGACCGAGCTCGACGGCCTTGCCAACATCGACTTTGCCACCCGCACCCCGAAGCCTGAACACCGCACGCTCAACATCGTGCGCATCGGCACTTCGGGTGGTCTGCAACCCTATGTCCCCGTGGGCACTCCTGTCATCGCAGCCAAGGCTATCGGCTTTGACGGCGTCATCAATTACTATGCCGACCGCAACAAGGTGGCCGACTTGGACTTTGAGCGCGAGTTCTGCCAGTTCGTGAAGTGGAATCCGTTGTTTGCCAAGCCCTATATCGTTGATGCTGACCCGTGGCTGGTTGAGAAAATCGGCCGTGACGACATGGTGCGTGGTTACACCATCTCGGCTGTGGGTTTCTATGGCCCCCAAGGTCGCAAGGTGCGCCTGGAACTTGCCGAGCCCGAGTTGAACCGTCGCATCGAGGAGTTTGAGTACAAGGGTGGTCACATCACTAATTATGAGATGGAGAGCAGTGCCCTGCAAGGCATGGCTGCCATGCTGGGACACCGTGCAATGACCGTTTGCTCGATTATTGCCAACCGTGTCGCCACCGACGTCAATCCCAACTACAAGACCGCTGTCGAGGATCTGGTGCGCACCGTCCTTGACCGCTTGTGTGAGTAATCCGCTCACTGGATAGTGTGAAATGGAATCACTGCCGCTGTCAACCGTGATAGCGGCAGTTTTTTGTGATTCAGTGACAGCAGTCAGCTTGCGATGGAAATTAGGGTGTCTCGAAAACAAAAAAAAACTTAAAACGGAACGTTGATATAATAATAGGTCATTACTGTGCGTTATCTAATTGACTATAATTTAAAACCGGACTGCCTATGCACAGAATGACTACTTCAACTAAAAACAATGCTAGTGGCGCAAGTACCGATGTTAAGGGTCCCAAGAAGGCGACAATCGAGTTCATTAAGCAGTTTGCCAGGGCCTACAGGTACAATGCCGAGTTGCCGAGAGGATTAGAGTCGATGATCATCAACTGATGAGTTAGCGTCCCTCTCCAGAAACAAAGACCGAAGCCTTCCCGCGACCTCTTGCGGGAGGGCTTCGATGCCATCAGCCCCTTTTTCCCGTCACGGGGCAATCGTTGTTGCACATTTCGGGATAAATGATTATATTTGCACCCAAATAAGATAAAGTCATGAAGAATTTGTTAAAACGCATCTGCTCTGGCATCATCTATATCGCCATCATTGTGTCGGCAATCTTGTTGCTGGACAATTCGCCGGTCATGTTCCTGCTGGTGTTCTCGCTGCTCATCGTGCTGGGCATCGGCGAGATGGTGACCATGGCCAAGGACGATGCCACGCAGTCCTGGCTGGTTACCGTTATCGACATGCTGGGAGGCGTTGGCCTGTTTGTGGCCTTCTATCTCCACTATGAGGGCGAGTCGATGCAGTCGAGGGCCTTGTGGCTGCTGCCCATTGCCTCCTATCTGCTGCTGCGTACCATCGTGCAGCTCTATCGCCCGCAGCAGAATGCCGTTCACAGCCTTGAGCGTTCGTTCTTCTCGCTGGGCTACATCGCCCTGCCGCTTGCCATGCTCAACTGCATCATGAGCATCACCGCCCCGCGTCTGTTGCTGGGTGTGTTCATGTTCATCTGGATTTATGATACGGGTGCCTACTGCGTGGGCATGCTGCTGGGACGGCACCGCCTGTTTGAGCGCATTTCTCCCAAGAAATCGTGGGAGGGCGTCATCGGCGGCATCGTCTTCTGTGTGGCTGGCGCCTATGCCACCCATTATTGGTTTGATGAGTTCTTCCAGGTTCCTGACTTAACCACATGGGTGGGACTGAGCGTGGTGGTCGCCGTGTTCTCCACCTTCGGCGACCTGGTGGAATCGCTCATCAAGCGCACCGTCGGCGTGAAGGACTCGGGCAACATCATGCCGGGCCACGGCGGTATCCTTGACCGCATCGACAGTTTGCTGCTGGTTGTTCCGGCTGTCCTCATTTACCTGCAGTTGATAGCCCCAAACATTAATTAAATCTCTGCTGGCTATGCGTCGCCTACTACCCTTGCTGCTGTTGGTCTGGGCGCTGCTGGGCACCCTCTCGTGCAGCCACGGCAATAAATCGGCCGAGGTGCAGCACCGTTTGCCTGACACCCTCACCGTGGGTACCCTGTACAGCCCCACGGGCTTCTTTATCCTCAAGGGCGACACGATGGGCTATGACTATGACCGCATCTGTGACTTTGCACGCTCCCGTGGCATCGCGTTGCGTTTCAAGGTGGCGCGCAGCATGCCGGCGTTGATTGATATGCTCAAGAAACGCAGTGTCGATGTGCTGGCTTGCGAGATTCCCGTCACCGCCGAGTATAAGTCGCGTGTGTTGCATTGTGGTGCCGTCAACGAGACCTACCAGGTGCTGGTGCAGCACAGCGGACCGGGTGTGATACACGATGTGACACAGCTCATCGGCAGTGACGTGTATGTCGAGAAGGGTTCCAAATACGAGTCCCGCCTGCGTAACCTCGACAACGAGGTGGGCGGCGGTATCAATATCCACACTGTGGAGGGCGAGGCAGCCCTGCCCACAGAACTGATTCAGCGGGTATCGCGCCGCGAGATACCTTTCACTATCGTCGACAGCGACATCGCGCAGATGAACCTCACCTACTATGACAGCATCAACATCCAGTTGAGGGTGGGCTTTGAGCAGCGCTCGTCATGGGCCGTGTCACGACGCGACCAGTGGCTGGCCGACAGCATCAACGAGTGGGCAGCAAGTTTGGATGCCCAGGAGTATTCCAAGCAGGCCCTGAAACACTACTTCGAGATGAACCGCGGGCCCAAGCCTGATTCGGTCAAGGTCGATACCTTGGCAGTCACGCCGCCAGGTGGCATCTCCCCCTATGACCAGGTCTTCAAGCAGTATGCCAAGGAAATGGGTTGGGACTGGCGTCTGCTGGCAGCGATAGCCTACTCGGAGTCGGGCTTCGACCCCAATGCCACCTCGTGGATGGGTGCAAGGGGCCTCATGCAGGTGATGCCCAGGACGGCACAGTCCTTTGGCGTGGCGGAGTCTGACCTGGGAAATCCCGAGGTCAGCGTCAGGGTGGCTTCCAAGATTCTCAAGGAGCTTGACGGCATCATGCGCAGCCGCACAGGGGCTGCTGACCGTATCAAGTTTGTCCTTGCGGCCTACAATGCCGGCTCGGGCCATGTGACCGATGCCATTGCACTGGCAAGGAAATATGAGCTTGATCCGCGTGTGTGGAGTGAGAATGTCGAGCAGGCGATGCTCTGGAAGATGGACCCCGAGTACTACAACGACTCGGTGTGCACTAACGGTTACTGCCGCGGTACTGAGCCGGTGGACTATGTGATCAAGGTGCTCAACTGCTACGAGAACTACAAGAAGAATTACAAGAAATAAACACCATAACCAATCAACAAAAGAGACATTATGAGAAAGAAACATTTAATCGTGGCCACTGTAGTGGCTTTGTCAGCATCGATGATGATGCAGTCATGTATCGGTAGCTTTGCGCTGTTCAATAAGGTGAAAGCATGGAATGACCAAGTGGGCGACAAGTTCGTTAACGAGATCGTGTTTGTGGCCATGTGGATTCTGCCTGTTTATGAGTTGTGCTTTGTAGCTGACCTGTTTGTGCTGAACAGCATCGAGTTCTGGTCGGGAACCAACCCGGCTATGGCTGCTAACGATGTCAAGGTGATTGACGGTAAGGATGCCCAGTATCTGGTGGCACGCAGCGAGGCTGGTTACACCATCACCAACATGAACACCAAGCAGGTAACGCGTTTCAACTTCAATGCCAAGGAAAATTCTTGGTCCCTCGAGAACAACGGCGAGGAGGTGAAGCTGTTCACCTATGTTGACGACACCCACGTTGACGTCCTCACCCGTGATGGCAGTTACACTCGTGTGGAACTGTCGCAAGCCGGCGTACTCGCTTACCAAGAGCTGATAGGCATCAGTGGCGTGGCCTTTGCACAGCGTTAAGTCGTTCTTAGACACATTATACAAACAACAAGTCTGGTCGGTCCAATCGGATTGCCAGACTTGCTGTTTTTTAGTGGGGTGGCCACCGCGTCAAGACTTTAGTGTACAGCCGTTTACTTGAAGAACTTGCTGTGGCGGATAAAGAAGTAGCCGATGGCCATCAGCAGTATGGATAAGATGACGGCAAAGGGGAATCCCAACCACCAGTTCTCCATGCGGTTAGGCACGTTCATGCCGTAGTAGCCCGCGACGACTGTGGGTATCATCAGCAGGATGGTCACCACGGTGAGCGTCTTCATGATGCGGTTCAGGTTGTTGCCGATGATGGAAGAGTAGGTCGCTTGCTGCCGCTCCAAAATGTCGTTGTAGATGCTGGCGGTGTCAAGTGCCTGCTGGGTTTCAATCTCGACGTCCTCGAGCAGATCTTCATCATGAGGCAAAACGCGCAGGCGCTTCTTGAGGCGGGCCAGCACCGTCATGTTGCCATTGAGCGAAGTGATGAAATAGATCAGGAATTTCCCGATTCCCATGGTGCGCATCAGCTCATCATTATCCATTTTCTTTTCCAAGCGCAATTCAGCGGTATTCATCATTCCGTTCATCTGTTTCAGGTACTTGAGGTACCACACCGACGAGGAGAGCATCAGGGACAACAACAGGTCATAGCCCTTGCAGTTGTTGATGCGGCGCTGCTTGCTCCAGCGGATGAAGTCGTCGAGCACCTCGTTGTCGTAGTAGGAGACCGTGATGAACACATCGTCGCGTATCAGGATGGACACTGGGGCGGTCGTGAAAATAGTGTCACCATCCTCATCGATGCTCTTGTTGGGAACGCGCACGAAGACCATCAGCCAGTTGTCTTCATGATCGACACGTGGACGCTCCTCGATGTCCTTGGCATCGTGGGTGAAATCAGGCACGGCAAAGCGCTCCTTTAACAGCGCCAGGTCTTCGTCGGTCGGTTTTGTGACCTTAATCCAGCATCCCGACTTCCACTGATTGATCTGGCTGAATCCATCCTTACATTTCCAATAGCTGATCATAACCTATTGATTTTTTACTCTTCGTAGCGCAAAGGTAACATTTTTGGATAAAACGGCAATGCAAGTGTGATATTCCATTAAATATTTCATCAAAAATCATGCGAGGTGAAATAGAGAAGGGGCCGCAACACACGATGTGCTGCGGCCCCTTGTAATGGTCAATCTCGTGTTGATGAAGGGTTTACTTCATGACCTTGATAGTGGCGGTGGTACCATCATTATAGGTGACACACTGCAGGTAGAGGCCACTTGCCGGTGCTGCGGACAACTCACGGCCAGTGAGGTCAAAGTAACGCGTGCCGACAACCTGAGCACCCTGGGCAAGCTCGTTGACGCCCGAAGGATTGGGCCTGAAGACATAGGCAATCTCGGAACGGTTCTCTTCATCACCAGCAGTGTAAATGCTCTGTACACCCACTGCGGCAAAGTTTGTCGTGTAGAGATATACCGTGTGGCGGCCGTTGTTCATGTAGATGTCAAAGTTGATGTTGTCTTCAAACTTGTAGGGGATATCGGTCATGGCAGTCGAGAGGCCGATGTAGGTCTCGGGCTCGAAGGTATATACAGCATCATCAACGATGATGTTGTAATACAGCTTGTTCTCGTTGAGCTTGTTGCCATCAACGTCAACAGTGGGGATGGTGAAATGCAGCACTGACCAGCCCGATGCATTGTTGACCATCAGGTCCTCATCGGTGAAGATGGGAGTAGCGGGCACGGCGGGTACTTCGTCAAATGCAACCAGTCCAGGAGCCACGTAGTCGTTGATGATTGACAGCGTGGTGGGGCCGACATTGGTAATCATCGAGGCGGGCCATTCGGCAACGATGTTGCGGGCATCCTCGTCAACGTTGAAGACAATCTCATCGTTCAGGTTGTAGTTGAACACGGGGCTGCCATAGGTCTCGGTGTCCACATAGGCATCGCCGGTGAGCACATAGATGTGGCCGTTGTAGTAAGCGTCAACGCCCAGGTACTGGCGGGTGGGGAAGGTAGCCTTGCCGTCAGCGAGGTGGCCCTTGATGTAGGAGTCGGGGTTATTGTTGTTGAGGTTACCCATGTAGATGTCCTCGCCATCGATAGCGATGCTGACGATGGTCTCCTTGGTCTTGGTGAGGTCGGTGGGATCCGACAGGTAGGTCATCGTGTAGCCCTGGACATACATGTTTTCGGGCACGCTGATGGCCTCATCGGTCTGGGGTGCATAGACGATGTGCTGGTCGGCCATGTAGAACCAGTCGGCGGTAGCGTCACACAAGCCGATGAACTTGTCGCCCAGTTGCGTCAGGACACCATTTTCCCAGGTAAATTCGATTTGGCCTTCTTCTTCAATGACGGGCATGCCTTCCTCTTCGTCATAGTGCATGCAGTAGGCATAGTAGGGATCGCCGTAGTCGAGGATGTAAAGCTGCGGTAGCGTCACAACATACTTGCCATCTCCTGCAGGCTCAGCCTTAATCCAGGGAAGAATGGAAAACCAGATGTAACTCTGAGAGATGGGATTGTAGATGTACAGGTTGCCGTCGGTGCCCTCGACCACCTTGCCGATGCCGCCGTCCACGTCCTGGATATAGATATCGCCCCATCCTAAGCCGTAAGCAAACGAGGTGGCATACATGTTGTCATAGAGGGTGCCCTCGGGGACATCCATGATGGGCTCTTCTTCAGCCCTGACTTGTACCTTTGCAGGAGCCTTGAACTGTGACAGCCTCATGCCTGATTTGGTGGGCATGTGCTGAGCCGTGGCCATACTCGGGATGAGCAATGCTGCAACGAGTGTGATGAGAGTAATTAATCGTTTCATAACGTGATACTTGTTAATTGGTTAAACATAAATGAATGATAGACTGCAAATATAACGAGAAATCCCCAAAGCATCAATTAATAGTACCGATTTTTTGAATCAGTCAGTCTCCTCGTTTTCTTCGTACCACCAGAAAGAGGAGCAGATCTTGATCTTTTGAATTGTATCGTCCAGACTCCACACCTGCAGATTCAGGTTGGGATATTCAAAAACATCATAAAAACGCTTGTTGCCATTAGAATCAGTGACAGTTTCACCAGTTTCATTGCAGAGGTGGTCATCAACCAAGTCTAAGAACTCATTGATGTCCATTCCGATGAGTTCATTACCATAGAAGATAAAGGAATTTGAGCAACCGATGGTCTTGATTACGCCCTCGGTATCGCATGATACTTCAATGTCATCATCTTCAAAATGGTAGGTGTCGCTAATAAACGTAGGCCAAAAGTGCTCCACTGTATGGGTCTTAGCCAAATGCTTTGATATGTTCTCTCCAAGCACATATCCGTAATATCCAGTAATGGGCAGAAACCCTTTATTTTCATTTCCCATAAATCTTCTCAATCAAAAAATTAACGATGACAAAGATACAAAGTGTTTCCAATAATTGAAAGGAAAACAGAGAATAAAAGCTAACCTAAATTTTATTTATATTTGTCAGCAAAGGAACAAACGAGGGCCGCAGCAACTGGTGCCGCAGCCCTCTTTGAGGGTTGTCTCTCGATAGAAACGTCGTCGGATTAGCCGAGGCGCTTCTCGAGGTTGGTGCGGATGGTCTTGATGAACTCGGCGCTGTTGACAGCCTTGGCGTCAACACCTTCCATTAGGTTCACGAGGTCCTTGGTAACGATACCCGAGTTGAGGGTGTCGAAGCATGCAGCCTCGAGCTGGTCACCGAAGTTCATGAGGTCCTTCAAACCGTCCTTCTCACCGCGCTTGCGCAGGGCACCGCTCCATGCAAAGATGGTAGCCATGGGGTTGGTGGAAGTCTCCTCGCCCTCGAGGTACTTGTAGTAGTGGCGGGTTACGGTACCGTGGGCAGCCTCATACTCGTAGTTGCCGTCGGGGCTAACGAGTACGCTGGTCATCATAGCCAATGAACCGAAGGCGGTGCTGACCATGTCGCTCATCACGTCGCCGTCGTAGTTCTTGCAAGCCCAGATGTAACCACCCTTGCTGCGGTAGTTCTGCTCGTAAACCTCCTCAAAGATGATGCGGAACTGAGCGTCATACTTCTTGCTGATGGTGTCCTTGGTCGAGAACCACAGATCCTGCTTGGTGTCGATAGCATACTTGAAGCAGCTGTGAGCAAACGAACGGATGGACTTGTCCAGGTTGTGCATACCTTGGAGGACGCCAGCGCCCTTGAACTCGTGGATAACGACCTCTTCGTGCTTGCCGCTCTCACCGTCAAAGACGAGCTTGGCAACACCGGGTTCGTCGGCACGCAGCTCAACGCTCTTGTAAACGTCGCCATAGGCATGACGAGCAATGGTGATGGGCTTCTCCCAGTTCTTCACAACGGGCTTGATGCTCGGGATGGTGATGGGAGCGCGGAATACGGTACCGTCGAGGATCGAACGGATTGTGCCGTTGGGGCTCTTCCACATCTCGTGCAGCTTGTACTCGTCCATGCGTTTCAGGTTGGGGGTAATGGTAGCGCACTTCACGCCGACACCATACTTCTTGCAAGCCTCAGCAGCCTCGATGGTGATCTTGTCACCAGTCTCGTCACGCTTTACAAGACCCAGGTCGTAGTATTCGCTCTTGAGGTCAACAAACGGAAGGATGAGTTCGTCCTTGATCATCTTCCACAGGATGCGGGTCATCTCGTCACCGTCCATCTCCACGATGGGAGTGGTCATCTTAATTTTTTCCATTTTAATTGATAATTAAAATCAGTTTCGTTTATAAATGATTGATAAATAGTTGTTTGTGTCTTGATGTCCAATGGGTAGACCTCTGAATCCTAACCACTGAACTTTAAACTTCCAGTCATGGGCCCGTATGCCCATGACTGGAATTAAGAATTACTTCTTCTGCGAAGCGTAGTAGTTCATCAGGCAGCCCTCGGCGAGGATGGTGCGCTCGTCCGGAGTCAGGTTCTGGAAGTAGAGGTGCAGGTCATGTACGCCGTCGGCAGCGATAACCTTGGCATCGATTTCCTCCTTGCCATTGATGATGGCCTCACGGATGCCGGGGATGAATACCATGTCACCAGGGTTGTAGTTGAACTCAACATCGTTAGCGATGGTGAAGGGAACGATACCCCAGTTGATGCAGTTGCTGCGATAGCGCTTGGTAGCGTACTCGTAGCAGATGTTGGCGTCACCGCCGAGCACCTTCTGGCACGATGCAGCCTGCTCACGGGCAGAACCGTCACCGGGCTTGTGGGCAAATACGCAAGAGCCAAACGAGGTGTTCTCGGGCTTGGCACCTACCTTAGCGAGTGCGTCGAGCACGTGCTGCGGGCACTTGCCGTCGCGGCGCTCGTGATCCTGCTCCTGGATGCGCTTGCTCAGGCCTACGTACTCAGGCACGCGGCGCGAGAGGGCGAACTCGGAGAGCTTCAGCGGGTTGGAGCGGTAGCTCGAGGTCTCACCCGAGGGGATCAACTCGTCGGTGGTGGTCACGCTGTCGTGGATAACGGCTGCCAGTTCGAGCAGCATGTTGTCCTCCATAGCATACATCTTGGGCCAGTCCTTGATGTTGGGACCGTAGCGCAGCTCGACATCGACATTAGCCTTGTCGAAGCCGTAATAAACGCGGCGCTCATAGATGCTTGCATCGTACTGATAAGGCTTGTGGTCGTCGGTGTAGTCAACGTCGGTGGCAGCGGTGATAATGCCTCCGTTAGCAGCGGTAGCTGCAATCGAGCGGGCGTCCATCAGGGCAACCAGCGAGATCTGACCCTGGCCGGGCTTGGAACCCTCGCGGTTGGGGAAGTTGCGGGTGGTGTGGCGGATCGACAGACCGTTGTTGCTGGGCACGTCACCGGCACCGAAGCAAGGACCGCAGAAGGCGGGTTTGATGATTACACCAGCCTCGAGCAGCTCCTCAACGATGCGCTCGCGAACGGTAGCCATGTAAACGGGAACCGACTGGGGATAAGCGCTCATGGTGAAGTAGTCGTTACCGATGCTCTTGCCGCGCATGATGGCAGCAGCAGCGCTCAGGTTGTCATAGGTACCGCCCGAGCAGCCGGCGATGATACCCTGGTCGGCCTGTACCTTGCCGTCCTTCATCACCTTGTCAACGAGGTCGCACTGTACCTTGTCGCCAAAGCGCTTCTTGGTGTCCTCCTCGACCTTGCGCAGGATCTCGACGGGATTGGCCTGCAGCTCGTGGATGGTGAATGCGTTGCTGGGGTGGTAGGGCAGGGCGATCATGCTCTCCTGAGTGCTCAGGTCGATCTTGATCATGCTGTCGTAGTAAGCCACCTCACCGGGTTGCAGTACCTTGAAGTCCTCGGGACGTTTGTGCAGCTCGTAGTGGTGCTTCACCTCGTCGTCGGTTACCCAGATCGAGCTCAAGCAGGTGGTCTCGGTGGTCATGATATCGATACCGTTACGGAAGTCGATGGGCAGGTTCTTCACGCCAGGGCCTGCAAACTCGAGCACCTTGTTCTTAACAAAGCCGCTCTCGAAGGTGGCCTTTACCAGCGAGATAGCAACATCGTGGGGACCTACACCCTTCTTGGGTGCGCCTTCCAACCATACCAGAACAACCTCGGGAGCGTTGATGTCCCAAGTGTTGCACAGGAGCTGCTTCACGAGCTCACCACCGCCTTCACCGACGCCCATGTTACCGAGCGAGCCGTAGCGGGTGTGGCTGTCACTACCCAGAATCATGTTACCGCACTTCACCATGGCCTCGCGGGCGAACTGGTGGATAACGGCTTGGTTAGCGGGCACGTAGATACCGCCGTACTTCTTGGCAGCCGAGGTGGCAGTTGGTCATTGCATAGGGCAGGGGGAACTTCTCGAGACCACTGGCGCGGGCGGTTTGGATAATGCCCACGTAGGTGATGTCGTGCGACATCATTGCGTCGAAGCGGATGCGCATCTTTTTACCCTTGCTGCCGTCTACATCGTGACTGCGCAGGATGCCGTAGGTGATGGTGTTCTCACGGGCCTCGTCAGGCGTGGGAAGACCAGTGGCATCAGTGCGAATTTCGTTACCGTTGATTAAGTAAACTCCTTGTTTGATTAATTCTACCATGATAAAATTTTGAAAATGTTAATTGATATATAGGTTAGTTCAATTCAATAATGAATCAATGAATAATGTGAGCGATACCATGTCGGCGCTGCCGCCGGGCGAGATGTTGCGCCCGATGTAGTCGCGGTTCATCTGCTCCATGCCGGCGATGCTGAAGTCCTCGAGCAGTGCTCGGGCTTCCTGCTTGACCTGCTGGGCCATGTCGAAGCCCACGCGGTGGATGACGTTGGTGTCGTCCAGCTGGCTCATGATGAGCAGCAGCAGGCGGTGGCGGGCCGTTGAGGCATCATCAGTGCGATAGCCACGATAGGCGGGCAGCCAGTTGTTGAACAGCTGGCTATAGCCACCCTTGGCCAGGTCGAGGGCTCCGGTCACGCGGTAGGCATTCACGGCCTCGTTGCCGTGGGTGCCTGCCGTGGGAGCGAATTGCTCAGCGACCTGCATGATGATTTCACGCAACTGCTTGCTGGCGATGATACCATCGCGCGTCATGCACCATGCGGCGGCCAGCGTGGTCAGGCCCATGGCGAACAGTGCACCGCGATGGGTGTTGATGCCGCCTGTAGCCTTGAGCATGGCCTGCTCGGCCTCGAGCCCGATGAGGCGGACCTCCTGGGCATCAGGCAGTTCATAATGCTCAGCGCGGTTGTGGCCGTTCAGTGCCAGTTGCACCAGGAAGGGGTGCAGCGCATCAATGCTCTTGCTCATCAAGCCCCAGTCCATGTCACGGTGAGCCCCGTTGTCGTGGCGGTCCACGAGACCGGGCTTGGGCGTAGTGTCGAGCTCGGCGCGCAGGGCGTCGGTTGCCAGATGGGCGATGAGGTAGGGGCTGGTGGTGTTGACTACCAGAGCGTCGGCATGACGCAACGAGCCGTCGGCAAGTGCTTGGCGCACGCGCGATGCGCTCACGGGCTGGCCGTCAAGCATTAGGCGCTCCACGGTTTTCACCTCGATGCCGTGTTGTGGCAACTGCTCCTGCATGAGTTCGTTGTATCTGGCCGTCAGCTCGTCAATCGGCTCGCTGCCCACATAGCGTGTGGTCACACCCAGGGCGGGAGCGATGTGAGTGGTAAACAGGTCCAGGTCCAGCATGATGTGGGTGTCGGTGGCATCGGTCACCTGCTTGAGGAAGTAGGTGGGGAATGTCAACTCGCTGATGGCATATTCACTTCCCTCAACCACAACGACGTTGTCCAGCTCTTCGCAGCCTGCCTTGATCATCGCCAGGCGTTCGGCATAGCTGAACGCGGAGCGGTCCTCGCGCACGACGATGACATACAGTGTCGAGGCCATCTCGGCAGCCTGCAGCACCAGATAACGGTGACCCAGCGTGAACGGGTTGGCGTTCATCACGATGGCAGCAGCCCCGTCAGGACGGTCACCACGCACGCGGCGCAGGTAGTCGGTATAGCGGCCGATGCCTCTCATGCCGTTCTCCATCAGGATGGCCTTGGGCGAACGGGCGATGATGCGGAAGCCCATGCTCTGGAAGATGGTGCTGTTGTCGGGCTTGGTGAAGACCTTCACCGACTCGGCTCCCTGCTGGGTCGCCATGCCGATGAGGTGCGAGATCAGCTTGTTGCTCAAACCGGTCTCACGGGCTGCCTCGCCCACGGCTATGCACTTGATAACGTTGCCCTGCAGCCCCCCGCCGGCAATGATGTTGCCCTCGTCATCGCTGACGGCGGCATAGTAGTCCACGTCTTCCAGACGCAGGCCACTGTCGGCAAGGAAACGCTCCACTCGGGTCCTGTTGGACTTGAGCGAGAGCGGCATGTCACAGATTTCAAAGTTATCGAACATAGTCGTCAATCAGCTGTCGGATGTGGGCCATCAGTTCTTCCTGAGTGTGGCTGTGGTTGCGCATGCACCAGCGTGACTCGTGGTCACACAACAGGCAGCGACGGGGCTCGCCACCCACCGTCTGGCGGGTGATGGGCATGCCGTCGGCACCCATGACATCAATGTCGAACAGCCGCCCCAACGGGTGGCTGTCTTCAATGTCACAAGTCACACGTTTGGCCTCGAGCGCCGGCAAGTCGGTGATGAGGTAGGCCTCATAACCGGTTACCAGGTCCCGGGCGCGGGTGGCCTTGACGTGTTCGCCCATTCGGTCGAGCAGGGCGGTCAAGGCGGCCTGTGCGGTCACCACCGAGTAGAGATTACGCTTGACGCTGCCGGGCATCACCACCGTCAGGCACACGAGAGTGCCACCGGGGTGTTGCTGTAGCAACTGCTGTTGCAGCGCGTGACGATTGTCACGGCTGAGCAGTAGAGCGTCGAGCGTAATCTCCATCGCTAGTGTCTATAGGCTTTAGGCTAATTAATGCTAAGCGGGAATTAGCCCACGATGTTCTTGATCACATCCTGTACCGAGCCGTCGCGGTTCAGCACGACGCCCACAACCTTGTCGCCGAAGGGCAGGGGAGCGGGATTGCCGATGATCGAGCGGGCCTTGGCAGCCAGGTCGTGGATGTCCACGATGTGCAGGCCGGCAGCCTCCAGACGCTCCTTGATCTCGGGACGGTTGGGGTTAACGGCGATACCGTACTCGGTAACGACAACGTCAACGTTGCTGCCCGGGGTGATCAGGGTGGTTACCTCGTCAACGACGCAGGGGATGCGGCCGCGCAGCAGCGGGCAAACGATGACTGACAGGGCGCTGTCCTGAGCGGTGTCGGGGTGACCGCCGATGGCGCCGCGGATGATACCGTCGCTACCGACGAGCACGTTCACGTTGAAGTTCACGTCAACCTCGAGAGCCGACAGGATAACGACATCCAGGAAGTGGGTAGCAGCACCCGGCTCCAGCATGGCGGCATACTCGTTGGCCGATACGCTCTTGTGCATCGGGTCGTTCATCAACGACTCGGCAGCCACCTTGTCAAACGACTGAACGTCGATCAGGCGACCGATCAGGCCTTCCTGGTGCAGTTTCACCATGTGGCTGGTGATGCCACCCAGAGCGAAGCTGGCCTTGATGCCCTTGTCGATCATACCCTGACGCAGATACTTGGTCACGGCGAGCGAAGCACCGCCCGAACCGGTCTGCAGTGAGAAACCGTTCTCAAAGTAGCCGCTGTTCATGACCACCTTGGCAGCCTGCTTAGCCAACAGGATGTCGCGGGGGTTCTTGGTGTCGCGGATGGCACCCGAGGAAATCTTGCTCGAGTCACCTACCGAGTCAACGACAACAACGTAGTCAACATCGGCCTCGCTGATGGCGTTGTGCTGGTTGGGATAGTCCACCAGGTCATCGGTCAGGATGACGGTCTTGTCAGCGTACTTGGCATCGGGCAGGGCATAACCCAGAGAACCGCAGATGCTCTTGGCGTTCTCGCTGGTCGAGTAACCGGCAGCGTTGCCCAGGGGGTCGCACGACGAGGCACCCAGGAAGGCAACGTCGATGTGCAGTTCACCACTCTTGATGGCATAGCCACGCGAACCGTGCGAACGGAATACGACGGGCTTCTCCATCAGGCCGTGCGATACCTCGGTAGCGAGGTTGCCACGCAGACCGCTGGTGTGCAGCTGGGTGATAACACCGTTCTTGATGTGCTCAATCAGGGGCTCATGCACGTCGATGAGGCTCGATGAGGCCAGCGTCAGGTTCTTGAAGCCCATCTCGGCGAGCTTGGCAACAACCATGTTGATGACCTTGTCACCGCCACGGAAGTGGTGGTGGAACGAGATGGTCATGCCATCCTTCAGGCCGCTCTTCTTGATAGCTTCCTCCAGGGTGACAACCTTACTGCTCTTGCGCTGCAACTCGTGGCGCGGCGTGAGATCTTTCTTCTTTTGGGCGTCGTTATAGACTTCCTTACCCATTTCTTTGGCTGCGGCAGCAATCAGGGCTGCTCTATCTTTGATACTGTTCATGCTAAGTCCTCCTTTGTCATGATGCCCGACGCGATGGCCAGGTCGATGGTACGTTGTGCTCTGATAACCACGGGGCGGTCAACCATCTTGCCGTTGACGGCGATAACGCCGCTGCCGCGCTTCTCGGCCTCCTTGATGGCGGCGAGGATGGTCTTGGCCTTCTCGATTTCCTTCTCCTTCGGAGCGAAGATCTCGTTGACAACCTCGATTTGGCGAGGATTGATGATGGACTTACCGTCGAAGCCCATTGCCTTAATCATCTCGACCTCACGACGGAAGGTGTCCATGTCGTTGAGGTTGCTGAACACGGTGTCCAGGGCATCGATGCCGGCAGCGCGGGCAGCCGTCACGATGCACTGACGAGCCATTTGCAGCTCCATGCCGAAGAAGGGCGAGTCGCCCGTCGTGCGCTGTGCCTTCAGGTTAGCGCAGTAGTCCTCGGCGCCCAGGGCGATACCCATCATGCGCTTGCTGGCGGTGGCGATAGCATAGGCGTTGAGTGCGCCCAGCGTGCTCTCGATGGCGGCCATGATCTGAGTGCGGCCTACGCAACCCAGCTCGGTCTCCACCTTGATAATTTCCTTCTCGAGTTCCACTACCTCCTCGGCGGTCTCGGTCTTGGGCATGCGGATGACGTGAACGCCAGCCTTTACCACTGCCTCAACATCCTTCTTGCCGTAAGGGGTGTTCAGCGGGTTGATACGTACCACCATCTCGGTGTTGCCATAGTCGATGGTCTTGAGTGCGTTGTGAACCAGCAGACGCGCAGCGTCCTTCTCGGCCATGGTGACAGAGTCCTCGAGGTCGAGCATAATTGAATCGGGACCGTAGATGTGAGCGTCGGCCATCATTCCCGGGTTGTTACCAGGGACAAACATCATTGTTCTTCTGAGTCGTTGCATAACAATTTTCTCGTTT
>CADBBK010000027.1 GCA_902792895.1 uncultured Bacteroidales bacterium | reverse complement strand
CCGTGACACAGAACATACATTGCGTCTGTCGTATAACGATGAACGCTGGAGTGCATTTGCCGAAGGGTTCTACCGCCATTGCAATAAACCCAACATGGCGCACTACGAGCGCACCGCTGATGACAAGTTCATCTATACACAGATAAATCAGAAAGCTATTAACGTATTGAATACAATGGCATACGCAAGTTATTGGATTACACCCGAGAAACTACAAATTTATGCAAACGGAGGAATGATGCGTTGCTTCAACTATGGCTTTGACTATACGCATTGCTATACATCGTGGTTCTATTTGGCAGGTGTCACAGCCTATCTCGGAAAATTCACTTTATTGGCTTTTGCGGACAATGGCTTTCGCTTCTTAGTATGGGGATTGGCAATTCTCACTCACATGGTCTAATCCTTTCATCAATAGCTACAAGTCCACAGAAAGCGAGATCCTGAACCGCAATCTTTACAAGCACTTCGTCCAATACAATAGAGATAGTGGCAATAGTGTATCACTTAACGTCTCATGGCGATTAAGCAGAGGTCGAAAACATCAGTCGGTAGATAAAACGATTAATCTAAGAGATTCAGACAATGGAATTATAACCCGATGAGGGGAAGAAATAACTAGTTTCACGAAAGAAATAATTGTCGTCCGAAAATCGTCCGAGTAAATTTACAAAAATAGGGTTATTTGTCTGATAACAAGGGAGGGATTCGAACCCACGGTACGCAAAGCGTACAACGGTTTTCGAGACCGCCCCGATCGACCACTCCGGCACCTTTCCAGTCTTGCCCTCGGGATGTTATCTTCCGAAAGCGGGTGCAAAGTTATGGCAAATTTTCCACCCGACAAAATATTTTCACAGATTTTTTAAGGGACTGCATTAAATTAGCTTGCATTGGATTTTGTGCAATTTTGGAGTATATTTTGCCTTTGCTTTGCAGGAACATAGCAAGCTATGGTCTAAGAAGCAAAGGTGAAAGATGCCCAAAAGTGCCAAAATACAAGCAACACATCAATTCAACAATTCGGTAATTTATAGTAGTCCCTTTAATCCGTCGATGGTCTTGATGGGGTCGTCGGCACCGAAAACATAACTGCCGGCGACGAGGATATCTGCTCCTGCCTCAGCGAGTTGGGCCCCGGTATGCTGGTTGACACCGCCGTCAATCTCGATCTGGGCGTTGGAGCCGTTAAGGGTGATGAGCTGGCGCAGCTCACGCACCTTGTTCAAGGTCTGGACAATAAACTTCTGTCCACCAAAGCCTGGGTTGACCGACATGAGCAGCACCAGGTCCACGTCGCAGATGATGTCGCGCAGCATCATCACGGGGGTGGCTGGATTGAGGGCCACACCGGCTTGCATCCCGGCGTCATGAATCTGCTGGACGACGCGGTTGAGGTGGATGCACGCCTCTTGATGCACGGTCATGATGCGTGCTCCGCAGTCACGCACCTGCGGGATGAACTTCTGCGGCTCGACAATCATCAGGTGTGCGTCCAGGAGCTTGTTGCACAAGCGCTGCACGTGCTTGATGACGGGGAAGCCAAACGAGATGTTGGGAACGAACACGCCGTCCATCACGTCGAGGTGCAGCAGGTCGGCGTTGCTGCGGTTTATCATGTCAATGTCCTTGGCCAGATTGCCAAAGTCGGCGGACAACAGGGAGGGGGATACTTTCATAATAGTTAGGAGCGAGGAGTTAGAAGTTAGGAGTTAGTGTCTATTTGTTGGGAAGCGGGACGTTTCCTGATGGCTTGGTAAGCGAGGAACAGCACGATGAAGATAGCCAGTGCATAACCCGCCCACGACAGGTAGCGGTTGTAGTGCTCGAGCTGGGCCAGCAGCTGATCTTCGGGGAAATGCTGGCTCAGCCAATAGCCCAAACCGGCCAGCACAGCGTTCCAGATGCCGGCGCCCAGCGACGTGAACAGCACGAAGGTGCCGAAGTTCATGCGCGACAGGCCGGCGGGGATGGAGATGAGCTGGCGGATGGCGGGAATCAGGCGACCCAGGAACGTCGAGATGGCTCCGTGGCGGTCAAAGTAGGCTTCGGCCTTCTGCACCTTCTCGGCATCAATCAGGCACATATGGCCGATGCGGCTGTTGGCGAAAGCATAGACCACGGGGCGTCCGATGAGCAGCGACAGCACGTAGTTGATGACGGCCCCGAGGAGAGCACCCAGTGTTGCGATGAGGACAATCATGATGATGTTCAGGTCACCGTTGCGCGCGGCAAAGTAGGCGGCGGGCGGTATCACCACCTCGCTGGGGAAGGGGATGAACGAACTCTCGATGGCCATCAGCAGCAGGACGGTGCCGTAGGTCAGATGCTCCTTGTACCAGTTGTATATCGTTACGATGTCATGCGGCATGAACAGCACGATGGCAACAACCACTGCCGCCAGCACCGCGAGTATCACTATCAGTTGTATCGTATCCTTTTTCATATCATTGGCAAAATTACGAAAAAGTTTTCAGTTGTCGGATTTTTTAGCTGTCAGTATTTTACCATTACCAGTCGTACACTTCTCGCTGAGTGGGTCAACGGGTGAGAATCATCTCGCAGTTCTTGCAGTCACAGTTGACCTTGAGGAGAGTAGTGCCCGTTTTCAGATAGAGCTCGCGAGGCAGGCTATCGGCTCTTTTGCCCTTGAGGCAGGCACCGAGCTGGCGCCGCAGGCAGTAACGGGTGTGCATCAACGGCGTGGCGTCGGTGACGGGCGCTCCGGCTTCGAGGGCCGGCGCAATGTCGGCCACGCCATGGTCACGGTAAAGCTGCTCAGCGAGGTGGTTGGCGACGTTGTCGGCCGGTGAGAGCGTCGTGATGGGGCAGGGGACGGTCATGTCCTCGGGGCGTCGCTTGTCGATGGGGCGCGTGATGCGGTGGTTGCGGTCGAGCAGGTCGATGGTCTCACGGCGCAGGCGGGCCAGCAACGAGGCGGGGACAAAGACGTCGCCCGGCACCTGGGCTTCACGCAGGCGGTAGATGGTGCCTCCCAGCTTGCCCAATTCTGCCACCTGGCGGTCGCCTTGCGGCTTGGCGGCGGGCTGCAGGTCACATTCCACAGTGTGTGTCACGCGGTTGCCGCGTTCGTCGGCGAGGGTGAGCGTGAGCATGCCGCCCGTGTAGCGCAGTTGGGCATCCACAGCAATGGTGCGGCTGGCCGAGGGCTTAGCCAACAGGTCGTTGAAGGCTTTGTCGGCGGTGCGGTAGATGGGGGTGCCTCGACCGATGTCGGCTTGTTCCCGCAGCAGCACGGTGCCATTACCCAGGGCGCGGTTCACTCTCGCTCCCGAGAACTGGCCACGGGCATCGGTGAAACTCAGGCCGTCGCCGTTGGCGAGGCTGGCTTTAGTATCTATCTTCAGGGTGTTGCCGTTGCAACGCAGCGCGCGGCCCAGGTATTCTCCCTGCGACTTGGGCGTGTCGATGGAGGCCATGCTGCTGCCGTCCTGGGGACGCCGCTCATCGAGGAAATAATGGGTGAAGCCACGGTTGAAACTCTTTTCCAACGCGGGCTCAAAGGTCAGTTCGGCTGTACCCTGGGAGGCGCGGCTGTAGCGGTCGGGATAGCGGCCAATGACCTGATCGATGGCGCGGCGGTAATAGGCCACCACATTCTTGACATAGCCTATGTCCTTGAGGCGGCCCTCGATTTTAAACGATGAGACTCCCGCGGCCATCATTTGTTCCAGACGGTCGTGGCGGGCCATGTCGCGCAGCGACAGCAGGTGCTTGCCCTCGACAATCACGCGTCCTTTGCCGTCCACCAGGTCGTATGGCAGTCGGCACAGCTGGGCACACTCGCCCCGGTTGGCACTGCGCCCCTTGAGCACCTGGCTGATGGCGCACCGTCCGCTGTAGCTCACGCACAGCGCCCCGTGGACAAATGCCTCGAGCGGCACAGTGGTCACGCGGCGGATGGCGGCAATCTCGTCAAGTGTCAGCTCGCGGGCCATGACCAGTTGGGAGAATCCCAGTGCTTCAAGGAACTGTGCCTTTTCGGGCGTGCGCAGGTCACACTGCGTGCTGGCATGCAGCGCGATGGGCGGCAGGTCGAGTCGCAGCAGGCCCAGGTCCTGGACGATAAGCGCATCCACGCCGATGCGGTACAGGTCATGCACCAGCCGCTCCACCTCCATCAACTCATCGTCATAGATGAGGGTGTTGACCGTGGCATAGATCTTGGCACCGAACCGGTGGGCGTAGTCGCAGGCACGCCCCACGTCGTCGAGCGTGTTGGTCGCATCGGCGCGCGCACCGTGATGGGAGGCACCCATGTACACCGCATCGGCACCATGGTCGATGGCGGCGATGGCGATGTCGGCGTCGCGGGCGGGAGCCAGCAATTCTATGAGGGCAGGCTTGGCCATGGTTGAGTTAGCTTAGAAATATCCGAGAACTCCAAGAGCTCCGAGTTCTCCGGGTATTAGATATTTAATGTGAACGAGTCGGCGTCGCGCCATGCGGGAAACTTCTCGCGGAACTGCGTCAGCAGGGCGGGCGAGAGGTCGGCGGTGATGACGGGACTGGTCATGCGCTGGGCGATGACCTTGCCCTTGAAGTCGATGACCAGTGACGACCCCTCGGGGTACTCCACGCCGGCAGGGTCGGTGCCGCAGCGGTTCACGCCGCACACGTAGCACTCGTTCTCCATCGCGCGGGCGGCAAGCAGCGTGCGCCACACCTTCTCGCGCGACTTGGGCCAGTTGGCAATCACCACCAGCAGGTCGTAGTTGTTGTTCACGTTGCGGCAGAATACCGGGAAACGCAGGTCGTAGCACACCACCAGTTTGATGTTGAAACCGCGGAAACGCACTATCGGTGCCGCTGTTAGGCCATGGTTGAACACCTTGTCCTCGCCGCCAAACGAGAACAGGTGGCGCTTGTCGTAGTAGGTCTCGTCACCGTTGGGCTCGATGAAAAAGGCGCGGTTGTAGAGCTGAGCAGCGGTGTTGGCCAGAAAACTGCCGATAATGCCCACATGGTACTCTGCAGCGAGTTGGCGCAGGATGTGCAGCGTGTCACCGCTGTTCCACTCGGCAACGGCGGCAGCCTGCTCGCGGTCGCCGGTCATGAATCCCGTGGTGAACAGTTCGGGTAGGATGACCAGGTCGGTGTCATCGGGCATATTGCGCAGGTTGCGCTTCAGTTGGTTGATGTTGGCCTCACGGTCTCCCCAGACGATGTCGTCCTCGATGAGCGTGACGCGCAGGTTGCGGGAAATCATCTTTTTTTGCGTTCAATTATGGAGGCACAATCCTTTGCGCCTCTGTTGTTATGGTGTCAGTCTGTGCCGTGGGTCAACCACGGCCGTTATTCTCTAATCTTGAAATGGCAGCCACAATGGCTGCCATTTCAGTTATTCCAGTCCCGTGACAAACTTCTCAGGATACTTGGCACTACCGTGCTGCTCAAAGTACTGCTTGATGCGCACCAGATCGGCATCGGCATCGTCGCTGAGCTCAAACTCGCGGTCGATGCACACCACTTTGTTCTTGTAGTCAAAGTAGGCCAGCACCAGCGGCACTTGGGCATCACGGGCCATGAAGATGGCCCCTTTGTGCCAATGCGGATTGGCGCTGCGCGTGCCTTCCGGGGTAACGCCGATGGCCAGACGGGGCGTGGTGTTGTACGCATCCACTATCGATTGCGTCAGGTTGCCATGCTTGCGGCGGTTCACGGGAATGCCCCCCAGTGCTTTCATCAGGTAGCCCAGCGGGAAGAAGAACCAGGTGTCCTTCATGAGGAACCCCGCCTTCATGCCCACCGAGTGGATCCCCAATTCACCCAGGATGAAATCCCAGTTGCTGGTGTGGGGAGCAATTATGATGACGCACTTGTCGGGCATGGTCAGGTTGACCTTGAAGTCCCAACCCGCTTTCTTCAATATCCAGCCAGAGAGGTTCATGCAGGGAAGTTATTTCTTCAATAATAAGGTTAAAAACGGCGAACAGGAATTACTTGTTCGACGGCATGAGCTGGTTCATGCGCTTGGCGATGTTCTCCACCTCGCCGCGGAAGTACTCGCTCAGCTCTTTCTCGCACTGCTTGAAGAATGCACGGCGGGCCTTGTTGTACTCCTTGCGGTTGGCGAAGTCTTTCACCTTCTTGCCGAACTTGTTGCTCACGCGGTTGATGGCCTCCTGCTGCAGCAGGGCGGTGTCGATGATGATGCTGTCCCACTCGTCGCGCTTGTTCTCGCCGAAGGCGGATTCTGCAAAGATGCACTCACCTGCGATATCGCCACAGGCATTCTGGATTGCTTTCTTGATCTGTCGTTTGCTTGCCATAATAATAAATAATAGTATAAACTGTTGTGAGTTTGTAACAATCCGCTAAAGTACAAAATTTATCTCAATTGTGCCTCTATTAGGCGGTGAAAAATACCGAAAAAAGCCAAAAATGTCCCTTTTTGCATTATTTTAGAAAAAAAGTGCTCAAAAAATTTGCCAGTTCAAAAAATGGCAGTAATTTTGCATCGCTTTTGAAAGGAGATATCGTCTAGTGGTCTAGGACGCCGCCCTCTCACGGCGGAAACCAGGGTTCGAGTCCCTGTTTCTCTACCAGCAAAGCCTTCACCCACAATTGAGCGAGGGCTTTATTAATCGACGGAGATATCGTCTAGTGGTCTAGGACGCCGCCCTCTCACGGCGGAAACCAGGGTTCGAGTCCCTGTTTCTCTACCAAGCGAAGCCTTCACCCAATCGCGGGTGAGGGTTTCGTTTTTTTTGTTTTATCTCAGGTGAGGGTTTGTTTAATGCGGGTGAGGGAGCATCTCGGGTGAGGCGTTTTCGTCACGGCTGTGACGGGCGTTGTGTCCAGGTCCCCCGTGCCGCGACACTGTCGCGGCCATCTATGCCCTCAAGCTTTCTCGCACAGGAACAGCAGTCGCCGCCCTGTCGCATCGGTGGTGCCGAAGACGCAACACTCTCCTCCGTCCTTCAATCCCAGTCGTCGTCGCAGGTCCACTGCACTCATCGGGAAGTTGCGCACGGCCACGTTGGCTTGGCTAATGCCCTTTAGCGCACGTCCCAGTTCCTTCTTGTTCATCGATGTGATGGTGGTGATGGCAAAGCGCCGCCCGGGGAAATCCTCAATCAGGTCATCAGACACAAACAGGTGGCTGTCGGTAGCCAGCGCCCTCATGGGGAATCGCTGGGTGAGAACCCCATAGCATCCTGCCTTCATCACCGAGGCGTTGGGCTCGTACAGGTACGCAGCATTCTCGCCATCGGCAATCGCTGCCGGCAGGTTGTCCTCTCCCGGCGAGTAGATGAGCACTTGCCCATCGTTCACGCAGTGGATGACGGGCTCACCCCGGTGGTCGGTGCTCAGGAGCATCAGTAGCTCCTTGCACTCGTTGGCGACGCTCACGATATGGACCTCGGCTACATGTTCACCCAGGTCGCTCACCGCCTTGTGCCAGTCGAGCATGGGCGAGAGTTTGATAAGAATGTGGTCGGCTGTCTTCAGCAGTTGGCCCTTCAGTTCCAGCACGTTAGGCATGCAGTCGGTGATGGCATAGGTGCGGGCGCTGTTGCTGTCGCGTCGGGCAGGGTCCAGGTAGAGCAGGGTAGAGGCGGGTTTGGTATCGAGGTCTTGCAGGGCATCCTCGGCATCGGCATGGATGACGGTGGCATGGGACAGTTCCAGCAGGCCGAAGTTGTGCTGTGCCGTCTCGCACAGATGCTCCTGCCGCTCGACATATACAGCCCGCTGCGCCCGCTGTGCCATGAACGCGAAATCCACCCCGAAACCGCCAGTCAGGTCAACCAGCGTCTCGTGGCTCCCCTCGGGCAAACGGTCCATGATGCTGCATTTATACAGGGCTGTCTGCTGGCTGGAGCATTGCTCCATCGACAGGTGTGGCGGGTAAACGATTCCGTCGATGGCTGCCCATGACGGCAGTTTGCGCCGTGCCGTCTGCCATCCCTGTATTTGGTCCAGCGCCCACGGCAGGTCCACATCGCTGTCGCGTCGCGTCTGCAGAGCAAGTTTCCTCACATCCTCCTCGCGATGTTCCTGCACAAACCCTATCGTCGCCTCGTTCTTCATCCTGCTTTTCCGTTCATTCGGTGATTTCCGTTCTTCTGTTCAGGAATGGCTGCAGGAACTCGTCGAGTGTGGCGACATGCAGCTTGTGGGCAATCTGTGTCCTCTTGTTGGACACTGTCCTCAGGTTGGTATAGTGCATGCACATCATGATGACCGTTCTGGAGAAGCCATGGCAATGCAGCGCAATCATGTTGATTTCATCGTCACGCAAGGTGCCCCCTGCTGCCTCCTGCGCCTTGACCAGCACGTTGTCATACAGCTCGTTGGCCAGCGCTTGCAGGTTGTCCCAGTAGGAGGTGCCCACCTGGTCGGGGCCACGCATCGTCATCAGCTTGTTGAAGCGCTTGGTAAAGGTCGACTCGTTGCACTCGTAGGACCACTGCAGTAACTGGTGAACGACCTGTATCTGGCTGTCCACGATAGTTTTCAGCTCGTTGGACTGTTGCTTGGAGGTATCTCGTGTCGAGAGCATCGTCTGCATCTGCTCTAGGCTCGAGATGGACTGGTCCAGGTCAGATTTCATCAATTCATACTCGGCCTGTTGGATTTTCAGACGGTTGCGGTAGCGCCACAACAGGAAAGCCAGCGCCAGCACGGCAAGTGCCAGCAATGCCAGGCCCAGCAGCGTGCCTCTGAGGCGTGAGCTCAGTAGGGCGTTTTCGAGATCGGACTTTTGGATGTCGTATTTCTTTTCCACCTCCATCAGCTTGTCATTCATGCTGCTCATCGTCACCGAGTCGGCCAGTTTGTGCGTCAGCGTCAGGTAGATGATGGCCTCACCCGGATTGTGGTCGTGGCGAGCCATGTCGGCAAGCAGCTGGAAGTACATGATGCTGTCGGCTGCGGTGTGCATCGCCGGAGCATGGTTCAGGTAATACCGGGCCGAGTCGATGCGTCCCAGATGCAGGTATGCCGATGCGGCAGTGTAATGGATTCTCGGGTGGATTTTCATGCTTCCGCACCAATCAATCGCCTCGACGGCGTCATCCTTTGCTCCCTGATAATCGCCACGGGCAGCGTGGTACTCGGCACGGCTGAACAGATTGGCCACCACCGGTTGCAGTTCGATTTCCTGTTTGGCAAGAGAAATGGCAGCGTTGATGTATTGCAGGGCGCTGTCCTGTTTCTCGGGGTTGATGCGGTACAGTCCGCCCAGTTCACTCAGGCAGATGATTTGGTGGTGCTTGTCGTCAATCTGGCGGAACAGGTCCAATGCCTCGCGGTATTTCTCGGCACCTACTGTTTTGGCGCCGACCACTTGGCTGTGGTACACTTCGCCCATCATCATCTTGGCCATCGCGCGGTTCTTGATGTCATCGATGCCGGCGGCATCCTCGGCACTGCGCAGGCAGGAAATGGCTTTATCAAGTTGCCCCAACTGCTTGTTGACGCATCCCTGATAGAGTAGGGCCCGGGCATGTTTCTCCTTGTCGCCATGGGCCTGGAAATATTGCGCCGCCTTGTTGATGTCGCTGTCGCTTTTCACGGCATTGTTGTTGGCCAGGTCCGATTGGGTGGTCAGCAGCGTCAGGTAGACCTTGTCGTGATGGTTAAAAGTGGAAGTGTTGAGCATCTGCAGCATCTGCATCGCTTCCTCGCCTCGATTTTGGGCAAGTAGCGAGTCAACGGCAACGAGCTGCTCATTGTCGGCTGGATGGCTGCATCCCCACGTCATGGTCAGCATTATCACAGTCGCCACGGTGTATAATATAATGTGTCGTTTATTTCTCATTTCAGTGCCATTTACAGTTTTCTATGGTTTAAAAAACTTAGTGCCTTTGCATCTTAGCGTGAGGCGTTTTTCGGGTTTCTCACTGCAAAAATAAGCAATTTTTTGATGGCAATTGTATCCTCCAATCCACAAATTACCCTCGAATGACCTTTTTGTTTTATAAATCACTGGTAATCAGGTATCAGGTTTTCCTGAAATGACTCTAGAATGTTGACAATTTTAGCTGTTTTTTCAATTTTTGGTTGTACCTTTGCAACCGAGAGTTAACCCGTTTTGTCAACATAATTTTTGACTGATATGAAACACGGTAAATATATCTGCAATACGCTCAAGGCAATCCGTCTTGACATTGCGCGCGCCAATGGCATCGAGTACACACCCCGCGAGTGTCACCACGAGGGTGATTGCTTGGGCACATGTCCCGCCTGTGAGAGCGAGATGCGCTATCTGGAGCGGGAAATCGCCCGCAAGCGTTCTCATGGCAAGGCGGCCCTGATGACGGGTGTGAGCCTGGCGTTGTCGGGCCTGTCGGCTATGGCAACCAGTGCCCCGTCTAGCGAGGCCCTGATGTCCAGTTATAGCTGTCAGAGCCAAGTGTGCGACACGACACAGCGAGCTGAAATCTTCGGGGAAATCCATGAAACGATGCCCTATTTCCGTGGAGGTAACAGTGCCTTGATGAAGTACCTCAGCGATAACGTTGTCTATCCACCCGAGGCCATCAAGGACAGCATACAGGGAACGGTAATCATGCAGTTGCTCATTGAAAGGAATGGCGAGGTACGCGAGGTGAAGGTTGTCCGTTCAGTTCATGAATTGCTCGACAACGAAGCCGTCCGCGTCTGCAAGTCCTTGCCCAAATTCTTCCCCGGTAGCCAAGGTGGTCATGCGGTTGCGATGTGGTTAACACTGCCTATCACCTTCAAAATGGAGGACAAGAGCCAATTGGAATCAACTGAAGACTAACTAAAGAAAACGGCTATGAAGCACGGTAAACATATCTGCAACACGCTCAAGGCGATTCGGCTTGACATTGCGCGTGCCAACGGTATCGTCTATGCCCCTCGCGAGTGTCACCACGAGGGAGATTGCTCGGGCACATGTCCAGCATGTGAGAGCGAGATGCGCTACTTGGAGCGTGAAATCGCCCGACGCCGCTCAAACGGCAAGGCCGCCCTCATTGCTGGCGTTAGCCTTGGCCTGATGAGTTTTACCGCCACGTCATGCGATCAACTGAATAAAGGTGGCAATGATGAACTCCGGGGCGAGGTCGTGTTTGTGGAGGATTCATGTGCTATGGATGACTCTATTGGCGACGAGAGGATTGAATCTGGCAAAATAGTTGATACAACAGACTTTCGTAAAGGTGAGGATGTCGAACGATTAGATGAGTGAAGAGGAATATAGGGTGCCGATTATCGGGGTGGCTCGTCATCGGCTGGCGGTGGACGGGCAGGGAGTGACCACACTGGTCGCCTTCCACGGCTGCACGTTGAGGTGCCAATACTGCCTGAATGCCCAGTGCTTGAGGCCCGATGGTTTCTCAAGGACGGCCACTCCTGCCGAGTTGCTCGACGAGGTGATGATTGACAACCTCTACTTCCTCGCCACGGGAGGGGGGATCACCTTCGGCGGCGGGGAACCGGCCATCCGCAGCGAGTTCATTGACGCCTTCTGCCGCATGGCGCCGCCCGAGTGGCACTTCACCATCGAGACCGCCCTCAATGTCGAGCGTCATCACCTCGAGCGCCTGCTGCCCCACATCCATGAATACTACATCGACATCAAGGACCTGAACCCCGACATCTACCGCCGCTACACGGGGCAGGACAACCAGCGCACGCTCGACAACCTGCAGTGGCTCCTGGGCCACGACGGCATGGCCGACCGCATCGTCGTGCGCCTGCCTCACATCCCTGACTTCAACACCGACGATGACGTGAACCGCAGCCGCCAGAACCTTGAGTCCATCGGTGTCACCCGCATCGATGAATTCACCTATCAGCGCCGCGTACTTTGATTATCTATACCAATGATGTGTTCGGCTAATTGAGACGCAAAATTTTGCAAATTCAAAAAACTGTGTTATTTTTGCCATTGAAATTATACTAGTGTAATAATGAAATGACATAATAAATCCATTCGCCTTATGTTTTGCATCAGATTAAAGCATATATTCAAAAGTGATTCTGTCGCTAAGTGTTTGGGACTAATGATTTTATGGTTCTCAGCTTGTGGAAGTATATCGGCTGGAGAGATGATTTTTGGCCAATCTGGCATAAGTGCTTATGACGAAGACACGATAGATCAAAGTGAAGTTTTCATGAGCGTGGAGCAAAAGCCTGAATTCCCTGGTGGAGAGGCCGCTTTGATGAAATTTATCAATGAGAATATCAATTATCCCCTTGAGGCTGCAAGGGATAGTGTCGAGGGACGAGTAGTGGTGCAGTTCATTGTAGATAAGGAGGGTAATGTGGGCCGTGTCAAAGTAGCTCGACCGGTGAATGAATATCTTGATCAAGAGGCCGTCCGAGTCTGCCAGTTGTTGCCTAAATTTACCCCTGGATACCAAAATGGGGAACCTGTGAATGTGTTCTACTCGCTGCCAGTTAAATTCAAACTATTTGAAGACGAAAAACAGCCAGTCCAAAAACAGCAAGACGAAAAACAGCCAGCCCAAAAACAGTGGTCCGGTTTTCAGAACAAAAGAACGATATTTGAACAAAGCTTGATGCCAGAGGACAAAGTGGAGTTTCCTGAATTCCCTGGAGGGGAGAATAATCTGATGAAGTTTTTAAGAGATCATCTCAAGTATCCGGCTGCTGCTAAAAGGAGAGGATCTCAGGGTAGAGTTGTCGTTAAGTTCGTTGTGGATGAAAAAGGGAATATTAGCGAAGTCAGTATTTTGGAATCGTTGGACATTGATCTTGATCTTGAGGCTATACGCGTTTGTAGGTCGCTTCCAAGATTCAGGCCTGCTAAAGTGAATGGTAAACCGGTTAAAGTATGGTACATATTACCTGTCACCTTTAAGCTCGATGATCACAACTAGTCGTTCGGTTTCGCACACAAAAAACATGAATTTGATTTTAAACATTTTTAGATTGCTGTAGTCAAAGTCGTGTCGTTGTCAGATAATTGGCGATAGGCAAGTGGTTCTTCTGCATAAAATGAACGATTTGTTTTTGCTATGAGTTCAACTTGCTCTATCTTTGCAAAAGTAAATCAAAGTTTAATTTTATAATACACTACGTTTATGAAGAAATTATTTTTGATGGCAGTGCTCTGCTGCTTCGCCGCAGCACCTGCCGCTTTGGCACAGAACTACGAGACTCCGCAGAACCTTGAGCAGCAGCAGAATCAGTATGCTAAGGATGCTGATGCCGCCAAGAAGCAGGCCGAGGCAGCCAAGAAGCAGAAGGACGCCTTCAAGGAGCAGGAGAAGAAAGCCAAGGAGGCTAAGAAGGCTGCCGAGAAGAAGGAAAAGGAAGCCAAGAAGGCCGAGAAAGAGGCTAAGAAGCAGCAACAGCAGATCGAGAAGCGCCAGAAGGCCACCGAGAAGTACAACAAGGCTGTTGACAAGGTGAAAGATGCTCAGAAAAAGCAGACCGAGGCCCAGAAGAAGATGAACGAACTGCCCGAGAAGCAAGTCCAGGAGCGCCAGAAACTCAACGAGAAGGTAGCCAAGGCACAGGGCAACAGCGAGAAGATGCTCAAGATGGAGACCGAGCAGAGGAAGTTTGAAGAGAAGGTCGCCAAGCAGAATCTCAAGGCTCAGAAGGACTACGAGAAGGCCGTCAACAATCTGAAGAAGGCCGAGGCCAATCTCGAGAAGGCCCGCAAGGAAATGGAGAAATACAAATAATTCCCCTGACCGACAACTTTAACACGGATTTCGCTAATTGCAGCGAATGACACGAAGCATGCTTTGTGAATTTCGTTAAAATTAGCGAAATTCGTGTTTATTCTTCCGCGCAATCAAGTTAGCTGCCAGCTAATACTATTTTTTTCATTACCTTTGTGCGTTTTTTTAGAATTAACGACTGAATGGACTATCAACTCATAGCCACCCCCAGCGGCACCAATGCCCGCGCTGGCCTCATCACCACCGACCACGGCCAGATAGAGACTCCCATCTTCATGCCTGTGGGCACGGTGGGAGCGGTTAAGGCCGTACACATGACCGAACTGCGTGAGGACATCAAGGCACAGATTATCCTGGGCAATACCTACCACCTCTATCTGCGCCCCGGCATGGACATCATCGAGCGCGCCGGTGGTCTTCACAAGTTCAACGGCTGGGACCGCCCCATCTTGACTGACAGCGGCGGGTTCCAGGTTTTCTCGCTCGCCGAGAACCGCAAGTTGACCGACGAGGGCGTGACTTTCCGCAGCCACATCGATGGCAGCAAGCACCTGTTTACTCCCGAGAAGGTGGTGGACATCGAGCGCAGCATCGGCAGCGACATCATGATGGCCCTCGACGAGTGTCCCCCGGGCACCAGCGACTACAGCTATGCCCGCAAGTCGCTCACGCTGACGCACAACTGGCTCGCCCGTGGTTGGAAACATTTCAAGAACACCCAGCCCCGATATTGCCACAGCCAGGCCTATTTCCCCATCGTGCAGGGCTGCGTCTATAAAGACCTGCGAGAGGAATCCTCCAAGTTTGTTGCCGACCTCGGCGCCGACGGCAATGCCATCGGCGGCCTTGCCGTGGGTGAGCCCACCGAGGTGATGTATGAGATGATTGAGATAGTCAACGACATCTTGCCGCAGGACCGTCCCCGCTACCTGATGGGTGTGGGCACGCCTGCCAACATGCTCGAGGCCATCGACCGCGGTGTGGACATGATGGACTGTGTGATGCCCACCCGCAACGGCCGCAACGGCATGCTTTTCACCCGCCATGGCATCATGAACATGCGCAACAAGAAGTGGGCCGACGACTTCTCGCCCTTGCAGGAGGACGGTCCTTCCATCGTCGACCACATCTACAGCAAGGCCTATGTGCGCCACCTGTTCATCGCCCAGGAAATCCTCGCCATGCAGATTGCCAGCATCCATAACCTGGCTTTCTACCTGTGGCTCGTGGGCGAGGCACGCAAGCACATCATCGAGGGCGACTTCCCCGCTTGGAAACGCCAGATGCTCCACGACGTTCAGCAACGCCTGTAATAAGAAGTGATGGAAGAAGAACTCAAGGACATAGAAACCCGCCAACCGCTTCCCGAGCCCTCTGAGAACTCCGAGCCCTCCGAGCCCTCCGAGATCTCCGAGCCCTCCGAGCCCAGCAAGGCTCCGGAGCCCTCGCGCAAGCGCTATCCCTGGTACTATGTTAAGCGCTTCGACCGCTACATCATCAAGAACTTCCTGGGTACCTTCTTCTTCGCCATCCTGTTGCTGTTTGCCATTGTGGTGATGTTCGACATCAACGAGAAGTTGGATGCCGTGCTCACTGCGCCCTGGAAGGCTACCGTCTTCCAGTACTTCATGAACTTCCTGCCTTTCGTGCTCAGCCAGTTCAGCCCGCTGTTCACCTTCATCTCGGTGATTTTCTTCACCTCGCGCCTGGCCGACCGCAGCGAGGTCATCGCCATGCTCTCTAACGGTATCAGTTTCCACCGGCTGGCGGTACCGTATCTGTTCTCGGCGGCAGTGATTGCCCTGGGCAGTTATCTGTTGGCGGCTTACATCATCCCGCCTGCCAATGTCGAGCGCATCGCCTACACCAACAAGTGGGTGAAGAACAAGGAGGTAGTCTATGGCGACAACATCCAGTTGCAGGTCAAGCCGGGAGTGATGGCTTACATGTCGCGCTATGACAACACCACGCGCAGCGGCTTCCGCTTTTCTCTCGAGAAGTTCGACGGCAACACGCTCAAGTCGCGTCTCACTGCCGAGACCGTCAAGTACGACTCCGTCGGCCTGTGGACCGTGCGCAACTACACCATCCGCGACTTCAGCGGCCTGAAGGAGACCATGACCAAGGGCTCCGTGATGGACACCTTGCTCAACATCGATCCGCGTGACTTCCTCATCTCCAAGAATGATGAGCAGACCATGACCTCGCCCGAGCTCAAGGAGTATATCAATAAGCAGAAGGCCCGTGGCGTAGCCAATATCAAGAACTTCGAGATAGAGTACGAGCGGCGCATCGCCATGACGGCTGCAGCATTCATCCTCACCATCATCGGCCTCTCGCTATCATCGCGCAAGGTGCGAGGAGGCATCGGCCTGAACATCGGCCTGGGCCTGCTGCTCAGTTTCTCCTACATCCTGTTCATGACCGTCACCTCGACCTTCGCCGTGTCGGGTTATACCAGCCCCCGTGTGGCGATGTGGATTCCCAACTTTGTCTATATCATCATCGCTGCCGTTCTCTACTACCGCGCTAGCCGATAAGGGCCGTTCTCGGGACCGAAAAAATACCATTTTGGGTAGTTTCTCCCTTTATTTTTGCGTGTTGTCTGGTTGTTTTTGAAAAATTATTGTGTAAATTTGCAGCTGTATTTATGTTGCGATGGCATCAGCCGTGCCAACACACATAACATAGACCGAATGATTCAAGTAATTTCTTTATTTTAACCATATTAATAATCAAGCGTATGAAAAAATTCTTTACTTTTGTTGTAATGGCTGTCTTTGCTTCGGCAATGATGATGGCCGAGTGGCATCCCAGTGACGTTGATGCAATCCAACTGGATAAGGAGGGTGCTGACGGACAAGTGCAGATGAAGACTTTGATGACTCCCGAGGGCAACATCGTGCTCACTTGGTTGCGTGGTGAGAGAGTTGACAACGTCTTCTCCTATCAGCTGCATCTCCAGGTGTTTGATGCCGACGGCAATGCCAAGTTCGGCGACGAGGGTATCATCGTCTGTGACAAGGCTACCCGCACTTGGACTACCGACTACGGTCTGGCACTCGCCGACAATGGCGATATTCTGATGGCCTATACCGATGTTCGCACCGATCCTGAGGATCAGTATTATGTATACTCCTACCTCTACCGCTACACCCAGCAGGGTGAACCCGTATGGGATGTTGACGGTGTTTTGTTCCCCTCACAGAAACTTCATGATACGGCTTTCGGAGTCGAGGACGTTGCTCCCCAAATCTGTGTGAGTGGCAACAACATCTATGCTGCTGTCAACCACACCGAGTACTATCGTGAGAAGGCCACCGAGGACAACTGGTCGCCCTCGCCCTGGTTCCCCAACCAGCAGATGCCCGACTCGGTGGATGTCACCGATGCCAAGTGGATGGTTGTGTCCTTGAATCAGGATGGCACGGTAGCCCGTGAAGAGCCTATGACGATCGCTTCCAAGATTCTCGTCATGAAGCCCTCTACCGGTGGCAACATCTACTTTGTTTATGACAATGAGTATACTGGCCTCGATGCGCAGATGCTCAATAGTGAGTTGACCAATAACTGGGGTGAGCCCATCACTATCGAGGACAGGGTTCTCTCCAGTGGCATGTACATGCCCACCCCGCTCACCGAGGTGGATGAGGAAGGTGGACTGTTCCTTTCCTACAGGGTACTCAACAGTTTCACTGGATTCCAGGTGCTGAACCACCTGACCCCCAATGGCGATTTCTTGTACAATGCCCCCAGCTGCAATGGCACTGAGGACGGTGATGCCGGCTCGGCCGCTATGGGTGTGAAGTTCGATATGGCAATGGTAGCATGGGAGTATGACTTCGGTAGCTACTTCATGAATGTCAATGTACTCGATGCCAGTGGCAACTTCTGCTGGCCCGATGACTACTTCTTCGGCCGCTCACTCGATGAGAACAACATGTGGGGCATGACTCCTGTCAAGGTGATTCCGCAGGAAGACGGTTGGGTACTCCTCTATGGCAACTTGCAGAGCTGGAATGGTGCCAACTTCATGGTCGTTAAGGTCGATGACGTGGGCGAGACGGTTTGGAGCAAGCAGATCTGCGAGAACAACTTCAAGTCCAGTGGCTTCTCGGTAGTCTACGACGACATGTATGCCTACATTTTCTACACCCAGGAGGTGCAGTATGACGACAACTGGGAGGAAATCCCCGGCAGCGCTGGCATGTATGTGATGTGTGTACAGATTGGTGAGGACAAGATCTCTTCGGTTGGCGAGGTTGCCGCCGCTGGTGTCAAGACCACCGAAATCTACACCATCGATGGCCGTCGTGTTAACCAGATGGAGAACGGTGTAAACATCATCCGCACCATCGACGAGAACGGCAAGGTAACTGTCAAGAAGGTCATGAAGTAATCCTCTTCAAGTAAAAATCATTGGGCCTTGTGTGTCATGGAGGGCATGCAAGGCCCGTTTTTTGTTTTTTTAGGATTGTAGCGCTGTTTTTTCTATCTTTTTTTTGGGTTTTTATCACTAGTTTGTTTTATCTTTGTGCCGAATATAGTAAATTAATAACCAGAATCCATTATTGAGAAATGAAACAGTTTTTTGTATCATTGATTGTTTGCCTGCTGGCAGGTGTCGGTCTGGCTCAAGCACAGTTGCCCGACGTTACTCTCAAGAGCATTGACGGGAAGACCGTTCAGAGCGCCACGCTGAGCAACGATGGCAAGCCGTTCATCATCGATTTCTTTGCCACATGGTGCAAGCCTTGCAACCGAGAGTTGTCGGCCATCGCCGAGGTATATGATGAGTGGCAGGAGGAAACAGGTGTCAAGATTTATGCCGTGAGCATCGACCAGGCTCAGAACATCAACAAGGTAAAGCCGCTGGTGGACCAGAACGAGTGGGAATATGAAGTGCTCCTCGATACCAACAGCGATTTGCTCAAGGCCCTCGGTGGACAGATGATTCCCTTTGTCGTCGTTGTCGATGGTAATGGTAACATTGCCAGCAAGCACAGCGGATATACTGATGGCGCCGAGAATGAATTAATCGAGGAAGTGCGAAAACTTCTCGCCAAGTAATATCCCGTTTTAACACAGAATGAACCCTAAAAAACTATTCTTGCCTTTGCTGCTGCCAGCTTTGCTGCTGGCGGCAGTACCCGCTTTCTCGCAGGTGACGGTGAGCGGTAGCATCCAGAGCGACATCCTCTTTCCGCAGGATGACGAAAAGATCGGTACTGAGCATTCCGATGACAAGGTGCTGACCAACACCTATGTGGACCTGAATCTGGGTAGCAAATATATCGACGCGGGCGTGCGGTTTGAGTATCTGCAACACCCGCTGCCCGGTTATGAACCCGACTTCAAGGGGTGGGGACTGCCTCACTTCTACTTCAAGGGCCACTTCAAGAATGTGGAAATCACCGGCGGTGACTACTATGAGCAGTTCGGCTCGGGATTTATCCTGCGCACCTATGAGGAACGTTCGCTGGGCATCGACAATGCTCTGCGTGGCGGCCGCATTGTCTATCAACCCGTCAATGGCATCTCAATCAAGGCCTTGACAGGAAAGCAGCGCCGCTATTGGGAACATAACGATGCTCTCATCAGTGGCGCCGATGTGGAGTTCGGGCTGGAGTCGGTCATCAAGTCGCTGGAAGCCCATGATATGCACATCAGCGTGGGTGGCTCCTGGGTCAACAAGCATGAGAAGACCGATGGCGATGCCATCTTTGTCGATGCGACGCATAAGTTGAAACTTCCCAAATATGTCAACGCATGGGATGCCCGTGTGAACTTAACGCACAAGGGCTTCAATCTGCTTGCCGAGTATGCCCAGAAGAGTCAGGATCCGTCATTTGACAACGGCTATAACTATGGCACGGGCCGTGTGGCAATGCTCAGCGCATCCTATTCCCAGAAAGGCATGAGCGCCCTGTTGCAGGCTAAGCGCAGCCAGGGTATGGCTTTCCGCAGCCGTCGCAACATGACGGGTATCTCGAGTTATATCAACCACCTGCCTGCATTCACCCATGACCAGACCTATGCACTGGCGGCACAGTATCCCTATGCCACCAATCTCGAGGGTGAGTGGGCTTTCCAGGGTGAGTTCGGTTACACGTTCAAGAAAGGCACCGCCCTGGGCGGCAAGTATGGTACCAAGGTGAAACTTAACGTGTCTCATGTGCGTGGCATCGATAATAAAGAGATAAAGAATCCTGTCGTCGACGGACGTGTCATCGGCAGTGAGGGCTTCAAGTCAAGTTTCTTCAAGATGGGTGACGAGACCTATTATCAGGACATCGATGTGCAGATCGAGAAACGCTTCACTCGCGACTTCTCGCTCATCTTCATGTACATGAACGAGCGTTACAACATGACAGTCATCGAGGGACATGGAGGCATGATCAAGAGCAACATCCTGATTGCCGACGGCAAGTATCGTTTCTCGCCCAAGCTGACCTTGCGCTGCGAGTTGCAGTACCAGTTCTGCAAGGGGGATGACGGTGACTGGGCATTCGGGCTGGCTGAGCTTTCTTGGGCTCCCCACTGGATGTTCACCCTGAGCGATACCTGGAATTGCGGCGAGACCAAGCTTCACTATTACCAGGGGCTGGTTACTTATACCCTCAAGGCTCACCGCATCCAGGCTGGCTATGGCCGCACGATGGCGGGCTACAACTGCTCGGGTGGCGTGTGCCGCTGGGTGCCTGCTACCAAGGGTTTCACTTTGTCCTATAACTACACTTTCTAGATTCCAACGAGATGAAAAATTTGATTTACAGCATATTGATGTTGGCAGCCTTGGCGCTGGTGTCCTGTGACGAAGTGTCGCGCGACGACCGTCTCATCTACGTTGAGCCGCCCGAGGTGGGGCGTGCTGTCCTCATCGAGGATTATACCGGCCAGTACTGCGTGAACTGCCCCCGTGCCACCGACGAGATTGAGCGTCTGGTCGAGGAGTATGGCGACTCGGTGATCATTGCCGTGGCCATTCACTCGGGACCGTTCTCCAAGAAGAATGGGGCTCCCTCACCACTCTATACCGAGGTCGGTGACCAGTATTTCTCCCATTGGAATCTGTCAGGACAACCCGTGGGCCTTGTGGATAGGCTTACCTATGAGTCCACAGTGATGCCCTTGAGTTATACCGATTGGGGTGGCGCTGTCAACTATGAGTTGGGCTTTGAGGCTCCGGTGTCATTCATCATCGACATCGATGTTGACGATGAGGCGCAGAAGGCCAATGTCGAGGTGCAGACCATCGGCCTCGATTCCAAGCAGGTCAGCGGCAAGCTGCAGGTGTGGCTTGTCGAGGACAGCATCGACAGTTTCCAGCTCATGCCCGACGGCAGCACCGTTGATCACTACAACCACATGCATGTGTTCCGTGCCAGTGTCAACGACCCCTGGGGCGATGACGTGAGTGTGGACCACGGACAAGTGGCCGTCATGGACTATGACATCACCTTGGATCCCGCTTGGGTGCCCGAGCATTGTGCTATCGTAGCCTTCCTGTTCGACAATAATGGGGTGCTTCAAGTGGCTAAGAAGAGATTCTAGAAAACGATTAACCTAAATAATACATTTATGAAGAGATTAACTACTTTATTGTTGGGCCTGTCATTGGCCGTGCTGCCGATGATGGCTCAGATTGGTGATGATGTCGACTGGTCGTTTGCCTTCGTTGACGAGGAAGCCGAGATTATCGAGGACGGGGCAACCGTAGTCCGCAATGTGGTCGAGGCTTACGACGAGGTGAGCGATGTCATCTATTCAGGACTTTCGGTCATGAAGCTGGAAGCACAGCCTAACGACTACCTGAAGATGCATTACGTCATTGAGAAGATTGACAACGGTGCTTTCCAGATCTGTTTCCCCATCACCTGCAACACTCAGTCGCAGGCGGGTACTTACGAGACGTCGGCCGGACAGCTGAATGGTGACCTGCAGGACCTGCAGAGCGAGTGGTTCCCCATTGCCGACGGTGAGTGTGTCGTTACGCTGACCATCGAGGTCATGAGCAAGCAGGGATTCTTCCCTCCCAACTATGTCCACAAGGGATGGGGACCGACGTTGACGCTCCGCTTTGTTAAGGGTGACATTCCTGGTCCTGGCCCCGAACCGACTATTAAGGGTGACGTGAATGGTGACGGCGAGGTAACTATCGCCGACGTGAATGTTGTCATCGAGCGTATCCTTCACCCTGATAACGACGTGCCCGCAGCCGATGTGAATAATGATGGCGAAGTGACCATTGCCGATGTGAATGCCATCATCGAGATCATTCTGCATCCCGCCTCCGCGAGCCAGACCTTTACTGCTAACGGCGTGTCCTTCAAGATGGTTTCAGTCAAAGGTGGCACTTTCACCATGGGCGCGACACCAGAGCAGGGCAGCGAAGCCCGTGACAATGAGAAACCAGCCCATCAAGTGACGCTCTCGGACTTTAGCATAGGCGAAACCGAAGTTACGCAAGCTCTGTGGCAAGCCGTCATGGGCAATAATCCCAGTAATTTCCCTTATGACCCGCAGATGAGGCGTCCTGTTGAGATGGTTACATGGGAGGACTGCCAGACGTTTCTCGCTAAGTTGAACCAAATGACAGGCAAAACCTTCCGTTTACCTACCGAAGCCGAATGGGAATATGCAGCACGTGGCGGAAACCAGAGCAAGGGCTTCATCTTTGCTGGCAGTGACCAGATTGATGAAGTGTCTTGGAACCAGGGTAACTGGATTACATCTGATTGGACCGAAAGCGACTACGGCGAGCAGCCAGTTGCCCAAAAAAAGGCCAACGAACTGGGACTGTTCGATATGAGCGGTAATGTCTCTGAGTGGTGCCAGGATTGGAAAGGTGATTACAGTGCCGAGCCGCAAGTCAATCCCACTGGCCCTGACAATGGCACATACCGCATCATGCGTGGAGGTAATTGGAGTGTAGAGGCAACGCAGTCCCGGGTTGCGTATCGCGCAAGTATTCCTCCTACGTCCAAGAGTGGAGCTATTGGTTTGCGTCTCGCCTTGTAATTGCAATACCGAGGAGTTTTTAACAATAGGATAAAAATAATCAATTAATAAACATGAAAAAGACTTTACTCTTATTATTGATGTCAATGTCTTTATCATTGACCATTAATGCTCAGAGTTCACCGTCACGATTAGATCTGCCCGAAAACCAGAAGATTATGGGCCACTTCGACTCGGATGCCATCGGCACCGAGGGCGTGGGCATCTCAGCAACGTCAGGCAATGTCACCATCGGTACCATTCTGGAATCAGACGAGGTGGATATCTTCAACGATGGCTACATCAAGGCCTTCCGTGTCGGTCTGGCCGAGAGCACAACCATCTCCAAAGTTTTCATCATGCCCATTGCAGCGGCTGGCGCTTATGGCACTATAGTCTACTGGGATTGCGAGGCGAGCGATGTGGGCTGGAATCTCATCGAGCTGACTACTCCCTACAAAGTCAATATTCCTGCTGGTGGTAAACTGATGATAGGTTTTGTGTACGAGCAGCCCACCAAGACCAGTAAACCGCTGGCGATGGTGCAGGAGGGGGACATCTACGATACCTATTATTACAGGAAGGCCGGCTCGATGTACCGCTGGTCAACCGCTGGACTGAAGTCCTACGGCAACTTGTGTGTGCAGTGCATCGTCGAGAGGGATAATTTCCCCAGTGTGCTCATCAAGGCCACCGATCTTGTGGCCTCCCATTATGTGAATATCGGTGATGATTTGCACTATTCGTTCAATATCAGGAATCGCGATACCAAGCCCCTTGTTGCCCAGGCATTGACTTTTGACGTGGGCATTGATGGCGAGAACGTGGGAACAATCTCCAATCCCGATGAAATCGCCCCTGGGGCAACCGTGACCGTCGAAGGTGCTCTCACAACCGATAACCTGACTGTAGGCAGCCACACCCTGACCATCAACAATTGTGTAGCGGGTGAGGAGGTACTGGATTACCTCTATCCGTTGAACGCGACATTCTTGGCGATGAACGGTGTTTATCCTCGTCAGAAGCATCTTGTCGAGCAATTCACCTCAACCTATTGCACCTACTGCCCGTTGGGCAATTCCTGGCTGTCCATCCTCACCAGCCAGCGCGACGACGTCATCTGGGTAGGTGTCCATGGCGAGTTGAACGGTGGCCGAGACCCCTACATGACCAATCAGGGCGACTCTATCATGGCCTATATGTCGAATAGCTCTTATCCCACGGGTGTCTTTGACCGCGCCACGGGATGGGAGAGCGCCAACCAACTTGTCAACTCGCTTGGCTATTACGAGGAGTATCATCAGCAGATGGCCGAAGAGTTGGGCAACTTCTTTGACCGCGAGGCAGACATGAATCCCTCGTTTGCCACCATCAATATTGATCCTGTCGTGAACCTTGACACGCGCGAGGCCATTATCACGGTTTCTGGCGAGATTTCGCCCGACATCAATGCCCTGTTGGGTGAAGGCAACAAACTCACTGTCTATCTCACCGAGGATAGCCTTGTGGCTCGCCAGCTGAACGACGGCCGATGGGAAACTAACTACGTGCATAACGGTGTATTCCGTTGCGCCCTGGGTTCGGTCAAGGGTGTGGACCTCAACATCACCGGCGATACCTATCTCAATGAGTTTACGGTCACGATTCCTGAAGACTGGAACATCAAGAACCTGAATGTGGTGGCCTTCATCAGCCGACCGCTCACCAACGGACTCACTAACATCTCCGACATGAAGGTGAACAATGCCGAGAAGGTGCGCCTGTTCGTTGGCTCCGAAGGCATTGAGGAAATCCTCACCGACGATGACGCCTTCCCCGTTGCCTACTATGACGTGATGGGCCGTCAGCTGGATGCCCCGCGTCACGGTATCAACATCGTCAAGATGAGCAACGGCACTGCCAGGAAAGTCCTCATCAAGTAAGGTTAATTCCCATCCATCATCAACAAAGCAGGAGGCCACCAGGCCCCCTGCTTTGTTATTGTCCATTAGTCCCGTCCGTCAAATCCGTCCACTCCGTCTGCTAGAACTGCACCGTCGCCGTCAACCCCCACGCCCTGTCTCCAAAGGCCGTCGGGCTGACCGTTACCTCCACATCCTTGACAAACGGCCGCGAGAAGATAAATGCCGTTCCGGCACCGATGGCAGCTCCGCCCAGCACGTCCCACCAGTCATGCCGGTCGGTGTGGACACGGCCCCAAGCCACGAAACTTGACACTACGTAGGCCGGCACGCCCCATTTCCACCCGTAGCGCTTCATCAGGAATGTCGAACCGTTGAAGGCCACTGCCGTATGGGTGCTGGGGAAGGCATGGTGCCCAGTACCGTCGGGGCGGTCCTTGCGGATGCACAGTTCCAGCCCGTAGTTCACGGCCAGGCTGGTGGCGGTGCTAAGCCCCAGTTGCTTCACGCCCTCGGTATCGTGTTTGACAAGGGCAACGCCCAGGGCGGTGGCATCGGGCAACAGGCACATCACATCGGTGGTGTAGCGCAGGGCGTCATCGTCGGCATGGGCCGTCATGCAGGTGATGGCTAGGAGCAGGGCCAATATTCGTTTCATAGAGTTCTGGAAGTTAATAAAGTTTACGCAGCAGGTCGATGCGGTGGATGCGTTTCAGGGCTGCGGTGATAGCAGCGCGGTTCTTGCGGTCATACCAGAAGAAGAACAGCCGCTGGGCCTGTTTCTCCAGCGGAGTCTTGGCACAATAGACGGGTTTGAGCGTGTAAGGGTGAAATCCCGTGTAGTAGGTCTCGGTCGAGATGGTCATGGGCGTGGGTGTGAAGTCCTGCACCTGCTCCAGGCGGAAGTCCAGCTCCTTGGTGATGGCGGCGAGTTCGGCCATGTCGGCCTCATGACAGCCGGGATGCGACGAGATGAAGTAGGGGATGAGTTGCTGACGCAGGTTGTACTTCTTGTTCACTCGGTCAAACAGTGCCTTGAAACGGCGGAACAGTTCAAATGATGGCTTGCGCATCAGCATCAGCACCTCGTCGCTGGTGTGCTCGGGGGCGACTTTCAATCGGCCCGAGACATGGAAGCGGATGAGTTCCTCATTGTATCGGGCATTGACTTGGTCAATGTGCGGGTCCCCCGTGCGGTGCATCGACAGGTCATAGCGCACACCGCTGCCGATGAACGATTTCTTCACTTCGGGCAGGGCATCTACGGCATGGTAGATGTCGAGCAACTTGCTGTGGTCGGTGTTGAGGTTGCTGCATGGTTGCGGATGCAGGCACGAGGGGCGCTGGCAGCGCTGGCAACGTTCCAGGTCCTTGCCGTGCATGCCGTACATGTTGGCGCTCGGGCCGCCCAGGTCACTGATGTACCCCTTGAAGTCCTCCATCTGCACCACTTGTTTGACCTCGCGCAGAATCGATTCCTTGCTCCTTGAGGCGATGAACTTGCCCTGGTGGGCACTGATGGTGCAGAAGGCGCAGCCGCCAAAGCAGCCGCGGTGCATGCACACCGAGTGACGTATCATCTCATAGGCGGGAATGCGTTTCCCCTGGTAGCGGGGGTGGGGCAGGCGTGTATAGGGTAGGTCAAACGAGGCGTCAATCTGTTCGGTGGTCATCGGCGGGTTGGTACGGTTGACCTTCACGGCAATGTCGCCTGTGGCTTGCCACACGTTGTGTCCGTGCCACAGGTTGCTCTCCACTTCGATGGTCTTGAAATTCTGGGCCTGGGCGCGCTTGGACTGCTGGCATTCCTCGAAACTGTGCAGCAGCACGTCAGTATCAGTATTGGCAGTAGGCAGTTCGCTGAGGGGGCGGCGTACCACGGTCTGGGGTATGTCGGTCAGTTCCTCGATGTGCTTGCCTGCCGCGAGGGCATCGGCAATGGCGATATTGGGCAATTCGCCCATGCCGTACACCAGCAGGTCGGCAGGGCAGTCCACGAGTATCGAGGGCCGCAGTTTGTCCTGCCAGTAGTCATAATGTGCCAGTCGCCTCAACGACACCTCGATGCCGCCGGCCACCACGGGCACGTCGGGGAACAGGCGTTTCAGGATGTCGCAATAGACGATGGTAGGGTAGTCGGGACGGGCTCCGGCACGGCCGTCAGGGGTATAGGCATCGTCGCTGCGTTTGCGCCGCGCTGCGGTGTAGTGGTTCACCATCGAGTCCATCGCTCCCGCCGACACGCCAAAGAACAGTCGTGGCCGGCCCAGTTTCTTGAAGTCGCGCAGGTCGTCACGCCAGTTGGGCTGCGGCACGATGGCCACCTTGTAGCCGTGGGATTCCAACACGCGTCCGATGACGGCAGTGCCCATCGATGGGTGGTCGATGTAGGCATCGCCGCTGAACAGGATAACATCGGCCTGGTCCCACCCCAGGTGTTCCATTTCCTTGCGGGTGGTCGGCAGCCATTGCCCCTTGATGCGGTGGTCGGTATGTCGTTTATCTTCCTTCACTGCTCTGTGATTGCTATTCTTTCTCTTTCAGCATCTCTTCGAGTTTGAGAATCTCGTCGCGGTACTGGGCGGCCTCCAGAAAGTCCATCCGCTTGGCGGCTTCAATCATCTGCGTCTTCAGGCGGTCGATGGCGGCTTGCATGTCCTTGCCGCTCATGTAGGCGACAACGGGATCGGCAGCAACGCCGGCGCTGCCGTCAAATTCCTCGGTATAACGCATGGTGGGCGCATTGCCTGCGGGCATGGGCGTCTGACTGTGGCGGCTGGGAGTTGTCGGATGATGCATGTCGGTATCCTGGCCGATGATGGCGGTGCGGGCCTTGATGATGGCGGTCGGCGTGATGCCGTGCTCCTCGTTGTACTTGAGTTGCAGGCTGCGGCGGCGTTCGGTCTCGTCGATGGTTTGGCGCATCGAGTCGGTGATGTGGTCGGCATACATGATGACGGTGCCGTTCAAGTTGCGGGCGGCGCGGCCTGCCGTCTGCGTCAGCGAGCGGCGGCTGCGCAGGAAACCTTCCTTGTCGGCATCGAGGATGGCGACAAGCGACACCTCGGGCAGGTCAAGGCCTTCTCGCAGCAGGTTCACGCCCACGAGCACGTCAATGGCCCCGGCGCGCAGGTTGTCGATGATTTCAATGCGCTCCAGCGTCTCGACGTCGCTGTGCATATAGGCGGTGCGGATGTCCAGCCGCTTGAGGTAATCGCTCAGTTCCTCGGCCATGCGTTTGGTCAGCGTGGTCACCAGGGTGCGCTCGCCGCGCTCGATGCGCAGTTGGATTTCCTCGACCAGGTCATCGACCTGACCTTGGGAGGGGCGCACGATGATTTGCGGGTCCAGCAGACCTGTCGGGCGAATCAGTTGCTCGGTGATGATGCCCTCGCTCTTGTTCAGCTCGTAGTCGGCTGGCGTGGCGCTCACATAGATGGTCTGGTGCGTCATCTGCTCAAATTCCTCAAACCTCAGCGGCCTGTTGTCCAATGCGGCCTCCAGACGGAATCCGTAATGCACCAGGTTGGTCTTGCGCGACTGGTCGCCGCCGTACATGGCGCGGATTTGGGGCACAGTCACGTGGCTCTCGTCGATAATGGTGAGATAGTCTTCGGGGAAGTAGTCCAGCAGGCAGAAAGGCCTCATGCCGGGACGCCTGCCGTCAAAATAGCGGCTGTAGTTCTCAATGCCGGAGCAGTAACCCACCTCGCGCATCATCTCCATGTCATAGGTCACGCGTTCGTTCAGTCGCTTGGCCTCGGCAAAGCGGTTCTCACGGGCAAATGCCGCTACCTGGTTTTCGCGGTCCAGGTCAATCTGGCCCATGGCGGCACGCATGCGCTCCTTGGTGGTGACAAAGATGTTGGCGGGGAATATTTTGAAGCCCTCGACGTCCTCGGTGGGCAGCTGCGTATCGCTGTCGAGCAGCTGGATGCGTTCTATCTCATTGCCCCAGAAGATGATGCGCAGCATGATATCCTCATCGCTCAGGAACACGTCAACGGTGTCGCCCTTGACACGGAAAGTGCCCATCTTCAGTTCGGCGTCGTTGCGGGAGTATAATGCATCCACCAGGCGGTGAAGCAGCTCGTCGCGCCCGATCTGGTCACCCACTTTGAGCTCGATGGCATTGGCGGTGATGTCCTCGGGGTTGCCCATGCCGTACAGGCACGACACGCTTGACACGACCACGATATCGCGGCGGCCTGACAGCAGTGCTGTCACTGTCGAGAGCCTCAACCGCTCAATCTCGTCGTTGATGGCAAGGTCTTTCTCGATATATTTGTCGGTTGAGGGAATGTAGGCCTCGGGCTGGTAGTAGTCGTAGTAGGACACGAAGTAGTGCACCGCGTTCTCGGGGAAGAAGCTCTTGAACTCGGCATACAGCTGCGCTGCCAGCGTCTTGTTGTGCGACAGGACGAGGGTGGGACGTCCCGTGCGGGCGATGACATTGGCCATGGTAAACGTCTTGCCCGAGCCCGTTACGCCCAGCAGCGTCTGGAAGGGCACGCCGTCGTTCACACCACCGGCCAGTTCGGCAATCGCCTGCGGCTGGTCGCCCGTCGGTTCATAATCGCTATGCAGTTTATACTCCATTGTCGTTTCTCTTGTTTAACCTACAAAGATACAAAAAACTTTTCACTTCTCCGTTTTCAGTCATCACTATTTTGCCCCCATCCCGTTGATTTGGGCAAAAATACGCCACCCGCTCTATTGGCTACGGGTGGCGTGTTGTCATATTGCAAGCCTGTGGCTTGCATGAGGGGTTTAGAACTGTCGGGCAGCGGCAAGCATCACCTCACTCAGGGTGGGGTGACCATGGATGCTGCGGGCCAGCAGGTCAACGGTAGCACCGGCATTCATGGCGGTAACCACTTCCTGGATGAGGTCGGCAGCATGGGCTCCGCAGATGTGGCAACCCACAATCTGGCGCGTCGTATTGTCGACAATCATCTTCAGCAGGCCGTCGGTCTCGTTCATGGCGACTGCCTTACCGTTGCTGCGGAAGAAGGACTTCTTCACGGTCACGTCAAGGCCCTTCTCGGCGCACTGTTCCTCGGTCAGGCCCACCATGGCCAACTCGGGCACGGTGAACACGGCACTGGGAACGATGTCGAGCTTGATGTCGTCGGCTTTGCCCAGGATGGCGTGCAGCGCACGCTGACCTTGGGCACTGGCGGCATGGGCGAGCATCATGCGACCGTTCACGTCACCGATGGCGTAAACACCCTTGACGTTGGTCATCATGTTGTCGTCCACCTCAATGCCGCGGCGGCCCACGGCAACGCCCACGGCGTCAAGACCTTGCGGAAGCACGGGCTGGCGTCCTACGGACATCAGCACCTTCTCGCAGGTCACGCTCTGGGGTTTGCCCTTGAGCTCATAGGTCACGGTCATGCCGTCCTCGCCCTGCGTGATACCGTTCACGGCGGCGCTGGTGATGATCTTGATGCCACGCTTGCTCAGCACACTCTTCAGGCGCTTGGCCACGTCTTTGTCAAACGGGGGCAGAATCTCCTTGCAGTACTCGATGACGGTCACCTCGACACCAAATGTGCTGAACACGGCGGCAAACTCCATGCCGATGACGCCTCCACCCACGATGCACAGGCTCTTGGGCAGGGTTTCCATCGCCAGGATGTCGTCGCTGGTCATGGCCAGGTCAGCCCCTTCGATGGGCAGACCGCGAGGTGCCGAACCGGTTGCAATGATGATGTTCTTGGCTTGGTATTCCTCACCATTCACCACGACGGTGTTAGCATCCTTCAATGCGGCTTCGCCCTTGATGGCGGTGATGCCGGGAGCGCCCATCAGCGATTCAACACCTTCACGCAGTTGCTTGACGACAGCCTCTTTGCGCTCAAACACGGGTGCATAGTCAAATGCCATCTCACCGGTCTTCACGCCCCATACTTCGGCTTCGCGCATCAGGTTGATGACCTCGGCATTGCGGCACAGGGCCTTGGTGGGGATGCAACCGCGGTTCAGGCAGGTACCACCCATCTGGTCACGCTCAACGATAGCGACGGTCAAGCCATGGGCTGCAGCGTCGGCAGCGGTCTCGTAACCGCCAGGGCCGGCACCTATAATAATAATGTCAAACATAGTGGTTTCTCTAAATGATTTCTAATGAGTCTAACAAAACCCCACGCTAAGTCGCAAAGTCGCTAAGAATAAGAATGGAAAACTTAGCGTCTTGGCGACTTAGCGTGAGTAATCTCCAAGTGGCAGGAGTTTATTGGTTGTCAGCAACAAGCTCGCGCCAGGTCACGATGGGATGCAGGGCGGCCTGGGTGTCGTCGAGGCGACGAACGGGCGTGTTGTGCGGAGCCGTCTTCACCATCTCGGGATCATCCTTTGCCTCCTGAGCAATCACGCGCATGATGCGGATGAACTCATCGAGCGTCTGCTTGCTCTCGTTCTCGGTGGGCTCTACCATGAGGGCCTCGTGGAACAGCAGCGGGAAGTAGATGGTGGGAGCATGGAAGCCATAGTCCAGCAGGCGCTTGGCCACGTCGAGCGTGGTCACACCGGTGGACTTGTCCTTCAGGCCGTCATAGACAAACTCGTGCTTGCACACACCGCCGATGGGCAGCTCGTACACGTCCTTCAGCGATTCCTTGATGTAGTTGGCATTGAGCGTAGCCAGCGGACCTACCCACTTGAGCTGGTCACGGCCCAGGGTCAGGATGTAGGCCAGGGCGCGCATCATCACACCGAAGTTGCCCAGGTGACCGCTGATACTGCCGATGGACTGGTCGCTGCACTCCAGCTTGAAGTAGTCGTAGTCCTCGGTCTCCACTTTCACGACGCGGGGGTTGGGGAGCAGGTGCTCCAGTCCGGCACGCACGCCGACGGGACCGCTACCGGGGCCACCGCCGCCATGAGGCGTCGAGAAGGTCTTGTGCAGGTTGATGTGCATGATGTCAAAGCCGATGTCACCGGGACGCACCTTGCCCAGCATGGGGTTGAGGTTGGCGCCGTCATAGTACATCAGGCCACCGGCATCATGGACAGCCTTGGCGATAACGCCGATGTTCTGCTCAAAGATACCCAGCGTGTTGGGGTTGGTCATCATCATGCCGGCAACGGTGTCGTCGAGCAGCGGACGCAGGTCGTCCACATCGACGGTGCCGTCGGGACGGCTCTTTACAACCACAACGTCAAGGCCGCAGACAGCCGAGCTGGCGGGGTTGGTGCCGTGGGCACTGTCGGGAATGATGACTTTGGTGCGCTTCACGTCGCCACGCTCCAGGTGGTAACCGCGCATGATCATCAGGCCGGTCAGCTCACCGTGGGCTCCGGCATAGGGGTTCAGCGTAAACTCACTCAGGCCCGAAATCTCGGCCAGGCTGGTCTGCAGGAAGTAATAGACGGCCAGGGCACCCTGGGCGGTCTCGGGGTTCTGCAGGGGGTGCAGACCCGTAAACTCGCGGTGAGCGGCAATCTCCTCGTTGATTTTGGGGTTGTACTTCATCGTGCAGGAACCCAGGGGATAGAAGCCCGTGTCCACACCGAAGTTGTTGTTGCTCATGTTGGTGTAGTGACGCACCACGCTCAGCTCGTCCACCTCGGGCAGCAGGGGAGCGTTTTCACGCATCAGGCCCTTGGGGAGGTCGCTCATCTGGTACTCGGCACACCTGTTCTCGGGCAGGGAATAACCCTGACGGCCATGTTGTGACAACTCAAATATGAGTTTACCGTAAAAAGTGTTATTCATAACTTACTTGCCCTCCTTTTCTTCGTTATAGGTTACACATGCGTCAACAAGGTCGTCACAGTCCTCGCGGCTGTAGGTCTCGGTCACGGCGATCAGCAAGGTGTCGTCGGCAATCTTGAGACCGCACTGCAGGTACTCCTCGTTGCAGTATTCCTGCAATTCCTCGATGTCGAGTTTGGTCTTCACGGCAAACTCGTTGAGGAAGGGCTTGTCGGGATAAGCCATCTCGAACAGACCCGTCTTCACCAGGCTCTCGGCCAGGTAGTGGGCGTTGCTGTAGCTGATGGCATTCACCTCTTTCAGTCCCTTGGCACCCATCAGGCCCATGTAGATGGTCACGTACAGCGCCATCAGGCTCTGGTTGGAGCAGATGTTGCTCGTGGCCTTCTCGCGGCGGATGTGCTGCTCGCGGGCTTGGAGCGTGAGGACGAAGGCGCGCTTGCCGTCGGCATCCACGGTGGCACCAACGATGCGGCCCGGCATCTTGCGGATCAGTTTCTTGGTCGTGCACAGGAAGCCCACGTAGGGACCGCCATAGTTCAGGGGGATACCCAGGCTCTGGCCGTCACCTACAGCGATGTCGGCACCCCATTCAGCGGGAGTCTTGACAACGCTCAGAGCAGTGGCTACGCAGTGCATGATGAGCAGTGCCTTGTGCTCGTGGCACATCTCGGCAACACCGGTGTAGTCCTCGAGGATACCGTAGAAGTTGGGCGTAGCAACGATAACGCCGGCCACGTCGTCCTTCTCCAGTTCCACCTTCAGGGCCTCATGGTCCATCACACCACCGTTGGCGGGAATCATGTCGATCTGGATGCTCTGGTACTTGGCATAGGTCTTCACCACGCGCAGCACATAGGGGCTGATGGTCTCGCTCACCAGCACGCGTTTGCGCTTCTTGGCGTTGGCGACAGCCATCATCATGGCCTCGGCAGTGGCGGTCGTGCCGTCGTACATCGAAGCGTTGCTCACTTCCATGCCCGTCAGCTCGGTCATCATGCTCTGGTACTCAAAGATGTACTGCAGGGTACCCTGCGAAATCTCGGCCTGATAAGGCGTGTAGGCGGTGAGGAACTCGCTGCGCTTCAGGATGTCTTGAACGACGGCGGGGCTGTAGTGGTCATAGTAACCAGCGCCCAGGAAGGTGCGCATGGTGATGTTTCCCATACCCAGCTCATCAAAGAAACGGCGCACCTCCAGTTCGCTCATCGACTCGGGCAGCTCATACTCCTTCTTGAGTTGGAGCTCCTGAGGCACGTCCTGATAGAGGTCGTCCAGCGACTTGACGCCTGCCGTGCTGAGCATGGCTTGCATCTCATCGTCGGTGTGCGGAAAAAATTTATAACTCATTTATCTATTAGTTTTCAGTTGTCGGTTAAGTCCTAACTTCTAACTCCTGACTCTGAATTACTCGCCGATCATGTCCTTGTAGGCGGCTGCATCCATCAGGCTGTCGAGCTCGCTCTTGTCGCTCAGCTCAACCTTGATGATCCAGTTCTCAAAGGCGTCCTTGTTGATCAGGCCGGGCTCGTCCTCGAGGGCTTCGTTTACCTCGACAACGGTGCCGCTAACGGGCGACATCAGGTCGCTGGCAGCCTTCACGCTCTCAACAGCGCCAAAGTCCTCACCTGCGGTAACCTCGTCGTCAACCTCGGGCATGTCAACATAAACCACGTTGCCCAGCTCGTGCTGTGCATAGTCGGTGATACCAATGAAGCCGAAATCGCCTTCTACCTTTACATACTCATGTGACTCGCTGTAATAGAGTCCTTCGATAATCTTACTCATTGTGTTATAAATTAATTAGTTAGTTAATATTATGTTCTTTAGAAAATCCGTTTTTATTGCCGAAAATCGGTTACTTCTTGTAATTGGGCGTATAGAAGCGTTTCTTCACCACGGTAGCGGGGAACACTTTCTTGCGGATGCGCACGTTCAACGTGTTGCCCAGGGCGCCAACGGCGCGGTCAACCAGGGCGAAGGCTACGCTCTTGTCCAGCGTGATGCTGTGGTAGCCGGTGGTGATGTAACCCACGACGTTCTCGCCGTCGAGCACCTCATAGCCATGGCGGGGGATAGCTTTGCCTTCAAGCTCCAGGCCCACAAGCTTCTTGGGGGTGCCTTCGGCTTTCTGCTGGGCGCAGGCATCGCGGCCGATGAAGCCGCCTTCCTTGTCGAGCTTTACAAACATGCCGAAGGTGGCAGCGATGGGCGAAATCTCAGGGGTCAGCTCATCGCCATACAGGGGCAGACCGGCCTCAAAGCGCAGGGTGTCGCGGCAACCCAGGCCACAAGGCTGAACGCCGGCTTCCATGAGCATGTCCCACATCTTGCAGATGATAGCGGGATCGGCATATACCTCAAAGCCGTCCTCGCCGGTGTAACCGGTGCGGCTCACGATGATGGTCTTGCCGTCATATTCCATTTTCTTGAACGTGTAGAACGTCAGGTCGGTGGTGTCGATACCCAGCACGGTACCCATGGTCTTCTCGGCATCGGGGCCCTGAACGGCGATCTGGCCGTATTGCTCGCTCTGGTGGTCAACCTTCACGTCAAAGTTCTTGGCCTGTTCCATGATCCAAGCCACGTCCTTGTCGATATTGGCTGCGTTAATCACCAGGAAATAGTCGTTGTCGTCAACACGGTAAACCAGCAGGTCATCAACAGTGCCGCCGTCGGGGTACAGCATCATGCCGTACAGGATCTGACCGGCCTTGATGGCGTTGATGTCATTGGTGAAGATGTAGTTGGTGAACTTGGCGGCATCGGGGCCGGTAATCTCTACCTCGCCCATGTGCGACACGTCAAAAACACCCACCTTCTGGCGAACAGCGTTGTGCTCGGTGGTGATATCTACATACTGGATGGGCATGTCGTAACCCGCAAACGGGGACATGAGAGCGCCTAGCGCAACGTGTCTGTCATGCAGACAGGTAACTTTGATTTCTTCAGTCACGGTTTTAATGGTTTTAATCAGTTAATATCATTAGTGTCCCGTTAAAATCGGGACGAGTTAAATATTAATCAAAAAGCCCCGGAATGAGGGGACCAAATCGTTCCTTGACATGATTGAATTCAGTCT